>NZ_JACCQQ010000001.1:0-580185 GCF_014268345.1 Pseudomonas sp. SWRI18
CAGTGATCGTTTACGGTACGCGGCCGTAGGATGCTTGCTGCCTTTCAATAACATTCAAATTAAAAGCCTTCAAGACAGTTGCTCCCACATTTGGGTCGGCATACATCTGACGTTTTTATGTCCACCCCCCGTCGCCAGTTTTCTCAGCGAAAGCTGGCTGAAAGCTTTCGCGACTAGGATCACCTCCAACTGCCGGCAACAGACCGGCTGTACACAACAACAATGGTGATTCCCGATGTCCGTCCGTACCCGCCTGTTTGCTCCGACTCCCCCCGTAAGCCACGTGCCTTTCGTTCTGCGCTGACCCACCCGGTTCGCCATTCCCTAGCCGCGCTACGCCTGGAGTATTCCTATGCTGACTTTCCTTGGCTTTGCCATGGTCATCACGTTCATGTTCCTGATCATGACCAAGCGCCTGTCCGCGCTGATCGCCCTGATCATCGTGCCGATCCTGTTCGCCTTGTTCGGTGGTTTCGCCCCGAAGATCGGCCCGATGATGCTCGAAGGCATCACCAAGCTCGCGCCCACCGGCGTAATGCTGATGTTCGCCATCCTCTATTTTGCCCTGATGATCGACTCCGGCCTGTTCGACCCGGCCGTGCGCAAGATCCTCAAGATGGTCAAGGGCGACCCGCTCAAGGTTTCAGTCGGCACCGCCGTGCTGGCGCTGGTGGTGTCGCTTGATGGTGACGGTGCCACCACCTACATGATCTGCGTAGCCGCCATGCTGCCGCTGTACCAGCGCATCGGCATGAGCCCACGGATCATGGCCGGCTTGATCATCCTCGCCGGCGGCGTGATGAACATGACCCCCTGGGGCGGCCCGACGGCCCGGGCGGCCAGTGCATTGCACGTGGACCCATCGGACATTTTCGTACCGATGATCCCGGCCATGGCCGCAGGCGTCGTGGCGATCCTGGTGATTGCCTATATGTATGGCAAGCGTGAACGTGCGCGCCTGGGTGAACTGCACCTGATCGGCGATGAAGTCGACCACAGCGAAATCAGCGTGTCGCAATTCCCGGACGCCCGTCGTCCAAAGCTGATCTGGTTCAACGGCGCGCTGACGCTGGCCCTGATGTGCACACTGATCGCCGGCCTGTTGCCGCTGCCGGTGCTGTTCATGGTGGCGTTCAGCATCGCGATGATCGTCAACTACCCCTGCCTGCAACAGCAGAAAGACCGCGTCGCCGCCCACGCCGGCAGCGTCCTGGCGGTAGTGGGATTGATCTTCGCCGCCGGTATTTTCACCGGTATCCTGTCGGGCACCGGCATGGTCGATGCCATGTCCAAGAGCCTGCTGGCGGTGATTCCGGAAGCAATGGGCCCGTACCTGGCGGTGATCACCGCACTGGTGAGCATGCCGTTCACCTTCTTCATGTCCAACGACGCGTTCTATTATGGCGTGCTGCCAGTACTCGCCGAAGCGGCAAGCCACTACGGCATCACCGCAGTGGAAATGGCCCGTGCCTCCATCGTTGGCCAGCCTGTGCACTTGCTCAGCCCGCTGGTACCTTCGACCTACCTGTTGGTGGCCCTGGCCGGTATCGAGTTTGGCGATCACCAGCGCTTCACCCTGAAGTGGGCAGTGCTGGTTTGCCTGTGCATAATGGTCGCCGCATTGCTGATGGGGATTTTTCCGCTGTTCAGCACTCTATAAGCTTACCCACTCACCCACCGCGCGGCGCTGCAGCTTGCGCGGTTAACACTTGCTCAAAGGAATACACATGGAATGGCTGACCAATCCGGAAATCTGGATTGCCTTCTTCACCCTGACGGCGCTCGAGATCGTCCTGGGTATCGATAACATCATCATGATTTCGATCCTGGTCAGCCGCATGCCCAAGCACATGCAGGCGCGTACCCGGATCTTCGGCCTGGCGCTGGCCATGGTCACCCGTATCCTGTTGCTGCTGTCGATCACGTGGGTCATGCAACTGACCGCCGATCTGTTCGTGGTCTTCGGCCAGGGCATTTCGGGTCGCGACCTGATCCTGTTCTTCGGCGGCCTGTTCCTGCTGTGGAAAAGCTCCCAGGAGATGTACCACGCCCTGGAAGGTGAAGACGAAACCCACGACGAGCCGAAGGGCGCTGGTGGCAAGTTCATCTACACCATCATCCAGATCGCGATCATCGACATCGTGTTCTCCCTGGACTCGGTGATCACCGCGGTCGGCATGGTCTCCCATGTGCCGGTCATGGTCGCTGCAATCATCGTGGCCGTACTGGTGATGATGCTCGCCGCTGGCACCATCAGCGAATTCATCGACAAGCACCCGTCGCTGAAGATGCTCGCACTGTCGTTCCTGCTGGTCGTGGGTACCGTGCTGATCGCCGAATCCTTCGACGTGCATGTGCCAAAAGGCTACGTTTACTTCGCCATGGCGTTCTCACTGGCGGTCGAGGCGGTGAACATCAAGATGCGCACGGCCATCGCGAAAAAAAGGAAACAGCAGGATCCAGTGAAACTGCGTAAGGACGTTCCGGGTCAATAAGCTGATCCGCTGCTGAAAAGGGGCGTTCGCGCCCCTTTTTTCATATCCGCAGAAAACCGCTTCATGACAGTTTTGTTTCAATCCCCACTTTAGCTATGCGATGCTGGCGCAGAGCCTTTTCGCCAACTACAGCTTAAGTACAAGACGTAGAGCGGCACGCGGCACTTTTTACTGCTCCTGCTGGAGCACACCCACACGGGGGGCCGAGCATGCTGACCTTGCTCAATCTGCTTTCCGCCGTGACCCTGCTGATCTGGGGCACGCACATCGTCCGTACCGGCATCCTGCGGGTCTACGGCTCCAACTTGCGCCAAGTCATCGGGCAGAACATGTCCAAGCGCTGGCTGGCGTTTATCGCCGGTATCCTGGTGACCGCCATGGTGCAGAGCAGCAACGCCACGGCGATGCTGGTGACGTCGTTTGTCGGCCAGGGCCTGATGGGGCTGATGCCCGCCCTGGCAACCATGCTCGGCGCCGACGTCGGTACAGCACTGATGGCACGGGTGCTGACGTTTGACCTGTCCTGGCTGTCGCCGCTGCTGATTTTTCTCGGGGTGATTTTCTTCCTGTCGCGCAAACAGACACGGGCAGGGCAGTTGGGTCGGGTGGCGATCGGCCTCGGGCTGATCATCCTCGCGCTGCAATTGATCGTCGAGGCCGCCGGGCCCATCACCCACGCCCAAGGCGTGAAAGTGCTGTTTGCCTCATTGACCGGCGACATCCTGCTCGACGCCTTGGTCGGCGCCTTGTTCGCGATGATTTCCTACTCCAGCCTGGCCGCCGTCCTGTTGACGGCCACCCTTGCCGGCGCCGGCGTCATCGGCCTGCACGTGGCCATCGGCCTGGTGATCGGCGCCAACATCGGCAGTGGCGTGCTGGCTTTCCTCAGCACCAGCATGCAAAACGCCGCCGGGCGCCAGGTGGCCCTGGGTAGCCTGTTGTACAAATTGATCGGCCTGTTGCTGATCATTCCGGTGCTCGACCCGCTGGTGCTGTGGATGGACGATCTGGACTACAGCGCCCAGGGCATGGTCATTACCTTCCATCTGCTCTACAACGTCAGCCGCTGCCTGATCCTGCTGCCCACCATCGGCCCGATGTCGCGCCTGTGCGCCTGGCTGTTGCCCGAGCGTGAAGAGCTCAACGGCAAGGCCAAGCCACGTCACCTGGACCCGACCGCGCTCACCACACCCAGCCTGGCGCTGGCCAACGCTGCTCGCGAGACCCTGCGCCTGGGCGATCTGATCGACAACATGCTCACCGCCATGCAGGAAGTACTGCGCGGCAAACAAACCACCATCACCCAGGAAATGCGCAGCCTCAGCGACGATGTCGAAGCGCTGTACAGCGCGATCAAGCTTTACCTGGCGCAAATGCCCCGTGAAGACCTCAGTGAGCAGGACAGTCGCCGTTGGGCCGAGATCATCGAGCTGTCGATCAACCTGAAGCTGGCCGGCGACCTGATCGAACGCATGCTGCGCAAAGTCCAGCAGCAAAAAACCTCACAGCGCCGCCAGTTTTCCGAAGTCGGCCTGGAAGAACTCAGCGGCCTGCACAGCCAGTTGATCGCCAACCTGCGCCTGGGCCTGTCGGTGTTCCTCAGTGCCGACCCGCACAGCGCTCGCCAATTGCTGCGTGAAAAACGCCGTTTCCGCGCCCAGGAACGCCGCCTGGCCCATGCCCACGTCAGCCGGCTGCAGCGCAAGATCGTACAGAGCCTGGAGACCAGTTCCCTGCACCTGGAGCTGATTGCCGACATGAAACGCCTGAACTCGTTGTTTTGCAGCAGTGCCTATGTGGTGCTGGAAACGTCCGACACCGGCGCGCTGTCCGCCGACGATATTGTCGACATCACGCATTCGCCCTGAACGTACAGTGGCCCGTGAAGTCAGTTAAAGCTGACCTCACTCGCCAGGAAGCTTGTTATGCGTCGCCTGTTAGTTGCGTGCCTGCTCATGGGCGCCGCCCACGCCTTTGCCTTTGACCGCCTGCAAGTCGAGGGCTACTCCTTGCCCAACGGCTTGCAATTGCTGCTCAAACCGGGCACCGAGCGCGGGCATGTGGCGATTCGCCTGGTGGTGGGCGTAGGCCTGGATGACTTCGCCTGTGAAGATAAAGAGCTGCCGCACCTGCTGGAGCACTTGCTGTTCAGCGGCATCGACGGCGGCGGCGAAGGCGAGCTCGAGGACCGCATGCAAGCCTTGGGCGGCGAATGGAACGCCTACACCAGCAATGCCGACACCACCTTTGTGATCGAGGCGCCCGCGCAGAACCAGCGCAAGGTGCTCGACCTGCTCCTGGCGATCATCACCCGTACCGAATTGACCGATGCCAACATCAACGCCGCCAAGCGCGTCGTCGAACGCGAAGACGGCGGCCATTACTCCCGCCTGCAACGCTTGTTGGACCGTCAGGACCTGGGCCACACCGCCAGCAATCAACTGGCCGTCGAGCTGGGGCTCAAATGCGCCGAACGCGCCGGGGTCGATCACTTGACGCGCGACCAGCTGGAGGCCCTGCGCAAAAACTGGTATGCCCCCAACAACATGACGCTGATCGTCGTCGGCGACCTCGACAAACTGCTGCCCGCCTACCTGGAACGCACCTATGGCCAACTCGATCCGGTCGAGCCGAGCGAGCATCCGGCGCTGCCGCAGATCCAGCATGCCGCTGCCGACCACCGCGAACTGATCCATGGCTGGGTCGGCAACAGTGCCAAATTGCACTGGCTGTTTCCCGAGCCGGTATTGGATGACGGGCATGATGAAACCTACGACCTGCTCAAGGACTACCTCGACTGGGCGCTGTACCGCCAACTGCGCCTCAAGCATGGGTTGTCCTACGGCCCCTGGAGCGAGCGTGAAGTGCTCGGTGGCGTCGGCTTCCTCAGCCTGAATGCCGACCTTGAGCGCGAAAACCTCGCCGACGCCGAACAGGCGCTCCAAGAGCTCAAGGCGCACTTGCTCAAGGATGGCCTCGACCCGGCGGTATTCACGCGCCTGCAACAAGCCGCCATCGCACGACAGGCCTGGGCCGTGCAGGGCAACAGCGCCTTGGCCGACTATTACTGGAGCGCTTTGGGTGACTACAACAACGGTCACTTCAGCGATCCGGTCAAACGCATCAAGGCCGTGAGCCTGGACCAGACCAACCGCGCCATGCGCCAGGTGTTCCAGCAACCCGGCTACTGGCGCATCGAGAAACCACTGCTGAGCTACGATGCGCTCAGCTGGGTCGGCGCCGGTGTGCTTGGGCTGATCATCATTGCGTTGATCGGCGTGCGGGGTTATCGCAAACGGATCGCGTAATGACGCACCGGATACCGAGCCAAGACGTTATTCTGTCTGGGATTTCTCCTACCAAAGACTGCGAACCGCCGAATGCAAACCCTGACCCGCTTGATCACCCGCATTCTTGAACTGATGAAGCGCTACCCCGGGGTGATCGCGCTCGGCGGTTTCATCTCCGGCGTGGGCAGTTTCATCCTGGTGGACCGCCAACAAGGCATGGCCAGTTGGATCGCGGTGATCATGCTGGTGAGCTGGCTGTGGTTGATGCTGGAGAACAGCTTTACCCAGCTGTTCACCAAGCTCTTCAAGCGCGAAATCCCTGAACCGCTGTTGCGCTACGCGACCCAGATGATCCACCAGGAAAGTCTGTTTTTTGTGCTGCCGTTCTTTTTCATCACCACCGCATGGAACAGCGGCCAGTCGGTTTTCACCGGCCTGCTCGGAGCGGCTGCCCTGGTGTCGATCATCGATCCGCTGTACTACAAATGGCTGGCGCCCAAACGCTCGCTGTTCCTTGCGCTGCACACCTTCACCTTGTTCGCCGCGCTGCTCACTGCGCTGCCGATCATCCTGCACCTGACCACCGCCGAGAGTTACAAGCTGGCGCTCGGCGTGGCGATGGCATTGTCGATTCCGAGCCTGGCCGTGAGCCTGCCGCTGCGCAGCCTCAAAGGCTGGGCAATGCTGCTGGGGGTCACGGCTGCCATCGGCTGCGCCGGCTGGTTCCTGCGCAGTTGGGTGCCGCCGGCCACTTTGTGGATGACCGAAGTGGCGATCAGCACTCAACTGCAAGACCGCACGCCCGGCGATGACCTCAAGGAAGTCACCGGTGCCCAACTGCGCAGCGGCGGGCTGTACGCCTACACCGCGATCAACGCCCCGCGCGGCCTGGATGAGCGGATCTACCACGTGTGGAAATTCAACGGCAAAGAAGTCGACCGCATCGCCCTGGATATCCACGGCGGGCGCAAGGAGGGCTACCGCGCCTGGACCCACAAGCAGAATTTCCCGGCCGACTCAGTGGGACGCTGGCAAGTGCGCGTGTTGACCGAAGACGGCCAGGTGATCGGCGTGCTGCGCTTCAAAGTGACGGACACAGCACAAACGGACAATCCAAAGTAGCCAGGATCGTGCTATTACGTAGCCATTGTGGATAGCCAAACAAGCTCGGAGCTTATGACCACCAGCACGACGGCCGGCGCCGCCCACCTCGATACGTCCACCACCCCGCCGCAGCTGCGGATTACGGGGGACTGGACGCTTGCCCACTATGCCAGCCTGAAGAAGCTGTCAGACAAGCTCGACGGCCAATATGACGCTGGCGCGCGCATCGACCTCAACGGCCTCGGCACCCTGGACACCGCCGGCGCCTCGCTGCTGGTGGAGCTGCTGGGGCCGACCCGCATCGAGCAATCGGCCGAACAGACCGACTGCAGCCTGTCTGCGGCTGACCGCGCGTTGCTCAAGACCGTCTACCGCTCCCTGAATGACTTTTGCGTGCCGGATAAAGCGCCGGAAGAAGCCACCAGCATTCAGGTGCTGGCGCGCATTGGCCGGGCGGTGGACACCGTGTGGCAGGACAGCAAGCAACTGCTGGGCTTTATCGGCCTGATCATCGAAACGTTCGCTCGCGGCCTGTTTCGGCCCAAACGCTGGCGTATCACGCCGATGGTTGCGCATATCGAACAGACCGGCCTCGACGCAGCCCCCATCGTGGCCCTGCTGACTTTTCTGGTGGGCGCGGTGGTAGCGTTTCTCGGTGCCACGGTGCTCGAGAGCTTTGGCGCCACCATCTTCACAGTGGACCTGGTGGCGTTCTCGTTCCTGCGTGAGTTCGGCGTGCTGCTCACCGCTATCCTGATGGCCGGCCGCACTGCCAGTGCCTTTACCGCGCAGATCGGTTCGATGAAGGCCAACGAAGAAATCGACGCCATCCGCACCCTGGGCCTGGACCCGATGGAGTTGCTGGTACTGCCCCGCGTACTCGCGCTGCTCGTAGCGCTGCCGATGCTGACCTTCCTGGCGATGCTCTCGGGGATCATCGGCGGCGGCGTGGTGTGCGCCGTAGCCCTGGATATTTCGCCAGCGATGTTTCTGTCACTGCTGCACTCGGACATCGGCGTGCAGCACTTCGTGGTGGGCATGATCAAGGCGCCGATCTTCGCCTTCCTGATCGCGGCCATCGGCTGCCTGGAAGGCTTCAAGGTCAGCGGCAGCGCCGAGTCGGTCGGCGCTCACACCACCTCCAGCGTGGTGCAATCGATTTTTGTGGTGATCGTGCTGGATGCGGTCGCCGCGCTGTTCTTCATGGAGATGGGCTGGTGAGTCGCCTGCACCGAGCGCCCGCCGAGGCGGTGATTGAAGTGCGCGGCCTGTGCAATCGCTTTGGTAGCCAAAGCGTGCACGAACAGCTCGACCTGGATTTATACAAGGGCGAGATCCTGGCCGTGGTCGGCGGGTCCGGCAGCGGCAAATCGGTGCTGCTGCGCAGCATTGTCGGCTTGCGCCGGCCCAGTGAAGGCCAAGTGCGGGTGTTCGGCAAGAACCTGCCAAACCTTTCGGAACAGGAACGCTCGCTGATTGAACGACGCTTCGGCGTGCTGTTCCAGAAGGGCGCGCTGTTTTCCTCGCTGACCGTGACCGAGAACGTCGCGCTGCCGCTGATCGAACACGCCGGCCTCAGCCGCCGCGACGCCGAGCACTTGGCCGCAGTCAAACTGGCCCTGGCCGGGTTGCCGCTGTCGGCGGCGGACAAATACCCGGCCTCGCTGTCCGGCGGCATGATCAAGCGCGCCGCCCTGGCCCGCGCCCTGGCCCTGGACCCGGACATCCTGTTCCTCGACGAACCCACCGCCGGCCTCGATCCGATTGGCGCGGCGCAGTTCGACCAGTTGATCCTGACCCTGCGCGATGCGCTGGGCCTGAGTGTGTTCCTGGTCACTCACGACCTGGACACGCTATACACCATCACCGACCGCGTGGCGGTGCTGGCGCAGAAGAAAGTGCTGGTGGCCGGCGCCATCGACATCGTCTCGCAAACGGACGACGCCTGGGTTCACGAATACTTCCACGGCCCCCGTGGCCGCGCGGCATTGGATGCCGCTCAATCGCTCAACGAGGTATGACATGGAAACCCGAGCCCATCATGTGATGATCGGTCTGTTCAGCGTGATCGTAGTGGTCGGCGCGCTGCTGTTCGGCCTGTGGCTGGCCAAGTCCAGCGTCGACAGCGCCTTCCAGGACTACGAAGTGATCTTCAACGAGGCGGTCAGCGGGTTGTCCCAGGGCAGCGCCGTGCAGTACAGCGGAATCAAGGTGGGCGACGTCACCAGCCTGCGCCTGGACCCCAAGGACCCGCGCCGCGTGCTGGCACGCATCCGCCTGGCCGGCCAGACGCCGATCAAGGAGGACACCCAGGCCAAACTGGCCCTGACGGGCATCACCGGCACCTCGATCATCCAGCTCAGCGGCGGCACACCGCAAAGCGCCGAGCTCAAGGGCAAGGACGGCAACTTGCCGCAGATCATTGCCTCGCCTTCGCCCATCGCGCGCCTGCTGAACAACAGCAACGACCTGATGACCAGCGTCAACCTGCTGCTGCACAACGCCAACGATATGTTCTCGGCACAGAATGTGGAGCGCATCAGCAACACCCTGGACCATCTTGAGCAAACCACCGGGGCGATTGCCGACCAACGCGGCGATATCAAGGTGGTGATGCAACAGCTGATGCAGGTGAGCAAGCAGGCCAGCGCCGCCCTGGAACAGACCACCGTCCTGATGCGCAACGCCAACGGTTTGCTCAACGAACAAGGTAAACAGGCCTTCGGCAGCGCCGAGCAAGCCATGAAATCCCTTGAACACAGCACAGCCACTATCAATACGTTGCTGACCGACAACAAAAGCTCGGTAAACAGTGGCCTGCAGGGCCTCAACGAACTGGCACCGGCCGTGCGCGAACTGCGCGAGACCCTCGGTTCGCTGCGCGCCATCTCCCGCCGCCTGGAAGCCAACCCCAGCGGTTACCTGCTGGGCAGCGACAAGAACAAGGAGTTCACGCCATGAAGCGTGCTTACCCAATGATCGCCCTCGCGGCCCTGGCGCTGGTCAGTGCGTGCTCGATCCTGCCCAAGGCCGACCCTTCGGATGTATACCGTTTGGCCGCGTCACCGACCGCGACCCAAGCCACAGCCGTGGCCTGGTCGTTGCGCGTGACCAAGCCGCAGGCCAGCGAGTTCCTCGACAGCCCACGCATTGCCGTGGTGCCCAACGGTAATCTGATCAGCAGCTATGCCAACGCACGCTGGAGCGATCCGTCGCCGGTGCTGTTGCGCAATCGCCTGCTGGACGGCTTTCAGCGCGACGGGCGGGTGACGTTGTTGAGTACCGATGACACCAACCTGCAGTCCGATTATGAACTGGGCGGGCAATTGCAGGCCTTCCAGAGTGAATACCACGGCAGTGCGGTGGAGGTGGTGATTCGCCTGGACGCGCGATTGGTGCGCGGCCGTGACCAGCGAATCGTTGCCAGCCGGCGGTTTGAGGTTAGACAACCGGCGGAGGATACCAAGGTGCCAGCCGTTGTCGCCGGGTTTGGGTTGGCGGGGGATCAGTTAAACAGGCAGGTGGTGGATTGGGTGGTGGCGCAGGGCAACAGTGCAGCGAAACGCTGAGGGCCTCTTCGCGGGCAAGCCCGCTCCCACATTTTTTTGATCTGTGAATACAATCGAATGTGGGAGCTGGCTTGCCTGCGATAGCGATTTGAGCCTCAGCCAAAAAACCAGTAGCACACCGCAATCGCCGCCACGACACCGGCAAACTCCGCCAGCAACGCACAGCCCACCGCATGCCTGGCCCGTTGGATGCCCACCGAACCAAAGTACACCGCCAATACATAAAAGGTGGTTTCGGTACTGCCCTGGATGGTTGCCGCGACCAATGCCGGGAAACTGTCCACGCCTTGGGTCTGCATGGTCTCGATCAGCATCGCCCGCGCCGCGCTGCCTGAGAACGGCTTGACCATCGCGGTCGGCAAGGCATCGACAAAGCGCGTGTCCATGCCGGTCCAGGCCACCAAGTGGCGAATGCCTTCGAGGCCGAACTCCAGCGCCCCGGAAGCGCGCAATACGCCCACGGCGCACAGCATCGCCACCAGATACGGCAGCAGATTCTTGGCGACATCGAAGCCTTCCTTGGCGCCTTCGACAAACGCCTCGTACACCTTGACCTTGCGCAACGCACCGATCACCAGAAACAGCATGATCAAGCCGAACAGCGTGAGGTTGCCCAGGATCGATGACAAACCCGCCAGCGCCGTGGCGGACAGCGTCGCCAGCAATGCCATGAAGCCGCCGAGTACCAGCGCGCCGGGAACCAGGTACGCCAGCACCACGGGATCCCACAGCCGCAGGCGCTGCATCACCGCCACCGAGAGCAGGCCCACCAGGGTCGAGGCGCTGGTCGCCAACAGGATCGGCAGGAATACCAGGGTTGGATCGGGAGCGCCTTGCTGCGCGCGGTACATGAAGATCGTCACCGGCAGCAGTGTCAGCGACGACGCATTGAGCACCAGGAACAGGATCTGCGCATTGGTGGCGGTGTTGGGAATGGGGTTGAGTTCCTGCAGCGCCTTCATGGCTTTGAGCCCGATGGGCGTCGCGGCGTTATCCAGGCCCAGGCCGTTGGCGGCAAAGTTGAGGGTGATCAATCCGATGGCCGGGTGGCCAGCGGGCACTTCCGGCATCAGGCGACGGAACAGCGGACCGAGGGCCTTGGCCAGCCAATCGACGATCCCGGCTTTTTCGGCGATGCGCAAAAAGCCCAGCCATAAGGTGAGGGTGCCGAACAGCAGCACCATGACTTCCACCGACAACTTGGCCATGGCGAAAATGCTTTCCACCATCGCCGCGAATATGCCGGCGTTACCGCCGACCAGCCATTGCGCCAGTGCCGACACCATTGCCACGACAAAGAAGCCAAGCCACAGGCCATTGAGCATCAGTTGAATCCCCCGAAGAATGGGGCGAATGATAGCGGGGCTGGCAGAAACGACAAACCCCGGAATTGTCCGGGGTTTGTTTCAGCGCGATTGCGCTGTCAGCTGCGGGTGGCTTGGGCAGACGGTAAGGCTTCCTTGCTGCGCCAGTGCGGCAGGGAATTCCAGTAGCGCTCGCCCTTGGCGTCGTCGTACATGCCTTCCCAGCGGGAGATGACCAACACGGCCAGGGCGTTGCCGATCACGTTGAGCGCCGTACGCGCCATGTCCATGATGCGGTCGACACCAGCGATAAATGCCAGGCCTTCCAGCGGAATGCCCACGCTGCCCAAGGTCGCCAGCAGCACCACGAAGGACACGCCCGGTACGCCGGCGATGCCTTTGGAGGTGACCATCAGGGTCAGTACCAGCATCAGTTGCTGGCCGATCGACAGGTCGATGCCATACAGCTGGGCGATGAAGATTGCCGCGATGCTCTGGTACAGGGTCGAACCGTCGAGGTTGAATGAGTAACCGGTCGGAACCACAAAGCTGCAGATCGCTTTCGGTGCGCCGTAGGCTTCCATCTTCTCGATCACGCGCGGCAGCACAGTCTCGGAGCTGGCGGTGGAGTAAGCCAGTACCAGTTCATCCTTGAAGATGCGCATCAGCCTGATCACCGAGAAGCCGAACAGGCGGGCGATCAGGCCAAGGACCACGAAGGCGAAGAACAGGATGGCGACGTAAACCAGAATCACCAGCTTGGCCAGCGGCAGCAACGATGCAAAGCCGAAGTTGGCGACGGTCACGGCGATCAGTGCGAATACGCCGATCGGAGCGTACTTCATGATCATGTGGGTGACTTTGAACATGCTCTCGGACACGCCCTGGAACATCGTCACCAGCGGCTCGCGCAACTCAGGCTTGAGGCTCGATAAACCAAGGCCGAACAACACGGAGAAAAAGATGATCGGCAGCATTTCGCCACGGGCCACGGCGGCGAAGATATTCGAAGGGATCAGGTTGAGGATGGTTTCGATGAACGCATGCTCATGCTGCACTTCTGCAGCGGTCGCCTGGTACTTGGAGATGTCGACGGTACCCAGGGTACTCATGTCGATGCCGGCGCCCGGGTGGAACAGGTTGGCCAGCAGCAGGCCGACCACGATGGCGATAGTGGTGACGATTTCGAAGTAAAGGATGGTTTTGACGCCGATGCGCCCGAGCTTCTTCGCGTCACCGACACCGGCAATGCCGACGATCAGCGAAGAAATGACTATCGGGATCACGATCATCTTGATCAGGCGGATAAAGATATCGCCCGCCGGCTGCAACACATTGCTGATCCACCAGGCCTTTTCAGCGCTGAAATGGTTGAGCACGGCACCGATTGCGATCCCCAGCACCAAACCGATGAGGATCTGCCAGGCGAGGCTTAGCTTTGCCTTCTTCATGTCATTACCCTTACTTCAAGTGAACTTAAGGCCGATGCGCCAGCTGCAACGCCCGGGGGCGAAAAAGTGAGTGCATGGGCCTCCATGGAAGGTCACCGCAGCGTGGCCGAAATGGCTTACTGGCAGGCGAAAAAAGCCGCAACTATTGCCATGCAAGGGAGTGCCGTCTAATGCCGTAAACGCCTACCCTATGCCGAATCGGCATGGTCATTTCTCATAATAACTGTCCGAACGGTCAGTTCAAATGTGACATTTTGTCCGACAAACATGCCGTGAACCTGCCAAACCCGGCTCGCTCAGAGACTCAGGACGTCCAGGGACGGTCGGTGAAAAAACCAGGCGATTGAGTTGCTTAGTGTCAGAAACGTCCGATGACCGCCGACAAATTTTGTCGATAGATGGTCGGCCCGAAACACCAAGAAATGGTTGGGCAGGAGCAGAAATGGAATTTCCAACTAAGGCAGGCATAACGAAAGCAGATTTAAAACAGCGGCATAAGCCCGCCGCAGGTTCGACAAGCAAGAACTTGTGAACCTGCGTCGCAGCTTTTCGCCTGACCCGGCCCTTGCGCAGGCACTCCCTGTACCCGTAGGTCACGCCGATCCCGTTTGATCAGAGCAACCCGGCCCCCTGGTCATGCACCGCCCTTGGCGGGTGGTGCAAACAGAAAGAAGCGAGGGGCTTCTTTCTATGGACGCTGGCTCCGTGGGCGACAGATGCGCCGGACGGAACCTAGTACCAATTCGGATCTTTCTTCAACTGCTCCATCAGCAGCTTTTGCATGCCTTCATCCGGCTTGCCGATAAATCGGTAATCCGCATGCCGCGTGGGTGACTTGTCCGCCGGCAAACCGGCAGGGACTTGCACCAACATGGCGTAGGCATCTTCCTTGTCGAGGCTGAAAGCCACGATCAGGCGCTTGTTCAGGCAGGTGTCCGCGGTTTCGCAGAGCGGCCCGACCAAGTACTGGTCGCCATCCTCTTGCACTGCGTTCATCTGCTCGGCCGTGCCCGACAGGTTCATCACCCATTCCGGCAGGCGCTCTTCTTTCTTCACCACGCTTTGCCAGGTTTCGCGGTATTGCGGGTCCGCGCTGAGCAATTCGTTGGCGCGCGATTGGCCGTCGTTGGCGGCCATCGCCAAGCCGCTGCCGCCCAGAAGCAGGGCGGCAGTAATGGCCTTGAAGGACAAAGTGGTCATTTTCAGCCTCGGCCGCGACGACCAAAGAAGAACGAAGCGATGAACATCACCAGGAAGACCACGAACAGAATTTTTGCGATACCCGTGGCGGTGCCGGCGATGCCACCGAAGCCCAGGACTGCAGCCACAATGGCGATGATCAGAAATGTGATTGCCCAACTCAACATGGTGATTCTCCTTAAACTTTTATAGAGGTAACAGCGGTAGTGTCGTGCAGCCGCTCAAACCGAGCGGCCTGTGGTGCCTAGAACACCCAACGTTCCTGGGATGGCAGTTCACTCAGAGAAGACTCCTGGTCAACCATCCGCAGTTGCGGGGCTGTTGCATCGGCAGCAACACTGCCAACGGAACGGAAATGGGTCTGGGTCATGGCCGGACGTTCAAACTGGGGAACCTGCTGCTGACTCTGCTGCCAATGCTGAAACTGCTGGCCGCCAATCAACGTGACCATCAGGGCCAGGCTGGCAAACAGACCTTGCTGCAAGCGCAGTGGCGATACACGCAGTTGGTTCAGGCTTTGGCGAGTCATGCTGCTGTTCTCCCGCATCTTGTTTATCGTTGAGGGAGATATTGCAGAGCGCATGCCAGTTTTTTTGATATATAAAAATCAATAAAATCAAAGAGTTAAGTATTTATAATCGACCGCATACCCAGCATCCTGCACGATGCCCGCTTGGAAGCCGTGCGAAATGCACGATGGATTGTCGAGTGGAAACTGCAGGTCACGCTGGTGACGGCGCCGGACGATATGAAAACGCCATCAGGCAAGGCCTTTGTATGAGGCGTGCAGATACCTGTACGAAGCTGCTTTTTATCGATCAGAATAAACCATGCAACTTGCCCGATTATTCCGGGACTAAACACCATCATTCATAGTTAAGGAGCGCGGGACACATGGAATCAGCCAAGGAACTTCAAGGCCGTATTCTTTTAGTGGATGACGAATCCGCGATCCTTCGCACCTTCCGTTATTGCCTGGAAGATGAGGGCTACACCGTCGCGACCGCGAACAGCGCAGCCCAGGCCGATACCCTGATGCAACGCCAGGTGTTCGACCTGTGCTTTCTCGACCTTCGCTTGGGCGAAGACAACGGCCTGGACGTGCTGGCCCAGATGCGGATCCAGGCGCCGTGGATGCGCGTGGTGATTGTCACCGCGCATTCAGCGGTCGACACTGCCGTTGATGCGATCCAGGCAGGTGCCGCCGATTATCTGGTAAAACCCTGCAGCCCGGACCAACTGCGCCTGGCGACTGCCAAGCAGCTTGAAGTGCGTCAACTCTCTGCGCGCCTCGAAGCCCTTGAAGGCGCGGTACGCCAACCCAAGGATGGCCTCGACTCCCACAGTCCGTCGATGATGGTGGTGCTGGAAACCGCGCGTCAGGTCGCCGGGACGGACGCCAACATTCTGATCCTCGGCGAGTCCGGTACCGGTAAAGGTGAATTGGCCCGAGCCATTCACGGCTGGAGCAAGCGCTCGAAGAAATCCTGCGTGACCATCAACTGCCCTTCGCTGACCGCGGAGCTGATGGAAAGCGAGCTGTTCGGCCACAGCCGTGGCGCGTTTACCGGCGCCAGTGAAAGCACCTTGGGCCGCGTCAACCAAGCGGACGGCGGTACGCTGTTTCTCGACGAGATCGGCGACTTTCCACTCACGTTGCAACCCAAGTTATTGCGTTTTATCCAGGACAAGGAATACGAACGCGTGGGTGACCCGGTCACTCGCCGGGCCGATGTCCGCATCCTGGCCGCCACCAACCTGAACCTGGAAGACATGGTGCGCGACGGCCGTTTCCGCGAGGATTTGCTGTATCGCCTGAACGTCATCACCTTGCACCTGCCACCGCTGCGCGAGCGCAGTGAAGACATCCTGACCTTGGCTGACCGCTTCCTGGCGCGCTTCGTCAAGGAATACGCGCGGCCGGCGCGCGGCTTCAGTGATGAAGCACGCGAAGCGCTGCTCAACTACCGTTGGCCCGGCAATATCCGCGAGCTGCGCAACGTGGTGGAGCGCGCCAGCATCATTTGCCCCCAAGAGAAGGTAGAAATCAGCCACCTCGGGATGGCCGAGCAACCGACCAACAACGCGCCGCGTATCGGCGCGGCGCTGAGCCTGGACGAACTGGAGAAAGCCCATATCGGCGCGGTGCTGGCCACCAGTGACACCCTGGACCAGGCGGCTCGCACGCTGGGTATCGATGCGTCGACCCTGTACCGCAAACGCAAACAGTACAACCTGTGAGCTGTACCCTATGAAGTTAGCGATGAAACTGCGCACTCGGTTGTTCCTGAGTATCTCAGCGCTGATCACCGTCGCCCTGTTGGGTCTGATCCTGGGCTTGGTCAGCGTCATGCAAATGGCCAAGACCCAGGAGTCCCTGATCCGCAGTAATTTCGTCACGCTGGAGCTCGGGCTGAAACTGCGCCAGAGCCTCGGTGACCAGTTGATTCTGATGCTTGTAGAACGCCCCAATCCAAAAGCGCTGGAGGCTTCCAAGCGGCAATACTTCGAGTTGCTGGACCAGGGCATCGCCCACGAGCGGGAGGACGGCAGGACCAGCGGATTCAGCCGCGCGCGCGTCGACTATCTGAATTTTCTGAAAGCGTTTGAAGAATCCCAACCTGCCTCGTTGGTCAGTGGTAATAACGAGCGTCTCACCCAAACGTTCAACGTGTTACGCAACGGCTTGATCGCCGAGCATAAACGAGCCCTGGAAACCATCAACACGAGCGAGCACAAGTCCCAGGCCCGCGCTTTACTGATCGCCGGGCTGTTGGGCTTGGTGGGAATCGCGGTGCTGATCATTGGCTTTGTCACCGCCCATGGCATCGCTCGACGTTTCGGCGGCCCGATCGAAGCGCTGGCCAAGGCGGCGGACAAGATCGGCCAAGGTGATTTCGAAGTGACGCTGCCGATCTCGTCGGCAGCGGAAATGAACCAACTCACGCGCCGCTTCGGCATCATGGCCGAGGCGTTGCGCCAGCATCAGGCGACCAATGTCGATGAGCTGCTGGCCGGCCAACAGCGCCTGCAGGCCGTGCTCGACAGCATTGACGATGGCCTGTTGATGATTGACCGCCAAGGCCGTCTCGAGCACCTCAACCCGGTGGCCCAGCGCCAGTTGGGCTGGGACGAGGAGCGTCTCGGCCAGGGCCTTGGCGAGGCGCTGGCGCGTCCGGAACTGGACGACCAACTGCAACTGGTCCTGCGTGGCGGCAATCTGGAGCGGGCACCGGACGACCTCGAGGTGGAAGTCGAAGGCGAATTGCGCCTGCTGACCTACAGCCTGACGCCCGTGAGCCATACCCAGGGGCATATTCTCGGTGCGGTGATGGTGCTGCATGATGTCACCGAACAACGCGCCTTCGAGCGGGTGCGCAGCGAGTTTGTATTACGCGCCTCCCATGAGCTGCGTACACCAGTCACCGGCATGCACATGGCGTTCGGGCTCTTCCGCGAACGCGCCAAGTTCCCTGCCGAGTCCCGTGAAGCGGACCTGCTGGATACGGTCAATGAAGAGATGCAGCGCCTGATGCAGTTGATCAACGACCTGCTCAACTTCTCGCGCTACCAGAACGGCCTGCAGAAACTCACGCTGGGCCCGTGCGACGTGACCGACCTGTTGGAGCATGCCCGTGCGCGCTTCGTCGAACCGGCCAACGCGCAAAACATCGAATTGCTGGTAGAAACTCAACCCGACTTGCCCCGCCTATACGCGGACCAGGCACAACTGGAGCGGGTACTCGACAACCTGTTGGGCAACGCCCTGCGCCATACCGCTGCGGGCGGGCAGATTCGCCTGCAAGCGCGCCGCCATGGCGAGCGGGTAATTGTCAGCGTCGAAGATAACGGCGAAGGCATCGCCTATGGGCAGCAGGGGCGGATCTTCGAACCGTTCGTGCAGGTGGGCCGCAAAAAGGGCGGCGCCGGCCTGGGCCTGGCGCTGTGCAAGGAGATCGTGCAATTGCACGGCGGCCGCATGGGCGTGTATTCACGGCCGGGGCAGGGCACTCAGTTCTATATGGCGTTGCCGCTCTAGCGCCGGTTCAAGGCACGCAGGATCGCGGCGCTTTCCGCATCGGGCGTACCGTCAAACAGCGACGGCCGGAAATGCATCTGGAACGCCGCAATCACATGACGCGTGGCCACATCCAGCTCGCCGGTCTGGGGCGTCTGGTAGCCCAAGCGCGCCAACTCTTCCTGGAACCAAGTGATGCTCGGCAACTCGGTAGCGTATTGCACTTGGAAACGTGCAACCGCTTGAGCATCCGGCCAAACACCCAGCCCTTCAGCGGCAAGACGCTTCCATGGGAACAAGGGACCTGGGTCCAGCTTGCGCAGCGGCGCGATATCACTGTGGCCAATGATGTTCTTCGGGTCGATGCCGTTGCGCTTGCTGATGTCCTTGAGCAACACCACCAAGGATTTCACCTGCGCTTCAGAATACGGATACCACAGGCGGCCAGTCGGCGTGTCCTTGTAGCCGGGGTTCACGATCTCGATACCGATGGAACTGGAGTTGAGCCAGGTACGGCCCATCCACTCGCTTTCGCCGGCGTGCCAGGCGCGCTGGCTCTCGTCCACCAACTTATAGATAGTGGCGCCGGCGTCGTCGCCGATCAGGTAATGACTGCTGACCTGTCCGTGGGTGAGCAACGCCAGGGAGCGCTCCAGGTTGGTAGAGGTGTAGTGGACAATCACGAACTGCACGCGGTTATCGTAATTGACCGAAGGATGATTGGTGTCCAGGCGTGGGCCGCTGGCGCAACCCGCAAGCAAAAGAACCACAAAGGCGACGTACAAGAATTTCATGGCGGAAGACATTACGCTGAAGACGATAATGCAACAGTGTAACGTACCGCCCGCGAACACGCGGTCAAATTACACAATGGAACACTTTCAGGCGGCTTGAACCTGATTACGCCCCGCCGCCTTGGCCCGGTACAACGCCGCATCTGCGCGCTTGAGCGCCACGTCACTGCGCTCGCCCGGCTGGAACTGCGCCACGCCCATCGACACGGTGATCGTCACCGGCTCGCCCTTGAAGTGAAACGGGCACGCTTCAATGGCTGCGCGCAACGCCTCACCCGCCGCCAGCGCCTGCGTCAAGGACGAGTCAGGCATCAGCAGTACAAACTCTTCACCGCCAAAGCGCGCAATGAAGTCGCCGGGGCGCAGGCGCTTGTGCAGCACGCTGGCGATGATTTTCAGCACTTTGTCACCCGCCAGGTGACCGTAGCCATCGTTGATGCGCTTGAAGTGATCCAGGTCCAGCATCGCCAGTGACAGGCTGTTACCACGCTGGTGCCAGGTATTGACCTCATGATCGAGGCGCTCGCTCCAGGCTGCGCGGTTCGGCAGGCCCGTAAGCGGATCGATCAGGGCCTTCTGGCGTTGCACCTCCAGGTGCTCGCGGTAGCCCTGGGCTTCCTGTTCCATATTGGCAACGCGCTCGGCCAGGCCCTTCAGGCGCGCCGCCGTTTCCTGCTCACGCTGGTCGCGCTGCTGCTGATGCTCGTCCATGGTGCCCAGCAGGCCTTCCAGGTGGCTTTCCAGTACGTGCTTGAGGCTGTCCAGGTCGGCGGCTTCCTGCACGCTGCTTTGCAGGCCGTCGACCTGTTCGCGGATTTGCGTGTCCAGCTCTCGGGCGGCGGAACGGCTATCGGCGTGGCCGTCGCTGGCAACCTGTAGATGCCCCTGGAACGCTTCGAGGCGCTCGTTAAGCTGCTTGAGGTAAGCCTCGAACTCATGCTGGCCGCTGTCGGTGATCGCCAGCATCAAGATGGCCAAGTCGTCGAGAATGGGCAGCAGCTCGTACCAGTTCAGCCCGTGGGCCAGGCGCTCTCGCATGGCTTCGGCCTGGGGTTGATGGCGCTCAGGCAATGCCAGCTCGTCGAGCAGGCCGAGCAGGGTGTCTTCGATGTGCTTGGCCACGGAGCTGTAGGACGGCTCCGGCGAGTCGGGCAAGGAATAGGGGCCGTCCGAGTGCAATTCGTCGGTGTCGGACTCCTCGGCTTCCAGCACAGGCGGGAGCGAGAGGCTGCCGATGACCGTCTCATCCAGTACTTCGACTGGCACTTCAGGCGTTTCGATAAAGGCCGCGAGAGCGCTTTGCGGCGCCGGTTCTTCTACCGCAGGTTCAGGCTCGACAGGTACTACAGACGCGCCGACAGGGGCTGCCTGCACCGGGGCCTCATAGGCAAAAGTTTCACTGGCGCTTTGGGCAGCCTTTACGGGTGAAGCCGGCTCGGATGCCGGGGCTACCGCTTCAGGCTGCGGCGCGAAGGCGCGCAAGGCTTGCGTCAGCTCTTGCGATTGCTCGGGCGGTGCGGGCTCGGCCGCAGGTTCAGCGGCAGGCCTGGCCACAGCCGCTTGCGGTACCGGGCCGGGCGACGGCTCGTTTGTCACCGCCTCGTTCGACACATCTTTGGTACCAAACAGACGCTGTAAAAGCCCCGGCCCTGGGCGCGTGGTTTCGCCGTCCGGCTCCAGGTTGTTCAGCGCCTGGCCTTGCAGGCCGCTCAGTTCGCTGAGCAACAAGGGCATCTCGCGCGCCTGGCCGACACGCCCGTCCAGCTGTTTGGCGAACGTTTTCAGCGGCCGGGCGACCTCGCGGGGTAATGGCAGCTTTTGCAGCTGCGCAACCAGGGACGTCAGCGCGGTACTCATCTGGTCGATGCGGGTTTCGCGGCGCTGCTCCGAATCCAGCACGGCCTTTTCCAGGCGCGGCAGCAACGCGGCGAGGGCGGCGTCCATATCATCCGTGCGCACGACGTCACGCATTTCCTTCATGCATTGGTCTACCGCCAGGTCGGTGCCTTCAGCGGCCAGCGTGCTGCGCACCAGCCCGCGACGCAGCAGGTCGAGGCGGGCGGCCCAGCGGCGTTCGAGCTTTTCTTGCTGCTCGATGCTTTTAAGGTATTTCTCTTTCCAACGCTGGGCGTCGTCGCTCATGCAAGGGGCCCGCCGGTGCCTGGGCTCAACGCGGGCAACGCATCAGCCGTGAGCGAACCCGGCAGACGAATCTCGACCGCGACCGGCAGGTGGTCGGAGATGGGCTGCGCCAGCACCTGCACACTCTCAAGGGTGAGGGTAGGACTGAGCAGGATATGGTCAAGACAGCGCTGCGGGCGCCAGCTCGGGAACGTGGCTTCGGCTTGCGGCGCCAATAGCCCGAGGTCGCGCAATGGAGAATTGAGCAACAGGTCGCTGGCGTGGGTGTTCATGTCACCCATCAGCACCTGGTGTTTGTAATTGCCGATCAGCTCGCGGATGTAGGCCAGCTGCATCGTGCGGGTGCGTGCACCCAACGCCAGATGCATCATCACCACGACCAGGGCCTCCGGGCCTTCGCCAAACCGCACGAGGATCGCGCCTCGACCCTTGGGCCCAGGCAGCGGATGGTCTTCGATTGCGGAGGGTTTCAAACGGCTGAGCACACCATTGCTGTGCTGGGCCAGGCGCCCGAGGTTGCGATTGAGTTGCTGGTACCAATACGGGAAGGCGCCGAGCTGAGCCAGGTGCTCCACCTGGTTGATGTAACCGGAGCGCATGCTGCCGCCGTCGGCTTCCTGCAGCGCGACAAGGTCAAAGTCATGCAACAGGTTGCCGATCTTCTGCAGGTTGCCGGCACGCCCATTGTGAGGCAGCAAATGCTGCCAGCCACGGGTGAGGTAGTGCCGATACTTCTCGGTACTGATGCCTACTTGGATATTGAAGCTCAGCAGGCGCAGGCGGCTGTCCGGCGGCAGGCCTGTGGTTTCCAGGTGATGTTCGTTGACCTGCGCATCATGCAGGCCAACCACACGTTCGGTACCCCAGCGGCGCATGACGGGCCCCTTACTTGGCTGCGCGCTCTTTGGCGATCAGTTGGTCAGCGACGTTGAGGGTTGCCTCAGGACCACCGGTAGTCCCCAGGTCGAAACGGTATTTGCCGTTGACGATCATGGTCGGTACGCCTTGCACGCCATACTTCTGCGCCAGTTCCTTAGCCTGCTTGATCTGGCCCTGAATTGCGAAGGAGTTGAAGGTGGCGAGGAATTTGTCCTTGTCCACGCCCTGGGTGGCAACGAAGTCAGCCATTTCGTCCGGCTTGGTCAGGCGCTTGCCTTCCTTCTGGATCGCGTTGAACACGGCGTTGTGCACCTTGTGCTCCACACCCATGGCTTCCAGGGTCAGGAACAATTGGCCGTGGGCATCCCACGGGCCACCGAACATGGCCGGGATACGTTTGAAGTTCACATCCTTGGGCAGTTTCTCAACCCACGGGTTGATCGTCGGCTCAAAGGCGTAGCAATGCGGGCAGCCGTACCAGAACAGCTCCACCACTTCGATCTTGCCAGGCACAGAAACCGGAACCGGGTTGGCCAATTCGACATAGGTTTTACCGGCTTCAAGCGGCACGTCGGCAGCTTGTGCGGTCATGCCGAAAAGGCTGGCAGTGACGAGAGCGGCGCTGAGGATCAGATTACGCATGCTTTACTCCTGGACAAATAAAGTCGCCTCACGCGACCTTTGTTGTGACAGGCCTGCGCGGGCATGAGTTCGTTAGTGTAACGGCACCGGCCACAAAAAAGGGCGGCCTGGGCCACCCTTTTTATGCTTGCATCACCGGATTAATCGAGTGTTAACGTTGCGTACACCTCAGTGCAGGCCCTGGATGTAGCTGGAGACCGCCGCGATGTCTTCATCACTGAGCTTGCGGGCGATGGTGCGCATGATCATCGCATCGCCATCATTGGCTCGCCCGGCCTCTTCCTTGCGGAAATCGGTCAACTGCTTGGCGATGTAAGTGGCATGCTGGCCACTCAAGTGCGGGAAGCCAGCGGCTGCGATACCGGCGCCGTTTGGCGAGTGGCAACCGGTGCAGGCAGGCAGGCCTTTTTCCAGGTCGCCACCGCGGAACAGTTTCTCTCCGCGAGCCACCAGTTTCGGATCGGCAGCTCCCACACTGCCTTTCTGGCTGGCGAAGTAAGCCGCGATATCCGCCATGTCCTGATCGCTGGTATTGGTCAGCAAGCCCGTCATTTCCAGGACTGTGCGCTTGCCGCTCTTGATATCCTGCATCTGCTTGGTCAGGTAACGCTCGCCCTGGCCGGCCAGTTTGGGGAAGTTCGGTGCCGGGCTGTTACCATTCGGCCCATGGCAAGCACCACAGACGGCGGCTTTCGCTTGACCGGCAGCGGCATCACCTTTAAGGGGGCCCTCTGCAGCGACGCCAGCGCCTGTGATGCCCAAGGTCAACAGCAGACTCACGATCAGTTTGTTCATCAGCTAATCCAACTACGGCTAAGGGGTTTAAGAGTTATCTACCGGGTTTACTCACCACCCACTCAACGATGGCCTGGTAATCCTCAGTACTGCAGTCCTTGCACAAAACCACGCGGCGGCATTGCCTTGAAACCCTGGGGCAACCACTTGATCATGTGTCGATCAATTCAGGGTTTGAGAGCGTTTTGCGTTCTAATGCGCAATAAAGGTCTTTCGCTCCCGTGAACCTCATCCTTCGCTGGGACAAAGCACACACAAAATCTGCGGCATTATATACTGGCGCTACTGAAACGGAAACGACACCGCTTGCCGCACCCTTTTTCGGCACCGCCCACATCGGAAAACTCATGCAACTCAAGAATCCCATCCTCGGCCTGTGCCAACAGTCCACGTTCATGCTCAGCGCCGCCAAAGTTGACCAATGCCCCGATGACGAAGGCTTTGAAGTCGCCTTCGCCGGTCGTTCCAATGCCGGCAAATCCAGCGCGCTGAACACCCTGACTCACGCCAGCCTGGCACGCACCTCGAAAACCCCGGGCCGCACACAGCTCCTCAACTTCTTCAAGCTAGACGATGATCGGCGTCTGGTCGACCTGCCGGGCTACGGTTATGCAAAAGTACCTATCCCGCTGAAGCTGCACTGGCAGCGTCATCTGGAGGCTTACCTAGGTGGCCGCGAGAGTTTGAAGGGTCTGATCCTGATGATGGACATCCGCCATCCGATGACCGACTTCGACCTGTTGATGCTCGACTGGGCGGTGGCCAGCGGCATGCCGATGCATATCCTGCTGACCAAGGCCGACAAGCTGACCTACGGCGCCGCGAAGAACACCCTGCTCAAAGTACAGTCCGACATTCGTAAAGGCTGGGGTGACGCGATCACTATCCAGCTGTTCTCGGCGCCAAAGCGCATGGGGCTGGAAGACGCTTACACCGTGCTGGCCGGCTGGATGGAATTGGCGGACAAGGGCGCGGAACTCGCGGAATAACTTTTCTGCGGACAAAAAAAACCCCGGACTTCGTATGGGGAGGGGAAGTTCGGGGTTCAAGTTCCAAACCGCTAGGGCGGGGTCTGGATATCTGCCAACACTTAACACAACATAGGAGCATTGAAGGGCTTCACCACCCATTCAGTAACTCTGAGTAGCGGTTCACAGGTTAAGTTCCGGCGGGTTCAAAAAACTATTGGAAATAACTGACGGCTGATCCCGTACACACCCAACCTGCCACCCCGCAATGAGGTGGCAGAGCACAGTGATCAGTGTGCCTCGTCCCAGTTATTACCCACGCCCACCTCCACCAGCAGCGGTACGTCCAACTGGGCAGCGGCGCTCATATGCTCGCGAATCTTCTCGCTGACGTCGGCCACCAGGTCCTCACGCACCTCCAGCACCAGTTCATCGTGCACCTGCAGGATAACCCTGGCATCCAGGCCCGACTCGGTGAGCCAGTCGTCCACCCGCACCATGGCTTTCTTGATGATGTCCGCCGCCGTGCCCTGCATCGGCGCGTTGATCGCGGTACGTTCCGCGGCCGCGCGCTCCTGCGGCTTGTTGGAGTGGATATCGGGCAGGTACAGCCTGCGCCCGAAGAAGGTTTCGACATAGCCCTGATCGGAAGCCTGGGCGCGGGTGCGCTCCATGTACTCGCGAACCCCGGGATAGCGGGCGAAGTACACATCGATGTAAGCCTTGGCCGTCTTGGTGTCGACGCCGATGTCCTTGCCCAGCTTCTGCGCGCCCATCCCATAGATCAAACCAAAGTTGATCGCCTTGGCACTGCGGCGCTGGTCAGAGGTAACCTCGCCCAACTCGACCTTGAATACCTCGGCGGCCGTTGCCGTGTGCACATCGAGGTTGTGGCGGAACGCGTTCATCAGCCCTTCGTCCTTGGACAGGTGCGCCATGATCCGCAGCTCGATCTGCGAATAGTCCGCCGCCAACAGCTTGTAACCCTTGGGCGCGATAAACGCCTGGCGGATCCGCCGCCCTTCGGCGGTGCGCACTGGGATATTCTGCAGGTTCGGGTCACTGGACGACAAACGCCCGGTTGCCGCCACCGCCTGGTGGTAGGAGGTATGCACCCGCCCGGTGCGCGGGTTGATCTGCTCCGGCAGGCGGTCGGTGTAGGTGCTTTTGAGCTTGCTCATGCTGCGGTACTGCATCAGCACCTTGGGCAGCGGATAGTCATCTTCGGCCAGCTTGGCCAGCACTTCTTCGGCGGTCGACGCCTGGCCCTTGCCGGTTTTCTTCAACACGGGCATGCCAAGCTTTTCGTACAGAATCGCGCCGAGCTGCTTGGGCGAACCCAGGTTGAACGCCTCGCCGGCGATCTCGAACGCCTGGCGCTCGAGTTCGACCATCTTGTTGCCCAGCTCGATGCTCTGGATACCCAACAGTTCCTTGTCAACCAGCGCCCCCTGGCGCTCGATGCGCGCCAGCACCGGCACCAACGGGATCTCGATGTCCGCCAGCACACTGGCCAGGCTCGGAATGGCCGCCAGTTGCGCATGCAATGCCTGATGCAGGCGCAAGGTCACATCCGCATCCTCCGCCGCATAAGGCCCCGCCTGCTCCAGTGCGATCTGGTCGAAGGTCAGCTGTTTGGCGCCCTTGCCGGCGATGTCCTGGAAAGTGACGGTGTCATAGTCGAGGTATTTCTTGGCCAGGCTGTCCATGTCATGCCGGGTTGCGGTGGCGTTCAGCACATAGGACTCAAGCATGGTGTCGAAGGCGATACCACGCAGGGTAATGCCCTGAGCCGGGTCGCCGCCGATGGCGCAGTTGGCCAGGATGTTCATGTCGAACTTGGCGTGCTGGCCGACCTTGAGCTTGGTCGGGTCTTCCAGCAGCGGCTTAAGGGCCAGCAACACCGTGTCGCGGTCCAACTGCTCCGGTGCACCGACGTAGGCATGGGCCAGCGGAACGTAGGCCGCTTCATGGGGCTGCACGGCGAATGAAACCCCGACCAGCTGCGCCTTCTGGGCGTCGATCCCGGTGGTTTCGGTGTCGAAGGCAAACAATTTTGCGTCGTTGAGCTTCTTCAACCAAAGGTCAAAAGTGGGTTGGTCGAGGATGGTGGTGTAAACAGTTTCCACGGCAACCGCCGCGACAGCCTCAACGACCGCTTCTGCCGCAGGCGCAACGGTCGGCGTCTTGAGCTCGATACGTTTGGCATCGCGCTGGATCTCATCGATCCAGCTCTTGAATTCCAGCAGGGTGTAAAGCTCCAGGAGTTTCTCGCGGTCCGGCTCGATCAGGTGCAAGTCGTCCAGGCCAACGTCCAGCGGCACATCGATCTTGATCGTCGCCAACTGATAGGAAAGGAACGCCATCTCCTTGTGCTCTTCAAGCTTGGCCGGCAACGTCTTGGCGCCGCGAATAGGCAGGGTCGGCACAATATCGAGCTGCTCGTAGAGCTCCTTGAGGCCGCCATTGACGCCAACCAACAAGCCGGACGCGGTTTTCGGGCCGATGCCGGGAACGCCCGGAATGTTGTCGGACGAATCGCCCATCAACGCCAGATAATCAATGATCTGCTCCGGAGCGACGCCGAATTTCTCCTTTACGCCCTCCACGTCCATCGCGCTACCGGTCATGGTGTTGACCAAGGTAATGTGCCCGTCCACCAGCTGCGCCATGTCTTTGTCACCGGTGGAAATCACCACGGGACGGTCGGCGGCCGCGCTGCTGCGGGCCAGGGTGCCGATCACGTCATCGGCCTCGACGCCCTCGACGCACAGCAGCGGGAAGCCCAGGGCGATTACGCTCTGGTGCAAGGGCTCGATCTGCAGGCGCATGTCATCGGGCATGCTTGGGCGGTTGGCCTTGTATTCGGCGTACATATCATCGCGAAAGGTCCCACCCTTGGCGTCGAACACCACCGCGAACGGGCTGTCCGGGTACTGCTTGCGCAGGCTCTTGAGCATGTTCAACACGCCCTTGACCGCACCGGTGGGCAGGCCTTTGGAGGTGGTCAGCGGTGGCAGTGCATGAAAGGCGCGGTACAGATAAGAAGAACCGTCCACCAGGACGAGGGGTGCGTGGCTCATGAGCAGAATCAACCTTTTCGGCGGGTCAGGCGCTAGAATAGCCGGACCAATGACGACAAAGGGACAAGGTTATCATGCGTACATTCAATCGCCTGCTGTTGACCGGCTTGATTGCACTCGCTCCGATGGCTGCCATGGCGGCAGACGATGCACCTGGCGGTGACCCGGAAGTTACCATTCGCACGGAAGGCGACAAGACCATCCAGGAGTACCGCCAGAACGGTTTCCTGTACGCGATCAAGGTCACCCCGAAGGGTGCGCCACCGTATTTCCTGGTGCGCGCGGACGGAACCGACGCGAACTTCATCCGCTCTGACCAGCCGGATATGCTGATCCCGTCATGGAAGATCTTCGAATGGAAATGATTTCTTAACTTCAATTGGCGCCGCACACAGCGGCGCCCGTACTGGCAGTTTTAACCATGTCTGTGTTCACCCCCCTGGCTCGGCCCGAGCTGGAAACCTTTCTCGCCCCTTATGGGCTCGGCCGCCTGCTCGACTTCCAGGGGATTGCCGCCGGTAGCGAAAACACCAATTTCTTTATCAGCCTGGAGCAGGGCGAGTTCGTCCTGACCCTGGTTGAGCGTGGCCCGGTCGTGGAAATGCCGTTCTTCATCGAACTGCTCGACGTGCTCCACGACGCCGACCTGCCGGTGCCTTACGCTCTGCGCACAACCGACGGCGTGGCTCTGCGCGAACTGAAAGGAAAACCGGCATTGCTGCAACCGCGCCTGGCCGGCAAGCACATCAAGGACGCCAATGCCCAGCACTGCGCCCAAGTGGGCGACCTGCTTGGCCATCTGCATCTGGCGACACAAGGCGAAAAGGTGCTGGAACGCAAGACCGATCGCGGGCTGGACTGGATGCTCAGCGAAGGTGCGCAACTGATTTCGCACTTGAACGATGCACAGCAGCGCCTGCTGCAGGCGGCACTGACGGAGATCCAGGCACACAAAGCCGACATCCTCGCCCTGCCGCGCGCCAACGTTCACGCTGACTTGTTCCGCGACAACGCGATGTTCGAAGGCACGCACCTCACCGGCCTGATCGATTTCTACAACGCCTGCTCCGGCCCGATGCTGTACGACGTGGCGATCGCCTTGAATGACTGGTGTTCGGATGCACAGGGCGTGATTGACGGGCCACGCGCCCGCGCGTTGCTGGGCGCTTATGCGGGCTTGCGGCCGTTCACCGCCAGGGAGGCCGAGCTGTGGCCGACGATGTTGCGCGTGGCGTGTGTGCGGTTCTGGCTGTCTCGCCTGATCGCTGCAGAGTCATTTGCCGGGCAGGATGTATTGATCCATGACCCGGCGGAGTTCGAGCATCGGCTGATGCAGCGTCAGCAGGTTACAGTTCAACTGCCGTTCGCCCTCTAGAACTCAACTCGGTAAAAAATGTGGGAGCGGGCTTGCTCGCGAAGGCGGTGTGTCAGTCAGTACATCTTTGACCGATCTACCGCATTCGCGAGCAAGCCCGCTCCCACATGGGTTATGCGTCGGCCTGTCAGAGCGACTCCAGGCATCCGGCCAAGTCGTTACCCAACTTCTCCAGCAGTTGCTCGTAACCCTGAGGCGTAGCCGGCGTATACCCGCCCAACGCATCCAGCTCCGCCAGCTTCACCGGCAGGCCAGCCACCAGCGTTTCAGCCAAACGCGGCCGCAGCGGTGGCTCACTGAACACGCAGGTCTTGCCCACTTCCTGCAATCGCGTGCGCATCGCCGCCACGTGCTGGGCGCCGGGCTGTACTTCAGCGGCAACGCTGAACACGCCGGCATGCTTCAAACCGTAAGCGTCTTCGAAGTAATCGAAGGCTTCGTGAAACACGAAGTAAGGTTTGCCCTCGACCACCGCCAGGCGCTTCTTCAGGCGAGCGTCCAGGGCATCCAGGCGTTCTTCGAAGGCCTTGGCATTGCTTTGGTAGCGCGCAGCATTCGACGGATCGGCAGCCGCCAGATCAGAAGCCATCCGCGCGGCAATCACGCGGGCGTTCACTGTCGACAGCCACAAGTGAGCGTCGACGCTGCCAGGACGATGATCGTGGTCATGTTCGTCCGCATCATCGGCGTGGGAGTGGTTATCTTCAGCGAAACGCCGCAACTTCATGCCCGGCAGGTCTTGCACCGCTATTGTCGCCGCCGTACGACCTTTGAGCACGCGCGGCAGGAAGGTTTCCATATCCGGCCCGATCCAATACAGCAGGTCCACCGACTGCACGCGCCGTACGTCGGATGGACGCAACGCGTAGTTATGCGGCGATGCGCCCGGTGGCAGCAGCACCTCAGGCACCGCTACACCGTCCTGCACAGCAGCGGCAATCAGCTGTAAGGGCTTGATGCTGGTCAGCACCTTGACCTCAGCCTGAGCAACGCCAGTTACGAACAAACTGGCGACAAATACGACAAAAACGGGAAAAAGTCGGGACACGATGACCACTCAATGGCGTAGGAACGGGTAACATAATAACGTCTCTATCAAATATCTGTCGCCGCTCATGCCTAAAACACCGCTTGCCAGCCGTCCCCATGACCATTCTCACTGCGTGCATACCGCGCTGTCGGAAGCCGACACCCTCTGCGCGCAGAAGGGCTTGCGCCTGACCGCCTTGCGTCGCCGTGTGCTGGAACTGGTGTGGCAAAGCCACAAGCCGCTGGGTGCCTACGACATTCTGGGCGTGCTCAGCGAACAGGACGGCCGTCGCGCCGCACCGCCGACCGTGTACCGCGCGCTGGACTTCCTGCTGGAAAACGGCCTGGTGCACCGCATCGCCTCGCTCAATGCCTTCGTTGGCTGCAACCACCCGGAACACGCGCACCAGGGCCAGTTCCTGATCTGCCGCGCGTGCCACGCCGCCATCGAGCTTGAACAGAAAATCATCAGCGACGCCATCATTCAGAGCGCTGCCGATGTCGGCTTCACGGTCGAAGGGCAAACGGTCGAAGTGGTCGGCCTGTGCTCGGGCTGCCAGGGGGCTTGATGAGCAACGCTTTAATCCGCCTGGAACAGGTCGGGGTCACGTTTGCCGGACAAAACGTGCTGGATAACATCGCGCTGAGCGTGGAGCCTGGGCAGATCGTCACCCTGATCGGCCCCAATGGCGCCGGCAAGACCACCCTGGTGCGCGCCGTGCTCGGGTTGCTCAAGCCAGACACCGGCAGTGTGTGGCGCAAACCCAAGCTGCGCGTGGGGTATATGCCGCAGAAGCTGCATGTCGACCCGACGCTGCCCCTGTCCGTATTGCGCTTCCTGCGCCTGGTGCCGGGTGTCGACCGCGCCCGCGCCCAGGCCGCGCTCAAGGAAGTCGGCGCCGAACAGGTGATCGACAGCCCGGTACAAAGCATCTCCGGCGGCGAGATGCAGCGCGTGCTGCTGGCCCGCGCCCTGCTGCGCGAGCCGGAGTTGCTGGTGCTTGATGAACCCGTACAAGGCGTCGACGTGGCCGGCCAGGCCGAGTTGTACAGCCTGATCACCCGTCTGCGCGACCGCCATGGCTGCGGCGTGCTGATGGTGTCCCACGACCTGCACCTGGTAATGAGCACCACCGACCAGGTGGTGTGCCTCAATCGTCACGTCTGCTGTTCGGGCCATCCGGAACAAGTCAGCAGCGACCCGGCGTTCGTCGAGCTGTTCGGCAAGAACGCACAAAGCCTGGCGATTTATCACCACCATCACGACCACGCCCACGATCTGCATGGCGCCGTCGTGGATGACGCGTCTACCCCACACGTTCATGGAGATAGCTGCAAGCATGGCTGATTTTCTGCTCTACGCCCTGCTGGCAGGCTTGGCTTTGGCGCTGGTGGCGGGCCCGCTGGGCTCGTTCGTGGTCTGGCGGCGCATGGCCTATTTTGGCGACACCTTGTCCCACGCCGCGCTGCTGGGCGTGGCCATGGGCTTCCTGCTGGACGTGAGCCCGACCATCGCCGTGACCGTGGGCTGCCTGCTCCTGGCGGTATTGCTGGTGACCCTGCAACAACGCCAGCCCTTGGCCTCAGACACCTTGCTGGGCATCCTGGCGCCGAGCACCCTGTCCCTGGGCCTGGTGGTGCTGAGCTTCATGCACGAAGTGCGCATCGACCTGATGGCCTATCTGTTCGGTGATCTGCTGGCGATCAGCCCGACCGATCTGGCCTGGATCCTCGGCGGCGCTGCGATCGTGCTGGTGTTGCTGGTCGCCCTCTGGCGTCCGCTGCTGGCAATCACCGTGCATGAAGAACTGGCAAGAGTGGAAGGCTTGCCCGTACCAGGCCTGCGCATGGCCCTGATGTTGCTGATCGCCGTGGTGATTGCTGTCGCGATGAAGATTGTCGGCGTATTGTTGATCACGTCGCTGTTGATCATCCCGGCCGCCGCCGCCCAACGCCACGCCCGTTCGCCGGAGCAAATGGCGGTCGGCGCCAGCCTGCTGGGGATGCTTGCAGTGTGCGGGGGCCTGGCGCTGTCCTGGTTCAAAGACACGCCGGCCGGCCCATCGATCGTGGTCACGGCCAGCGCCCTGTTTCTGCTGAGTTTTGTCCTGCCCCGCCGAGGGGTGTAGACTTGCTCGCTTTTTGCGCAAATAGAGAGTCGCAGGAATGAAGCTGTTCACCTCCCGTTATCTGCTCCTTGCCGCATTTTCCCTGCTGCTGGGCGCCTGTCAAAGCACACCGCCCGCCGCGCCCGAGGCTGCGGACCCGCGTGCTGCGGCCATCGCGCAGCTGGAGCAAAACCTGGCCAGCAGTGAACTGGCCACCGCCGAAGACCAGCTTGCCGCGTTGCAGGCCCAGTCGCCCAACGACCCGACGCTGGAAAACTACCAGCGCCAGTTGGCGGAAGCCTATCTGCAGCGCAGCCAGATCGTGCTGCAAAAAGGGGATGTCAACGCCGCCGCCACGGCCCTGAGCCGCGCCCGCGCCTTGATGCCCAAGGCGCCGGCGCTGACCGGCGGCGTCAACAGCGCCATTACCCATGCCCGCAAAGTCGAGCTGGATAATGCCGAGCAAGCCTTGAAGGCCGCCGAAGCCAAGCCCGCCGCCAAGGTCATCGACCCGGCAGCGCCCAGCACCACCGTGGCGTTGAACCTCACCGATATCCAGGCGTTGCGCCACCAACTGGATGCAATCGCCACCGATGTGGTGAATTACCAGTGCGACGTGAGCATCCAGGCGCCGCGCACCGAGGATTACCCGTGGTTGGCCACGTTGCTGACCAAACGGGTGAAGAAGATTGATTCAGGGTATGAGCTGAAGATCCACCGGCAGATCCTGAAACATATTCCGGCGCAGGTTGTGCTGATTCCGCGTAAGGCGGACTGACGCCATTCGCGAGCAAGCCCGCTCCCACACTTGACCGATTTCCAACATGAGAATGCGGTCAAAATGTGGGAGCGGGCTTGCTCGCGAAGGCGGTTTAAGCCACAGCGGAAGACTTAAGCCGGAATCGCCTTGGCCTTCGGCTCACGCTCCCAGACCCGATGCTGGGCAATCGCCGCGAAGAACGCCTTGAACGCCTTGGCATCGGCCCCCACGATCAACCCCGCATCCGCCTCCAGCTTCAGCAGATCCAGCAATGGCTTCACGTCACTGGCCACCGCAATCGCCTTCAGGTGCTTGTACGCCTCCAGCACGTAATGCAACGCCACACCGTCACCGCTCAGCGCTTCCACCGAGGCTTTGCCGCCTGGGATAAACACCGCGTCAAAGGCAATGGACGGCATGCCCTCCATCGACGCATCCACCGGCAGCGTCTTGCCATCCGCCGTGGTCACCGGTGCCGAGGTCGGCCCGAGCAACTTGGCGTGCGCACCTTCTGCCTCCAGGGCTTTTTTCAACGCATCGATCGCCGCGCCATCCACACCATTGGCGGCCAGAATCGCCACTTTGCGGGTTTTGATGTCGCCCGAGAGCAAATTCACCTGGCTCAAGGCCGGCGATTTTTTCACCGAGGTTTCACGCACAGGCACCGTGCCTTTGGTCGGCGCGGGCAAGCCCAGGTTCTGCGCAACGCGCTTGGCCAGTTCCAAGTCGATATTGGCCAGGATCTCATTCACCTGGCGCGCACGAATATGCTCGCGCTCGACCTTGCCCAACTCAAAGCTGTAGGCGGCGATGATGTGCTCTTTCTCATGATGGCTCATGCTGTTGAAAAACAGCGTGGCCTGGGAAAAATGGTCACCGAACGATTCACTACGCTCGCGCACCTTATTCGCATCGATACGCTCGTAGTAGGTCTCAAAACCACCGTCAGTCGGGCCCGCAGGCGTTTCCTTCGGCCAGCCGCCGTCAATGGAGTTCGGCTCGTAAGCGGCGCGACCCTTGTCGATCACGGTCCGATGCTGGGCATCGCGCTGATTGTTGTGGTTCGGCGCGACCGGACGATTGATCGGGATCTCATGGAAGTTCGGACCACCGAGACGGCTGATCTGCGTGTCGGTGTAAGAAAACAGACGACCTTGCAGCAGCGGATCATTGGTGAAGTCGATACCCGGCACGATATGGCCTGGGCAGAACGCAACCTGCTCGACTTCGGCAAAGAAGTTGTCCGGGTTGCGGTTCAGCACCATCTTGCCCAGCGGAGTGATTGGCACCAACTCTTCGGGGATGATCTTGGTCGGGTCGAGCAGGTCGAAATCGAACGTGTGTTCGTCTTCTTCCGCAACAATTTGCACGCCCAGTTCCCACTCAGGGTAATCGCCACTTTCAATCGCTTCCCACAGGTCGCGACGGTGGTAGTCGGTGTCTTTACCGGCCAGCTTCTGCGCTTCGTCCCACACCAGCGAGCAGGTGCCGACTTTTGGCCGCCAGTGAAACTTCACAAAGCTCGATTTGCCTTCGGTGTTGATCAGACGGAAGGTGTGCACGCCAAAGCCCTGCATGGCACGCAGGCTTTTCGGAATGGCACGGTCGGACATCGCCCAGACCACCATGTGCGCCGACTCCGGCACCAGCGAGACAAAGTCCCAGAACGTATCGTGCGCCGATCCGCCGGTTGGAATCTCGTTGTGCGGTTCAGGCTTGACGGCGTGCACGAAGTCAGGAAATTTGATCGCGTCCTGAATGAAGAACACCGGCATGTTGTTGCCCACCAGGTCGAAGTTGCCTTCTTCGGTGAAGAACTTCACGGCAAAGCCACGCACGTCACGCACCGTATCGCCCGAGCCACGCGGGCCTTGCACGGTGGAAAAACGCGCAAACACCGGGGTTTTATGCTCAGGGATGCGTAGGAAGGCAGCCTTGGAGAGCGCCGAATGGTCTTCATAAGTCTGGAAGTAACCATGGGCGCCAGTACCGCGCGCATGCACGATGCGCTCCGGGATGCGTTCATGGTCAAAATGCGTGATCTTTTCCCGCATGATGAAGTCTTCCAGCAGCGACGGGCCGCGGGAGCCGACTTTCAGGGTGTTCTGGTTATCGGAAATCTTGACGCCCTGGTTGGTGCGCAGGGCCTGTCCGGTCGCGTCGGAGCGCAATTCATCCAGGGCCTGCAGCTTGGCGTTGGTGTTGCCACGGTCCAGGGTTTCGGTGCCCGCGAGTTCACTCTTCGGCGGGGTTCCTGGCTTCTCGGTACTCATCAGGTAAAACTCCTTGGTTTTAAATGGCCAGAGCGGTCCCCGGCTCGTTTGAGCAAACTCCCAGGCACGGCACCTGGAAAACGAGTTGCTTAAGTAGTGACTGATGAGGTTTTGGGCCGTTCCTTTTTTATGACCTTTGATCGCGTTATTGCCAAATCGCTGGGTGAATGCGAAATAAATGCTAAGAAACGCTAGTCGGACAGGCTAAAATGCGCGCCCGGCTAACCGCTGATCCCTTTTCAATGCGCCCCACAAGGTTCGCTACGTGATCGAGTTTCAAAACGTCCATAAAACCTACCGCGTCGCCGGTAAGGATATCCCCGCCCTGCATTCCACCAGCCTGCGCGTCGAGAACGGCCAGGTATTTGGCCTGATTGGCCACTCGGGTGCGGGTAAAAGCACCCTGCTGCGCCTGATCAACCGCCTCGAAGAACCGAGCGGTGGCCAGATCACGGTGGATGGCGAAGAAGTCACCGCCCTGGACGCCAACGGCCTGCGCCGTTTTCGCCAGCAGGTCGGGATGATCTTCCAGCACTTCAACTTGCTGGCCTCCAAGACCGTCGCCGACAACGTCGCGCTGCCCCTGACCCTGGCCGGCGAATTGTCGCGCAAGGACATCGACCTGCGCGTCGCCGAGTTGCTCGCCCGCGTCGGCCTGTCGGACCACGCCAGGAAGTACCCGGCGCAGTTGTCCGGCGGCCAGAAGCAGCGCGTCGGCATCGCCCGCGCCCTGGCGACCAAGCCCAAGATCTTGCTGTGCGACGAAGCCACCAGCGCGCTCGACCCGCAGACCACCGCCTCGGTGCTGCAACTGCTGGCCGAGATCAACCGCGAACTCAAGCTGACCATCGTGCTGATCACCCATGAAATGGACGTGATCCGCCGCGTCTGCGACCAGGTGGCGGTGATGGACGCCGGCGTGATCGTCGAGCAAGGCTCGGTGGCCGATGTGTTCCTGCATCCCAAACACCCGACCACCAAACGCTTCGTGCAAGAAGCCGAGCAGGTCGATGAAGGCGAGCAACGCGATGACTTCGCCCACGTCCCGGGCCGTATCGTGCGCCTGACGTTTCAGGGCGAAGCGACCTACGCGCCGTTGCTGGGTACAGTCGCCCGCGAAACGGGGGTGGACTACAGCATCCTGGCCGGTCGTATCGATCGCATCAAAGACATTCCCTACGGGCAATTGACCCTCGCCGTTACGGGCGGTGACATGGACGCCGCGTTTGCGCGCTTCACCGCCGCCGACGTTCATATGGAGGTGCTGCGCTAATGGAAGTCCTGTTGAGTTTCTTCGCCAATATCGACTGGTCCGAAATCTGGCTCGCCACTGGCGACACCATGACGATGCTGTTCGGCTCGCTGTTCTTCACCGTGATGCTGGGCCTGCCGCTGGGCGTGCTGCTGTTCCTGACCAGCCCGCGCCAGTTGTTCGAACAGAAGGGCCTGTACGCACTGCTGTCGCTGATTGTGAATATCCTGCGCTCGCTGCCGTTCATCATCCTGTTGATCGTGATGATCCCGTTCACCGTCCTGATCACTGGCACATCGCTGGGTGTGGCGGGTGCGATTCCACCGCTGGTCGTCGGTGCCACGCCGTTCTTCGCACGCCTGGTGGAAACCGCCCTGCGTGAAGTGGACCGCGGCATCATCGAGGCGACCCAATCCATGGGCGCCACCACCCGCCAGATCATCACCAACGCCTTGTTGCCCGAAGCCCGTCCCGGCATTTTCGCGGCGATTACGGTGACGGCGATTACACTGGTGTCCTACACGGCGATGGCCGGTGTGGTCGGCGCTGGCGGCCTGGGTGACCTGGCGATCCGTTTCGGTTACCAGCGCTTCCAGACCGATGTGATGGTGGTCACCGTGGTGATGCTGCTGATTCTGGTGCAAATTCTGCAAACCGTCGGCGACAAGCTGGTGGTGCACTTTTCTCGAAAATAACGGCCATGGCCGGCCAGGCGCCGGCACATGCCCGAACAAGGAGCTTGTTGGATGAAAAAACTACTGGTTGCTTTCGCCGCCGTTGCCGCGTTCTCCGCCCACGCCGAGACCATCACGGTCGCCGCCTCGCCGGTGCCGCACGCGGAAATCCTCGAATTCGTGAAACCTGCGCTGGCCAAAGAGGGCGTGGACCTGCAAGTCAAAGTCTTCACCGACTACGTGCAGCCAAACGTGCAAGTGGCGGAAAAACGCCTGGACGCCAACTTCTTCCAGCACCAGCCGTACCTGGATGAATTCAACAAGGCTAAGGGCACTCATCTGGTGAGCGTCGGCGCCGTGCACCTGGAGCCCCTGGGCGCTTACTCCAGCAAGTACAAGAAGCTGGACGAGCTGCCGAGCGGCGCCAACGTGGTAATCCCGAACGACGCCACCAATGGCGGCCGCGCGCTGTTGCTGCTGGCCAAGAACGGCCTGATCACCCTGAAGGACCCGACTGACATCCTGTCGACCATCAAGGACATCACCGGCAACAGCAAAAACCTGAAATTCCGTGAACTGGAAGCCGCCACCCTGCCGCGCGTGCTGACCCAGGTCGACCTGGCGCTGATCAACACCAACTACGCGCTGGAAGCCAAGCTGGACCCGTCCAAGGATGCATTGGTCATCGAAGGCAACGACTCGCCTTACGTCAACATCCTGGTCACCCGCGAAGACAACAAGGATTCGGATGCGGTGAAGAAGCTGGTTGCAGCGCTGCACACGCCTGAAGTGAAAGCGTTCATCCTCGAGAAGTACAAAGGCGCAATCCTGCCGGCGTTCTGATCGAAGCGGACGCAGAGCGTCCAGGGCGGTATTCCCACGCGGAGCGTGGGAACGATCAAACACTGAAGATCAAAATGTGGGAGCGGGCATGCTCGCGAATGCGGTGGATCAGTCAATATGTTTGGCGACTGACACTCCGCTTTCGCGAGCATGCCCGCTCTCACATTTGCTTTGTGTTGCCTGTTACTGACGCTTTACCAACCCTGGCAATTGCGCCACCAGCTTCTGGCTGTTCAGCGGCGCACGAATAAACCCGCGCTGTGTCCCGTCCGGTCCGATCAGCGCGAGGTTGCCGCTGTGGTCGACGGTGTAGTTCGGCTTGCTGGTATCGGCGGGAATGAACGGAATGCTTACGGCATTCGAGACTTTCTGTACATCCTCCACATTCGCGCCTGTGAAGCCCTGGAACTGCGGGTCGAAGTAGCCCAGGTACTGCTTGAGCTGGGTCGGCGTATCGCGGTTCGGGTCGACGCTCACCAGGACCACCTGCAACTTATCCACAACGTCCTTGGGCAGCTCGCTCTTGATCTGGCGCAGTTGAGCGAGGGTGGTGGGGCAGATGTCCGGGCAGAAGGTGTAGCCGAAGAACAGCAGGCTCCACTTGCCTTTCAATTCGTTGACGAGCACCGGCTGGCCGTTCTGGTCTGTCATGGTCACCGGCGGCAATTGGCGGCTTTGCGGCAGCAGGATGATGCCGGCGTCGATCAGCGCGGTGGGGTCGCCCTGGCCCTTGCCCGAGAGCACTTTGTTAACGGTCAGGCCCATGATCAATGCCACCAGGGCTACCAGGATGAAGACAGTCTTTTGAGTTCGAGTCATAGGTTCAACAGTAGGTAGTGGTCTACGAGCAGGGCGATAAACAGCAGGAACAGGTACCAAATAGAGTACTTGAAGGTGTTGATCGCCGCGTGCGGCCGAGCGCCACGGTACAACACCCAGGCCCATTGCAGAAAGCGTCCGCCCAATACCAGCGCGCATGCAAGGTAGAGCGAGCCGCTCATATGGATCACATAAGGCATAAGACTCACTGCCAATAGAACAAAGGTGTAAAGCAGAATGTGCACCTTGGTGTAGTGCTCGCCATGGGTGACCGGCAGCATCGGGATGTCGGCCTTGGCGTATTCCTCCTTGCGATGAATGGCCAGCGCCCAGAAGTGCGGCGGGGTCCAGGCAAAGATGATAAGCACCAGCAGCAAGGGTTCGGCGCTGACGTGGCCGGTGACGGCAACCCACCCCAACAACGGCGGCGCCGCGCCGGCCAGCCCGCCGATGACAATATTCTGCGGCGTCGCGCGCTTTAGAAACCCGGTGTAGATCACCGCGTAGCCCAGCAACGACGCCAGGGTCAGCCATGCCGCCAGCGCATTGGTGAACGCCAGCAACAGCGCCAACCCTGCAACAGCCAGAAACAATGCAAACGCCAACGCCGCCGGTGGTGACACACGCCCTTCTGCCAATGGCCGCTTGTGGGTGCGCGCCATCACCGCGTCAATCCGTCGGTCCACCACGTGGTTGACCGCCGCCGCGCCGCCCGCACACAGGGCAATCCCCAGGTTGCCGAACACCAGCACCGTCCACGGCACGCCGGCACGGGTCGCCAGGAACATCCCCACCAAGGAAGTGATGAGCATCAGCACCACCACCTTCGGCTTGGTCAGCTCCAGGTAGTCACGCCAGACCGCCTGGCCGTGACGCGCGCCGATCAGGGTCGCCATGGCATCTCTCCTTTAAGGGTCATCAGGCCCGACACCGGTTTGCGCGGGATAAATCGCCAAGCGAATGGCAGCGGCTTGCGCACCCGGACCAGGCTGGTACGCGCGTGATAATTGACCAGCACCAGGCTCAGCAACAGCGCCGCGCCCCCGGCGTTATGCCCGACCGCCACCGGCAGCGGCAGGCCGAAATACACATTGCTCACACCCAGGCAGACTTGCGCGGCCAGGGCGATCAGCAGCAAACCCGCCAACCGCGTCATGCCGACCGCACGCAGTTGCCAGGCCAGGCCGAGCAGCACCAGGCTGACGATCACGGCGCCAGCGCGGTGGGTCAGGTGGATGGCGGTGCGCGCTTCGCTGTCCAATTGCCCGCCAAGGTAGTTAGGGCCGATGTGCTGGGTGAGGTGAAAGCCATTGGCGAAATCCGCAGCCGGCCACCAATCACCATGACACGTCGGCAAATCAACACAGGCCACCGCCGCATAGTTGGAGCTGACCCAACCGCCGAGCGCAATCTGCGCGATCACCAGCACCAGCCCGGCGGTGGCCCAATATTGCAGACGCTTGGGCACGATCAATGCGGGCAACACCCCGGACAGGCGCAACGTCAGCAAAAACAGCAGGCTCAAGGTGGCAAAGCCGCCCAAAAGATGACCTGTCACCACCTGCGGCCACAGCTTCAACGTCACCGTCCACATGCCAAACGCCGCCTGGGCAACCACCACCGCCAGCACGAACAACGGCAGTTTCACCGGCTGGCCCGAATCACGCCGATGGCTCCAGGAACGCGCCGCCAGCAGCGCGATCAGTACACCCAGCGTGCCGGCAAAGTAGCGATGAATCATCTCGCTCCAGCCCTTGGCCGCTTCCACCGGTGTATCAGGAAAATGCAACTCGGCATGGGCCAGTTGGGCTTCACTTTGCGGCACGCTGATAAAACCGTAGCAGCCGGGCCAATCCGGGCAACCCAGGCCGGCGTGGGTCAAGCGGGTGTAGGCGCCTAGCAGCACGACGACCAGCGCCAGCAAGGTGGCAAACAACGCGAGGCGAAATCCGGGTTTGGCCATGACGATGCCCCTATCCGATGTTCGACAGTTTCAGCAAATGGCGCAGGTCGTTGAGCAAGTCCTTGCCCTTGACCGTGGCGTCGTAGCGCAACACCAGATTGCCGTGGGGATCGACGATCCACAGCTGCGCATCACCCGGCGCACCGGCATTTTTAGTGAACGTCGACAGGTCCAGCGGATAGCGCTGCAGTTGTGGGTACTCGGCCTTGAGCTTGGCGTCGTAATCGCTGCTGACGGGCTGCGCGCTGGCCAAGGCATGGCTGGCGCGGGAAGCATCGCGGCCCAGGCCGATCTGCAACTGGCGCGCGAGATACACCAGTTGCTTGCAATCGGCGGCGCAGGCAGCGGGTGCGGTCACCAGCAACTGCCAACGCTGCTCATCGGCCTGCACACCAATGTCGCCGCGCGTCTGGCCATTGCCGATCAGTTCGCCATGGTAGCTGCGGCCGTCCGGGACCCAGAACTGCAGCTTGTACATGAAGGTCGCCAGCGCCATAGGGCCGATCACCATCAGCAGGATCAGGATCAACTGCCAACGGCCTTTGCGCCGGTCAGGCAGTTCAGATGTGTTGGGTGGACTCATGGCCGCTCCCATGGGGCTTCTCCTTTTTGTTGTTGTGCCATCCGAGATAGAGATAAAGCGCCAGCAGGGCCAGCGACATGGCGAACCACTGCACGGCATACGCCAAGTGTTTTTCCGGCCCCATGGCCACGATGGGCCAAGTGGTTTCGTAGGTGCCGGGGCCGGCTTCGGCCCGCAGTTCATAGGCGAAACCGTTGCGGCCCAGCTCAGCCCACAACGCGGCGGGGTGCAGTGCGGTCAGCAATCGCGGCCATTGCCCACCCGCCGGGTCGGCATGCAACTGAAAGGTTTCGCCGGGGGCGACGTACACCCAGGCCTGCAGATTCAACGGCTGTTCAGGGGTGCTGAAGACCGGCGGCGTGCGTCGATCCGGCCAGGGCAGCCAGCCGCGATTGAGCAACAGCCACAGGCCGCTGGCCTGGTCGTGAAAGGGTTGCAGCAGTTCAACGCCGGCCTTGCCGTCGCGCATCCGGTTATCGAGCAGCACGCTGTGCTCGGCGTCGAATTGCCCGCGCAACTGCACGCGGCGAAAGGCCGGGTCAGTGATGTCATTGAGTTGCGCACTGTTGACAGGATCAGCCGCGCGCCGCTCGGTATAACTGTCCACCAGCCGCTGTTTTTCATGACCACGGGACAGTTGCCAGAACCCCAGGCCGACCATCAGCGGCAGCAACACCAGCACGACCAGCGTAGGTGCGACCCCGGGACGAAAGTATTTCATGGCGCTGGCTATACTTGTTTTCATTGCCCGCCCATTTCCCCTAAGTGCCCATCAAAGCCGGGAGCCTGACCATGCTCAAAGCAGCCATTGCCCTGATGCTGATCGCGACTGTCGTGAGCCTGTTCAGTGGCTTGTTTTTCCTGGTCAAGGACGAGGGCCACTCCAACCGCCTCGTCACGGCCTTGACCGTGCGTGTCGCGCTGGCCGTGATGACCCTGGCGTTGATCACCTGGGGGTTTTTCAGCGGCCAACTGGTTTCTCATGCGCCGTGGTGAGGCACCTCACAGCACATAGACGAAGAAAAACAGCCCGATCCACACCACATCCACAAAGTGCCAATACCAACTGGCCGCCTCGAAACCGAACTGATGCTCGGCATCGAAGTGACCCTTGAGGATGCGCATCAGCATCACGAACAGAATGATGGTGCCGATGGTGACGTGGGCGCCGTGAAAACCAGTGAGCATGAAGAAGGTGGCGCCGTAGACACCCGAGCCGAGGGTGAGCCCGAGCTCCTTGTAGGCATGGATATATTCCTCGGCCTGGAACCCAAGGAACGCCACGCCCAGCAGCACAGTGATTGCCAGCCAGAGTTTCAGCGCACCGCGATGGCCTTTGCGCAAGGCATGGTGGGCAATGGTGATGGTTACACTGGAGCTCACCAGCAAAATGGTGTTCACCAGCGGCAGGCCCCACGGGCTGATGGTGCCCTTGGGTGCCGGATACAGTTTGGGATCAGGGTTATTCAACAACGGCCAGGCAAACTCGAAGTTCGGCCACAGCATGTGCGCGATGCCCTTGGGTCCTTCACCGGCCAACGCTGGCGCGGACAGGTGGCGTACGTAGAACAGCGCACCAAAGAACGCAATAAAGAACATCACTTCGGAAAAGATGAACCAGCTCATGCCCCAGCGGAACGAGCGGTCCATCTGCGAACTGTACAAACCGGCGCGACTTTCCTTGATCACCGCACCAAACCAGCCAAACATCATGTACGCCAGCAGCAAGCCACCGACGAAAAAGATCCAGGGGCCGTGGGATTCCGGGCGCAACGCCTTTAAATCGTTGAACCACAGACCCAGGCCGTAAACGGTGATCAACAGGCCAAACGTGGCAATTATCGGCCATTTGCTTTGCGCCGGTACGTAGTACGTATCATGAGTCGACATGTATTCGCTCTCCTGATTGAGCGGCCAAACAGTAGCTAGCCCCCGGTGCGGACCGCCGCGGGCGGTTGGCGCGCAGTGATGTCAAACAGCGTGTACGCCAGGGTCAGATGCTTCACATCCTTGGGCACGTCGCGGTCGACGATGAAGCGCACCGGCATTTCGATGCGCTCGCCTGGCTGCAGCACTTGCTGGGTAAAGCAAAAGCACTCGGTCTTGTGGAAATACATCGCCGCTTCGGCCGGGGAAATGCTCGGTACCGCCTGGGCGGTCATCACCTTGTCGGTGGGGTTGAACGCCACGAACAGCATCTCGGTGACTGCGCCGGGATTGACCACCACTTCATCGGCCTTGGCATGAAATTCCCAGACCATGTCGATGGCGTTGGTGGACAGGAACTGCACGCGCACCTGGCGAGACGGGTCTACCACCTGGGAGCCCTCGTACTGCCCGGCCGTCTTGCCGTTGATGCCGAACGCTTTGCACATCACGTCGTAGATCGGCACCAGGGCAAAGCCAAAGGCGAACATCGCCAGCACCAGAATCAGCAGGCGAGTGACCAAGCGCTTGAGGGGCACGGAGTCAGCCATGGCGCAGCGCTCGCTTTTCTGTGGGAGCTGGCTTGCCTGCGATGAGGCCCTGGCAGGCGATAGAGTTGGCGCCCGATACACCGCTATCGCAGGCAAGCCAGCTCCCACAGGGGACTTGCGGCGTCAGGTTCATTTAACCTCCGGCGGCGTAGTGAAGGTGTGGTACGGCGCCGGCGAGGGCACGCTCCACTCCAGGCCTTCGGCGCCATCCCAGGGTTTGGCCGGTGCCGGCGTACCGCCGCGGATGCACTTGATCACGATAAACAGGAAGAATATCTGCGTAGCCCCAAACATGAAGGCACCAATCGAGGACACCATGTTGAAGTCGGCGAACTGCAGGTTGTAGTCCGGCACCCGGCGCGGCATGCCCGCCAGCCCGACGAAGTGCATCGGGAAAAACGCCATGTTCATGCCCACGAAAGACAGCCAGAAGTGCAGCTTGCCCAGGGTTTCGTCGTACATGTGCCCGGTCCACTTCGGCAACCAGTAGTAGGCCGAGGCGAAGATGCCGAAGATCGCGCCGGGCACCAATACGTAATGGAAGTGCGCCACCACAAAGTAGGTGTCGTGGTACTGGAAGTCCGCCGGGGCAATCGCCAGCATCAGCCCGGAGAAGCCGCCGATGGTGAACAGGATCACGAAGGCCACGGCAAACAGCATCGGCGTTTCGAACGTCAGCGAGCCTTGCCACATGGTGCTGACCCAGTTGAACACCTTCACCCCGGTCGGTACGGCGATCAGCAGCGTGGCGTACATGAAGAACAGCTCGCCCACCAATGGAATACCCACCACGAACATGTGGTGCGCCCACACGATGAACGACAGGAACGCGATGCTCGCCGTGGCGTAGACCATCGAGGTGTAGCCAAACAGCGGCTTGCGCGAAAAAGTCGGAATGATCGAACTGACGGCGCCAAAGGCCGGCAGGATCATGATGTACACCTCGGGGTGGCCGAAGAACCAGAACACATGCTGGAACAGCACCGGGTCACCGCCGCCGGACGCACTGAAAAAGCTGGTGCCGAAGTGGATATCCATCAGCATCATGGTCACGCAACCGGCCAGTACCGGCATCACCGCGATCAGCAGGAACGCGGTGATCAGCCAGGTCCAGACGAACAGCGGCATTTTCATCAACGTCATGCCCGGCGCGCGCAGGTTGAGGATGGTGGCGACCACGTTGATCGCGCCCATGATCGAACTGATGCCCATCAGGTGAATGGCAAAGATAAAGAACGTCACGCTTTCCGGCGCGTAGGTGGTGGACAGCGGTGCGTAGAACGTCCAGCCGAAATTCGGCCCGCCACCTGGGCTGAACAGCGTCGAGACCAGCAGCAGGAAGGCCGCCGGCAACAGCCAGAAGCTGAAGTTGTTCATGCGTGGCAGGGCCATGTCCGGCGCGCCGATCATCAGCGGGATCATCCAGTTGGCCAGGCCGACAAACGCCGGCATCACCGCGCCGAACACCATGATCAGGCCGTGCATGGTGGTCATCTGGTTGAAGAACGCCGGCTCCACGATCTGCAGGCCTGGCTGGAACAGTTCGGCACGGATCACCATGGCAAACGAACCGCCGAGCAGGAACATGGCGAAGGCGAACCACAAGTACATCGTGCCGATGTCTTTGTGGTTGGTGGTCAGCACCCAGCGCATCAACCCCTTGGCGGGGCCATGGGCATGGTCGGCATGACCATGGTCATCGATCACAGCGCTCATGGCCGTTCTCCTGCAAGCGAGTGGGCGGGGCGGGTAGAGGTAAATGCCATGAAGTCGTTCATTGGCTTTGCGCCTGCTTGATGGCCAGCACGTCTTTAGGCGTGACCATGTCGCCTTTGTTATTGCCCCAGGCGTTGCGCTCGTAGGTCACCACGGCGGCAATATCCACTTCAGAGAGCTGCTTGCCGAAGGCCGCCATCGCGGTGCCAGGCTTGCCGTTGTAGACGATGTTCAGGTGATCGGCCGCGGGCCCGGTGACGATTTTCGAGCCCTTGAGCGCCGGGAACATCGGCGGCAGGCCCTGGCCTTCGGCCTGGTGACAGGCCACACAGGTGGTGTGGTAGACCTTGTCGCCACGCGCCACCAGCTCTTCAAGCGTCCACTCCTTGGAGGTCAGCTCCTTGAGCTTGGCGGCCTCTTGCTTGCGCTCGCCGAGCCAGGTGTCGTAGTCGGCCCTGGACTTGACCTCGACCACGATGGGCATGAAACCGTGGTCTTTGCCGCACAGTTCGGCGCACTGGCCGCGGTAGATGCCGGGCTTCTCGACACGGGTCCAGGCCTCGTTGACGAAGCCGGGAATGGCGTCGCGCTTGACCGCAAATGCCGGCACCCACCACGAATGGATCACGTCGGCGGCCGTCACCAGAAAGCGCACCTTGGCCCCCACCGGCAGCACCAACGGCTGGTCAACTTCCAGCAGGTAGTGTTCGCCCTTGGTCGCCTGGTTACGAATCTGTTCGGCGGGCGTGGCCAGGTTGCTGAAGAATTCCACGTCCTGGCCCAGGTATTTGTAATGCCATTTCCACTGGTAACCGGTGACCTGGATATCGATATCCGATTCACTGCTGTCGTAGATATTGATCAGGGTCTTGGTCGCGGGGATGGCCATCGCAACCAGAATCAACAACGGCACCACGGTCCAGAGGATTTCCACGGTGGTGCTCTCGTGGAACTTGGCCGCGACCTGGCCGGTGGAGCGGCGGTGAAGGATCATCGACCAGAACATCGCGCCAAACACGATGACGCCGATCACCACACAGATCCAGAAAATGGTCATGTGCAGGTCGAACACTGCGTGACTGACTTCGGTCGCCCCTGGCGCCATATTCGTTGTCCAGGCGGCATGTGCCTGGCCGAATACCGACGACAACAGGAGGCCCATCCAAACGTGTGGATGTCGCATCATTGCGGGTTCCCCTTATCGTTCTTGTTATCCCGCCGGTTTGCACCTGCGTCGAAGGGAGCGGCTTCCATAGTGCTTACAACCGCTTAGCCTTGCCTGCTTATGCAGTCTGGCGTCATCAGCTAATCGCCTACAAATCCGAGTATAGACAGGCTCTGCAACCCCGCAATGTGTAGGGGCAAATGAACCGAAAATGATCGGCCCGAGCCAACAAAACCGGGAGCGGAATCGTTTATTCGGCAAACGATGGCAATTCGATATAACGGCGATGCATAACCATGAAATAATTATGACAAATGCGTCTGAGGCCCTCGTATAAACGAGCTACCTTAACTTCTCCCTTTTCCTACACCTGCAAATCATTGGAGCCTTCATGAACACCGCCGCATTGCGCGAGCAGATTTCCCGTGCCCATCAACACGAAACCAGCACGGGCCAGCTTGCCCAGCAACTGGAAAAACAATTGCCGCACCTGCATTCGGCCATTTCCCTGGCTGACGGTGATCGCAACATGGTCATGACCCGCTTTGTTACCGCCTACATCGATCTCGTCCCGGATTTGCTGGACGCCGCCAACGACGTGGCCCGCGAAGCCGGTATCGAAAGCCAGATCAAGCCGGTGCTGAAGATCGCCGAGCATTTCTTTCTGCAGCCGCCCGCCATTCTGGCCGGCCATGAAGGGCTCGACGGCCTGCTGGACGAGGCCTATCTGGCCCACCGCTTGGTGGAAGAGGTCAACGATCTGTATATCAAGCACTTCGGCCAGCCGTTGATTCCGGCGGACACCACGGTGGCCAATGTCATTGCCCATCAACTGATCGGCGAAGACTTCGCCAACCAGCTGGATGAAGCGGTGCACCACGCGGTGGATGAAATGCTCAACGAAGAGAGCTTTGCGCTGGAGTCGGTCGAGGTCTATCGCGAAAAGCTCCAGAGTCCGCAAACGGAAGCCGCCTGGAAGCGCTGGCCGTGCCTGTCGCGGCAGTTGGGGGTTGAGTTGGCGTTGGATCAGCCTGCCTGACTTTCCGTACCGATTGAGATCAAATGTGGGAGCGGGCTTGCTCGCGAATGCGGCGGTTCAGTTGATACATCTGTGACTGACACACCGTATTCGCGAGCAAGCCCGCTCCCACATTTCGATCCGGTTTCGTCAGCCAGCCGAGGCTGCCGAACCTATCCCCGTCGTCATGCGAATCCGCCCTTCCAATCGCCGCTTCAACCCACGCGCCTCGATGACCAGCCTGGATCCCTTGGCAGCATTCGCCCGGCCCCATTCCTCCAGCAGTTCCAGGCAAGAATGGTCGATGTAACTCAGGTTGTTCAGCGGCACGTGCAAGGTCGTTCCTGCCGGCACCGTCGCCAACACCTGGGTCAACGCCGGCACTTTCAGGAAGGTAGCCGCCCCCGTCAGGCGCAACTCCATCTCTGCCTCCTGCGGCAGGTCGATCAGGCTGACTTTCAGCCTCGACGCCTTGAACGCCAACTTGACCAACGTCAACCCGAAGCCCACCAGCACGCCGGTCAGCAGGTCGGTGAAGATGATCGCCAGCGCCGTGGCGGCGTAGGTAAACATCGGCATCCGCCCATAGCGGCCCAGCGCCTTGAACGCCTTGATGTCCACCAGCTTGATCCCGGTGTACACCAACACGCCCGCCAGGCTCGCCACCGGAATGCTCTGCAGCACACTCGACAGCAGCAGCACGAACGCCAGCAACCACAACCCGTGGAACATTGCCGACAAGCGCGTGGTGGCACCGGCCTGCACGTTGGCCGAGCTGCGCACGATCACGCCCGTCATCGGCAACGCGCCAACCAGCCCGCAAAGCATGTTGCCTACACCTTGAGCGGATAATTCCTTGTCGAAATCAGAACGCTGACCGCTGTGCATGCGATCGACCGCCGCGGCGGACAGCAGAGTCTCGGCACTGGCGATAAAAGCCACGGCGAACGCGGCGATCAACAGTTGCGGATCAGCGAGGTTGAGCAAGTCGCTGGGACGCAGCCAATCAATGGCATCGGCGAGGTTTTCCGGGACTTCCACGCGCTTGACCTGCAACGCCAGCACCAGGCTGGCCACGGTGGCCAGGCCCACGCCCAACAAGGCACCCGGTACAAAGCGCAGACCTTGCGGACGAAATTTATCCCATACGTACATCACCAGCATCGTCGACAAACCGAGCAGTCCTGCCTGCCAGCCCAGGCCACCGCCCAGGGCCGGAATCGCGTCAGCCAAAGCCGCCGGGAAACCTGCCAGGTTATCCAGCCCGGAAGGCTTGGGCGCGCCGTCGAGCATCACGTGGATCTGCGACAGCACAATCAAAACGCCAATCCCTGCCAGCATGCCGTACACCACCGCCGGGGCCGTGACGCGGAACCAGCAGCCCAGGCGCAAACGCCCGGCAACCAGTTGCAGGAAACCCGCCAGCAACAGAATCGGCCCAAGCATCAGCATGCCGTGCTGGCGCACCAGCTCAAACACCAGCACCGCCAGACCCGCCGCCGGGCCGCTGACCTGCAGCGGCGAACCCGCCAGCCAACCCACCACCAGGCCACCGATGATGCCGGTGATCAGCCCCTTGGCCGGGGGCATGCCGGACGCGATCGCGATACCCATGCACAGGGGCAGGGCGACCAGAAAAACAACCACGGAGGCCAGCAGCTCCCGTGGCAATACAGTTTTCAATTGAGCAGCACGCATAATGGCTCTCCCGAGGCATTTGCCGGGCGCGGTAAAGCCTGGCTGCGTCCATGGCAGCCACCGCTTTACCCGGCAGGGAAGTGTTTTAGAAGCGCGCTTTAGGCGTCGCGCAAGGGATCGGCCCGTCGCCGCCCAGCGGTCGGAACGCCGACTGGTCCGCGTCGAAGGCTCTGATTTCGCTGGTCTCGATGTTGTAGATCCAGCCATGGATGAACAACTGACCATTGGCCATGCGTGACGCCACGGAAGGGTGGGTGCGCAAGTGTTGCAACTGGGCGATGACGTTTTCTTCGGTCAGCACCTTCATGCTCTCGCCTTCGCTTGCGCAGTCGCAGTTGTCGTGCACCATGGTCTTGGCGACCTCGGCATGCCGCAGCCAGGCCTTGACCGTCGGCATTTTCTCCAGGCTGTCGGGGTTGAGTACGGCGCGCATCGCGCCGCAATCGGAGTGGCCGCAGACAATGATGTGCTGTACGCCCAAGGCGAGCACCGCATACTCGATGGCGGTGGAAACACCACCGTTCATCTGGCCGTAAGGCGGTACCACGTTACCGACGTTACGCGTCACGAACAGGTCGCCCGGGGAGCTTTGGGTGATCAGCTCGGGCACGATGCGCGAGTCGGCACAGGTAATGAACATCGCCCGTGGGCTCTGGGCCGTAGCGAGTTTCTTGAAGAGTTCTTCCTGCTGCGGGAAGACGTCATGATGGAAATGCAAAAAACCGTCAACGATGTGCTTAAGCGCTGCATCGGCGGTTTCCGCCACCTGAGGGGTCGAAGCCGACGCAGCCAACGGCTGTTTATCCTGGTCACTCATGATTCATCCTCTTGATTAATGCAGGGGGAGTGTTCAGGGCAATTCGACGCCAGGTCAGTGCAATAGTTGTAAATGCCAAAAACCGGGGCGCCGACTCATCAGTCACTCGCTGAACAAGGTAACCACCGAAACTTAACTCAAACTGAATGAACCGCTCTAGAACGCGGGTTTCAGTGATGTCAAAAAGCGACTATTCCTACAAGGACTTCGCGTTTCGCCTCTTCAGTCTACAACAAAGCCATCTGCCTGCCCGGTGGGCAAAACGCCGTGCAATCGAGATTGAAACCCTCCCGCCGGTTCAGCCCCAGGCGCTTGATCGCCTTGCTGAACCGCTGGGCCAGCAGATCGGCAAACGGCCCTTCGCCACGCATGCGCACGCCGAAGCGGCTGTCGTAGACCTCACCACCGCGCACCTGGCGTACCAGGCTCATCACATGGGCCGCCCGCTGCGGGTAATGCGCCGTCAGCCACTCCTCAAACAGCGGCGCCACCTCCAGCGGCAGGCGCAGCATCATGTACGCCGCGCTTTGCGCGCCGGCGGCATGGGCTTCGGTCAGCAGGCTCTCCAGCTCACTGTCGTTGATCATCGGGATCATCGGCGAACACAGCACACCCACCGGGATACCCGCCTCGCGCATCACCCGGATAGCCCGCAACCGCGCCTTGGGCGCCGCCGCGCGGGGCTCCAGGATGCGCTTGAGCTCATCGTCCAGGCTGGTGAGGCTCATCATCACGGCCACCAGACGCTGGCGCGCCAGCTCGGTCAGCAGATCAAGATCACGCAGGATCAGCGAGCCCTTGGTAATGATGGTCACCGGATGCCGGTAGCGCAGCAGCACTTCGAGGGTTTGCCGGGTGATCCGGTACTCGCGCTCGATCGGCTGATAGGGGTCGGTGTTGGAGCCCAGGTTGATCGGGGCGCACACATAGCCAGGTTTGGATAACTGCTGTTCCAGCACATCGGCGGCGTTGCTCTTGGCGATCAACCGAGTTTCGAAATCGAGCCCCGGCGACATGTCCCAATAGGCATGGCTGGGCCGCGCATAGCAGTAGATGCAGCCATGTTCGCAGCCCCGGTAGGGGTTGATCGAGCGATCGAACGGCAGGTCCGGCGAGTTGTTACGGGTGATGATGGTCTTGGCCGTTTCGATACGCACCTCGGTGCCCTGGGTCGGCGGCACTTCCTGGTACCAACCGTCATCCTCGGCCACGCTGACCGTGGGCGCAAAGCGGTTGTGCAGGTTGGTGGCCGTGCCCCGGCCACGGGGCGGCAGCGGAGTAGACATGAAAACGCCTCGATACTGTTTTTATATACAGTACCGAGGCGCAAGGTTTCTGACCAGTGCCGTTTGGCGGTCAGGCACGCATCAATGCTTTTGCGTGACCTGCCCCAGGTCGTCGCCGGAGGTGGTGTGCATATCGTTGTCGCGTAGGTCCTTCACGTCGCCGACGGTCACTGGCGCGCCCTGGTTGCCCCAACTGCCCCGGATGAAACTGACGACATCCGCCACTTCCTGGTCCGACAGACGCCAGGCAAATGCCGGCATGGTGAAGGTCGACGGCGCCGCGTGGGTAGCCGGCAGGGTGCCGCCGTTCAATACGATGTTGATCAGCGACGTGGCGTCTGCCGTCTGCAGCACCGGGTTGCCCGCCAGCGCCGGGAACACCCGCGTGTACCCATGGCCGTCGGTACGATGGCAAGCCGCGCAGTTATCGATATACACCGAGGCTCCGCGCTGGCTGTCATCGCCTTTCCACAATGCGGTTGCGACCTGCTTGTCGTACTGGTGCGGCGGGTCTTTGGGATCTACCGCCGGCAGGCTCTTGAGGTAACGGGCGATAGCTGTCAGGTCGTTTTCCGACATGTACTGCATGCTGTGGACCACAACATCGCTCATGCCGCCAAACACAGCGCTGCGATCACTGCGCCCGGTCTTGAGAAATTGCACCAATTGTTCCTCGCTCCAACTGCCGAGGCCGTCCTTGTGGTCGCCGCGCAGGCTCTTGGCAATCCAGCCTTCCAGCGGCGCGCTGCCGGACAGGAACGCGTTGCCGTCCGTGGCGCTCAGGGCTTTTTCCTGCATGGTCAGAGCCCGTGGCGTATGGCACGCGCCGCAGTGGCCGAGGCCTTCGACCAGGTAGGCTCCACGGCTGATCACCGGGTCGGCATTGGCCGGTGCCTGGTAATCCGCAACCTCGGGCGCGAACATCCAGCGCCACGCCGCCAAGGGCCAACGCATGCTCAGGGGCCACGGAATATCGCTGTCCTTGTTTTCCTGGGCGACCGGCTCAACGCCCTTCATGAAATACGCATACAACGCTTGCATGTCGCTTTCGCTGACACGCGCGTAAGACGGGTAGGGCATCGCCGGGTAAAGCGTACTGCCCCTCTTGGCGACGCCATGGCGCACGGCCTTGTCGAAGTCTTCGAAGCTGTAGTCGCCCAGGCCAGTCTTGTCCGGAGTGATGTTGGTGGAGTAGATCACGCCGATCGGGGTTTCCATCGGCAGGCCGCCGGCGAAGGGCTTGCCGCCCTTGGCCGTGTGGCAGGCCACGCAGTCACCGGCGCGGGCCAGGTATTCGCCCTGCTTGACCAAGTCGGTTTCGGCGGCGCTCACCGAGCAACTGCTGAGCAACGCCAGGGAGGCGGCGACGGTCGCGATAACAAGTGCTTTCATGGTCATCGCTCCTTATGCCTGAACCAGTGGGCCGGGGTTTTTCAAGTATTGCTCGCGGATCGCCCGCGCCGACCAATAGGTCAGCGCCGCCACCAGGCCGGTAGGGTTGTAGCCCAAGCCTTGTGGGAAAGCGGATGCACCTGGGACGAACACGTTGTGCACATCCCAGCATTGCAGGTAGCGGTTCAATGCACTGGTTTTCGGGTCGGTACCCATGATCGCGCCGCCGTTGAGGTGGGTGGTCTGGTACGACGCGGAGTTGAAATGCTCACCGACCTTTTTGCCGAGCAAGGCAATGGCCTTGGGGTTCATCGCTTCGGCGACCTTGCTCATTTTCTCGACCATGAAGCGGTTCATCTTGATGTCGTTTTCCTGCCAGTCGAACGTCATCCGCAGCAACGGCAGGCCGTAGGCATCACGATAAACCGGGTCCAGATCCAGGTAGTTGCCTCGGTAGGACTGATGGGCGCCGTGAGCATCCATCGACACTTGGTGGGTGTAGTAATCGGCGGTGGCGCGCTTCCAGGCGCTGCCCCAGGCCGGCGTGCCAGGCGGGTTGGACGTACCCGCAATCGGCCGGCTGCCGGCCTGGTTGACCCACATCGGCGAGCCGCCCACAAAGCCATGGGGGCCGTGGTCGAAGTTGTCGGCGTTGAAGTCATCGATGGCCACGCCATTGCCGCCCGCACCGATGAAGTTGTTGGTGTGGGTGTCTTTGTCGAAGAAGGCCTTGATGGTGGCCATGTTCTGGTAGGCGAAGTTCCTGCCCACCACACCCTCATTGGTAATCGGGTCGTAGGGCTTGCCGATCCCGGACAACAGCATCAGCCGCACATTATGGAACTGGAACGCACCGAGGATGACCAGGTCCGCAGGCTGTTCGCATTCGCGTCCCTGGGCGTCGATATAGGTCACGCCGGTGGCCTTGCTCCCGGTGCTGTCGAGGTTGACCTTGAGCACGTGGGAATTGGCCCGCAGCTCGAAGTTCGGCACCTGGCGCAACGCCGGCAGAATGTTCACATTCGGCGAGGCCTTGGAATACATGTAGCACACGTAGCCGCTGCAGAAACCGCAGAAGTTACACGGGCCCATCTGCGCACCGTAGGGGTTGGTGTAGGGCCCCGAGGTATTGGCTGAGGGCAAGTTGTAGGGTTTGTAACCGACCTCGGCCGCCGCTTTCTGGAACAGCTGTGCGGAGACGGTGTTTTTCTGCGAGGCCAGCGGAAACGGGTTGGAGCGATCCGGCGCATAGGGGTTGCCGCCACGGCCTTCGCCGACCAATTGGCCTTTTACGGTCCAGGCTTGGCCGGAGGTGCCGAAGACTTTTTCGGCGTAGTCGAAAAACGGCTCCAGCTCTTCATAACTGACCCCGAAGTCCTGGATGGTCATGTCTTTGGGAATGAAGTGTTTGCCGTAGCGCTCTTCGTAGTGGCTGCGCATGCGCAACTCAATCGGGTCGACACGAAAATGCACGCCGGACCAGTGCAGCCCCGCGCCGCCGACGCCATTGCCTGGCAAAAACGCGCCCAGCTGGCGGTTCGGCAGTGCAACATCATTCACGCTGTGGCGAATGGTCACCGTTTCCTTGGAAATGTCCTGGAAGAGTTTTTTACGCACGCTGTAGGTCAGTTCGTCGATGACCTGGGGATAGCTGCCGTCCGGGTATGTGTCCTGCATCGGGCCGCGTTCCAGCGCCAGCACGTTGAGGCCCGCTTCCGTCAGCTCTTTTGCCATGATCGCGCCGGTCCAGCCGAAACCTACGATCACCGCGTCTACTTTCTTCATGATGGTCGCCACGTTTATGCCCTCTCGCCGCGCATGGAAACAGCCGGGAAGGGGTAAGGCTCGTTGCGTTCCACCCAGTCCATGAAGTCGGCGCGGGCGCCGGGGAAGCCGATCATGGTCCAGCCGACCATGCCTTTGTTGCCACCGTGGATTGGGTCGCAGAAGAAGCCTTCCTTGGTGTTTTGCAGCAGCAGGTTGAAGAACATCTTTGGCGGCACGGCATCGAAATGTGCGCCCAGCTCACCACCGCCCGCCTCCAGGCGACGCAGCATATCGTCTCGGGTAGCGCTGTCTTGCGCGGCAAAAGCTTTACCGTTGAACGCCTTCGACCATGCATCCGTCGCGGCAATGCCCAGGCGATAAATGTCCTTGGGCACCAATTTGCTCTGCCAGCCCATCTCCGGCGGTGCATCGGCGTTGAACGGGCCTTGCATGAACCACAGGGCGCCGCTGGCGTACGGCGTGTTCATCTGGCGGTCGATGTATTCCGGCGCGCCCGCTTCCAGGGCGCCTGGCCCTTGGGCGTCAGCGGGGATCAAGCGCTCGACGGCGGCGTTGATGAAAGCCCATTCCTCAGCCGTGAAGTAAGTCGGCTCGTAAGCTTTGTCGCTCACGTCAGGCTTGGCTGGCGCGGCCTGGGCCGGCTCAGGCGTAGCCATCAGCATCGAGCCACCCAGGCCCGTGCTGGCAACCGTGACCACCGGGATCAAGGTCAAGGATTTGCGCAGAAAGTCACGCCGGGGGTTGTCTTGATCTTGATCAGACATGGTGGCACCTCATCATGTGGTCACGGATTTATCAGCGGCTTCTAGTGAGCGGCTTGGGTTTTTGCAATCAATGGATACAAATGATAGCAGGCTAACGATGAGGGGGAGCGATTCAGCGACCTAAGTCGAATAAAGGCGGGCAAAAAAAGTGGGAGCTGGCTGATCGTTCCCACGCTCCGCGTGGTAATGCATCCGTGACGCTCTGCGTCACCCGTACACATTGAGCTGTTCGGCGGGACGCGGAGCGTCCCAGGCGGCATTCCCACGCAGAGCGTGGGAACGATCATCAGGTACCTGGTAAGGGGGAGGCTTTAGTCTTTTTTCAGCTTGGGGTTCGGGAAGAACTGCACGGCCTGGATTTTTGGGTCCGCCGGCGCTTTGAGCGCCGAGGTGTTGACCCGCGTACCCAATTCCTTGGGCACCGACAGGCCTTGGTCATTGAGCGTGTCGGTATAACCGCAGGCCACGCATTCACGGTGCGGCACGTTGTCTTCGGTCCACATCTTGAGCTTGTCCGGCTCGCTGCACGCCGGGCACACGGCCCCGGCGATAAATTGCTTTTTGGTGATCACAGGCCCTTCACTCATGCTGCCGCGTCCTCACTCAGGCCGCTGTGGCGCAAGAGTGCGTCAATCGACGGCGCACGTCCGCGGAAGTCGACAAACAGCACCATCGGCGCCTGGGAACCGCCACGCGCCAGGATAGCTTCGCGGAAGGCACGGCCGGTCTCGGCGTTGAGTACGCCGTCTTCTTCAAACTTGGAAAAGGCATCCGCCGACAGCACTTCAGCCCATTTGTAGCTGTAGTAACCGGCCGCATAACCACCAGCGAAGATGTGCGCAAAGCTATTGGGGAAGCGGTTGTAGGCCGGCGGACGCATCACCGAGACTTCGTCGCGCACGCCTTCGAGCACCTGCGCCACGCTGCGGCCGTCGCCGTGGGTGGCGTGCAGTTCAAAGTCGAACAGCGAGAATTCCAGCTGGCGCACCATCATCAGGCCAGATTGGAAGTTCTTCGCCGCGAGCATTTTTTCCAGCAGGTCCTGGCGCAGCGGCTCACCGGTTTCATAGTGGCCGGAGATCAGCGCCAGGCCTTCAGGCTCCCAGCACCAGTTCTCCATGAACTGGCTCGGCAACTCCACCGCATCCCAGGCCACGCCGTTGATACCGGACACACCAGCGTGTTCGACACGGGTCAGCAGGTGATGCAAGCCGTGGCCGAACTCGTGGAACAGCGTCGTCACTTCATCGTGGGTCAGCAGGGCAGGCTTGCCGCTGTCGGCCGGGGTGAAGTTGCACACCAGGTTGGCCACCGGGCTCTGCAGCACGCCGTCGACGGTGCGGCGACGGTCGCGGGCGCCGTCCATCCAGGCACCGCCACGCTTGTTGGCGCGGGCGTATAGGTCGAAGAAGAAGCGGCCGACGTGCTGGCCGTTTTCCTTGATTTCGAACAGGCGAACGTCCGGGTGCCAGGTGTCGAAGCCTTTCTGCTCGGCGATCTCGATACCGTACAGGCGCTGCACGATGGCGAACAGGCCGCCCAGCACTTTATCGATGGGGAAGTAAGCGCGCAGGGCTTCCTGGGACACGCTGTAGCGCTGCTCACGCAGTTTTTCGCCATAGAAACCGCTGTCCCAGCTCTGCAGGTCGGCACAGCCTTGCTCGGCGGCGTAAGCCTTGAGCTGTTGCAGGTCCTGGGCGGCAAACGGCTTGCTGCGCTTGGCCAGGTCACGCAGGAAACTGAGCACCTGGTCACTGGATTCGGCCATCTTGGTCGCCAGGCTCAGCTCGGAGAAGGACGCATAACCCAGCAGTTGAGCCAGCTCCTGACGCAAGTCCAGGATCTGTTCCATCACCGGGCCGTTATCGTTCTGACCGGCATTCGGACCTTGGTCCGACGCACGGGTGCAGTAGGCCGCGTAGATTTCTTCGCGCAGGGCGCGATCCTTGGCGTAGGTCATTACCGCGTAGTAGCTGGGGAACTCCAGGGTGATCAACCAGCCTTCAAGGCCCTTGGCCTGGGCGGCGGCGGCCATTTGCGCCTTGGCCGAGTCGGTCAGGCCGGCGAGGGTGGCCTCATCGGTGACGTGCTTGGTCCAGGCCTGGGTGGCATCCAGCAACTGGTTGGAGAACTTGCTGCCCAATTCAGACAGCTTGCTCTGCACTTCGGCGTAGCGCTTTTGCTGCTCGGGCGGCAAATCGATACCCGACAAACGGAAGTCACGCAGGGCGTGTTCCAGGATGGTTTTTTGCGCCACATCGAAACCGGCGGCTTCCGGGCTGCTGGCCAAGGCTTCGAACGCCTGGAACAGGGCGCGGTTCTGGCCCATTTCGGTGGAATAGGCGCTCAACGCCGGCAAACACGCCTCATAGGCCTCGCGAAGCTCGGCGCTGTTGCACACGGCGTTGAGGTGGCTGACGGGGCTCCAGGCGGCGCCCAGGCGATCATTGAGTTCGTCCATCGCCAGCACCAGCCCGGCCCATGTCGGATTTTTACCCTGGCTTTGCAGGATGCCTTCGATGGCGACACGGTTGTCGGCGAGGATCTGTTCAATGGCCGGCTGGACGTGCTCGGCACGGATCGCCGAGAACGGCGGCAGGTCGTAGGACTGCAGAAGCGGGTTGTTCGCGCTCACGGTTGGCACCTTGGCTGAAGAAACTGATAAGACAAAGATGGGGCCATCTTAATTACAATCAACACCCACCGCAGCTATCAGCAGAAGAGAGAGAGGCTATCGTGACCCTTCGCACCTATCAGAACCACACGCCAACCCTGGGCGCCGGGGCTTTTGTCGATATTTCGGCGGTGGTGATCGGCGATGTCGAAATCGGCACCGACAGCTCGGTCTGGCCGCTGACCGTTATTCGCGGCGACATGCACCGCATCCGCATCGGTGCGCGCACCAGCGTGCAGGATGGCTGCGTATTGCACATCACCCACGCCGGGCCTTTCAATCCGGGTGGTTTCCCACTGCTGATCGGCGATGACGTGACCATCGCCCACAAAGTCATGCTGCACGGCTGCACAGTGGGCAACCGCATCCTGATCGGCATGGGCAGCATCGTCATGGACGGCGCGGTGGTCGAGGACGACGTGATCATCGGCGCCGGCAGCCTGGTGCCGCCGGGCAAGACACTGCAAAGCGGCTACTTGTATGTTGGCAGCCCGGTCAAACAGGTCCGCGCGTTGACGGACAAGGAACGCGCCTTTTTCACCTACAGCGCCGCGAACTACGTGAAGCTCAAGGACCTGCACCTGGCTGAAGGATTCGACCGATGACCCTGCGCCACCCAACAGTCCTGTTCGACCTGGACGGCACCCTCACCGACCCACGCGAAGGCATCACCCGCTCGATTCAGTACGCCCTCGCCAAATTGGGCATCGACGAGCCGGACCTGAGCAAACTCGAACACTTCATCGGCCCGCCCTTGCTGCAAGCCTTCATGCAGTTCTATGGCTTCGATGAAGCCAAGGCGTGGGAGGCGGTGAATTTCTATCGCGAGCGTTTCAAGGTCACCGGGCTGTATGAAAACCGCGTGTTCGACGGCGTAATGCCGCTGCTCGAAGACTTGAGCAGCCAAGGCCGCCAACTCTACGTTGCCACCTCGAAGCCATGGGTGTTCGCACGCGAAATTGCCCGCCACTTTGATTTTGCCAAGCACTTCAAGGTGATCTACGGCAGTGAACTGGACGGCACGCGCACCCACAAGGTCGAGCTGATCGCTCACCTGATGCAGGAGGAAAGGCTGGACCCGGCGGCTACCTTGATGATCGGCGACCGCAAGCACGACCTGATCGGCGCGCGCGGTAATGGGCTGGATTCGGTGGCCGTGGGGTATGGCTTTGGTAGTTTCGAGGAACTGGATGCAGAGGCGCCGACCTGGCACTTCGAGACGTTGGCGCAGATGCATCAGGCGTTTTTGCACGAGTCTTGAGACCGCCATCGCAGGCAAGCCAGCTTCCACATTTTAACCGGTTTACACAAGACCAATGTGGGAGCTGGCTTGCCTGCGAAGAGGCCCTACAGGCCAACCCCCTCTAACTGTTTCAGCGCCGCTTTACGCTGCACCGCCGGCAACCCGCCCATCTTCTCCACCGCCGCATAGAACCTCGCCCAATCCCCACCCTCCTGCCGAAACAGCGCCGCAAACGCCGGCACCCACCGGTCATACAACCCAAACGGCAACAACCGCGCGTTGTTCATTGGCTGGTTGATCCAGGCGTCATAGCGTTTGTCACCGCCCCACTGACTGTCGCGCAGTTGCCGGTACTCGCTGCGCAAACGCTCGAATTGCGCCGCCTTGGCCTGACGCATCGCGTCGGCTGCCAGAGGCTGGGCGTAGAGCTTTTCCAAGCGTTGACGGGTATCCAGGACCAACTGGGTAAACTGGTCACGCTGCTTTGACGCCGACAGACTCTGCGGCGCCAGGCCTCGCGCGGCACGCCATTGGCGAGTGCCTTCCTGTTCGACGAAGCTGGCAAACGACTCGTTGAACTCGGTGTCGTCCTTCACGTAGAAACGCTGGTGCGCCAGTTCATGGAAGATCAGCGTGGCCAGACGCTCATCACCCCAGTGCATCATCGAATTCATGATCGGGTCGTTGAACCACCCCAAGGTGGAATACGCCTCGACGCCGCCTATCGATACGTCCATGCCTTGCTGCTTCAACAACGCAGCTTCGCCGCGCGCCGCGCCTTGGTTGTAATAACCGCGATAGGCCACACAGCCGGCGATGGGGAAGCAATGGGTTTGCGGTGACAGGGAAAACTCCTGCGTGGCGAACACATTCCAGACCACATAAGGCCGCCCAATATCGACGTACAACCTGTAACTCTGGTTGTCGGGAAGATGCAGGTGCTCACTGGCGAACGTGCGCGCTTTTTGCGACTGCACCAGGTGCTCGCGCAACAGCGGTGGGCGGGAAGGGTCGGCAATGACCTGCGCCACCGGCTCGCGGGCGCGCAGCAATTGCAACTGACCGCTGGCCAATTGGCCGTAATAACTGACGCTGGAACAGCCGCTGAGCAATACAACCATCAACCCTGGAAAAAAACGCCTGACCATGCCCCGACCGCTCCTGGGTAATTTGCCCGCCAGACTATCGCGCCTGGACGGAATTTTTCCATGGCTGGCGGTGTTTATACTGAATAGGGAGTCTGCCGCGGTTGGCGTCAGGCTCATCTCTTTTGCCCAACGTTGAGTGCCTGCCATGCGCCAGCTATTGCTTCCCGTCGTTGCCCTGTTCCTCAGTGCCTGCACCACAACCCCCGTACCGCCGAGGGATCCGCAACAGGCCTGGGTCGACTTCACCACCCCGACGCCGGGGGCGAAGATGGTGATGGCGCAGCGTCTGGATGGAAAAAACCTCGACGACGGGCGTTATTTCCAGATGCCGCCCGGCCCCCATGAGTTGATGGTGCGCTTCGACTTCGAGGTGCCTGCCGGCGGCGGTTTGGGCGGGCTCAGCCAGACGATGTACCGCACCTGCTTCATGACCCTGGCGTACGACCACTTCCAGGCCGGCCAGCGCTATGTGCTGGAAGGCCGCTCGCTGGCCTTCACACCCAATATCCGGCTGTATGACTCGGCGCGTCAGTTGCTGGCGCAGGAACGTAGCGTCAACTGCATCTGATCAGTCGTTGTTTTTCTGGTAGATGATGCGCTTGGTACCGTTTTCGCACGAGCCGACAATCATCGCGCTGTCGTGGTTCTTGGCTTCTTCGGCGGTGATGATTTCCAGGGTGTAGGAGGGAATAGCCTTGGCCTGGATGTTGACTTCAATTTCCTTGCGAAGCTCTTCGCAGTCTTTTGGAGCGGCCACGGCCGACGTGGCCAAGACACCGCAGATGACCGCCAAAGCAAAACGTTTCATGTGTGTAGCTCCCTGAATGCATTGCGCACGGGTGTGCGTCTAAGGCTGCATGAGCTATAGGACCACAGTTCCTAAACGAGGGTTCTGATTTAAAGCAAAGTCCTATGTGGGAGCGAGCAAGCCCGCTCCCACATTAGACCTGCCGTGTCAGGTAGATCGTGTCAGCTAACCAGGGTGGCATCCAGGGTGATGGTTGCATTCAGCACTTTGGACACCGGGCACCCTTCTTTGGCCTTTTTGCTCAGCTCATCGAACTGCGCCTGGCTGGCGCCTGGGATCTTGGCCTTGAGGATCAGCTTCACGGCAGTGATGGCAAAGCCGCCTTCCACTTGGTCCAGGGTCACCTCGGCCTGAGTGTCGATGCTGTCAGCCTTGAGCCCGGCATCGCCGAGAATCATGGAAAACGCCATGGAGAAACAGCCGGCGTGAGCCGCACCGATCAGTTCTTCCGGGTTGGTGCCCTTACCACCTTCGAAACGAGCCTTGAAGCCGTAGGGCGCTTCACGCAGTACGCCAGTTTCCGTAGAAATGGAGCCCAGGCCTGTCTTCAGGTCACCTTCCCAATGCGCGGATGCTTTTTTAACGATACTCATAGCGGTCTCCTCGAACGGTGGTTTTGCGTTAGTAGAGTTCTGAGGATAGAAGCTCTGGCAAAGTTCACCTCGTCGGAGAAACCTAGTAAACCAGTAGGAAATTTCATAGGTTGCTATTGAATCTCGGGTATATGCCCTCATTGCATAGAACATGCACATGAAGCGGCAGGTTTTGGTTCGTTTAAAAAGCCTGCGCCCCCATTGGAGAAGCAGGCTTATGAAATCGCTGTCCGACGTAAAATTCTCGACCCTGGACCTGGTGCCCGTGCGCGCCAACGGCAGCCCGGCGCAGTCACTGCGCAATTCCCTGGACCTGGCCCAGCATGTGGAAAAGTTCGGCTACACCCGTTTCTGGGTGGCTGAACACCACAACATGGACGGCATCGCCAGTTCGGCCACCTCGGTATTGCTGGGTTACCTGGCCGGTGGCACCTCGACGATTCGCGTCGGTTCCGGCGGTGTGATGCTGCCCAACCACGCGCCGCTGGTAATCGCCGAACAATTCGGCACCCTGGAAAGCCTCTACCCCGGCCGCATCGACCTGGGCCTGGGCCGCGCGCCCGGTTCCGACCAGATGACCGCCCGCGCCCTGCGCCGTGAGCGCTCAGGCAGTGCCGACGATTTCCCGGAAGATGTTGCCGAGCTGATGGCCTACCTGGGCCCGCGTACGCCTGATCAACGGGTTATTGCGGTTCCCGGCACCGGCACCAACGTGCCTGTCTGGCTGCTGGGCTCCAGCTTGTTCAGCGCCCAGCTGGCAGGCGAACGCGGCTTGCCCTACGCCTTCGCCTCGCATTTCGCACCCCGCTTGATGCATGAGGCGATTCGCGTCTACCGCAACCACTTCAAGCCTTCTGCCGTGCTGGACAAGCCTTACGTCATGCTCGGCATTCCGTTGGTGGCGGCGGACACCGACGAGCAGGCCGACTACCTGGCCACCTCGGTGTACCAACGCATCCTCGCGCTGATGCGCGGCCAGAGCCTGGTGCAGCGCCCACCGGTGGACAGCATGGATGGCCTGTGGCTGCCCCACGAAAAAGACGCGGTCGGCGGTTTCCTCGGCTTGGCCATGGTCGGCGGCCCGGCGAAGATCCGCGCCAAGCTGGAAGTACTGATCGAGCAGACCGGCGCAGACGAGCTGATTTTCACCAGCGACCTGTATGAACACGCTGACCGGATTCATTCCTACGAACTACTGGCGCAAGTGATGAAGGGCTGAGCCCGAGGCGAAAAAAACCGACGCACGCGCGTCGGTTTTTTATATCTGCAACACGGGTCAACCGCGCTTGTAGACGATTTCCTTGGTGCCGCCTTCGCAGCTGCCGACAACGTCGCCGCCCGCCGCTGCGCCTTTGTCCACCACTTCCAGCGAATAACCCGAGGCGCCCTTGGCGTCGATTTTCGCTGCGATTTCACTTTTGAGCTCTTCACAAGGCTTGCCCGCCGCCAGGGCCGTGCCTGCAATGCTCAACAAACCTACTGCCAACAAGAACTTCTTCATCCGTTACTTCCTTGCGCTGATCGAATAGAACGCGCCGACGCTTTCGCATCGGCACCCCAACGGTGTAGCGCAGGTTATGGCAATCGGCCAGTCAGCAAAGTTCAACTCTGCGGATCAACTGCTGGCAATTCGGAATCCCACCTTAAGCGTGACCTGGTAGTGGGCAACCTTGCCGTCTTCGATATGCCCACGGGTTTCGGTCACCTCAAACCATTCCAAGTGCTTGATGCTCTTGCTGGCTTCAGCCAGGGCATTCTGGATCGCATCTTCGATGGTGGTGGTGGACGAGCCCACCAGTTCGACTTTCTTGTAGGTGTGATGATCGGTCATGGGGTTTCTCCTTAGGGACGTTTATGAAGCCTAGCAGTCAATCTTCGTACTGCTTCAGGCGGCCGTTGCGCCTGGAAAGTTCAGATTTACTGCACTTTCTGAGACCGGCGCAGTCGGTATCTACACACGCCACTCAATCACGTCAGGAGAGTCCAAATGGCCAACACTTCTTTACGCAAAGCGTCACTGGAAAGCATGGAAGCCGAGATTTCGAGCCTGCTCAAGTCCCTTGAGAGCCTCAAGGACGATGCGTCCGACGAGTCGCGCAAAACGCTGAAGGCCCTGAAAAGCAATGCCGAGAACGCTCTCAAGCACTCGCGCCATCTGATCAGCGACGCCTACGAAGAAAGCAAAGTTAAACTTCGTGAAACCAGTGTTGCTACCCGGGATTACGCCCAGGAACACCCATGGACTACAGCCGGTGTCGCTGTAGGCGCACTGGGGCTGCTGGCGGCCTATCTGCTGTGCAAACGCGGTGACTAATCAGGCTGGCGCACCAGCTCAGCCTTGAGCCAATTCGCCAGTTGCCCGGCGCGCCCATCCGCGGCGCGCTTGGGCAGCCACAACGCCAGGTGCGCCGGGGTTTCGCTGAACCCCCACGGCGCCACCAGGCGACCCGCCCGCACGTCCTCGGCGACCAGCGGCTGCGGCGCAATCGCCACGCCCAATCCGGCCACCGCCGCCTCCAGCAAATAATACAAATGCTCAAACCCCTGGCCGTGTTTCAACGCGCCCGGCGCGATCCCGTGTTGCTGCGCCCAGCTGGGCCAGGCCTGCGGGCGCGATGTGGTGTGCAGCAACGCTTCACTGCACAACGCGGCGGCAGGCGCCTGGCGCAAACGCTCATAGCCGGCAAAGCGCGGGCTCATCACCGGGCCGATACGTTCGCTGGCCAGCTCAAATACTTGCATGTCCGCCGGCCATGGCGGCTCGGCGAACAGCAGCAGGGCATCGAGACCCGGTCGTCGGGGGTCGAGATCCCCGTCACCCGCCGAGAGGTGCAGGCGCAGGTCCGGCAGGTCCGCATTCAAGCGGCCCAGGCGCGGAATCAACCAGCGCGCCAGCAAACTGCCCGAGCAGCCGAGCACGAAGGGCGCGTCGGCGCTGGCCTGGGTCAATTCAGCACACACATCCCTTAACCGCTCAAACGCCTCGGCGCTGACATCGCGTAAGCGGACGCCGGAATCTGTGAGTTTAAGGCCGCGCCCATCCTTAATAAAAAGGCTGACACCCAAATGTTCTTCCAACACCTTCAACTGGCGGCTGACGGCGCCGTGAGTGACGTGCAATTGCTCGGCTGCCTGGCTGACGCTGTTGAGCCGCGCGGTGGCTTCAAACGCGCGCAGCGCATTAAGGGGTGGAAGGTCTCGGCTCATCTGTGAGTTTTCCTGACAGGTTACGGCGATCTTATCGGTTTTCAGCGTAGCGCGTCAGGGGTAGAGTGGCCCTCATTGTTTCTTACACCCCATTTTCCTGGAGCGTCCCATGACTCAGTCCCAGACCGATCTACGCAACGGCCCAGACGCCAACGGCCTGTTCGGTGCGTTCGGCGGCCGCTACGTCGCGGAAACCCTGATGCCGTTGATCCTCGACCTGGCCCGCGAGTACGAAGCCGCCAAGATCGATCCGGCGTTCAATAAGGAATTGGCCTACTTCCAGCGCGACTACGTCGGCCGTCCAAGCCCGCTGTACTTCGCCGAACGCCTGACCGAGTTCTGCGGCGGCGCCAAGATCTACCTCAAGCGCGAAGAGCTGAACCACACCGGCGCGCACAAGATCAACAACTGCATCGGCCAGATCCTGCTGGCACGGCGCATGGGCAAAAAACGCATCATCGCCGAGACCGGCGCCGGCATGCACGGCGTGGCCACCGCCACTGTGGCGGCGCGTTTCGGCCTGCAATGCGTGATCTACATGGGCACCACCGACATCGAGCGCCAGCAGGCCAACGTGTTCCGCATGAAGCTGCTGGGCGCCGAAGTGATCCCGGTGGTGGCCGGCACCGGCACCCTCAAGGACGCGATGAACGAAGCCCTGCGTGACTGGGTAACCAACGTCGATGACACCTTCTACCTGATCGGCACCGTGGCCGGGCCACACCCTTACCCGGCGATGGTGCGCGACTTCCAGGCCGTGATCGGCAAGGAAACCCGCGACCAGATGCAATCCCAGGAGGGCCGCCTGCCCGACAGCCTGGTCGCGTGCATCGGCGGCGGCTCCAACGCCATGGGCCTGTTCCACCCGTTCCTGGATGACAAGAGCGTGGAGATCATCGGCGTTGAAGCCGCTGGCCACGGCATCGAAACCGGCAAGCACGCCGCCAGCCTCAACGGCGGCGTACCCGGCGTACTGCACGGCAACCGCACCTTCCTGTTGCAGGACGATGACGGCCAGATCATCGATGCCCACTCGATTTCCGCCGGCCTCGACTACCCCGGCATCGGCCCGGAACACGCCTGGTTGCATGACATCGGCCGCGTCCAGTACACCTCGGTCACCGATGACGAAGCCCTTGATGCATTCCACAAATGCTGCCGCCTGGAAGGGATTATTCCTGCGCTGGAAAGCGCACACGCCCTGGCCGAGGTGTTCAAACGCGCACCGAGCCTGCCCAAGGATCACCTGATGGTGATCAACCTGTCCGGCCGAGGTGACAAAGACATGCAGACCGTCATGCACCATATGGAACAGTCTGCGCAGGAGAAACACTGATGAGCCGCCTGCAAACCCGCTTCGCGCAGCTTAAAGAACAGAACCGCGCCGCCCTGGTGACCTTCGTCACCGCCGGCGACCCCGGCTATGATACCTCCCTGGCGATCCTCAAGGGATTACCGGCCGCCGGTGCCGACGTGATCGAGCTGGGCATGCCCTTCACCGACCCGATGGCCGACGGCCCGGCCATCCAATTGGCCAACATCCGCGCACTGGAAGCCAAGCAGAACCTGGCGAAAACCCTGCAGATGGTTCGCGAGTTCCGCAAGGACAACAACGATACGCCGCTGGTGTTGATGGGCTACTTCAACCCGATCCACAAATACGGCGTGCCGCACTTCATCGCCGACGCCAAGGAAGCCGGCGTCGACGGTCTGATCGTGGTCGACATGCCGCCCGAGCACAATGGCGAACTGTGCGATCCGGCCCAGGCCGCTGGCATCGACTTTATCCGCCTGACCACGCCGACGACCGATGACGTACGCCTGCCGACCGTGCTCAACGGCAGTTCCGGCTTTGTGTACTACGTGTCAGTGGCCGGTGTAACCGGTGCCGGGGCCGCCACCCTGGAACACGTCGAAGAGGCCGTGACCCGCCTGCGTCGCCATACCGACCTGCCGATCAGCATCGGCTTCGGCATCCGTACGCCGGAGCAAGCGGCGGCCATTGCGCGCCTGGCCGACGGCGTGGTGGTGGGTTCGGCGCTGATCGATCACATCGCCAATGCCAGCAACGACCAGCAGGCGATCGATGGCGTATTGAGCCATTGCGCGGCGCTGTCCGAAGGCGTGCGTAACGCTCGTCGGTAAGCGTGCCTGTCTGGATTCTTGCGCTAGGCTTGTGGGGTGACATGCCGTCACCCCACAAGCACTTCATGCCTATTGCCGTCTAACCGCCTCTGCAAGCCCCCGCAGTTCTTGCCTCCCGGTCGTTAAGTTAGCTGCATCAGAAGTCATCCTTGGCTCCCAGGAGTACATCATGGCATTTGATCTCATCACTGCTTCAGACCCCCGTCATTCAACCTTGCAGAAAGGCTTCAACCTGCGCTGGCCGTTGGGCAATGTGCAGGGCGAGTCGTCGCCCGCAGGCGCCGACCGGATCTACCTCTGCCAAAACTTCCAAGACATTATCGACGCCGCCGCCCAGGCGCTGGCGCTGCCCAATGGCCGTATAACCGTACGCAGCGGCGGTCATTGCTATGAAGGTTTTGTCTCAAACAAGATGCCCAATAGCACCGAGACACTGTCGATTCTGGATATCAGCCAACTCAACCAAGTGATGTATGACGTCAGTGGGCAAATCGCCTCGGAACTGGTGCCAAGCTCATCTCATCGCTACAACTTCCGTCTGGGGGCGGGCGGTCAGAACTGGGATGCCTACGTGGCGCTGTATAAATTGGCCAACAAAAGCCTGCCCGGTGGTTCGTGTTACTCGGTCGGGCTGGGTGGCCATATTTGCGGAGGCGGCTACGGGTTGCTGTCACGCAAGGATGGCCTGGTGTGTGACTGGCTGAGCGGCGTCGATATGCTCGTGCCCAACGCCCAAGGCGACGGCCTGCAACCGGTGCATGTAGCTCGTAGCAGCACCCATCCGGATGACCTGGATCTGTTTGCCGCCTGCTGCGGCGCAGGCGGTGGACAGTTCGGGATTATCACCAGTTATTACTTCAACAATTTGCCCGACGCCCCCACCGAGGTGCTGTGGCTGGTGATGGAGTGGGACTGGTTGCAGTTGACCAAGCTTGCCCTCGACAAGCTGCTGACGGCCTATCAGGATTGGTTTGCTCGCAACCAGGCCAACCGGGACACCTGGGGCCTGGCGACCAAACTGGAGATGCGCCACCAGAACACCGGCAACATCACCCTGGACGTCCATTACGTGGACAAGGATGGCGGGCTCCAGGATCGGGCAGCCTTTGATGACTTCGTAACAACCATGCTGACTGCAATCGGCATCCCCGCCACCGAATGCCTCAGCCAGTCACCTGCGATCCACCTGCCACGCAGCAACCCAGCCGGGCGTACGATCAATTCATTGTCATCTGCCCTGGCGGCCACGCGCCGAATGGATTGGCTGCATTGCCAGCAAACCCTCAACGGTTCGGGGCCAAACCAACGTGGCCGGTACAAGTCGGCTTACCAGAAGGGCGGGTTTACCCCGACGGTGCTGCAGGCGATCTGGGACACGCTGACGCTGGATGATCCCAACAAGTATCTGACTCAGAGCCTGATCCAGATCCAGTCCTTCGGCGGGCAGATCAATGAGGCTAGCCCGGCGATACGTCGGGAATCATCAGTTTCGCAGCGTTCGTCGTACCTGAAATGGCAGCCGCAATGCTACTGGCATGACGAAAGCGTCGCTGCGGATCAAGCACACGCGAACTGGATTCAAGGGCTGTTTTTCGCGGCCTTCGTCAATGACGGTGGCGTTCCGCTCAACAATGAGTTTGACGGCTGCTACATCAACTACCCCGACTGGGATATGTTGTTTTATGGCGGCGATCCAAGCCAGGGGCTCAACCCGCAGTGGTACAAGATCTTCTTCCCTGAGCTTTCGATTGAAAGCCGCCTGCGGCGTACCAAACAGCGCTGGGACCCGCAGAATATGTTCCATAACGAAATGTCGGTACCGTAAGCCGAACGTGACGGGCGACCGCAAGGTCGCCCGCATTGCTTACAACTCGATCCGCTCGACCTTGCCCACCAGCAATATGTAAGACAGCGCCCCCAGCAGCGCCAGCACCGCGATATAGGTAATCGCCGGCGCAAACGAATCGCCACTGGCCAGGAAGCCAATCACGATCGGCGTGGCAATCGCCGACAGGTTGCCGATGAAGTTGAACACCCCACCGGTCAGCCCCAGCAGGCGCGCCGGTGCCAGGGTCGACACCAGCGACCAGGTGATCGACGCCAGGCCGTTACCGAAGAACGCCAGCGCCAGGAACGCGATCACCCAGGCCGTCGAGTCCACATAGTTGGCACCGATGATCGCCGTGGAAATCAGCAAGCCGCCAATGATCGGCAACTTGCGCGCAAACCCCACCGACGCGCCGCGACGAATCAGCCAATCGGAAAAGATCCCGGAGCACAGCACGCCGACAAACGCCGCCAGGAACGGCAGCGACGCCAGCAGGCCGGACTTGATGAAGTCCATACCGCGATATTTCACCAGGTAGGTCGGGAACCAGGTCAGGAAGAACCACAGCGTGGAGTTCAGGCAGAACTGCCCCAGGTAGATGCCCCAGAGTTTGCGTTTGCTCAATACGATGCCCAGGTCGACCCAGCTGAACGGTGCCTTGGTGGTTTTTTCCTGCATGTCCACCAGGCCACCGCCTTCGCGGATCAGCTCGATTTCAGCGGCGTTGGCGCCTTTGAAATCCTTGGGTTCGCGATACACCGCATACCAGATCACCGCCCACACAATGCCCACGCCACCGGTGGCGACAAACACCATGTGCCAGCCAAACGCGTGTTGCAGCCAGGCCAGGACCGGGGTGAGAAACGCCAGCCCGACAAACTGCCCCGAGGTGTACACACCAATCGCCGTGGCGCGCTCGCGCTCGGGGAACCAGGTGGTGACCACACGGCTGTTGATCGGATACGCCGGGGCTTCCAACGCACCCACCGCCATGCGCAGCACGAACAGTGCGATAAAGCTGGCGGCGAAGCCGAGCATTACCGTGGCGATGGACCACAGCAACAGCGCAGCGGTGTAGAGAATGCGCGGCGGCACGCGGTCCACCAGCCAGCCGCCGGGAATTTGCATGGCGGCGTAGGTCCAGCCGAAGGCCGAGAAAATCAGGCCGACATGCACCGGGTCGATGCCCAGCTCGCTGGTCAGGGCCGGGGCGGCGATCGACAGGTTGCTGCGGTCGAGGTAGTTGATGACCACGGTGATGAACAGCAGCACCATGATGAAAAAACGCTTTCTTGTAGGCGTGACTAAAGAAGCCTGCCCGGTGAGGGATTCAGGGTGCATGGGGGTGCCTCTTCTTGTGTTTGTTGAGGACAGATCTTGCTGACGGAACACGGTCAATGTGGGAGCTGGCTTGCCTGCGAAAGCGGTGGGTCAGCTTGCATCTCTGGCACTGATGCACCGCTATCGCAGGCAAGCCAGCTCCCACATTTGATCCGGTTTCGTCAGAGGGAAATCACCACTCGGCAAAACTGCCGTCGGCGTGGCGCCAGATCGGGTTGCGCCAGCGGTGGCCGATGGCCGCGCGTTCGATCACGTATTCCTCGTTGATCTCGATACCCAGGCCCGGACCGTTGGGGATCTTCACAAAGCCCTGGTCATAGTCGAACACGCCCGGGTCGCGCACGTAATCGAGCAGGTCATTGCTCTCGTTGTAGTGAATGCCCAGGCTTTGCTCCTGGATAAACGCGTTGTAGCACACCGCATCCAGCTGCAGGCACGCCGCCAGGGCAATCGGGCCCAGCGGGCAGTGCAAGGCCAGCGCCACGTCGTAGGCTTCGGCCATGTTGGCGATCTTGCGGGTTTCGGTGATGCCGCCGGCGTGGGAAGCATCCGGCTGGATGATGTCGACGTAGCCTTCGCTGAGCACGCGCTTGAAGTCCCAGCGCGAGAACAGGCGCTCGCCCAGGGCAATCGGCGTGCTGGTCAGCGGCGCCAGTTCCTTGAGCGCTTCGTAGTTCTCGCTCAGCACCGGCTCTTCGATAAACATCAGTTTGTACGGGTCCAGCTCTTTCATCAGCACCTTGGCCATAGGCTTGTGCACACGACCATGGAAGTCGACGCCGATGCCGACGTTCGGGCCGACCGCATCACGCACGGCGGCGACGTTGGCCAGGGCCAGGTCGACCTTTTCGAAGCTGTCGACGAACTGCAATTCTTCGGTGCCGTTCATTTTCACCGCGGTAAAACCACGGGCCACGGCTTCCTTGGCGGCGCGGGCGGTGTCGGCCGGGCGGTCACCGCCAATCCACGAGTACACGCGGATCTTGTCACGCACCTGGCCACCGAGCAGATCGCTGACCGACACACCGAGGGCCTTGCCCTTGATGTCCCACAACGCCTGGTCGATACCGGCGAGGGCGCTCATGTGCACGGCGCCGCCACGGTAAAAGCCGCCGCGATAGAGCACGGTCCAGATGTCTTCGATATTGCGTGGGTCTTTGCCGATCAGGTAGTCGGACAATTCTTCGACAGCCGCCGCCACCGTGTGGGCGCGACCCTCTACCACGGGTTCACCCCAGCCGGTCACGCCCTGGTCGGTTTCGACTTTCAGGAAGCACCAGCGCGGCGGGACGATAAAGGTCGTCAGTTTGGTGATTTTCATCTGTTATCTCTCTTATAGATGCGGCGCCTGTGGGCGCGGAACTTAAGTCAGCTCAGGGCTTTCCAGGCGGCGACATAAGCCTGGGCGCGGCTCGCTACCTGATCCACTGTCATACCCGGCTTGAACAACCCGGAACCCAGCCCGAAGCCTTTGGCGCCCGCGTCGATAAACACCTGCATGTTGTCCGGGGTGATGCCGCCCACCGGCAGCAACAAGGTGCCTGCCGGCAATACCGCCAACCACGCCTTGATCACCGATGGGCCCATTTGCTCGGCGGGGAACAGTTTCAACACGTCGGCGCCTTCGGCCAGTGCGGCGAAGGCTTCGGTAGGTGTAGCCACGCCCGGCGACAAGTAAAGGCCGGCGGCTTTCGCGGCGCGCAACACCTTGGCGTCGCTATGGGGCATGACGATCACTTGGCCCCCGGCGGCCTTCACCTGTTCGACCTGCTCGGGCAGCAACACCGTACCGGCACCGATCAGGCAATCGGCGGGCAGGCTGTCGCGCAGGGTGCGGATGCTGGTGTAGGGATCGGGCGAATTGAGCGGGACTTCGATCACACGAAACCCAGCCTGGTACAGCACCTGGCCGACGGCCTGGGCTTCGTCCGGGCGGATGCCGCGCAGGATGGCGATCAAACCGTTTTGCGCGAGTGCTTGCTTGAGCATGTCAGGCCTCCGTTACAGGTTGAATGAGCCCGGCCGCCTCGGCCAGTTGCCACAGGCCGCGCTCGCTGGCTTCCTGCGCCAGGCTGACATGGGCAAAGCCGCAGAGGGCGAGGGCGCGTTGATAGCGGGCGCAAAGGGGAGCGGCGCCGACCAGGATGATCTGTTTGTGTCGTGCGCTGTCCGGTAAGCCATTGAGTTCATGGCCGATGAGCAAGCCCGAAAGGTAGTCGGGCTGCTGCTCGGGAGCGAGTTCGGCGGTGAGGCCAAGAGTGCGCGCGCTGAACAGGGTCGACAGCACGCCGCGCTGGCCGTCTCTGGAAAGCGCCACTTGCACGCCTCGGTCAAAGGCTTCGGTCTGGAATTGTTCGCATGGTTGCTGGGTGCGCCCGAGGATGCTGTGCTTGCTCAGCACCGCGAACACCTCGCCGGTCATGAAGGTGTCGAAGTGGGTGATGCAGCCTTCGACCACTTCGACCCATTTGGAATGGCTGCCGGGCAGGCCGATCAGTACGTCGGTGCCGAGCCCCTGCAGCACACCCAGTACCTGGGTTTCTTCGCCGCGCATCACGTTGGGCAAGCCAATCCGTTCGATGACGCCCGGCACGATATGCACGTCGACCCCGCGCACGCTGCGCACGCGGTGCAAGGCCTGGCTGAGGCTGGCGACGTCGACTGGCGTGTTGCGGTAAGCCGCCTCGCTCCAACCCTGGGCGCTGCCGACCATGCCGCAGGCGATCACTGCAAGGTTTGGCTCGGCGTCGAGCCAGTCGCCGCACGCCGCATCGAACGCCAACTCGAAGCCATCGCTGCAGTGCACGCCGGCGATGTCTCGAGGCTCGCTGGGCAAATGCATGATGCCCCAGGCCAGCGAGCGCTGTTCCAGCACCACGCCTGCGGGGCCGAGTTTATAAGCACGAAGGGAACTGGTTCCCCAATCGAGCGCGATCAATTGCGCCTGCATCGCTTCACCTGAAATGAGTGGGTGCTGAAAAAAAAGCAGATGGGCGAATATAAACCTATGGCCGGTTACATCTCAATATATAAATAACGATCCCATATAATGGGAGTAATCGAGATAAATCCTACAATGTCTTCGGTTTTGGCTGGGCAGAAAGTCAGGCCTTATCTGATACAGATGGTTAAAAATTCGACAGGTCCAGTTCGCGCATGGCGCCCATCCAGATCGCATAGTCGGTGTGGTCCTTGAGGTCATCCCCGGTATCGGGGTGCAGGAACACCACCAGGCCATTGCGGTGCAGCGCCAGCCACGGCAGTACCACGCCGATGTATTCGGGCTCAAACGCCAACTGGCAGCTCCAGTCCGGATGCGGACCCACGGGCCGTTGGTGCACACGCCCCATGCGCAGCGGAAAAAGCTTGGCAGCGTCTTCGCACAGGGTGCGCGCCTGTTCGAGGGTGCTGGCGTCGAAGTAAATATGAGCGTGATAGCCCTTGATACGCTGCATGACGGACTCCGGATCCACTAGGCGCCAAATCCTAGACCGCAATGGACGGCAGGGCCAGCCCGGTCAGCGACTGCGCGCTGCTGGCCTGCTCGGCCACCAGCCAGTCGACAAAGCGTTCGACCAACTGCCCGCGGCGTTTGCGCTGGGGCTGCACCACGTAATAGCCAAAGCGCGAGATCACGGTGTCGCGGAGCGGCCGACACAGCCAATTCTGTTCCAGCAGGTTGTCCACCAGATGGCGCCAACCGATGGCCACGCCCTGGCCGGCAATCGCGGCCTGGATCAGCAGGGTGTAATTGTCGAAGCGCAGTTGGCCGGGCGTGGGTGCGGTGGCGATGCCCAGTTCGCGGAACACCCCGCTCCAGTCGAACCAATGGCTGTTGTTTTCCTGGCGCAGGTGCAGCAGAGGGCAATCGTGCAAATTTTGTACAGTCAGCGGCGCGGCTTGGTTCTTCAGCCATTGCGGGCTGCACACCGGGAACACTTCCTCGTTGAACAGCCAGAGGCTATCGCCCTGCTTGAAGCGACCATCGCCAAACAGCACCGCCACGTCGATGTCGCTGCGCAGGGTGGCGTGGTTGCGTTCGCTGGTCACCAGGCTCACATCCACCTGGGGGTTGGCCTGGTGAAAGCGGTGCAAGCGCGGCATCAGCCAGTACGCAGCAAAGGCGAAGTCAGTGGCCACTTGCAACACTTCATGCTGGTCCTGCTGGCTGATCACGCTCAGGCCTGAGTTGATCGCCTGCAAACCGCCTTGCACATGCTCAAACAGCAGGGCCCCGGCGTCGGTCAGCTCGATGCCGCGGTAGATGCGATCAAACAGGCGGACCGCCAGTTGTTCTTCCAGCCGCTTGATCTGCTGGCTGACCGCCGGCTGGGTGGTGCCCAGCTCCATCGCGGCGGCCGTGAAGCTGCGATGGCGTGCGGCGGCTTCGAAGGCGCGCAACAAATCGAGGGACAGGTCACCGAGGGCTTCATACATTAGCTGGACTTATCCTAGACATTGCCTTTCATGGGCTTTACCCCGTTTTCCAAGGACTGCATGCTCAGTCGCATAAACACCGCCTATGGAATGCCGAGAACCCATGAAGCGCAAGAACATTCTTTTCATCATGGCCGATCAAATGGCCGCGCCGATGCTGCCGTTCTACGGATCTTCCCCTATCAAGCTGCCGAATCTGAGCCGCCTCGCCGCCCAAGGCGTGGTATTCGACGCAGCCTATTGCAACAGTCCCTTGTGCGCACCGTCGCGCTTCACACTGGTGAGCGGGCAGTTGCCGAGCAAGATCGGCGCCTATGACAACGCCGCGGATTTCCCCGCCGATGTGCCGACCTACGCCCATTACCTGCGCCGCCTCGGCTATCGCACCGCGCTGTCGGGCAAGATGCATTTTTGCGGCCCCGACCAGTTGCACGGCTATGAAGAGCGCCTGACCAGCGACATCTACCCCGCCGATTACGGCTGGGCGGTGAACTGGGACGAGCCCGACGTGCGCCCCACCTGGTTTCACAACATGTCCTCGGTGCTGCAAGCCGGCCCGTGTGTGCGCACCAACCAACTGGATTTCGACGAAGAGGTGGTCTTCAAGGCCCAGCAGTATCTGTTCGACCACATCCGCGAGGACGGCGACCAGCCGTTCTGCCTGACCGTGTCGATGACCCATCCTCACGACCCGTACACTATTCCCAAGCCATTCTGGGATCTGTACGACGACGCCGACATCCCTTTGCCTACTACGCCGGCACAGGGCGACCTCGACCCTCATTCCAAGCGCCTGCTCAAGGTCTACGACCTGTGGGACAAGCCGCTGCCTGTGGATAAGATCCGCGATGCGCGCCGCGCCTACTTTGGCGCGTGCAGCTACATCGACAGCAATGTCGGCAAACTGCTGCAGACCCTGGAGGACACCGGCCTGGCCGACGACACCATCATCATCTTCTCCGGCGACCATGGCGACATGCTCGGCGAGCGCGGCCTCTGGTACAAAATGCACTGGTTTGAAATGGCCGCCCGCGTGCCGCTGCTGGTCAGTGCGCCAGGGCAGTTCGCGGCGGGCCGCGTGTCCAAGGCCGTGTCCACTGCCGACCTGCTGCCCACCCTGGTGGAGCTGGCCGGAGGCGAACTGGACCCACGCCTGCCGCTGGACGGCCGTTCGCTGGTCCCGCACCTGCAAGGGCAGGGCGGGCATGACGAGGTTTTTGGCGAATACATGGCTGAAGGCACCATCAGTCCGCTGATGATGATTCGCCGTGGCGCCTACAAATTCATCTACAGCGAAGACGACCCTTGTCTATTGTTCGATGTACATAACGATCCACGGGAGCAGGAAGAACTCAGCCAGTCGCCGCAGCATCAGGCGCTGTTTGCGGCCTTCCTGGACGAGGCGCGGGCCAAATGGGACATCCCGGCGATTCACCAACAGGTGCTCGCCAGCCAACGCCGCCGTCGCCTGGTGTTTGAAGCACTGACCCAAGGCAAGCTCAAGAGCTGGGATCACCAGCCACTGGTGGACGCCAGTCAGCAATACATGCGCAACCATATCGACCTCGATGACCTGGAGCGCAAGGCACGTTATCCACAACCCTGCCAAAACCAATAAACAGATTGAGGGAAGGCCATGCAAAAGTTGACTGTGATGCTGGGTATGTTGGCGTTTGGGAGCGCCCATGTGTACGCGGACACCAGCTGCGAAACCGTGAAGATGGCCGATCCGGGCTGGAGCGATATCGCGGCCACCAATGCCATCACCGGGTTTCTGCTGACGGGCATGGGCTACAAGGCCAAGGTCGACACCCTTGCGGTGCCGATTACCTTTGGCGGGCTCAAGGACGGCCAGGTAGACGTGTTCCTGGGTAACTGGATGCCGGCGCAGCAAGGCTTCTACGACAAGTTCGTGGCCAATGGCGATGTGGTGCAACTGGCGAAAAACCTCGACGGCACCGAGTTCACCCTCGCCGTTCCGGCCTACGTGTGGGACGCCGGGGTGCATGACTTTGCCGACTTGAACAAGTTTGCCGACAAGTTCGACAAGAAGATCTACGGCATCGGTTCCGGCGCGCCGGCGAATATCTCGTTGCAGGAGATCATCAAGAAGAACGACTTCGACCTCGGCCAGTGGAAGCTGATCGAGTCCAGCGAACAGGCGATGCTCGCCGAAGTGTCACGGGCGGTTAAGAAGCAGAAATTCGTGACCTTCCTCGGCTGGACCCCGCACCCGATGAACGTGCAGTTGAAAATGCACTATCTCAAAGGCGGCGGGAAGTATTTTGGCGACACCGGCAGCGTCTATACGCTGACCCGAAAAGGTTACGCACAGGCCTGCCCGAACGTGGGAAAACTGCTGACCAACCTGAGTTTTACCCAGGAGATGGAGAACAGCATCATGGCCGAGGTGGCCAACAACAAGGTCAGCAATGCGCAAGCGGCGAAGGCGTGGATCAAGGCGAATCCGGCGGTGTTGGATAAGTGGCTTGAGGGCGTGAAAACCGTGGATGGCCAGGATGCGCTGGCGGCGGTCAAAGCCAAGCTCTAAGGCCCAACGCGATCCAAATGTGGGAGCGGGCTTGTGTGGGAGCTGGCTTGCCTGCGATTCAGGCACCTCGATTTTGCAGGTACACTGCAGTGATGCCATCGCAGGCAAGCCAGCTCCCACAGGGACCCGTGTGTACTGATAATCTGAGCCAACTTTTCCAGCCGAGTTTTTCATGCCCCGGCCCAACCGCCAATCACTCTTCCCCTTCCTCGCCTGGCTCCCGCGCCAAACCCGCGCCAGCGTCGGCCGGGACGCGATGGTCGGCCTCAGCGGCGCCGTGCTCGCCCTGCCGCAGTCGATTGCTTATGCGCTGATCGCCGGTCTCCCACCCGAATACGGCCTGTACGCCGCGATCATCCCGGTGCTGATCGCGTGTCTCTGGGGTTCGTCTTGGCACCTGATCTGCGGCCCAACGGCGGCGATTTCCATTGTGCTTTACGCCAGTGTCAGCCCGCTGGCTGTGCCGGGCTCACAGGACTACATCACCCTGATCCTGCTGCTTACCTTCCTTGCCGGCGTTTTCCAATGGCTGCTGGGCATGTTGCGCTTTGGCGCGCTGGTGAATTTTGTCTCCCATTCGGTAGTGCTCGGCTTCACCTTGGGTGCCGCCGTGGTCATTGCCCTGGGGCAGTTGCCCAACCTGCTGGGGCTGGATTTGCCCAGCCAGGCCACGGCGATCAACAGCCTGCTGGCGCTTGTGGAGCACCGTGGCGAATGGGACCGCGCCTCCCTCGCTCTCGGGCTAGGCACGTTGCTGTCAGGCGCGCTGCTCAAATATTGGCTACCACGCTGGCCGACGCTGTTGATTGCTCTCACGCTGGGCAGCCTGACGGCTTGGCTGTGGCCGGCGATGTTCGGGCACGTGGCGTTGGTCAGTTCGTTTGTCGGCAAGTTACCGCCGTTCAGCCCATTGCCGATGGATCTGGACACGATCCTGCGCCTGCTGCCCAGCGCTGTAGCGGTGGGGATGCTGGGGCTGGTCACCAGCCTGTCGATTGCTCGCTCGCTGTCGGCCCGTTCGCAACAACTGCTCGACGCCAACCAGGAAGTCCGCGCGCAGGGCTTATCCAACATGGTTGGCGGATTTTTCTCCGGGTATCTGTCAGCCGGATCCTTTACGCGCTCAGGCCTCAGCTATGAGGCCGGTGCTTGTTCGCCGTTGGCCGGCGTGTTTTCCGCGCTCTGGGTGGCATTGTTCGCGTTGTTCGGGGCGGCGCTGATCGCCCATATCCCGATCCCGAGCATGGCCGCGAGCATCCTGCTGATTTGCTGGGGCCTGGTGGACCATCGCGGCATTCGCGCGTTGTTCCGCGTGAGCCGCGCCGAGTTTGTGGTGATGGGCCTGACGTGCCTCGCAACCTTGCTGCTGGAGTTGCAAACGGCAATTTATGCGGGCGTGCTGGCGTCGCTGTTTTTCTACCTCAAGCGTACCTCGCAACCACGGGTACAACAGTGGCGGGACGGGGAGGAGGATGTGTTGCGCGTCGGCGGGTCGATCTTTTTTGGCGCCAGCCATTATCTACAAGTACGCCTGCAAAGCTTGCAGGGCGAGCGGGTAGTGATCGAGGCGCAGCAGATCAACTTTATCGATTATTCCGGCGTGGAGATGCTGCACCAGGAGGCGCGCAGATTGCGTGGGTTGGGGCGCAGCCTGACGTTGCGTCGGGCGCGGCCGCAAGTCGTTGAGGAATTGAAGAAGCTGGAAGGCGCCGAAAACTGCCCCATCCATTTCGAGGACTGAACGCGGTTAAAACTGTGGGAGCGGGCTTGCTCGCGAATGCGGTGTGTCATTCAACCTATCAGTGCCTGAGCCACCGCATTCGCGAGCAAGCCCGCTCCCACACTCACTGAGCCCACAGTAGATTTGTGTCAGGCCAACTGCCGGCGCAGCTCGGCCAACACCGGCGCCGAATCCGGGCGCACGCCGCGCCACAGGAAGAAGGCTTCCGCCGCCTGCTCCACCAGCATGCCCAGGCCATCCATCGCCACGGCTGCGCCTTGTTCGGTCGCCCAGCGGCAGAACGCAGTCGGTTCCTTGGCGTACATCATGTCGTAGCAAAAAGTCCTGCCCGGCTCGATCAGGCTGCCGGCGATCGGCGGTACAGCGCCTGACAGGCTCGCAGACGTAGCGTTGATGATCACATCGACCGGCTCACGCAACCAATCGAAACCGCTGGCAGCCACGGGGCCCAGGTCGTCAAACAACTCGGCGAGCAACTCCGCTTTTTCCACGGTGCGGTTGGCGATGACCAACGACGCCGGCTGTTCGGCCAGCAATGGTTCCAATGCACCGCGCACCGCACCACCGGCACCCAGCACCAGGATACGTTTGCCTTGCAGGCTCAAACCGGCGTTGACCCTGAGGTCGCGCACCAGGCCGGCGCCATCGGTGTTGTCGCCGAGCAGGCTGCCATCGGCGAGCTTACTTAAGGTGTTCACCGCGCCGGCGCGTTGGGCGCGTTCGGTCAAGGTATTGGCCAAGCGGAAGGCGTCTTCCTTGAACGGCACGGTGACATTGGCGCCACGACCCTGCTGGAAAAACTCACGGGCACAGCCGTTAAAATCCTCCAGCGGCGCGAGCAACGTGCTGTAGTCCAGCTGCTCGCCAGTCTGCTCGGCAAACAGGCGGTGGATCAGCGGCGATTTGCTGTGGCCGATGGGATTGCCGAAGACGACATAACGATCCATCAGACCGCCGCCTTGGGCGCGGCAAGTCCCAGCCAGTCGCGGTCTTGAAGAAAGTAGTCAGTGAGGCGGGCTTCTTCGCTGCCGGCCTCGGCCTTCCAGTCGTAGCTCCAGCGTACTTGCGGCGGCAGCGACATCAGGATCGACTCGGTACGCCCGCCCGATTGCAGGCCGAACAGCGTGCCACGGTCGTAGACCAGGTTGAATTCAACGTAGCGGCCCCGGCGGAACTCCTGGAATTGGCGCTGCTGCTCGGTGTAAGCGATGGCTTTGCGGCGCTGAACAATTGGCAGGTAGGCGTCGATATAGGCATCGCCGATGGCGCGGATGAACGCGAAGCAGGTGTCGAAGCCCCATTCATTCAAATCATCGAAGAACAGGCCGCCGATACCACGAGGCTCGTTGCGATGCTTGATGTGGAAGTAGGTGTCGCACCAGGCTTTGTAGCGCGCATACACATCCGGACCGAAAGGCGCACACGCCTGCTCGGCCACGCGGTGCCAGTGAATGCAGTCTTCCTCGTTGCCGTAGTAAGGCGTGAGGTCGAAGCCGCCGCCAAACCACCACACCGGCTCTTCACCTTCTTTTTCAGCGATGAAAAACCGCACGTTGGCGTGGGAAGTCGGTACATGAGGGTTGTGCGGATGGATTACCAGCGAGACACCCAGGGCTTCAAAGCCACGGCCGGCCAGTTCAGGCCGGTGCGCACTGGCGGAAGGCGGGAGACCGCTGCCAAATACGTGGGAAAAGTTAACGCCGCCTTTTTCGGTCACCGAACCGTTTTCGATCACACGGGTACGACCGCCGCCGCCGGCCGGCCGGGTCCAGGTGTCTTCGATGAAGCGAGTGTCCGTCTCGAAGGTTTCCAGGGCGCTGCAAATACGGTCTTGCAGGTCGAGCAGGTAGGCCTTTACGGCCTCAGTGCGGGTAGTCATGGCATCACCTTGAATCGGGCAAAGCTACGCGAGGCCATTGGGCGTCGGCGGCAAATGGGCGCACAGGATACCACCCCATCCGACTGCGCCGCAGTTGACGAAGATCAAGCTTAGGCGTTCGATAGGGGGCTACGCGAGTTCCAACCCAGGAGAAGTGCAGATGGCCAAACGTATCCAGTTCAGCGCCCATGGCGGCCCCGAAGTGCTTGAATATGTGGACTACACGCCGGCGGAGCCCGGCCCGCAGCAGGTTCGTGTGCGTAACGAGGCGATCGGCCTGAACTTTATCGACACCTACTTGCGCAGTGGCTTGTATGCACCGCCGTCCCTGCCATCGGGGCTGGGTGCCGAAGGCGCTGGTGTGGTCGACGCCGTCGGCAGCGAAGTCAGTCAATTCAAGGTCGGCGACCGCGTGGCCTACGGCAGCGGTCCGCTGGGTGCCTACAGCCAGTTGCACGTGCTGCCCGCCGCCAACCTGGTGCACCTGCCGGACGAGATCAGCTTCGAACAAGCCGCTGGCGCCATGCTCAAAGGCCTGACCGTGCAGTACCTGCTGCGTCAGACCTATGAACTCAAAGGCGGCGAAACCATTCTGTTCCACGCCGCGGCCGGTGGCGTGGGCTCCCTGGCCTGCCAATGGGCCAAGGCATTGGGCGTCAAGCTGATCGGTACCGTGAGCTCGCCGGAAAAGGCCGCCCTGGCCAAGTCCCTTGGCGCCTGGGAAACCATCGATTACAGCAAGGAAAACGTCGCACAGCGCGTACTGGAATTGACCGACGGCAAAAAAGTGCCGGTGGTGTATGACGGCGTCGGCAAGGACACCTGGCTATCGTCATTGGACAGCGTGGCGCCGCGTGGGCTGGTGGTGAGTTTCGGCAATGCATCAGGCGCGGTGGATGGGGTGAACCTGGGGATCCTGGCGGCCAAGGGCTCGCTGTACGTCACCCGGCCGACCCTGGCGACCTATGCAAACAACGCGCAGAACCTGCAGGCAATGGCCGATGACCTGTTCTCGATGATCAAGAGCGGCAAGGTGCGCATTGATATCAACCAGCGGTATTCGTTGGCGGAGGCGGCCGAGGCGCAGACGGAGTTGTCGGGGCGGCGTACGACCGGGTCGACCATTCTGTTGCCATAGGCTTGAGATAGTTGTTGGTATGTAGGCCCTCTTCGCGAGCAAGCCCGCTCCCACATTCAACTGAGTTCCTCCAGTTGGAATCCGATCAAAATGTGGGAGCGGGCTTGCTCGCGAAGGCAGCACCTCGGTATCAAGACGGTCGCACCACCTCGCCCGTCACCAAATGACGAATCAGGCTGGGGTTCTTGCGCCCACCCAGGGCGCCACCCAACACAAGATCCAGCTGGCCACGGAAATACTGCTCCACGCGAATCCGCGTGCGCGCGGCCGGGCGCCCCTGTGGGTTGGCCGACGTCGAGATCAACGGCCCCACCAGCGAGCACAAGTCGCGCACCAGCGGATGGTCCGTCACCCGCAGCGCCACGGTGTCATGCATGCCTGTCACCCATTCCGGCAGTAGGTCCTGATGGGGCACCAGCCAGGTATTCGGCCCTGGCCAGGTGCTGGCCATGCGGTCGATCCAATCCTGCGGGAAATCTTCGAACAGAAAGTCGAACTGGCGGATGTTGTCCGCCACCAGGATCAAGCCCTTGTCGACCGAACGGTTCTTGATCGCGAGCAAACGGTCCACCGCTGCTTCGTTCCACGGGTCGCAGCCCAAGCCCCAAACCGCCTCGGTTGGATAGGCAATCACCGCGCCTGCGCGAATTTCTCGTGCGGTTTCCAGCACACGCCACCGGTTGACCATGGTTGATTCTCCAGACTAAAGCTTCGCGCAGTTTACCGATCTTCTTTACAAAACCTAGCAGCGCGCAAGCCAGCGCCCACTTTCGCAGATGACCTGGCCCTCCAGTTCAAGTTCGGTGAGCGTCGCCAGCACCTGGGACAACGGCCGCCCGCTGGCAATTGCCAGGGCTTCACTGGTATGAGGCGCTGCGTGCAGCAGCGCTACCAACGGGTGGGTAACAGGCATCGGCGCCGGACGAGACAGCGCCTGCCAGCCGCGCAAGCCTTCCAGGATGTGCTCGATGGTCTCCACCAATACCGCGCCGTCGCGGATCAACTGGTGGCAGCCCTTGGCGCCGGGATGATGAATGGAGCCGGGGATGGCATATACCTCACGGCCTTGCTCCGCCGCCAGTTTCGCGGTGATCAGCGAACCGCTGGCCATGCCGGCTTCCACCACCAGTACACCAAGGGACAAACCACTGATGATCCGGTTGCGCCGGGGGAAGTTGCCGGCCTGGGGCGGCGCGTCCAGCGGAAACTCGGAAACCACGGCGCTGCCCTGGTCGATCATCGCCTCCGCCAGCCGTCTGTGGCGTTGTGGATAAAAATTTTCGAGCCCGGTGCCGAGCACGCCGATTGTCTGGCCACCCACGTCCAATGCCGCTTGGTGGGCTGCGCCATCGATGCCTAACGCCAGGCCGCTGGTAATCACAAAACCGGCGCTCGCCAGACTGCGGGAAAAGGCTGCCGCCGTGTCCATGCCGGGACGCGATGCACGGCGGCTGCCGACCATCGCCAACTGCGGCTTTTCCAGGATAGAAGGGTCGCCAGCGACGAATAACAACGGTGGCGCATCATCAATCTGGGCAAGCAGTGCGGGGTAATCCGGCTGGTCCCACATCAGCAATTGCTGGGCCGGGCGCGCCAACCAGGCCAATGCCGCACTGGCCCCGTCGCGCACTTCATGGCTGCGCCGGGCATCGGCGCTGGTGGCTGGCAACCCAAGCGAACGCCACGCGCTGGCTGGCGCGCTGATGGCTTTGGACGCAGAACCGAATGCTTCGATCAATAAGCGAAAACGCTTCGGCCCCAGCTCCGGCAGCCGGTGCAAGCGCAGCCGGGCTTCCAGTTCGCACGGGGATATTTCTTGACTGTTCATCTGAGACATTTGATCTTCCTTGACCGTGACAAGCTGTGGATAACTCTGTTGGTAACTTATTTAGCAGGCTATTTATTCCGGGTGACGGGCCGTCTCGAAACGATCGGCCACGGCCAGCGGGCGCGAGGCCTTAAGGACCAGGCCGTAACTGAGCTTCTCGTAGGTGCGAAACACCAGCAGGGTGCCCGCGCGTTCGTCGGGCAGTTTCGTGGCTGCGCTGGTGAGGCCATCGCGCACCGTGGCGCCGGTCTTGATCACGCTGAGCAGTTGACCTTCCGCCAAACCGTCGCGGCGGCCTTTGTTCAGGGTCACGGCATCCAGCACACCGATCTGGGTCACGCCCTTGGGAACATCGATAATGTGCCCTTCGACGAACGGCGCCGTTGGCGGCACCGCAAGGCTTGCCGAGTCGATGGGAGACTGCACCCGTAAAAGCCGGTCACCGGGACGCACCTCCTGGGTCACCCGTTGTACAGCCAGGGTCGTGAGGTCGCCGGCGGTGACAAAGCGCACAGTGCCGATGTCATCGGCATTGATGCCCAGCAGCTCCTGGGTCTGGGGATCGGTGTAGGCCTTGCCTCGTCGGAATATTCCGTAATCGGGTTGGGAAGGGTCCAAGTCGCCCCTGGCATACACCCGCTGGCCATGGGCGCCGAGTACACGCCCGGCATCGGCGGCGACGATGTACGGCGCGTTGTCCAAGTCCTGGGGTGAGTCGAGAATGCGGTTATGCAGTAAAAAACGCTGGATAGCCTGTTGCGTTGGTTGATCCAGACGCTGGACGGGTTGGGGCAGCAGGGCCATGGCGAACGGGGCCCACAACAGCAAGACGAGTAGCGATTTCCTCATGGGGTCAATCTCCTTTATTATGTGCGTTCGCGTGAAATGCCTCGGCCTTCGCGGCTCTCAAGGGTTTCACACCGGCCGTGTGGGTCCATCCCAACGCCGATTTGCCTCTACCTCACATGTGCAGCAATTACGCTTATGGCTATTTTGAACATCCTCGAATTTCCCGACTCGCGCCTGCGCACGATCGCCAAACCGGTGGCCGTAGTGGACGACAAGGTTCGTCAGTTGGTCGATGACATGTTTGAAACAATGTATGAAGCCCCGGGCATCGGCCTCGCCGCGACCCAGGTCAACGTGCATCAGCGCGTCGTGGTCATGGACCTGTCGGAAGATCGCAGCGAACCGCGGGTATTCATCAATCCTGAGTTCGAACCTCTGACCGATGAGATGGGCGAATACCAGGAAGGCTGCCTCTCCGTGCCCGAGTTCTACGAGAACGTCGAACGCCCGCTACGCGTGAAGATCAAGGCCCTGGACCGCGACGGCAAGCCGTTCGAGCAGATTGCCGAAGGTCTGCTGGCGGTGTGTATCCAGCACGAATGCGACCACCTCAACGGCAAGCTGTTTGTCGATTACCTGTCCACGCTCAAGCGCGACCGGATCAAGAAGAAGCTGGAAAAAAAGCATCGCCAGCAAGCTTGATGCCCTTCTTCCAAAGGCTTGCTGCGGCAAGCCTTTTTCTTTTGTGACTGTTTTTAACTGAGACTTCCCATGACCGAGCCACTGCGCATTGTTTTTGCCGGCACTCCCGAATTCGCCGCCGAACATCTGAAGGCCTTGCTTGCCAGCCCTTATGACATTGTCGCGGTGTACACCCAGCCGGATCGCCCGGCCGGTCGCGGGCAAAAACTGATGCCGAGCCCGGTCAAGCAACTGGCGCTGGAACACGACATCCCCGTGCTGCAGCCGCCGACCTTGCGCAACGCCGACGCCCAGGCTGAACTCGCCGCGCTGAAACCGGACCTGTTGGTGGTGGTGGCCTACGGCTTGATCCTGCCGCAAGTGGTGCTGGATATCCCGCGCCTGGGTTGCATCAACAGCCATGCTTCGCTGCTGCCGCGCTGGCGCGGTGCGGCGCCGATCCAGCGCGCCGTAGAGGCGGGCGACCGCGAAAGCGGGGTGACGGTGATGCGCATGGAGGCGGGCCTGGACACCGGCCCGATGCTGCTCAAAGTCACCACCCCGATTACCGCAGCAGACACCGGTGGCAGCCTGCACGACCGCCTTGCCGAGCTGGGCCCTCCCGCCGTGCTCCAGGCCATCGCTGGGCTCGCCGCCGGCACCCTGGAAGGCCAAGTGCAGGACGACAGCCAGGCCACCTACGCCCACAAGCTGAACAAAGACGAAGCGCGCATCGACTGGCGCCGCCCGGCCGTGGAGCTGGAGCGGCTGGTGCGCGCCTTCAACCCATGGCCGATCTGCCACAGCACCCTCAACGGTGAAGCCTTGAAAGTGCTGGCCGCGACCCTGGCCGAGGGCAAAGGTGCTCCGGGTGAAATCGTTGGCGCCAGCAAGGACGGCCTGCTGGTCGCTTGCGGCGAACAGACGCTGTGCCTGACCCGTCTGCAATTGCCCGGTGGCAAGGCGCTGAATTTCAGCGACTTGTTCAACAGCCGTCGTGAGAAATTTGCCCTGGGCACGGTCCTTGGCGTGGTGGCCCAATGAACCCGCGTCTGGCCGCCGCCAAGGCCCTCGCCGCCGTGCTCAACGGCAAGGCTTCGCTGAACAGTTCACTGCCCACGCAACTGGATAAGGTCGAGGACCGCGATCGCGGGTTCACCCAGGACCTGGCCTTTGGCACCGCCCGCTGGCAGCCACGGTTGTCGGCGCTGGCGGCGAAGTTGCTGCAGAAGCCGTTCAAGGCGGCCGATGCCGATGTCGAGGCATTGCTGCTGGTAGGCCTGTATCAGCTGCTCTATACCCGCGTGCCCGCTCACGCCGCTATCGGCGAGACCGTCGGTTGCGCCGACAAGCTGAAAAAGCCCTGGGCCAAAGCGTTGCTCAACGCCGTACTGCGCCGCGCCCAACGCGAAAGCGAAACACTGCTGGCCGAGCTGGAACATGACCCAGTGGTGCGCACCGCTCACCCGCGCTGGCTGCAAAAATCCTTGAAGGCGTTCTGGCCCCAGCAATGGGAAGCGATTTGCGCGGCCAACAATGCGCACCCGCCGATGATCCTGCGGGTCAACCGCCGCCATCACCCGCGTGACGCCTACTTGCAATTGCTCGCCGACGCTGGCATCAACGCCACGCCCTGCGTGTACAGCACCGACGGCATCGTGCTCGAAGCGGCCACTGATGTGCGCAGCCTGCCGGGCTTTGCCGAGGGTTGGATCAGCGTGCAGGACGAAGCTGCGCAACTGGCGGCCGACCTGCTCGACCTGGCGCCCGGCCAACGCGTGCTCGACGCCTGCTGTGCGCCTGGCGGTAAGACCTGCCACATCCTGGAAGTCGAAAAAGACCTGGCCGGTGTAGTCGCTGTCGATCTGGAAGCCAAGCGCCTGGTGCGCGTGCGGGAAAACCTCGCACGCCTGGGCCTGAGCGCCGAGCTGATCGCCGCCGACGGCCGCGACACCGCCGCCTGGTGGGACGGCAAACCGTTCCAGCGCATCCTGCTCGACGCGCCATGCTCGGCCACTGGCGTGATCCGTCGCCACCCGGACATCAAGCTCACCCGCCAACCCGATGACATCATCGCCCTGGCCGCACTGCAAGGCGAGCTGCTCGATGCGCTGTGGCCGACCCTGGAAGTCGGCGGCATCCTGCTCTACGCCACGTGTTCCACCTTGCCGACGGAAAACACCGAGGTGATCCAAGCCTTCCTTGCCCGCACCAGCGGCGCCCGGGAATTGGACCTCGCCACAACCGCCGGCATCAAGCAGCCCCACGGCCGCCAGTTGCTGGCGCAAGAAGGCGGACACGATGGCTTCTACTACGCCAAACTGATCAAGATCGCCGCCGCACGCGGCTGAACGGGTTTAAGGGAGTGACCGGATGAAAATCATCATCCTTGGAGCAGGGCAGGTCGGTGGCACGTTGGCCGAACATTTGGCCAGCGAAGCCAACGACATCACCGTGGTCGACACCGATGCCGAACGCCTGCGCAACCTCGGCGACCGTCTCGACATCCGCACCGTACAAGGCCGCGCCTCGTTCCCGACGGTACTGCGCCAGGCCGGTGCCGATGACGCCGACATGCTGGTGGCCGTGACCAACAGCGACGAAACCAACATGGTCGCCTGCCAGGTCGCCCACACCCTGTTCCACACCCCGACCAAAATCGCGCGGGTGCGCGAAGCGGCCTACCTGACCCGCGCCGGGCTGTTCGACAACGACGCGATCCCGGTCGACGTACTAATCAGCCCGGAACAAGTGGTCACCCACTACATCAAGCGCCTGATCGAGATCCCGGGCGCCTTGCAGGTCATCGACTTTGCCGGCGGCAAGGCGCAGCTGGTCGCGGTGAAGGCCTATTACGGCGGCCCGCTGGTCGGCCAGCAACTGCGCCAGCTGCGCGAGCACATGCCAAACGTGGAAACCCGCGTCGCGGCGATTTTCCGGCGCGACCGCCCGATCCTGCCCCAGGGCGATACCGTGATCGAGGCCGACGACGAAGTGTTTTTCATCGCCGCCAAGGCGAATATTCGTGCAGTCATGAGCGAAATGCGTCGCCTCGACGAAACCTATAAGCGCATCGTTATCGCGGGCGGCGGGCAGATCGGCGAGCGCTTGGCCGAAGCCATCGAAAGCCGCTACCAGGTAAAGATCATCGAGATGAGTCCGGCACGCTGCCGGCATTTGTCCGACACCCTGGACAGCACCGTCGTACTGCAAGGCAGCGCCTCGGACCGCGACCTGCTGATGGAAGAAAACATCGCCGACGCCGATATCTTCCTGGCCCTGACCAACGATGACGAAGCCAACATCATGTCCTCCTTGCTGGCCAAGCGGCTGGGCGCGAAGAAGGTGATGACCATCATCAATAACCCGGCTTATGTCGACTTGATCCAGGGCGGCGATATCGACATCGCCATCAGCCCGCAGCTGGCGACCATTGGCACCTTGCTGGCCCACGTGCGCCGTGGCGATATCGTCAGCGTGCACTCCCTGCGCCGGGGGGCGGCGGAAGCCATCGAGGCGATCGCCCACGGTGACTCGAAGTCGAGCAAGGTGATCGGCAAGGCCATCCGCGATATCGGCTTGCCGCCGGGCACCACCATTGGGGCGATCATTCGTGATGAAGAGGTGATCATTGCCCACGACGATACGGTGATCGCCACGGGTGACCATGTGATCCTGTTCCTGGTGGATAAAAAACATATTCGCGATGTGGAGAAACTGTTCCACGTGGGCTTGAGCTTTTTCTGATCGAACGGAGTGAACCGACATGCTCGAATCCCTGGAAAAGATGCTGGCCAAGGGTGTGGATAACGCATTGCTGCGCTTTGGTTTGGGCAAGGGTTATCTGGACTTGAAGGACAACGCCAGGGCGGCGGAGCATTTGCACAAGTGTGTCGAGTTCGACCCGAAGTATTCGGCGGCGTGGAAGTTGTTGGGCAAGGCGCAACTTGGACTGGGTGATCAGGCCGCAGCGCGCCAGGCGTGGGAGAAGGGTATCGAAGCCGCCCAGGCCCATGGCGACAAACAGGCTGAAAAAGAGATGACTGTGTTCCTGAAAAAACTCGGCCGCCAAGCCTGAATGGAGATCAAAAATGTGGGAGCGGGCTTGCTCGCGAATGCAGAGTGTCAGTCACTGACTATGTATCCGACATACCGCATTCGCGAGCAAGCCCGCTCCCACATTGGTTTTGCATCCACCTTGAGTCCGTCGCGAATCAGTACCACCGCTCCTCACCCGGCGGGCGTTTCTTGAAGCGCTTCATGCTCCACATGTACTGGCTCGGGTAGGCGCCGACATAACGCTCCACCACCTTGCTCATCGCCGCACAGGACGTGGCGGTGTCGGTGCTATACATGTCTTCCGGCGCCGCTTCCAGGATCACTTTGTACCCCGAACCATCCGGCAGGCGCAGGGCATGCAGGAACACGCCAACGGCCTTGTGGCCCGCGAGCATGTTCGGTACGAACTTGCTGGTCAGCGCCTGGGTGGCGAAGAACGGCACGAAGATACCGGCGGATTCGGCCGGCTCCGGGTCGGCCGGAATACCCACCTGGCCGCCTTTGCGCACTTCCTTGATCACACTGAGGATGCCTTCCTTGGTCGACGCCGCCACGCGGTTACCCAGTTGCACACGCTGTTTGCGCAGCAACTCATCCACCGCCTTGAGCTTGGGTGGGCGGTAGAAAATGATCGGTTTGCACTGGCTGCAATAGAAGTGGTTCAACACCTCCCAGTTGCCCAGGTGACTGGTGATGCCGACCACGCCTTTGCCCGAGGCGAGGGCCTGGTGCAACACTTCAAGGCCTTCGACTTCGCGCACCAGATCGATGGAGCGCTGGGCCGGCCAGATCCAGGCGCAGGCGCTTTCGGTCAATGATTTGCCGATGTCCATCAGACTGCGGCCGACCAGTGCTTCGCGCTCGGCGGGGTCCATGGCGGGGAAACACTTGGAGAGGTTGATCCGCACCGTGTCGCGGGACCGGTTGGGGGTTTTCCACATGATCCAGCCAATAGCCGTGCCGACCGCCTGGACAGCCCGCCAGGGCAGCAGGGCAAATAACCGAAGAGCGCCTACCAGCAAGGCGCCTTTAAACTTTTCCACGGGTCACTCCTGATCGTGTGTGGTGCGCAAGGCCGGCATTCTAACCGGCGTTGGCCAGATCCGCGTAACGGTCGCAGTCCCGGGTGTGGTCCATGACCATGCCCGAGGCCTGCATGAAGGCATAACAAATGGTCGGCCCAACGAATGTGAAACCGGCTTTTTTCAGCGCGCGGCTCATGGCTTCGGCTTCGGGCGTGATGGCCGGCACTTCACTGCGGTCCCTGAAATGGTTGACCTTGGGCACGCCGCCGACGAACGACCAGAGCAAACCCACCGGGTCCTCCAGCGCCAGCCAGGCAGCGGCATTACGCCGGGTCGCGTTGAGCTTCAGGCGGTTGCGCACAATGCCCGGATCCTGCATCAACGCGTCGATCTCGTCATCGCTCAACCGCGCCAGGCGTTGCGCATCAAAGCCGAACAGGACCTTTCGATAATGCTCACGCTTGCGTAAAACGGTGATCCAGGAAAGGCCCGCCTGGAACCCTTCGAGCAAAAGCAACTCGAACAAACCCTGCGCATCGCGCAACGGCGTTCCCCACTCCTGATCGTGATAAGCCATGTACAGCGGATCTTCAGAACACCAAAAGCAGCGTGGCATAAGGCTCCAGGGGATGGTGGCGCGGCCGAATCGGGTATACTCCCGCTCTTTAAATCGCAGCCCAAGTAACAGGTGAATTTCGTGAGCCAGCCTACGCCAGCCGTGCGTACCTTCCAAGACTTGATCCTCGCCCTCCAGCAATACTGGGCCGAGCAAGGTTGTGTGGTACTTCAGCCCTACGATATGGAAGTAGGCGCCGGCACTTTCCACACCGCTACATTCCTGCGGGCCATCGGCCCGGAAACCTGGAACGCCGCTTATGTGCAGCCCAGTCGTCGCCCGACTGACGGCCGCTACGGCGAAAACCCGAACCGTCTGCAGCACTACTACCAGTTCCAGGTGGTATTGAAGCCCAACCCGGACAACTTCCAGGAACTGTACCTGGGCTCGCTCAAGCATGTTGGCCTGGACCCGCTGGTCCACGACATCCGTTTTGTCGAAGACAACTGGGAGTCGCCGACCCTGGGCGCCTGGGGCCTGGGCTGGGAAGTCTGGCTCAACGGCATGGAGGTGACGCAGTTCACGTACTTCCAGCAAGCGGGCGGCATCGAGTGCTACCCGGTCACCGGCGAAATCACCTACGGCCTCGAGCGCCTGGCCATGTACCTGCAGGGCGTGGACTCGGTCTACGACCTGGTATGGGCTGACGGCCCGTTCGGCAAAGTCACCTACGGCGACGTGTTCCACCAGAACGAGGTGGAGCAGTCCACCTACAACTTCGAACACGCCAACGTCGACAAGCTGTTCGAACTGTTCGACTTCTATGAAAGCGAAGCCAAGCGCTTGATCGAACTTGACCAGCCGCTGCCGCTGCCAAGCTATGAAATGGTGTTGAAGGCGTCCCATACCTTCAACCTGCTGGATGCCCGCCGTGCCATCTCGGTCACCGCGCGTCAGCAGTACATTCTGCGTGTGCGCACCCTGGCGCGTTCCGTCGCCCAAGCCTACCTGATGGCTCGCGCCAAGCTGGGCTTCCCGATGGCAACCCCGGACCTGCGTGATGAAGTATTGGCTAAGCTGGAGGCTGCACAATGAGTGCTCAAGATTTCCTGGTTGAACTGGGCACCGAAGAGTTGCCACCCAAGGCGCTCAACACCCTGGCCGATGCGTTCCTGGCCGGTATCGAAAAGGGCCTGCACAGCGCCGGCCTGAAGTTCGAAGCGAAGAAAGTCTACGCCGCGCCACGTCGCCTGGCCGTGCTGCTGACCGCGCTGGAAACCCAACAGCCGGACCGCAGCATCAACCTCGACGGCCCGCCGCGCCAGGCCGCATTCGACGCAGAAGGCAACCCGACCCAGGCTGCCCTCGGCTTTGCCAAAAAATGTGGCGTGGAGCTGAGCGAGATCGACCAGAGCGGCCCGAAACTGCGTTTCAGCCAGGTTATCACCGGCAAGCCGACCGCCAGCCTGTTGCCAACCATCGTCGAAGACTCCCTGAACGACCTGCCGATTCCCAAGCGCATGCGCTGGGGTGCGCGCAAGGAAGAGTTCGTACGCCCAACCCAATGGCTGGTGATGCTGCTCGGTGACCAGGTTATCGACTGCACTATCCTGGCCCAGAAGGCTGGCCGTGATTCCCGTGGTCACCGCTTCCATCACCCGCACGCCGTGCGCATCACTTCGCCGGCCAACTATGCCGCCGACCTGCGCGCCGCTTACGTGCTGGCTGACGCCAATGAGCGTCGCGAGCTGATCAGCAAGCGCACCGAAGAGCTGGCCCGCCTGCAGGAAGGCACCGCCATCGTGCCGCCAAGCCTGCTCGACGAAGTGACCGCGCTGGTTGAATGGCCGGTGCCGCTGGTGTGCTCGTTCGAAGAGCGTTTCCTCGACGTGCCGCAAGAAGCGCTGATCACCACCATGCAGGACAACCAGAAGTACTTCTGCCTGCTGGACGTGGACGGCAAGCTGCTGCCGCGTTTCATTACCGTGGCCAACATCGACAGCAAAGACCCGCAGCAAATCATCGCCGGTAACGAGAAAGTCGTGCGCCCGCGCCTGACCGATGCGGAGTTCTTCTTCAAGCAAGACAAGAAGCAGAAACTCGAAGACTTCAACCTGCGCCTGCAGAACGTGGTGTTCCAGGAAAAACTCGGCAGCGTCTACGACAAGGCCGTGCGTGTTTCCAAGCTGGCCGCCTACATTGCGCCTCGCATTGGCGGTGATGCCGCCCTGGCTGCGCGCGCAGGCCTGCTGTCCAAGTGCGACCTGGCCACCGAGATGGTTGGGGAATTCCCGGAGATGCAAGGTGTTGCCGGCTACTACTACGCCCTCAACGACGGCGAACCGGACGACGTAGCCCTGGCCCTGAACGAGCAGTACATGCCACGCGGTGCCGGTGCCGAACTGCCAACCACGCTGACCGGTGCTGCCGTAGCCATCGCCGACAAGCTGGATACCCTGGTGGGTATCTTCGGCATCGGCATGTTGCCAACCGGCAGCAAAGACCCGTACGCCCTGCGCCGTGCGGCCCTGGGTGTGCTGCGCATCCTGATCGACAAAAAGCTGGACCTCGACCTGACCCTGGCCGTGGTGTTCGCGGTCGGACAGTTCGGTGCCAAGGTCAAGCAAGCGGGCCTGGCCGAGCAAGTGCTGGAGTTCGTGTTCGACCGCCTGCGTGCGCGTTACGAAGACGAAGGCGTGGACGTTTCGGTGTACCTGTCGGTACGTGCCCTGCAGCCAGGTTCGGCGTTGGACTTCGACCAGCGCGTACAAGCCGTACAGGCCTTCCGCAAATTGCCGGAAGCCGACGCACTGGCCGCCGTGAACAAGCGTGTATCGAACCTGCTGAGCAAGGCCGAAGGCCTGGGCAACGTTGACGTCGATCCAGGCCTGTTTGCCGATGCCAAGGAGTTCTCGCTGAACTCGGCCATCGCCAAGGCCGAAAACGCGGTGAAGCCGCTGATCGCCGAACGCAACTACGCCGAAGCATTGGCGCGCCTGGCCACCTTGCGTGAGCCGGTCGATGCGTTCTTCGAAGCGGTGATGATCAATGCCGACGATGCCGGCGTGCGCAAAAACCGCTACGCCATGCTCGCGCGTCTGCGCGGCTTGTTCGTCAATATCGCTGACATATCGACCCTGAGCTGAGCATGTTGAAACTGCTGATTCTCGATCGGGACGGGGTGATCAACTACGACTCCGACGCTTACATCAAGTCGGTGGCGGAATGGATTCCGTTGCCCGGTTCGATCGAGGCCATCGCGCAGTTGAGCATGGCGGGCTGGACGGTGGCCATCGCCACCAACCAGTCCGGCATCGCCCGTGGCTACTACGACATCGCGACCTTGGACGCCATGCATGCGCGCTTGCGCACGTTGGTGGCCGAGCAGGGCGGTGAAGTCGGGCTGGTGGTGTATTGCCCGCATGGCCCGGACGACGGCTGCGATTGCCGCAAACCCAAGCCAGGCATGTTGAAAATCATTGCAGAACATTACAAGGTGCCCTTGGCTGGGATATGGTTCGTCGGGGACAGCCTCGGTGACCTGGAGGCGGCCAAAGCCGTCGACTCTCAGCCAGTTTTGGTTAAGACCGGGAAAGGCGAAAAGACCCAGGTGAAAAACCTGCCGGTAGGCACCTTGATTTTTGACGATCTGGCGGCTGTTGCCGCAGAACTTATCAACAACTAGCCGCCCTCGACTTCCTGGCCAAGGAGTGTTCGGGAGTGCGCTTTTAACAGGCGGGCCTTGTCCCGCAACGGTAAATGCCGCCATGTCGATTTTGCAGGCCATCAGAACCTTTTTCTTTTACCTGCTGCTGGGCACCAGTTCCTTTCTCTGGTGCACCCTGAGCTTTTTTATTGCGCCGTTCCTGCCGTTCAAGGCGCGCTATCGCTTTATCAACGTCTATTGGTGCCGCTGCGCGTTGTGGCTGTCCAAGGTATTCCTGGGCATTCGCTTCGAGATCAAGGGCGCGGAAAACGTCCCGGAGCAGCCCTGCGTGATTCTGTCGAACCACCAGAGCACCTGGGAGACGTTCTTTTTGTCGGCGTACTTCTCGCCGTTGAGCCAGGTGCTCAAGCGTGAGTTGCTGTACGTGCCGTTCTTCGGCTGGGCCATGGCGATGTTGCGTCCGATCGCCATCGACCGCGATAACCCCAAGGCTGCGCTCAAGCACGTAGCCAAGAAAGGCGACGAGCTGCTCAAGGACGGCGTTTGGGTGCTGATCTTCCCCGAAGGCACGCGTGTTCCTTACGGCACCGTAGGCAAGTTCTCACGCGGCGGTACCGCCTTGGCGGTCAACGCCAACTTGCCAGTGCTACCGATTGCCCACAACGCCGGCAAGTTCTGGCCAAAGACCGGCTGGGCGAAACGCGCGGGCACCATCACGGTAGTGATTGGCGAACCCATGTACGCCGAAGGGGAAGGACCCCGCGCAATTGCAGCGTTGAATGACCGTGCCCAGGCATGGAATCAAGCGCAGCAGCGGGCCATGGGTTCGTTGCCGCCGGAGCCGGTCGTGGTCGACACACCGGTGATCTGAGCATCTGTGGATAACCTGTGCACGGTATGTTGGCGAATCGCCTTGTTTGCTGCATAAGAAGCTGATTTACATACATATTTCCAGAGGTCATAAAATCAGGGAAAAGGTGCATAAGTTTTTCCCGCGTAAAAAACCGGTCCTGGCGACCGGTTTTTTATGCACAGCGCAAACGTACGTTTTTCACTCTTCAAGTACGGGCAGTTGCAGGCAGAAGAGGGTGCCTCTACCCACCACGCTCTCGCAGCTGATGCGACCACCGTGGCGCTCTATCACGGCCTTGACCATGCTCAGCCCCAATCCCAAACCTTCACTGCCTTGAGCCGAATCGAAGCGTCGGTATTGGCTGAATAGTTCCGGCAGGTCCGTCGCGGAAATCCCCGGCCCCTGGTCACTGATACGACATTCCAGCCAACCCTGTGCAGTGCTGTGCCTCAACCTGACGGTCGTCCCCGAAGGCGAATACTTGATGGCGTTCTCCAGCACATTGAACAGTGCTCGGGTGAGCAGTGACTGATCGGCCGACACCATGCCCTCATCGGCTTCATCCAGATCATGAACCAGATGAATCCCCTTGAGTTGGGCGAGCACTGCCACTTGGTCGAACGCGTCCATCACCAACATGGCGAACAAGGTTGGCTGGAACTGATAACCGTCGGCCTCAGCCTTCGCCAACTGTACGAACGATTCGGTGAGGCCCAGGGCACGCCGCACTTGCTGCTCGATCTGGGCGAATACCGGGGACTCGCCGTTATGCACGTCCAGCAGGGCCAGGATTGCCGAGTGCGGCGCCCTCAGGTCATGGGAGAGAAACCGCAACATCGTCTCGCGGTGTTGCTGGGCTTCGCGCTCCTTACTCAAATCCGTCAGGCTCAGCAGCCAGCCGAGCGCGATGTCGCCTTCGGCTGGTAACAAGGGCGCCAACTCCATGCGCAGACTGCGCTTGTGGATATCCCGGAACTCGACCAACTCCAGCACCGAGAGGGCAGGGCGCACGCCATTGTGCAGCGGCGGGTAGCCCAAATCCGCCAATTGCTCCAGCAGGTTTTCGTTGACCAGGACGTTGCCGAACACTTCCCGCGCAATGCGATTGGCCAGCAGGATATTGCCCCTGGGGTCGGTGATCAGCGTCGCGACCGGCAGGCACTCCAGGCCGTCGGCCATGAAGCGGCGGGTATCGCGCGTGCGGCTGACCGCTTGCTCCAGGGCGAAGATACGCGCCTGCAACACATCGCCTTTGCTGGCAGGCGCGCGGCGACGCTCGGGCAGGACCTTGGGTTCGTTATCCAGGCGCGCCAGCTCCCAGCCGAAATAGGCGAGGATCACGCTGAGGCGACGCCAGTTCCAGATCAGGTAACTGAGCAGCAGGCCGATCAGGCAGGCTGCAGGCGACCACCAGTGGCCAAGGCGTAACAGCGCCAACGAACCGAGCAACGCGGCAGCCATGCAGCCCAACGTCATCCATAGCGCATAACGAGGGCGGTAGAGCAGCAGGCCCAGCAGCAATGCGACCAGTGAAGTCGCCATCAGCGCCGCAAGCCAGCCCGGCAGATCAACAATGCTGCGTCCCTGCAGCAAACCATTGAGCACGTTGGCCTGGATCTCAACACCTGCGGTGGTGCCAGCTTTGGAGGAGAGCGGCGTGACAAACCGATCGCCCATCCCGGAAGCCGTCGATCCGACTAAAATCAGGCGGCTGCGTAGCTGCTCGGGGGGGACTTCGCCGCGCAAAACGCTGACGTAGGACACACTCGGGAAATGGGTATGCGGCGCGATAAAAGGTATACGAATAGCGTGCTCTCGATGCCAGGGCTGGGCAGTTGATTGCAGCGGCTCGCCTGGCATTTGGGATAACTCGCCGCTCATCTCATAGGCCAGCCAAGCCAGTTGCGCAGCCGTAGCATCGGGTGGGCCTTCACGCAGATACAGGCTGCGAACCACGCCGTCATTGTCCGCTTCCACGTTGATATGGCCCACGCCTTTAGCGCATTTGAGCAAAGGCATCATCTGCGCGCCGGGCTGGCTGTAGCCCGCAGCGCCTTCTCGCACCAATGGCATCAGGACATTGCCGGCGTTGCAGACCGCTTCTGCCAGGCGTTTGTCATTGGCGGCGTTGCCAGGCTCACTGAAGATGACATCGAACAGAATACTCGCCGGTTGCCCAGCGCTCAGGCGATCTATCAGGTCGGCGTGCAAGCTACGCGGCCACGGCCATTGGCCAAGTTTTTTCAGACTCGGATCATCAATGGTCACCAACAGGATACGTGGGTCCACAGGCAACGGGGTGAGACGGCGCAGGCTGTCATACAACGGATTGTTCAAGGCCAGGCCTGGACTCAACGACAGGTACGCCGTGATGGGCAGTAACAGTAAACCGATCCACAACCACTCCCGCACCAGGCCGTGGAAGAGCCGCTGTGCATGAGTGGGTTGACGTTTCTCGGCCTTGCCCCAGAGCATCATCGGTCAGCGCGCCTGGGCAATGGGTGGGTGGTAGAAGATGTCATAAACCCCGGTTTCTCCCTCAAGGCCGTTCTCGTCGTATGCCGACAAGCGCACGTGATAGAACGAGGCTTTGAGCCCAGTGAAGCTCACTTTCGGCGCGCTGGAAAAGTTTTCCTGCTTGATATCCATAAAGGCTTTATCGGCCGCGACCTGCGCGCGGTAGCGTCGCGCACCGGGCAAGGGCCGCAGGTACAAATTCCAGATGGGCGCGTCGCCTTGTTGGCCGTCCTGCCCCATGAGCTTGGGTGCTGCAAGCAACTCCACGGGGTTCAGGTCGCCCTGTTTCTTGAAGAGCAAACCTTGCCGGGCGCCAACCTTGACCTCACTTTCGGCTGGCTTGGCCTTCATCCCGCGATTAACGGCTACCTGACCGTCCAGCACTTCAAGCACCGATTGCTCAGCGTCGTTGCGCACCCGAAAGTGAGTGCCCCTTACGCCCAGCACCCCCACCGGCGTCACGATCTGGAAGCGATCATGGTCGCTGACTCGCTTGATCACATACGCCTCGACTTGGCCCTGTTCGATTACGACTCGAGGAATTGACAGCGTCTTCTCCATCTGCAATCGCACCTGGGAGTTGGAAGGCAACACCACTCGGGATCCATCACCCAGCAACAGGCTGACAAACGCGGACGCCGAGGTCTTCACACCTTCTTGTTCATCGATGGTCATGCCATCGCGCAAGGGAGTCACGCTGCCTTTCGTATCGATTTTCCAAGCTTCTCCGGTGAGATGCTGAACCACCGCAGGCAAAGGCTGGGCCCGGCATGAGAAATCAGCATCGATATAGGGTAAGCGGACGTTGACCGCAGCACCCGCAGAGCCGACCGCCATGACTGACAACAAGGGGAGGACGCGGCGCAAGCAATTGCGGGAAAGGGTCATGGTGCTCATTAAGGTTGGGGAGAGGGCGTCTGGCATCTGCGCATGAGAGTTTACGACAGCGCATGCGTCGGTTGATCCTTTTCCTTAGGGTCGGGAGCCGGTATCTTTCCCACATCGCTATCGAGCATTTTCAGTGGGATAACCACTCATTGTTCTCAGCGTAACGAGAGATCCAAGGGGTCGACGGATCTGAGCACAATTCTTCAGATTCAACGACTGGCATCTGCGCAGCGCGTGCCCATAACCGAAACCGGCGACGGCTGCTGTACTCTTAAAAAGAAAGGACCCACCCATGCGTGTCGCAATACTGGATGACGAACCCGCGGAACTGCGCCGGGTGGAACAGACACTGCGACAAATCCCCAGCACCGCCGAACAGCCCTGGACCCTGCATTGCTTCGAGCGCGGCGAAGACCTGCTGCGCCAACTGCGCCGGGAAACCTTCGACCTGTTGATACTCGACTGGCAACTGCCCGATATCACCGGCATTGCCCTGCTGCGCTGGACCCGCGAACATATGGAGTCCCCGCCCGCCGTCATCATGCTCACGAGCCGTGACGCCGAGAGCGATATTGTCACCGCACTGAACAGCGGCGCCGACGATTACGTCAGCAAACCCTTTCGTCCTAACGAATTGAAAGCACGGGTCACGGCGGTCTTGCGCCGGCATGGCCTGCAAAAGTCAGCTACCCATGAAGTGCAGAGCTTCAATGACCTGACCTTTGACGATGCTGAACTGACCGTGACCCGTGCGGGCAAACCAATCAATCTCACCGAGCGTGAGTATCGCCTGGCCAGTTGCTTGTTTGCCAACCTGGCTCGGCCACTGTCCCGTGAGTATCTTTACGAGCGGTTCTGGACCCACGAAGAAATGGTTTCGTCACGGCCACTGGATACGCATATCTACCGGCTACGCAACAAGCTGGGGCTGACGGCGGATCGAGGTTGGCAGTTGTTGACGATCTATGGGTATGGGTATCGGTTGGAGAGCGTGGCGACCGCTTCTCAAGGCTGAAAACGCCGATGTTCCACGTGGAGCATTTTAAAATTCGCTGATTTGCTCAAATAAAAAAGGCCAACGCTAAGCGTTGGCCTTTCTGTTTCCCGCGCTCTAAATGGATCAGAAGTCCAGGTTAGAAACCGCCAGGGCGTTACTCTCGATGAAGTCACGGCGAGGCTCGACCGCATCACCCATCAGGGTGTTGAAGATCTGGTCTGCGCCAATGGCGTCTTCAATGGTCACCCGCAGCATGCGACGCTGGGCTGGGTCCATGGTGGTTTCCCACAACTGATCCGGGTTCATTTCACCCAGACCTTTGTATCGCTGGATGGTATGACGCTTGGTGCTTTCAGCCATCAACCAGTCAAGGGCTTCCTTGAACTCCTTGACCTGCTTCTTGCGTTCGCCACGCTGAATATAAGCGCCGTCGTCCAGCAAGGTGCTCAGTTGAGCGCCCAAGGTAACCACGGTCTTGTAGTCATTGCTGCCAAAGAAGTCGCGGTTGAAGGTAACGTAGTTCGACAGACCGTGGGAGATCAGTTCCACCTCGGGCAGCCACACGTTACGTTCACGATCTTCGCGCAAGCTGGCTTTGTAGACCAGGCCGGATTTTTCCGAAGTGCGCAGGCGAACTTCGTATTGTGCCAGCCAGTTTTGCATATGCGCATGATCGCCCAGCTGTTCAAGGCTGACAGACGGCAGGTAGATGAAGTGCTCGGTCAGCTCCTGAGGGTACAGGCGCGACAGACGCTTCAGCGTTTTCATGACCATGCGGAAGTCGTTGACCAAGCGCTCCAACGCTTCACCGGAAATACCCGGGGCTTCGTCGTTCAGGTGCAAGCTGGCGTCTTCCAGGGCCGACTGCGTCATGTACTCTTCCATGGCGTCGTCGTCTTTGATGTATTGCTCTTGCTTGCCCTTTTTCACTTTGTACAACGGCGGCTGGGCGATGTAGATGTAGCCACGCTCGATCAATTCCGGCAACTGACGGAAGAAGAAGGTCAGCAGCAGGGTACGGATGTGCGAACCGTCGACGTCAGCATCGGTCATGATGATGATGTTGTGGTAGCGCAGCTTGTCGATGTTGTACTCGTCACGGCCGATACCGCAGCCCAGCGCCGTGATCAAGGTGCCGACTTCCTGGGAGGAAATCATCTTGTCGAAGCGCGCCTTCTCGACGTTGAGGATCTTGCCCTTCAACGGCAGGATGGCCTGGGTGCGACGGTTACGACCCTGCTTGGCGGAGCCGCCAGCAGAGTCACCTTCCACCAGGTACAGTTCGGAGAGGGCAGGGTCCTTCTCCTGGCAGTCAGCCAGTTTGCCGGGCAGGCCGGCGATATCCAGCGCGCCTTTACGACGGGTCATCTCACGGGCTTTACGCGCCGCTTCACGGGCTCGTGCGGCGTCGATCATCTTGCCGACGACCAGCTTGGCTTCGTTCGGGTTTTCCAGCAGGAAGTCGGAGAAGTACTTGCCCATCTCCTGTTCCACTGCGGTCTTCACTTCGGAAGATACGAGCTTGTCTTTAGTCTGGGAGCTGAACTTCGGATCCGGCACTTTTACCGAAATGATCGCCGTCAGGCCTTCGCGCGCGTCGTCACCGGTAGTGGCAACCTTATGCTTCTTGGCCAAGCCTTCGGCTTCGATGTAGGTATTCAGGTTACGCGTCAGTGCGGAACGGAAACCCACCAGGTGAGTGCCGCCGTCGCGCTGTGGGATGTTGTTGGTAAAGCACAACAGGTTCTCGTTGAAGCTGTCGTTCCACTGCAGGGCGATTTCCACGCCAATGCCATCTTCACGCTGGATGTTGAAGTGGAACACCTGGTTGACCGCAGTCTTGTTGGTGTTCAGGTACTCAACGAATGCACGCAAGCCACCTTCGTATTTGAACAGTTCTTCCTTGCCGCTGCGCTCATCCTTGAGGACGATACCGACACCGGAGTTGAGAAAGGACAGTTCACGAATACGCTTGGCCAGGATATCCCAGCTGAAGTGGATATTCTTGAAGGTGTCCGCCGATGGCTTGAAGTGGATCTGCGTACCGGTGGATTCACTGTCCCCGACGATCTTCATCGGTTCTTGTGGAACGCCGTGAACGTAGGTCTGCTCCCAGATTTTACCGCTACGGCGGACCGTCAGGATCAGCTCTTCGGACAGTGCGTTCACTACCGAAACACCCACGCCGTGCAAACCGCCGGAGACTTTGTAGGAGTTGTCGTCGAACTTACCGCCAGCGTGAAGCACGGTCATGATGACCTCTGCCGCCGACACGCCTTCTTCTTTGTGTACGTCTACCGGAATACCACGACCGTTGTCGCGTACGGTAATCGATTCATCCGGATGGATGATGATGCTGATGTCGTCGCAGTGACCGGCCAGGGCTTCGTCGATGGAGTTGTCGACCACCTCGAACACCATGTGGTGCAGACCGCTACCGTCATCAGTGTCGCCAATGTACATACCGGGACGTTTGCGTACGGCATCCAAACCTTTCAGCACTTTAATGCTGGTCGAGTCGTACGTGTTTTCTTCGCTCATGCCTTCACTCCCGATGGTCGTGGGTCTGGGTGATACGGCCCTGTTCCACGTGGAACAAAGCGACTGGCGTTTCCGTCTGCCAGCCTTCCCTCAATAATTCGTGGTCTACACAAGTGATGAACACCTGGCAGCGTAATTCTTCCAACAAGCGGCATAGCGCGCGGCGATGTTGCTCGTCGAGTTCGGACGGCAAGTCATCCACCAGATAAATACACTGTCCACGGCGGGCCTGGCTAACCAAGTGACCCTGGGCGATCCGCAGTGCACATACCACCAACTTCTGCTGGCCACGGGACAAGATATCCGCAGCATTATGAGCGCCTAACCTAAGGCGCAAATCAGCCCGTTGGGGACCGGCCTGGGTGTGGCCAATTTGCTGATCCCGCTGCAAGGACGTTGCGAGCACTGCACTAAGCTCACGTTCTTTGTCCCAGCCACGGTAATAACTCAGCGTCAGCCCCTCGAGATCCAACAACTCACTCAAGGTCTGCTCAAAGACTGGTTTCAAGGCTTTGATATAGGCGCGGCGGTACTCATCTATTTCATCGCTGGCCAGGCACAGTTCACGGTCCCAGGCCGCTTGCGAAGCGGCGTCAAGTGTACCATGCCGCAGCCATGAGTTCCGCTGCCGCAGGGCCTTCTGCAGGCGCTGCCAAGTGGCCATGAACCGTGGTTCCACGTGGAACACGCCCCAATCGAGGAATTGCCTGCGGATTTTTGGCGCACCTTCCAACAGACGAAAGCTGTCGGGGTTGATCAACTGCAATGGCAAAATTTCCGCCAACTGCGCCGCACTGCGAGCATTTTGCCCGTCAATGCGAATTTGGAACTCTCCACCGCGATCGCGCGAGATCCCGAGGCTACTGTGCCCACCCTCCGCTAGTTCAACTTGGCCGAACACCGTACACGCCAATTGCTCGTACTGGATAACTGGTAACAAGCGAGCACTGCGAAAGGAACGGGCAAGCCCCAGCAGGTGGATGGCTTCCAGCACGCTGGTTTTGCCGCTGCCGTTGGCGCCGTAGAGGATATTGATGCGAGGGGAGGGAGAGAAGGTCACCGGGTGCAGATTGCGCACCGCGGTGACCGAGACGCGACTAAGGGACATCTAGCTTCTGCTGAGCATGATTATAGGCGCATCGGCATAACAACGTAAGCCGAGTCGTCGTTGTCGGATTCCTGTACCAGGGCGCTACTGTTGGAGTCCGACAGAATCAGGCGAACCTGTTCGGTGGTCATCACACCCAGCACATCCAGCAAGTAGCTCACGTTGAAGCCGATTTCCAGAGAGCCGCCGTTGTAGTCAACGCCCACTTCTTCTTCCGCCTCTTCCTGCTCCGGGTTGTTGGCCTGGATTTTCAGCTGCCCGTTGGCCAGTTGCAGACGGATACCACGGTACTTTTCGTTGGACAGGATCGCAGTACGGCTGAACGCTTCACGCAACGCCTGACGATCGCCGATCACCAGCTTGTCACCGCCCTTGGGCAGTACACGCTCGTAATCCGGGAACTTGCCGTCGACCAGCTTGGAGGTGAAGGTGAACTCGCCGGTGGTCGCGCGAATGTGATGCTGACCCAGCACGATGCTGACGTTGCCTTCGGGCTCAGTGAGCAGGCGAGCCAGCTCAAGGATACCCTTGCGCGGCACGATCACCTGGTGACGGTCCGGCTGGCCGATATCGGCGCGCATCGAGCACATCGCCAGACGGTGACCGTCGGTGGCCACGGCGCGGATAATGCCTTCAGAGACTTCAAGTAGCATGCCGTTGAGGTAGTAACGCACGTCCTGCTGCGCCATGGCGAAACTGGTGCGTTCGATCAAACGACGCAGCTTGCTCTGTTCCAGGCTGCACGTCAGCGAACCCGGGCCTTCTTCCACCGTAGGGAAATCATTGGCCGGCAACGTGGACAGGGTGAAACGGCTGCGGCCTGCCTTGACCACCAGCTTCGCTTCATCGACCTTGATGTCGATGAGCGCGTCGTTGGGCAGGCTTTTGCAGATGTCCATCAGCTTGCGTGCCGGCACGGTGATCTCGCCAGGTTCGGCGGGCTCTTCCAGCTGCACGCGGCCAACCAGCTCGACTTCCAGGTCGGTACCGGTCAGGGACAATTGCTGGCCCTCGACCACCAGCAATACGTTGGAAAGCACCGGCAAGGTCTGTCGGCGCTCGACGACGCCTGCGACCAGTTGCAGGGGTTTCAACAGGGCTTCGCGTTGAATGGTGAAATGCATGGTCTAGTCCCTTGCCTTAATAAGCTGCGCTGGTGTCATCACGTTGTCAGTGTACGCAGCAGGTTCTTGTAGTCCTCGCGAATATCCGCGTCGGATTCCTTAAGTTCATTGATCTTGCGGCAGGCGTGCAAAACCGTGGTGTGATCGCGACCGCCGAACACATCGCCGATTTCCGGCAGGCTGTGGTTGGTCAACTCCTTGGAGAGCGCCATGGCCACCTGACGGGGACGTGCCACCGAGCGCGAACGGCGCTTGGACAGCAGGTCGGAAATCTTGATCTTGTAGTACTCGGCCACGGTGCGCTGGATGTTGTCCACGCTCACGAGTTTGTCCTGCAGCGCCAGCAAGTCTTTCAGGGACTCGCGAATCAACTCGATGGTGATGTCGCGGCCCATGAAGTGCGAGTGCGCAATGACCCGCTTGAGTGCACCTTCCAGCTCACGCACGTTGGAGCGAATGCGTTGAGCGATGAAGAAAGCAGCATCGTGGGGCAGGTCGACTTTGGCCTGGTCGGCCTTTTTCATCAGGATCGCAACGCGTGTTTCCAGCTCCGGCGGCTCTACAGCAACGGTCAGGCCCCAGCCAAAGCGTGACTTCAGGCGTTCTTCCAGGCCTTCGATTTCCTTCGGGTAGCGGTCACTGGTCAAGATGACCTGTTGGCCGCCTTCGAGCAGGGCGTTGAAGGTGTGGAAAAACTCTTCCTGCGAACGTTCCTTGCGGGCGAAGAACTGGATGTCATCGATGAGCAATGCGTCAACCGAGCGGTAGAACCGCTTGAACTCGTTGATGGCATTGAGCTGCAGGGCCTTGACCATGTCAGCCACGAAACGCTCCGAGTGCAGGTACACCACCTTGGCATTCGGATTTTTCTTTAATAGATGGTTGCCCACCGCGTGCATCAAGTGGGTCTTACCCAAGCCAACGCCACCATAAAGGAAGAGCGGGTTGTAACCGTGCTTGGGGTTATCAGCGACCTGCCAGGCGGCTGCGCGAGCCAACTGGTTGGATTTACCTTCGACGAAGTTCTCGAACGTAAACGTGCGGTTCAGGTAGCTGGTGTGCTTGAGAGCGCCTTCGACCTGCACAGTGCGCTGTTCAGCGCGAACCGGCGCTTGCTGGGAGGCGGCGCCTGCCATGGGATCGAAGCTGTCGCGAGACGGCTCTTCATGTTGCGGCGCGTTTTTTTGCGCCGAGGGTTTCGAAGGCGCGGGCGCGGCGGCGGTTGCAGTCGCCACCGGTGCCGCGGCGGCCTGGGCCTGCGAGGCCGCGGCGGCCAACGGCGCGTTAGGCGCAGCGCGAGGCGCGGAGCTACGTTTGCTGCCTATCAATAAGGAAAGCACGGGCGCGAGACCGTTGCCGTGCTCATCGAGCAATTCGAGAACGCGGCTCAGGTACTTCTCGTTGACCCAGTCGAGAACAAAACGATTGGGTGCATAGACACGCAACTCGTCGCCTTCGGCTTCGACCTGTAGTGGACGGATCCAGGTGTTGAATTGCTGGGCAGGCAGCTCATCGCGCAAAAGCTCCACGCACTGCTGCCAAAGTTCCACTGACACGGATATCCCCTAAGTTGAAAGCCGGTGAGGCAAAAACAGCCGCCATTGTAGCGGCGCGCCGTCCACTTATCCACATGTAGCTTGATCACAGGGCAGCCAAAATCAACGTCTTGACGGTAATAAAGGCGACCAATGGTCTGTGCATAAGCTCTGTGGATAAGCGCCCTTGAGGTCGTTGCACAAGTGGGGGCGAAAGTCTGTTGATAACCTGCCTGTGGATAACATGCCATTCCACACACAGCTTATCCGACAGCGCAGCACAGGCAGAGCACCGCTTCTCCCCCGTGTTGTCATTCTCTGTACAGCACGTAAAACAAGGGCTCAAACCGGTTATCCACAGATGATCGCCTGCCTAGCTTTTATAAGCTTTACAGAAAAGCTTTAAATAACTTCCTTCTTTATTTTTATATCTATGCTCAAGCCTGAGAAAAGCCTGGCGCACAAAAAAGGTCAAATGGCTCGTGGAGAAGTAATTGAAGGAAAAGCTGGTTGGAAATTGACCTAGAGGCTTGCTTTCTCTAGAATCGCCGGTCTCTTAAAACGGGGGCCATTCCGGCCCGTTGTGGACGAACCAGGTAACAACGCCATGAAACGTACTTTCCAACCAAGCACCATCAAACGCGCCCGTACTCACGGCTTCCGTGCTCGCATGGCTACCAAGAACGGCCGTGCTGTCCTGTCGCGTCGCCGCGCCAAAGGTCGTGCGCGTCTGGCAGTTTGATAATCCGGTACTGGTGGTGAGTCAGGACTTCAGTCGGGAAAAGCGTCTGCTAACCCCCCGGCATTTCAAGGCAGTCTTTGACTCCCCCACCGGCAAGGTTCCGGGGAAAAATCTCCTGCTCCTTGCGCGTAACAACGATCTTGATCACCCCCGTCTCGGGTTGGTGATCGGCAAGAAGAGCGTAAAGCTCTCCGTTGAGCGCAATCGCCTCAAGCGTCTGATGCGCGAATCGTTTCGCCTCCACCAGGACACTCTGGTTGGTTGGGATATTGTTATCGTCGCGCGCAAAGGCTTGGGTGATGTAGAAAACCCCGAATTGATTCAGCATTTCGGCAAGCTCTGGAAACGTCTGGCGCGTACCAACAAACCAGCTCCAGCGGCCAGCACCGAAACTGTAGGGGTAGACAGCACTGATGCGTAAACTGGCACTCGTTCCGATCCAGTTTTATCGCTATGCCATCAGTCCCCTGATGGCCAGCCACTGTCGTTTCTACCCCAGTTGTTCCTGCTACGCGTTGGAGGCCATAGAAAATCATGGCGTTCTGCGCGGTGGCTGGCTGACCTTTCGTCGTTTAGGTCGCTGTCATCCGTGGAATCCCGGTGGTTATGACCCGGTTCCACCTATCCCTACCTCCCGTTCTTCTTCGATGGCCGAGTAATCATGGATATTAAACGCACGATCCTGATCGTCGCCCTGGCAATCGTGGCCTATGTTCTGGTGCTTCAGTGGAACCAGGACTACGGCCAGGCTGCCCTGCCGACTCAGAATGTTGCTACCAATCAGGCTGCGCCGGCTATTCCGGACGCCCCGCTGGGTAACAATGCGTCCGCGAGTGCCGATGTTCCCAGCGCGAATGGCGAGACACGCGCCCCGTTAGAAACGCCAGTGGTCACCAACAAAGACCTCATCCACGTCAAAACGGATGTGCTCGACCTGGCTATCGACCCTCAAGGTGGTGATATCGCGCAGTTGAAACTGCCGCTGTATCCACGTCGCCAAGACCATCCGGATGTTCCGTTCCAGCTGTTCGACAACGGTGGTGAACGTACTTATCTGGCGCAGAGCGGCCTGACCGGTACCAATGGTCCGGATGCACGTGCTGCCGGTCGTCCGGTTTATTCGACCGAACAGAAGAGTTATCAGCTGGCTGATGGCCAGAACCAGCTGAACGTCGACCTGAAATTCAGTCTCGATGGCGTCAACTACATCAAGCGTTTCAGCTTCACCCGTGGTTTGTACGACTTGAAGGTCACTTACCTGATCGACAACGAAAGCGACAAACTTTGGAGCGGCAACCTGTTTGCCCAGCTCAAGCGTGACGCCAGCTCCGATCCTTCTTCCAGCACCGCCACCGGCACCGCGACTTACCTGGGCGCAGCCCTGTGGACAAGTAACGAGCCGTACAAAAAAGTGTCGATGAAAGATATCGACAAGGGCTCGCTGAAAGAAACCGTTCAAGGTGGTTGGGTAGCCTGGCTGCAACACTATTTCGTGACCGCCTGGATCCCGAACAAGGGTGAAGCCAACCTGGTTCAAACCCGCAAGGACAGCCAAGGTAACTACATCATTGGCTTTACTGGCCCGGCGTTGACCGTCGCACCCGGTGCCAAGGCAGAAACCAGCGCTACCCTGTACGCCGGCCCGAAAAGCCAAGCCGTGTTGAAAGAGTTGTCCCCAGGTCTTGAACTGACTGTGGATTACGGCTTCCTGTGGTTCATTGCCCAGCCGATCTTCTGGCTGCTGCAACATATCCACAGCATCGTCGGTAACTGGGGCTTCTCGATCATCTTCCTGACCATGCTGATCAAGGGGATCTTCTTCCCACTGTCGGCGGCCAGCTACAAGTCGATGGCGCGCATGCGTGCCGTGGCTCCGAAACTGGCGGCGTTGAAAGAACAGCATGGCGATGACCGGCAGAAAATGTCCCAGGCCATGATGGAGCTGTACAAGAAAGAGAAGATCAACCCGCTGGGTGGTTGCTTGCCGATTCTTGTACAGATGCCGGTGTTCCTGTCGCTGTACTGGGTACTCCTGGAAAGCGTGGAAATGCGCCAGGCACCGTTCATGCTGTGGATAACCGACCTGTCGATCAAGGACCCGTTCTTTATCCTGCCGATCATCATGGGCGCGACCATGTTCATCCAGCAGCGTCTGAACCCGACTCCGCCGGACCCGATGCAGGCCAAGGTGATGAAAATGATGCCAATCATCTTCACCTTCTTCTTCCTGTGGTTCCCAGCGGGCCTGGTGCTGTACTGGGTGGTCAACAACGTGTTGTCGATCTCTCAACAGTGGTACATCACACGTAAAATCGAAGCGGCTACCGCAAAAGCCGCGGCGTAATTTACTCTGTGGGTAACCACTCAAGACGCCCCCTAGTGGGGCGTTTTGCTTTCCGTCACTTTTATTCTGGACCCTGCTGATGAGCGCTCCTCGTGAAACCATCGCTGCTGTCGCTACCGCTCAAGGTCGCGGTGGTGTCGGTATCGTTCGAATTTCCGGGCCGCTCGCCGGCGTGGCAGCCAAGGCCATCAGTGGCCGTGAGTTGAAGCCGCGCTACGCCCATTACGGGCAGTTCCTGGATGCTGACCAAAGTGTGCTGGACGAAGGCCTGGCTATCTATTTTCCGGGGCCGAACTCGTTTACGGGGGAGGATGTACTGGAACTGCAGGGGCATGGCGGCCCCGTTGTGTTGGATATGCTGCTACAGCGCTGTCTGCAGTTGGGCTGCCGCCTGGCGCGGCCAGGGGAATTCAGCGAGCGCGCGTTTCTGAATGACAAGCTCGACCTGGCCCAGGCCGAGGCCATTGCTGACTTGATTGAAGCCAGTTCCGCACAGGCAGCACGCAATGCACTGCGTTCGCTGCAAGGGGCGTTCTCACTGCGTGTGCATAACTTGACCGAGCAATTGATCAGCCTGCGCATTTACGTCGAGGCGGCGATAGATTTCCCCGAGGAAGAAATCGACTTCCTGGCCGACGGCCATGTTTTGACGATGCTGGATAAAGTGCGCGACGAGTTATCCACAGTGCTTCGGGAAGCCGGCCAAGGTGCCTTGCTGCGTGACGGTATGACGGTAGTGATTGCAGGACGGCCCAATGCAGGCAAATCCAGCTTGCTCAATGCGCTGGCCGGGCGTGAAGCCGCCATCGTCACCGAGATCGCCGGCACCACCCGGGATATCTTGCGCGAACATATCCACATAGATGGCATGCCCCTGCACGTGGTCGATACCGCCGGTTTGCGCAACACAGAGGACCAGGTAGAGAAAATTGGTGTGGAGCGTGCGCTCAAAGCCATTGGCGAGGCGGATCGTGTACTGCTTGTGGTGGACGCCACCGCGCCTGAAGCTGTGGATCCTTTTGCCCTGTGGCCGGAATTCCTGGAACAACGGCCGGACCCGGCCAAAGTCACCTTGATCCGCAATAAGGCCGACCTGACAGGCGAAGCCATTGCCATGCAAACCAGTGCGGATGGTCACGTCACCCTTAGCTTGAGCGCCAAGTCGGCGGGAAATGGCCTGGAATTGCTGCGCGAGCACCTCAAGGCCTGCATGGGCTACGAGCAGACCTCGGAAAGCAGCTTCAGTGCACGCCGCAGGCACCTGGAGGCGTTACGCCATGCAAGCGCAGCGTTGGAGCACGGTCGGGCCCAATTGACTCTGGCGGGGGCAGGGGAGCTGCTGGCTGAGGATTTACGTCAGGCGCAGCAGCTGTTGGGCGAGATCACCGGTGCATTCAGCTCCGATGATTTGTTGGGGCGCATCTTCTCCAGCTTTTGCATCGGCAAATAGCCGAGTTATCCACAATGCTTCACCAGTTATAGGACACCGTACCGAGCAGGGTACGGCTGTCTCCCCAATAGCATCGACCTGCGTCGTTGCAACCCGATACATATTCCTTGTCGAACAGGTTCTTGGCATTCAGGTCGACCGACCAATGTTTGTCGATCTGATAGCCGACGGCCGCATCCACCAAAGTGACGCTTCCTGCGTCCAACTTTCCGTAGAGCGTAGGCGCGGTGTAAGAAAAAGTACTGTCGAAGTAACGCACGCCGCCGCCCACGGACAAACCTTTGAGTTGGCCGTCGAGAAAACGGTACTTGCCCCACGCCGAAGCCTGGTTACGCGGTACGCCCGTCATCTGATGGCCCTCGACCAGCGATGTAGCCGAGTCCTTGGTGATCCTTGCGTCGGTGTAGGTGTAGGCCGCCGTCAGGTTCAGGTTTGGCGTGATGTTGCTGTTCACTTCGACTTCCACCCCCTTGGCGCGGCTTTCCCCCACTTGGCGATAGCTATTGGTGGTGGCATCAAGATAGGTGTCGTCTTCCTTGCGCAGGTCATACACCGACACGGTCATCGCCGTGTCCCAGCCGATCGGCTCGTACTTCACGCCCACTTCGTACTGGCTGCTGGTGATTGGCTTCAACGGTGCACCAGCGTTGGAGATCTGCTGCACCGGGACAAACGCCGTGGAATAGCTGACATATGGTGTGAGGCCATTGTCGAACTGGTACATCACCCCGCCCTGATAGGTGAACTTTCGGTCTTCGGAGCCGGTGTTGCCAGCCTTGTTCACCTTGTCGCGAAAATCACTGTCGACCCAGTCCTGACGACCGCCGAGCAAAAACAGCCAGTGGTCATACTTACTCTGGATCTGTGCATAGACGCCTTTCATCTGCTGCTCGAGCAGTGTGTTTTGCACGGCGACTGGAGTCAGCGGGTCACGCAGGTAAACAGGGTTATACACATTGATGGTGCCGCCAGAGCCTGCGTTCCAATCCTGGCTGAACGAGGTCCGGTCATAACTGGCGCCGAACAGCAGGGTATTTTCCAGCCCGCCGACCTGGAATTTTCCTTCCAGCTGGTTATCCAGAGAGTAGACCATCGATTTGTTATAGCGGTCGTAGGCGGTCATATTCAATTGAGTACCGAAGCCACGATTATTCAGGGCTCCAGGCCAGGTTTCATGGCGGTTGATGCGCGACTGCATGTAGCGCGAGTTCTGGCGGAACTGCCAATCGTCATTAAAGCTGTGGCTGAATTCGTAACCGGTGCTCCAGGATTCCCGTTCGAAGGTGTTCCAATCCGGGTTACCCAACATGGTGTGCTTGGACAGCTTGCCGTTCGGATTTGCAAGCAAGGTACCCGCCGCCGGCAAACCCAGCTCCAGGTTGGTGTGGTCCTTCTGGTAGTTGGCCAACAGGGTGAGGGTGTTGTAGTCATCGAAATTCAGGGTCAGGGAAGGTGCGATGTACAGACGATCGTCCGGAACATGGTCGGTTTGCGTGTCCGACTTGCGACCGAGCATCACCACCCGCCCCAGGATGTTGCCGCTATTGTTAAGTGGACCCGAGATATCCACACCCACCTGGCGCCGGTTGTTCGAACCATAGCCGAGTTGAACCTCACCCTGCGGCGTAGCGGTAGGGTGCTTGCTCACCAGGTTGACCAACCCGCCCGGTGCGTTCTCTCCATAAAGCAGGGAGGAGGGCCCACGGAAGATCTCGACCCGTTCCAGACCATAGGGCTCGCTGGTGGTGTCATACCGATTGCCTTGTACACGTAGGCCATCACGCAGCAGGCCGTAGCCATAATCCGTGGCATTGAAACCGCGAATGAAGAACAAATCTCCCGCAAGACCGTCGCCGGCGGCAAAAGGGGGCGCGAAGATACCTGGCACATAACCCAATACTTCAGTCAGCGTCTGAGACTTCTGGTCCTTGATGCGCTGGCCGGTGACCACCGAGACCGAGCGGGGTGTTTCCGACAAAGGCGTGCTGGTCTTGGTCCCAACCCGGCTGTTCTGCGCCTTGTAGCCGACGTCCCCGGCAATCTCCTGATTGAAACCGCCCTGTTGATAAGTGCTTACCGTGGTAGGCGCGAGAGTGAGCTCGCCTGCAGGGACGGCCTGCAACACATAGCTGCCGGGCGCCTGGACCACAGCCTGCAACCCGGAATTTTGCAGCAGCAATGCAAAACCCTGGTCCACCGAATAATCACCTTCCAGCCCTGGCGTGCTCAAACTCACGGTTTGTTGGGGAGAGAAGGAAAGAATCACGTTTGCCTTGGCGGCGAATTGGCTCAACGCACTATCCAACGGCCCTGCGGCGATGGCGTAGTGCTGCACGGCGCTCGCCGCCATGGCATCGTTTGTGAGGACGATGCTGGTCATGGCAGCGGTGCCGAGCAGCAGGCTGCAGGTGATGACGTGGCAGGAAAGTCGTTGGCGAAACGGGGTGGGAAGGCGCATAGGTGGGTTAGCCCTGAAGGTTGCGTCGTAATTACCTGAAGGGCCGTGCCAGGCAAAAAAAAGATAACCCCCTTTGTGGATATTTTTTACGAATCAGCCGATTCGCTTCACCGAAACCCAATAGCGAGTGAAGTACCTCACCTGAATCGGCAAGGTGGCCTGCAGGTTGGCGAGCACGGCATCGGAAGAGTCCAGGCGTAATGTCCCGGAAACACGCAGGCCTGCCGAAGCAGAGTCGCATTGCAGTACGCCTGGGCGATAGCGCGCAAGCTCACTGATCACATCCCCGAGCCGAGCGTCCAGTACGATCATCTGGCCATCGATCCAAGCGGCCTGGGATGTGCGATATGCCTGGTTCGGTCCTACAACTTGGCGATTAAAATCGGTGCTCTCACCGGCACCGAGCAGCCGGCCGTGGTCGGGTCGGTCACCCGGCGCCACACTCACCCGGTCCTCCAGAACGCCAACCCGAGTGGCACCCTCTAGTTGGCGCACGGTAAACCGGGTGCCCAATGCCTGGACTCGACCTTGTGCTGTCTCGACATAAAAGGGCAGTTGACCACCTGACTTGCCGGTGTGGATAAGTACTTCACCTTCACGTAGACGTATCAAGCGTTGGCGCCCGTCGAATACCACGTCAATCGCTGTGTTGGTATTGAGGTCAACCTGCGTCCCGTCGGCCAATTCGATACGCCGACGTTCGCCTACCGACGTCTTGTAGTCGGCCCAGATATTGCCCAGTGACGTATGTTGTTGAGCATTCCAACCCAGATACCCGGTACCGCCCAGCACCAGCATCCACTTCAGTACCTGCCGCCGTTGCTGCGTGGTCGATAACGCGCGGCGGGACAAATCCGGCGGCAGCGCACCGAGATTACGCTGCAACTGCTCCATCTGGTTCCATGCCGCCTGGTGCAAGGGATCACCATTGAGCCATTGCTGCCAGGCCTGACGTTCGGCCGCTGAGGGTGCCTGGGATTGAAACTGCACATACCAACTGGCGGCGGCTTCGAAGGTCTTGCGGTCAGGAATAGCCATTACAGGCTGGCCATGATCAGTGCGCACTCAGTCAATGCACGAATCATGTGCTTCTTCACCGTGGTCAGTGAAACCTGCAGTTGATCGGCGATCTGTTGATAAGTCAGCCCTTCGAGCTGCGACAGCATGAAGATGCGCCGGGCTCGCTCACCAAGCCCGCACAGGGCTTTATCCACAGCCACCAGCGTCTCGATAATGATGGCTTTGTCTTCTTCACTGATGGCGGTGGCTTCAGGACGTTCGGCCAAGGTCTGCGTATATGCCCGCTCAATGGCATGTCGGCGGTAACGATCAATCACCAAGCCTCTGGCGATTGTCGCCAGGTAATCCCTTGGCTCGATGATCTGCGCTGCATGCCGCCCACCCAGAATTCGCACGAACGTATCGTGCGCCACATCGGCCGCATCGCAGGCGTTATGCAGCTTTCCTTTGAGCCACCCATGCAACCAGGAATGATGTTGCTCGTAGATGTACTGGACCGCAGCTGTGTGTGAAGGAGGGGACATAAGGGCTGACAATGCGGGTTAATGATAATGGCTATTATTAACTGCGCCGGCCTTTTCTCACAATAGATCTCTTTTTGCCGCAGACACCGCAGAGTTTTTGGCCTCGGTCGGCCGTGCGATGGGAGAAATTTGCTCAGTTTCGGTGATTTCTGTGGAGTAAGCCCTGTGAATAACCGCCCCTGTGCCCAGTTGATAACAGGGCCTGAAACCCGAGTAAAAACCCGCCTGTGGATAACCACCTGTTTAATCCACAGGCTTAAAGCACTTATCCAAGGGCCTCATTGACACATGACCACAGACTTTTGAATCGCTGTACACATTGTAAATAGAGGCTTGTAGAGATCTATCCACAGAAATGATGCTCAGTAGAAATAAACATAAAAACAAAGATTTAATAAATTTCTCTCTTTTAATTTCTATTGTCTGTGATTCATCCACAGCTGGTTAAATTTTGTGCAAAGGGTTCTTTAGGAAGGCCTAAGTCCCTATACTTGCCGCCATTGCTCCAAAACTCTTTCAACAGACAATTCCTGATTACCTACATAAGCAGGCACGAGGTGCGTGGTGGATTTCCCTTCCCGTTTTGAAGTGATCGTCATCGGCGGCGGTCATGCCGGTACCGAGGCAGCACTGGCGTCAGCACGCATGGGCGTAAAAACCCTATTGCTGACGCACAACGTGGAAACCCTCGGTGCCATGAGTTGCAACCCCGCCATCGGTGGCATCGGCAAAAGCCATCTGGTCAAGGAAATCGATGCCCTGGGCGGTGTGATGGCCATGGCTACCGACAAAGGTGGTATCCAATTTCGCGTGCTCAACAGCCGTAAAGGCCCGGCGGTACGTGCTACACGGGCACAGGCCGACCGCATCCTGTACAAGGCCGCGGTACGCGAAACCTTGGAAAACCAGCCGAACCTGTGGATATTCCAACAAGCTGCGGATGATCTGATCGTCGAGCAGGACCAGGTACGCGGTGTTGTCACGCAAATGGGCCTGCGGTTCCACGCAGAGTCCGTGGTCTTGACCACCGGTACGTTCCTCGGCGGACTTATCCACATCGGTATGCAGAACTATTCCGGTGGCCGCGCCGGTGATCCGCCATCGATTGCCCTGGCAAAACGCCTGCGTGAACTGCCGCTGCGCGTTGGCCGCTTGAAAACCGGGACTCCGCCGCGTATCGACGGGCGTTCCGTGGATTTCTCGGTGATGACCGAACAGGCCGGCGATACGCCAATTCCGGTCATGTCGTTCATGGGGTCCAAAGCGCAGCACCCGAAACAGGTCAGTTGCTGGATCACCCATACCAATGCGCGCACTCACGAAATCATCGCAGCCAACCTCGACCGTTCACCGATGTATTCCGGTGTGATCGAAGGCATCGGCCCGCGTTATTGCCCGTCGATCGAAGACAAGATCCACCGCTTTGCCGACAAGGAAAGCCACCAGGTCTTCATCGAGCCCGAAGGCCTGACCACCCACGAGCTGTACCCGAACGGTATTTCCACTTCCCTGCCGTTCGACGTACAGATCCAGATCGTGCAATCGATTCGCGGCATGGAAAACGCGCACATCGTGCGTCCGGGTTACGCCATCGAGTACGACTACTTCGATCCACGTGACTTGAAATACAGCCTGGAAACCAAAGTGATCGGCGGTCTTTTCTTCGCCGGGCAAATCAACGGCACCACTGGTTACGAAGAAGCCGGCGCCCAAGGTTTGCTGGCCGGAACCAACGCCGCACTGCGTGCGCAGGGCAAAGACAGCTGGTGCCCGCGTCGCGACGAGGCGTATATCGGCGTATTGGTCGACGATCTGATTACCCTGGGCACCCAGGAACCGTACCGCATGTTCACGTCCCGGGCGGAATATCGCCTGATCCTGCGTGAAGACAACGCCGACTTGCGCCTGACCGAAAAAGGCCGCGAGCTGGGCCTGGTCGATGACGCGCGTTGGGAAGCCTTCTGCAAAAAACGCGAAAGCATTGCGTTGGAAGAACAGCGTCTGAAAAGCACGTGGGTTCGCCCAGGCACCCAGCAGGGCGATGCGATTGCCGAAAAATTCGGTACGCCGCTGACCCACGAATACAACTTGCTGAACCTGTTGTCGCGGCCGGAAATCGATTACGCCGGCCTGATCGAAGTGACCGGCCACGGCGCTGAAAACCCACAGGTCGCCGAGCAGGTCGAGATCAAGACCAAATACGCCGGATACATTGACCGTCAGCAGGACGAAATCGCCCGCCTGCGCGCCAGTGAAGACACCAGGCTGCCTGTGGATATCGACTACACCGGGATTTCCGGGTTGTCGAAAGAGATTCAAAGCAAGCTGGGGATAACCCGGCCGGAAACCCTGGGCCAGGCTTCACGTATCCCTGGCGTTACCCCGGCAGCGATTTCGCTGCTGATGATTCACTTAAAAAAACGCGGCGCGGGCCGTCAGTTGGAGCAAAGCGCTTGAGTTCGTTGGTTACCTCGCAACATGCCGAAGAGTTATCCACAGGGGCGCGCCAGCTGGGCGTTGAACTGACCGATGCCCAGCAGCAATTGCTGCTGGGTTACCTGGCCCTGTTGATCAAATGGAACAAGGCCTACAACCTGACGGCGGTGCGTGATCCAAACGAAATGGTTTCCCGGCACTTGCTCGACAGCCTGAGCGTCATGCCGTTCATCGAGAACGGCCGCTGGTTGGACGTCGGCAGCGGCGGCGGTATGCCCGGTATTCCTTTGGCCATCCTGTTTCCCGAGTCGCAAGTGACTTGCCTGGACAGCAATGGCAAGAAAACCCGCTTCCTGACCCAGGTCAAACTCGAACTCAAGTTGGACAACCTTCAGGTTATCCACAGCCGCGTTGAAACCTTCACGCCTGAACAGTCGTTCAACGGAATTGTTTCCCGAGCGTTCAGCAGCATGGAGAACTTCAGCAATTGGACTCGCCACCTGGGCGACCTCGACACCCGCTGGCTGGCAATGAAGGGCGTCCATCCAAGCGATGAGCTGTTAGCATTGCCGCCGGACTTCCACCTCGATAGCGAACACGCCTTGGCCGTACCCGGTTGCCAAGGCCAACGCCATCTGCTGATACTGCGCCGCACGGCATGATTGGGAACACAAGCAAGAATGGCTAAGGTATTCGCGATAGCGAACCAGAAGGGTGGCGTGGGCAAAACCACCACCTGCATCAACCTCGCAGCATCCCTGGTCGCGACCAAGCGTCGGGTGCTGCTGATCGATCTCGATCCACAGGGCAACGCCACCATGGGGAGCGGTGTGGATAAACACGGCCTGGAAAACTCGGTCTACGACTTGCTGATTGGCGAGTGCGACCTGGGCCAGGCCATGCATTTCTCCGAGCACGGCGGTTATCAACTGCTGCCGGCCAACCGCGATCTGACCGCGGCGGAAGTGGTGCTGCTGGAAATGCAGATGAAAGAGAGTCGTCTGCGCAGCGCCTTGGCGCCGATCCGTGACAACTACGATTACATTTTGATCGACTGCCCGCCGTCGCTGTCGATGCTTACGCTCAACGCCCTGGTGGCAGCCGATGGGGTGATCATCCCCATGCAGTGCGAGTATTTTGCCCTGGAAGGTTTGAGCGACCTTGTGGATAACATCAAGCGTATCGCCGAGCTGCTCAACCCGAACCTGCAGATCGAGGGCCTGCTGCGGACCATGTACGATCCGCGCCTGAGCCTGATGAACGATGTGTCGGCGCAGCTCAAGGAGCACTTCGGCGATCAGCTCTACGACACGGTGATTCCACGTAACATCCGCTTGGCCGAAGCGCCGAGCTACGGCATGCCCGCGCTGGCGTACGACAAGACTTCGCGCGGTGCCATCGCCTACCTGGCGCTGGCCGGCGAGATGGTCCGTCGTCAACGCCGCAATTCACGCACCCCAGCCGCCCAGCCAACTTAAGGAATCCCCATGGCCGTCAAGAAACGAGGTCTCGGACGTGGACTGGATGCACTGTTGAGTGGTCCGACCGTCACATCGCTTGAAGAACAAGCGGTGCAGGCCGATGAGCGCGAGCTGCAACACCTGCCGTTGGACCTGATCCAACGCGGCAAATACCAGCCGCGCCGGGACATGGATCCCCAGGCGCTGGAAGAACTGGCCAATTCGATCAAGGCCCAGGGCGTGATGCAGCCGATCGTGGTGCGCCCCATCGGGGACGGCCGCTTTGAAATCATCGCCGGCGAACGCCGCTGGCGCGCGAGCCAGCAGGCCGGCAAGGAAACCATCCCGGCCATGGTGCGCGATGTGCCGGATGAAACCGCCATCGCCATGGCACTGATCGAGAACATCCAGCGCGAAGACCTCAACCCTGTCGAAGAAGCGATCGCCTTGCAGCGTTTGCAGCAGGAATTCCAACTGACGCAGCAACAAGTGGCCGACGCCGTGGGTAAGTCCCGCGTGACGGTATCGAACCTGCTGCGCCTGATCGCACTGCCGGAAGTCATCAAGACCATGTTGTCCCATGGCGACCTGGAGATGGGCCACGCTCGAGCCTTGCTCGGTTTGCCGGAAAATCAACAGGTTGAAGGGGCGCGACACGTTGTCGCACGCGGTCTGACCGTTCGTCAGACAGAGGCCTTGGTTCGCCAGTGGCTGAGCGGTAAACCGGCTGCGGTCGAAGCCGCCAAACCTGATCCGGATATCGCCCGCCTCGAGCAGCGACTGGCCGAGCGCCTGGGCTCTGCGGTGCAAATTCGCCATGGCAAGAAAGGCAAAGGGCAATTGGTCATCGGGTATAACTCCCTCGATGAGCTTCAGGGCGTCCTTGCCCACATCCGCTGAAACATTTGCTTATGTAGCGCGTGATCGGAAATCACTACCCGGCAGTTGAATAGGGGCTGAACCGCCCCTATACTCTGCGCGCATTTTGTCGGCACAAATTATGCCAAGTTATTGATTTCCGGCAGCCGACCATTGAGGAGCAAGAGTGATGGAAACCCGCACGCCAAACACGTTGCCGTTCCATCGCTTGGCCGTTTTCCCGGTATTGCTGGCTCAGTTTGTCATCTTGCTGATCGCCGCTTTGGCGCTTTGGTACGGGCATGGAGTCGTAGCCGGGTATTCAGGACTTTGCGGAGGCCTGATAGCCTTGCTGCCCAATATGTATTTTGCTCACAGGGCCTTTCGGTTTTCCGGCGCCCGAGCAGCCCAGGCTATCGTCCGGTCTTTTTATGCCGGCGAGGCGGGGAAACTGATTTTGACGGCAGTGCTGTTTGCACTGACCTTTGCAGGTGTGAAGCCATTGGCGCCGCTGGCTGTATTCGGCGTCTTCGTGTTGACCCAACTGGTCAGCTGGTTCGCTCCCCTGCTGATGAAAACAAGACTTTCGAAACCTTAGGGCGTTTGAGGCAACCATGGCAGAAACAACCGCTTCGGGCTATATCCAGCACCACTTGCAGAACCTGACTTTCGGTCAGCTTCCCAACGGCGGCTGGGGCTTTGCCCACACCGCAGCAGAAGCCAAGGAAATGGGTTTCTGGGCTTTCCACCTGGATACTCTGGGTTGGTCGGTCGCATTGGGTCTGATCTTCGTCCTGATTTTCCGCATGGCGGCGAAGAAGGCGACTTCCGGTCAGCCAGGTGCGTTGCAGAACTTCGTTGAAGTACTGGTCGAATTCGTCGATGGCAGCGTGAAAGACAGCTTCCATGGCCGTAGCCCGGTCATCGCACCGCTGGCGCTGACCATCTTCGTCTGGGTGTTCCTGATGAACGCCGTCGACCTGATCCCGGTCGACTGGATTCCTCAGCTGGCCATCCTGATCTCCGGCGACGCGCACATTCCATTCCGTGCCGTATCGACCACTGACCCGAACGCTACCCTGGGCATGGCCCTGTCGGTGTTCGCGCTGATCATTTTCTACAGCATCAAGGTCAAGGGCATCGGCGGCTTCATCGGCGAACTGACCCTGCACCCGTTCGGCAGCAAGAACATCTTCGTTCAAGCCCTGCTGATCCCGGTCAACTTCCTGCTGGAATTCGTGACCCTGGTCGCCAAGCCTATTTCCCTGGCCCTGCGACTGTTCGGCAACATGTATGCCGGCGAGCTGGTGTTCATTCTGATCGCTGTGATGTTCGGCAGCGGCCTGCTCTGGCTTAGCGGCCTGGGCATTGTTCTGCAGTGGGCGTGGGCTGTGTTCCACATCCTGATCATCACCCTGCAGGCCTTTATCTTCATGATGCTGACCATCGTCTACCTGTCGATGGCGCACGAAGAGAACCATTAAGACCAGTCTCGACTAGTCTGATGTCCTTCCCGGTGAAACGGGAAGGTGGGCCCTACCGGGCTATGAAACGATTTGTTTTACCGCTTTAAAATCTAAAAAACCTAAACCATACGACGTAAAAGTCGGGAGGAAAGATGGAAACTGTAGTTGGTCTAACCGCTATCGCTGTTGCACTGTTGATCGGCCTGGGCGCCCTGGGTACTGCCATTGGTTTCGGCCTGCTGGGCGGCAAGTTCCTGGAAGGCGCAGCGCGTCAGCCAGAAATGGTCCCAATGCTGCAAGTTAAAATGTTCATCGTCGCCGGCCTGCTCGACGCCGTGACCATGATCGGCGTTGGTATCGCTCTGTTCTTCACCTTCGCGAACCCCTTCGTTGGTCAACTCGCTGGCTGATCACTCGAATTTTCGAGTTGATTGGGGTGATGGACAACGAATGAGCGAGGTGTTGGCGTGAACATTAATGCAACCCTGATTGGCCAATCCGTTGCGTTCTTCATTTTTGTAGTGTTTTGCATGAAGTTCGTGTGGCCTCCGGTCATCGCGGCTTTGCACGAACGTCAGAAGAAGATCGCGGATGGTTTGGACGCTGCCAGCCGTGCAGCTCGCGACCTGGAGTTGGCCCAAGAGAAAGTGGGTCATCAACTGCGCGATGCTAAAGCACAGGCAGCTGAAATCATTGAGCAAGCCAAGAAGCGCGGCAACCAGATCGTCGAAGAGGCTGTTGAAAAAGCCCGCGTCGAAGCTGACCGTGTGAAGGCTTCGGCTCATGCCGAGATCGAACAGGAACTGAACGGCGTCAAAGACGCGCTGCGTGCCCAACTGGGTGCTCTGGCGGTCGGCGGTGCCGAGAAGATCCTCGGTGCCACAATCGATCAAAACGCGCACGCGGAGCTGGTTAACAAACTGGCTGCTGAAATTTAAGCGAGGGCGATCATGGCAGAACTGACCACGTTGGCCCGACCTTACGCTAAGGCAGCCTTCGAGCACGCCCAGGCCCACCAGCAGCTGGCCTCTTGGTCAGCCATGCTCGGCCTGGCTGCAGCAGTGTCGCAAGACGACACCATGCAGCGCGTGCTCAAGGCCCCGCGCCTGACGAGCGCAGACAAGGCCGCCACTTTTATTGAAGTGTGCGGCGACAAGTTTGATGTAAAAGTGCAGAACTTCATCAATGTCGTTGCCGAAAACGACCGTCTCCCGCTTCTGCCGGAGATTGCCGCTCTGTTCGACCTGTACAAGGCCGAAGCAGAGAAATCGGTAGACGTTGAAGTGACCAGTGCTTTTGCATTGAACCAAGAACAGCAAGACAAACTCGCCAAGGTTCTCAGTGCACGACTCAATCGGGAAGTGCGCCTGCAAGCTACGGAGGACGCATCCCTGATTGGTGGTGTCGTTATCCGCGCCGGCGACCTGGTTATCGATGGCTCGATTCGCGGCAAAATCGCGAAACTTGCCGAAGCATTGAAATCTTGAGTTTGAAGGGGCAGCAGAGCAATGCAGCAACTCAATCCTTCCGAAATAAGTGAAATTATCAAGGGCCGCATCGACAAGCTCGATGTGACCTCCCAAGCCCGTAACGAAGGCACTGTCGTCAGCGTATCTGACGGCATCGTGCGGATTCACGGTCTGGCCGACGTCATGTACGGCGAGATGATCGAGTTTCCGGGCGGCGTCTACGGTATGGCCCTCAACCTGGAGCAAGACTCCGTGGGTGCCGTTGTATTGGGCGCGTACACCAGTCTGGCTGAAGGCATGAGCGCCAAGTGCACTGGCCGCATCCTGGAGGTTCCGGTTGGTAAGGAACTGCTGGGTCGCGTTGTCGATGCACTGGGTAACCCTGTTGACGGCAAAGGTCCACTGGGCAACACCGAGACCGACGCGGTCGAGAAAGTTGCTCCAGGCGTGATCTGGCGTAAGTCGGTAGACCAGCCTGTACAGACTGGCTACAAGGCTGTCGATGCCATGATTCCTGTCGGCCGTGGCCAGCGTGAGCTGATCATCGGTGACCGTCAGATCGGTAAAACCGCTCTGGCCATCGACGCGATCATCAACCAGAAGAACAGCGGCATTTTCTGCGTCTACGTAGCCATTGGTCAGAAGCAATCGACCATCGCCAACGTGGTTCGCAAGCTGGAAGAAAACGGCGCCCTGGCCAACACGATCATCGTGGCTGCCAGCGCTTCGGAATCTCCTGCGCTGCAATTCCTGGCACCGTACTCCGGTTGCACCATGGGTGAATTCTTCCGCGACCGCGGTGAAGACGCACTGATCGTTTATGACGATCTGTCCAAGCAAGCAGTGGCTTACCGCCAGATTTCCCTGCTGCTGCGCCGTCCACCAGGCCGTGAAGCTTACCCAGGCGACGTGTTCTATCTCCACTCCCGTCTGCTGGAGCGCGCATCCCGCGTTTCGGAAGAATACGTAGAGAAGTTCACCAACGGCGCAGTGACCGGCAAAACCGGTTCCCTGACCGCACTGCCGATCATCGAAACCCAGGCTGGCGACGTTTCCGCGTTCGTTCCGACCAACGTGATTTCCATCACCGACGGTCAGATCTTCCTGGAATCGGCCATGTTCAACTCAGGCATCCGCCCTGCAGTGAACGCCGGTGTTTCGGTATCCCGTGTGGGTGGTGCCGCTCAGACCAAGATCATCAAGAAGCTCTCCGGTGGTATCCGTACCGCTCTGGCTCAGTACCGTGAACTGGCGGCATTCGCCCAGTTCGCTTCTGACCTGGACGAAGCGACCCGTAAGCAACTTGAGCATGGTCAGCGCGTTACCGAGCTGATGAAGCAGAAGCAATACGCCCCTATGTCGATCGCTGACATGGCGTTGTCGCTGTATGCCGCTGAGCGTGGGTTCCTGACCGACGTTGAAATCGCCAAGGTCGGCAGCTTTGAACAAGCGCTGATTGCTTACTTCAACCGCGATCACGCCGAATTGATGGCGAAGATCAACGTGAAGGGTGACTTCAATGACGATATCGACACTGGCATGAAAGCCGGTATCGAGAAGTTCAAGGCCACCCAAACCTGGTAAGCCGCAGCGGGAGCCGCAAGGCTCCCGCTTGCTAACCTGATAGGTGTTACATGGCAGGCGCAAAAGAGATTCGCAGTAAGATTGCGAGCATCAAAAGCACGCAAAAGATTACCAGCGCCATGGAAAAAGTGGCGGTCAGCAAAATGCGCAAGGCACAAATGCGCATGGCTGCTAGCCGTCCTTATGCGGAGCGTATCCGTCAGGTAATTGGGCATCTGGCCAACGCCAACCCGGAATACCGCCACCCGTTCATGATCGAGCGCGCCGTCAAGCGCGTGGGTTATGTGGTAGTGAGCAGTGACCGTGGTTTGTGCGGTGGCCTGAATACCAACCTGTTCAAGGCCCTGGTCAAGGACATGGCGGTAAACCGCGAAAACGGCGTCGAGATCGATCTGTGTGTTGTGGGTAGCAAGGGTGCGGCCTTTTTCCGCAACTTCGGCGGTAACGTCGTTGCAGCTATCAGCCACCTGGGTGAAGAGCCGTCGATCAATGATTTGATCGGCAGTGTGAAGGTGATGCTGGATGCGTACCTGGAAGGCCGGATTGACCGCCTGTCCGTGGTATCCAACAAATTCATCAACACCATGACCCAGCAGCCAACCGTGGAGCAATTGATCCCACTGGTGGCGACTCCGGATCAGGAACTCAAGCACCACTGGGACTACCTCTACGAACCAGACGCCAAAGAGCTGCTTGACGGCTTGATGGTGCGCTACGTGGAATCGCAGGTGTACCAGGCGGTGGTCGAGAACAACGCAGCTGAACAAGCGGCGCGGATGATCGCGATGAAAAACGCTACCGATAACGCCGGTGATCTGATCAGCGATTTGCAGCTGATCTACAACAAGGCGCGTCAGGCTGCGATCACCCAAGAGATCTCGGAAATCGTCGGCGGCGCTGCCGCGGTTTAACGGTTCAAATATTCAGAGGATCCAGCTATGAGTAGCGGACGTATCGTTCAAATCATCGGCGCCGTTATCGACGTGGAATTCCCACGCGACAGCGTACCGAGCATCTACAACGCGCTGAAAGTACAAGGCGCGGACACTACTCTGGAAGTTCAGCAGCAGCTGGGCGACGGCGTAGTTCGTACCATTGCGATGGGTTCGACCGAAGGCTTGAAGCGCGGTCTGGACGTTATCGACTCTGGCGCAGCCATCTCCGTACCGGTCGGTAAAGCGACCCTGGGCCGGATCATGGACGTACTGGGCAACCCGATTGACGAAGCCGGTCCGATCGACACCGAAGAGCGTTGGGGCATTCACCGTCCAGCACCTTCGTTCGCCGAACAAGCGGGCGGCAACGACCTGCTGGAAACCGGCATCAAGGTTATCGACCTGGTCTGCCCGTTCGCCAAAGGCGGTAAAGTCGGTCTGTTCGGTGGTGCCGGTGTAGGCAAGACCGTAAACATGATGGAACTGATCCGTAACATCGCCATCGAGCACAGCGGTTATTCCGTGTTCGCCGGTGTGGGTGAGCGTACCCGTGAGGGTAACGACTTCTACCACGAGATGAAGGACTCCAACGTTCTGGACAAAGTGGCACTGGTTTACGGTCAGATGAACGAGCCGCCGGGCAACCGTCTGCGCGTGGCACTGACCGGCCTGACCATGGCCGAGAAGTTCCGTGACGAAGGTAACGACGTTCTGCTGTTCGTCGACAACATCTATCGTTACACCCTGGCCGGTACTGAAGTGTCCGCACTGCTGGGCCGTATGCCTTCGGCAGTAGGTTACCAGCCGACCCTGGCTGAAGAGATGGGCGTTCTGCAAGAACGTATCACTTCGACCAAGGAAGGTTCGATCACCTCGATCCAAGCGGTATACGTACCTGCGGATGACTTGACCGACCCGTCGCCAGCCACCACCTTCGCCCACTTGGACGCCACCGTCGTACTGTCCCGTGACATCGCATCCCTGGGTATCTACCCAGCGGTCGATCCACTCGACTCGACTTCGCGCCAGCTGGACCCGAACGTGATCGGCCAGGAGCACTACGACACCGCTCGCGGCGTTCAGTACGTGCTGCAGCGTTACAAAGAACTGAAGGACATCATTGCGATCCTGGGTATGGACGAGCTGTCGGAAGCCGACAAGCAGTTGGTAAACCGTGCTCGTAAGATCCAGCGTTTCTTGTCGCAGCCGTTCTTCGTGGCTGAAGTCTTCACCGGTGCCTCGGGTAAATACGTTTCCCTGAAAGACACCATTGCTGGCTTCAAAGGCATCCTCAACGGTGACTACGACCACCTGCCAGAACAAGCGTTCTACATGGTCGGCGGCATCGAAGAAGCGATCGAGAAAGCCAAGAAACTGTAATCCTGGCGCCCGGAAACGGGCGCTCATCAGGTTGAGGCAATCAGATGGCTATGACAGTCCATTGCGATATCGTCAGCGCGGAAGGGGAAATCTTCTCCGGTCTGGTCGAGTTTGTAACAGCGCACGGCGACCTGGGTGATCTTGGTATCGCCATGGGTCACGCCCCGCTGATTACCAGCTTGAAACCAGGTCCGATCACTCTGACCAAGCAAGGCGGGGAACGTGAGGTGTTTTACATCTCCGGTGGTTTCCTCGAGGTTCAGCCGAACATGGTCAAGGTACTTGCCGACACCGTGCAACGTGCTGGCGACCTGGATGAAGCCTCCGCTCAGGAAGCCGTCAAGGCTGCCGAGAAGGCCCTGAACGAAAAGGGTGCGGACTTCGACTACAGCGCTGCTGCTGTACGTCTGGCCGAGGCTGCAGCTCAGCTGCGCACGCTCCAGCAGATCCGCAAGAAGTAAACGGCGATGCCGCCATGCTTAATGCGCGATTGATTAAAAAGGGTAGCCTCGGCTACCCTTTTTCTTTTTTTGCAAAACACTTCTCTGGTCTGAAGCCGGACCGCCCAGGATTGGTAGCCATTCATGTCTCTTGAAATCGTTATTCTCGCCGCAGGCCAGGGCACCCGCATGCGTTCGGCCCTGCCCAAGGTGCTGCACCCGGTTGCCGGCAATTCCATGCTGGGTCACGTTATCCACAGCGCCCGGCAACTCGACCCACAACGCATCCATGTGGTGATCGGCCACGGTGCCGATGTGGTTCGTGAGCGCCTGGCCGCTGACGACCTGAATTTCGTTTTGCAGGACAAACAACTCGGTACCGGCCATGCCACCGCGCAGGCCGTGCCGTTCATTACCGCCGACACCGTGCTGATCCTCTACGGCGACGTACCGCTGATCGAAGTAGAAACCCTGCAACGCCTGCTCAAGCACGTGGTGCCTGGCCAGATGGGCCTGCTCACCGTCGAACTGGATGACCCTACCGGCTACGGACGTATCGTGCGTAACGCCGACGGCAAGGTCGCAGCCATTGTTGAGCACAAGGATGCAAGCGAAGCCCAGCGCGCGATCACCGAAGGCAACACCGGGATTCTGGCGGTGCCGGCCAATAAGCTCGCCGATTGGATGAGCCGCCTGTCCAACAACAACGCCCAGGGCGAGTACTACCTCACTGATGTCATCGAGATGGCTGTCAGCGATGGCCTGTTGGTCGCCACCGAGCAACCTCACGACCCGATGGAAGTGCAGGGCGCCAATGACCGCAAGCAGCTCGCGGAACTTGAACGCCATTACCAACTGCGCGAAGGTCGCCGCCTGATGGCCCAGGGCGTGACCCTGCGTGACCCGGCCCGCTTCGATGTGCGCGGTGAGGTCAGCGTTGGCCGCGACGTGCTGATCGACATCAACGTGATCCTCGAAGGCCGCGTGATCATCGAAGACGACGTGGTGATTGGCCCTAACTGCGTGATCAAGGACAGCACCTTGCGCAAAGGCGTAGTGGTCAAAGCCAATAGCCACATCGACGGTGCCGTGATGGGCGAGGGCAGTGATGCCGGCCCGTTCGCGCGGTTGCGTCCTGGCAGCGTGCTAGGGGCCAACGCGCACGTGGGCAATTTTGTTGAAATGAAAAACGCCAGGTTGGGTGACGAGGCCAAGGTCGGCCACCTGACTTACCTCGGCGATGCGACTGTGGGTGCGCGTACCAACATTGGTGCCGGCACCATCACGTGCAACTACGATGGCGCGAATAAGCACCACACCACCATTGGTGCGGACGTGTTCATCGGCTCCAATAATTCGCTGGTGGCCCCGGTCACCCTCGACGATGGCGCCAGCACCGCGGCAGGCTCGACCATCAACCAGCATGTGGATAAGTCACAACTGGCTGTGGCCCGCGCGCGCCAGCGCAACATCGACGGCTGGAAGCGCCCGGTCAAAATCAAGAAGACCTGAGTTATCCACAGTCTCCCTGGCAACAAATAATCAATGTGGGAGCGGGCTTGCTCGCGAAGGCGGTGTGTCAGTCGACAGATTCATTGACTGATCCACCACCTTCGCGAGCAAGCCCGCTCCCACATTTGATTTGTGGTGGCTTTAAAATTTAACACGCCCCGCTTGACGATCTTTCGCCAATAGGTTTTGATTGCCTTCGTTATCTTTCGAAACGAAACTTATCATCACCATGTCGAAACGAAATACACCCCAACGGCGCCACAACATCCTGACCTTGCTCAATGAACAGGGCGAAGTCAGCGTGGACGAATTGGCCAAGCGTTTCGAAACATCGGAAGTGACGATCCGCAAGGACCTGGCCGCCCTGGAAAGCAACGGCCTGTTGCTGCGTCGCTACGGCGGCGCAATCACCATGCCTCAGGAACTGGTGGGCGATGCCGCCCAACCCATCTCCGCCTATAAGCGCGCGATCGCCCGTGCCGCCGTGACGCGTCTTCGCGAGCACGCCCGCATCATCATCGACAGCGGCAGCACCACCGCCGCCATGATCCCCGAGCTGGGCCACCAGCCTGGCCTGGTGGTGATGACCAACTCCCTGAACGTCGCCCGTGCGTTGAGCGAGCTGGAACACGAGCCGGTGCTGTTGATGACCGGCGGTACCTGGGACCCGCATTCGGACTCGTTCCAGGGCCAGGTCGCCGAGCAAGTACTGCGCTCCTACGACTTTGATCAACTGTTCATAGGCGCCGACGGCATCGATCTGCAGCGCGGTACCACCACCTTCAACGAACTGCTGGGGCTCAGCCGAGTCATGGCCGAGGTCGCCCGTGAAGTGGTGGTGATGGTCGAATCCGACAAGATCGGCCGCAAGATTCCCAACCTGGAACTGCCCTGGAGCAGCGTCCATACCCTAATCACCGATGATCGCCTGCCGCTTGAGGCCCGCGACCAGATCCAAGCCCGCGGCATTACGCTGATATGCGCGGCAATCATCTAGGAGAAACACCATGTGTGGCATCGTAGGCGCAGTCGCTGAACGCAACATCACTCCCATCCTGCTCGAAGGCCTCAAGCGCCTGGAATATCGTGGTTACGACAGCGCCGGCGTGGCTGTCTTCAGCAATGCCGGCAAGCTCGAGCGCATGCGCCGTCCGGGCAAAGTCAGCGAATTGGAGCAGGCCCTGGCCGGTGAACCACTGGTAGGCCGTCTCGGTATCGCCCACACCCGCTGGGCCACCCACGGTGCGCCGTGCGAGCGCAACGCCCACCCGCATTTCTCCGGTGACCTGGCCGTGGTGCACAACGGCATCATCGAAAACCACGAAGTATTGCGTGAACAACTCAAGGGCCTTGGCTACGTCTTCACGTCGGACACCGACACCGAAGTCATCGCGCACCTGCTCAACCACAAGGTCAAGGACCACAACGACCTGACCACCGCCCTCAAGGCCACGGTCAAGGAACTGCATGGCGCCTATGGCCTGGCCGTGGTCAGCGCCAGCCAGCCCGACCGTGTGGTTGCCGCCCGCAGTGGTAGCCCATTGGTGATCGGCCTGGGCCTGGGTGAAAACTTCCTCGCCTCCGACCAACTGGCCCTGCGCCAGGTCACCGACCGCTTCATGTACCTGGAAGAAGGCGATATTGCCGACATCCGCCGTGAAAGCGTGGCGATCTGGGATGTGAACGGCAACTCCGTCGAGCGCGAAGCCGTGCAATACCGCGATGGTGCCGAAGCCGCCGACAAGGGCGAGTTCCGCCACTTCATGCTCAAGGAAATCCACGAGCAACCGTCCGTGGTACAACGCACTCTGGAAGGCCGCCTGAGCCAGCACCAAGTGCTGGTCAACGCGTTCGGCCCACAAGCGGCCGAACTGTTTGCCAAAGTGCGTAACGTGCAGATCGTCGCCTGTGGCACCAGCTACCACGCCGGCATGGTTGCCCGTTACTGGCTGGAAGAACTGGCCGGCATCCCGTGCCAGGTCGAAGTGGCCAGCGAGTTCCGCTACCGCAAAGTGGTGGTGCAACCCGACACCCTGTTCGTGACCATCTCACAGTCCGGCGAAACCGCCGACACCCTGGCCGCCCTGCGCAACGCCAAAGAGCTGGGTTTCCTGGCCAGCCTGGCCATCTGCAACGTCAGCATCAGCTCGTTGGTGCGTGAGTCCGACCTGACCCTGCTGACCCAGGCCGGTCGCGAAATCGGCGTGGCGTCCACCAAGGCCTTCACCACCCAGCTGGTTGGCTTGTTGTTGCTCACCCTGTCCCTCGGCCAGGTTCGCGGCACCCTCGCTGAAGGCGTCGAAGCGACACTGGTCGAAGAACTGCGTCGCCTGCCGACCCGCCTGGGTGAAGCCTTGGCGATGGACAGCGTCGTAGAAAAAGTCGCCGAACTGTTCGCCGACAAAAACCACACCCTGTTCCTCGGCCGCGGCGCCCAATACCCGGTCGCGATGGAAGGCGCGCTGAAGCTCAAGGAAATCTCCTACATCCACGCCGAAGCCTACCCGGCCGGCGAGCTCAAGCACGGCCCATTGGCCCTGGTGGATGACGACATGCCGGTCGTTACCGTAGCGCCGAACAACGAACTGCTGGAGAAGCTCAAATCCAACCTGCAGGAAGTCCGCGCCCGTGGCGGCCAACTGGTGGTATTCGCTGACGAAAAAGCCGGCATGACCAACGGTGAAGGCACCCACGTCATCAACATGCCGCACATCCACGACACCCTGTCGCCGATCCTCTACACCATCCCACTGCAGTTGCTGTCGTATTACGTGGCGGTGCTTAAGGGTACTGACGTCGACCAGCCGCGCAATTTGGCGAAGTCGGTGACGGTGGAGTAAACGCGCCGCATCCTGGAGGCCCGCCGGGTCTCCAGGAACGGTTCAACGCAAGGAAGCGCCCCCATGCAATCTCCCTCCTTCCAGATCAGCGAAAGATTGAACAACCGTCGGTTTGCGGTCGCGAACAATACTCAAGGCCTCTCTGGTGTGGACACGGTGTTTCATTACCAGGTCGATGGCGATGCCATCACCAGTACCTACCAAGGCGGTCGGATTCGCTTGGGTACGCAAGTCGGTCGTGTGACGGGTCCCGATAATATCGAGCTGCTTTTTCAATGCCTGACGCAAGACGGTGAGCTGCTCGCCGGCTGGTCGCGGGGCGTGGTAGGCGTCGATCAGGCCGGACGAATCACGCTCAGCTTTGTATGGGGTTGGACGTTGGGCGCATCCGGAGGTGGGGAATCCAGCTATGTTGAGATTGCCGCCTGATATTCACGGCACAAACTCCACCCTCAACCCCCGACTCGCACTGCGCCCCTGATCATCACTGACCCGCAACCGATACTCCCCCGACTTTCCCGGCCGCCAGTTCAGCGTGCTTTGCGGTGATCCCTGGCCGATCAAGGTTTGATCGGCAAACCAGTACAGCGTCGTCGCATCGCTGGCGGCGTTGGCGTTCAGCGGGATGCTTTCCTGTGGCTGGGACAGACGCAGTTGGTAGCTCACCTGGGTCAGCGGCGAGCGGATCTGCGGCGCTTCGCTCTGGTCGCTGATGCGGTTGGGCTGGCAGTTTTTCATCACGTTGGGCGGCGTGCGTCGGGGCAGGCCGGCGGCGCGGTAGAGGCGTTGCACGTCGCTGGGCCAGAATTCGAAGACTTCTTCGCGGGTGTACTGTGGGTCGAACGGCGGGCACGCGCCCTTGCCGGTGCGGGTGTCGATCAGTACCGGGCGGTGCAGGTTGGACACGCGAATCGGCGAAACGCCGGGGATGTACCAGGTCTTGCGGGTTTGCGGGCACCAGCGGTTGGGCAACTCGCCGGAGGCGGCGCAGACGTCGATGCGCACCAGACCGGCGGGAGGCTTATCCGGCTTGATCACCACATTGGGCAAGGCCAGGGGCAGTGCGTCGGCGATGCGGAAGAACAACGGCGCGGCGGTCTTGGCGCCGATAAATGCCGGGTTCGGCCGGCCATCGAAATTGCCTACCCACACCACCAGCACGTACGGACCGACCAGGCCGGCGCTCCAGGCATCGTGAAAACCCCAGGATGTGCCGGTTTTCCAGGCGGTGCGCCAGTGGCGGCTTGGCAGGCCATCCGGTCGTGGGTTGCGGCGCAGCATGTCGCGCACCATGAACGCGGCCTGAGGCGTCAGCAGTTGGGCGCCGGTGGTTTGGGGCTGTTCCTGCAAATAGCGCAAGGGTCGCAGATGCCCGTCGCCGGCGAGCATCACATACAGCCGCGCCAGTTCTTCCGGGGTCATCTCGCCGCCACCGAGGGCCAAGGCCAGGCCATAGTGGCTTTCATCGCGCAGGCCTTTGATCCCGGCGCGTTGCAGCAGCCCATACAAGGAAGGCGATTTGAGTTGGCTGGCCAGCCATACCGCCGGGATGTTGCGGCTACGGATCAACGCATCACGCGCGGTCAGCGGCCCGACAAAACTGCCGTCGAAATTTTCCGGCTGGAAGTAGCCGAAGTTACTCGGCAAATCCTTGAGGATACTCATGGGGTGGATCACCCCTTGGTCCAGCGCGAGCCCGTACAGGAAGGGCTTGAGCGTCGATCCTGGCGAGCGCCTCGACAGCACGCCATTGACCTGACCGTGAATGCCTGTGGATAAGTAGTCTGCCGAACCCACCAGCGCTTTGACGCTCTGGTCGCGGCTGTCCACCAGAATCGCCGTGGTGTTTTCCACGCCCGTGCTGCGCCGCTCGGCGATGAAACCGCTGATCAAGCGTTCAAGCAATTGCTGCAACGGCAGGTTAAGCGTGCTGTTCAACTCGTTGCCCGCCTGGGATGCCAGCAACTGCTCGCTCAGGTGCGGCGCCAGGAACGGGATCTGCTGACGGTTGCGTGCTTCCAGGGGCAAGTCCAGCAAACTGTCGTTGCGCGGGTCCTGTGGATAAGTCTTGCGCCAGTCAGCCATCAACCGCAGCCGCGCATTTTGCAGCGACGGCCCGAAGCGCGCACGCCGTCCCGGCTGTTGCGGAATCACCGCCAACGCCAGTGCCTCGGACAACGACACCTGCGCCGCCGACTTGCCGAAGTAGATGCGGCTTGCCGCTTCGGCACCTTCGATATTGCCGCCCATGGGCGCCAGGTTCAGGTAGGCCTCAAGGATGTCGTGCTTGCTGTAACGCGCCTCCAGCCACAGCGCCAAGGCCATCTGCTGCAACTTGCCCGGCACCTGGCGGGTGTTCAAATCCCACAAGCGCCGCGCCAATTGCATGCTCAAGGTCGAGCCGCCCTGGCGCAAGCCACCGCTGTAGGTGGCCATGGCCGCGCGCAGCAACGCCGGAGGATTGATCCCCGGGTGCCAGTAGAAATTGCGGTCCTCCTTGAGCAGTAAGGCTTCGACCAGTGATGGCGACATGCGCTCAAGTGGCAACCACAGGCGGTATTGGCCGTCAGCCGCCAATGTCATGCGTAGCAGCGAGCCGTCGTCGGCCAATACCACGCGCGACGAGGTCACTGCCTGTTCCAGCGGGGCATGGGGCCAAAGCCTCAGCCCAACCAGTACCGCTGCCGCTGCGAACAGCGGCGTGAGGCGTTTAAGGCTTGGTAATTTCAAGCTGGCCTACTTTGCCGCGCCCTTGCAGGGTGGTTTCGTACATGCCCTCGGCGTAGGCCGGTGGCGTATTGAAGGTCCCCGCGTTGGTAGCCCGTACGCGGTAGACGAACGTGCCTACATCACGCAGCGCGGTGCCATACAACACCACCCGATCATCACGTACGTCCACGTAGTCCGGCTGCCAGTCGCTCAGCTCGGTTTCGCCGATCGGTGCTTGCCAGGCCTGTTCTTCCTGGCTGTCCTCTTCCACATACTCCGACTCTTCGCCCTCGCTTTCCTCGCTGCTGGCGGCTTCCGGCTCCGGCGGCAAGTTATACACAGGCTCGACGCCGCCCGGCAGCAGGTCGACCACGGCCACTTGCTGCACCTGGTCGCGGTCGGTGGCACGCAGTCGCAGGCGCACCAGGAACTCGTCACCCACGGCCACTGTTTTTACCGGCTCGCCTTTGAGGTCGAGGTATTCGTGGATGATTTCCAGGCCATTGTTGATCGGCTTGAGCTTGGCGCCCTTGTCGAAACCGGCTTCGCTGAGCATGTAGAACGCGGCCGGGCCGTCGGATTTTTCCATCACCAGCTTTTGCGTGGTGCCTGGCACGGCGGCGCGCGGCGGCTGACCGGCCATCTCCAACAATTGCTGCTGCTTGTCACCCAGCCAGGCGGTCGCCTTGAGGGTCATGTCGGTTTGCGCACGCTGGCCATAGTTGTCCAGGGCGCGCAGCAGCAGGGCGGCTGACAACGAGTTGTAACGCTGCTCGTTGAGGCGCTTGCCAAGTTTATCCAACAGAGCGGCGGGCACGTCGTCCAGCAGCTCGGGGAAGTGGCGCGCCAGCAGGTGCAGGTGTTCGGCATCATGGACCAGCGGGTCGTAGTACAGCCCGTCGCTGTCCCACTTATCCACAAGGGCGCGCCACGGGATTTTGCGGAACAGCGTATCGGCCTGGCGATCTTGCTTGAGCAGTTTGTAGCTGGCCGCCAGGTAGGCAGCGCCCAGGTCGTTCTGCCAGGTGTCCTTGAAGTAGCGCTCGTAGCGCTCGCGGATATCGCTCAACGCGCCGCTCACCAGAATCCCCTGACGGCTCAGCAGGTAACTGGCGTAGGCACGGTTGCGCAATTCCGACAGGCCTTCGCTAGGACCGTTGGCCAGGTCTGTCAGATAGGCATTGGAGCGCACCAGCAGGTCTTCCGGCACCGGCAGTCCGCGCTCCTTGGCTTCGATCAGGAAATCGGTCGCGTACAGGCTGGCGTACGGTGCCACGTCGGGGTTGGCCGCCCACAATCCAAAGCCGCCGGCCTGGTTCTGGCGTTGGCGCAGCATGCGCACGGCGCTGCCGAAGGCTTGTTCGGCTTCAGGTGCGTTGCCGCCCCAGATCAAGGCCGGCATGGCTTTGGACACCAACTGCTCGGTGCAGGCGTAGCCGTAGTCATCCAGGTAATGCTTGAGGCCGTTGGCCCACACCAGCGGCGAGGCCGCTACGCCCAGTTGAACATCGCGCAACTGGCTGAACAGCTCGCGGGTGGGCTTGAGCTCTTTGCTGGCGCTGTCGAAGCGGCCCAGGCTCAAGGCCACGCGGTGTTCGCTGAGAGGGCGGATCGAGGTGGTTTCCGCCACCTGGATACGTTTGCCGTTGGGCAGCACCGCGACAAAACGCAGGTCCGCCGAACCGAGGGTTTCGCCGACCTTGATCTTGAATTCGGCGGTGCCCTCTTTGCGCGGTTGCAGCGACAGGGTGCTGCCCTTGTCGCCCTGCACCTTGAGGCCATCGCTGGTCTGCAGTTCAAACTTCACGTCTGCCGCTGCGTCGAGGTTGCTGAATACCCCGGCGCTGACATTGAACACGTCTCCAGGCGCCACAAAGGCCGGTACGTTAGGCGTGATCACGATCGGCCCGCGCACCTCGGTATTGGCTTCGCTGACACCGACGCTGTCGCTGTCCACCGCTACCGCGAACAGATGCAGCTTGCCGTTGAAGCTGTCCGGAACCTGGTAATGCAGCACGGTTTCGCCCGCCGGCAAGTCCACCAACCCGGACCACCAGGCCACCGGAGGCTGGTGTTTACGTTTGAATGGATTCAGGTGGTTGGCCAGGGCGCCGTCCGTATCGCCACCGGGCGCTGCGCCACTGAGCAGACGGCTGAATTCCGGCAGGATCAAGTCAAGGATCTGGCTGGTGCCGACCTCCAGCGCACGCTTCTGGAAGAAAAAGCCCAGCGGGTCCGGCGTCTGGTAGCGCGCCACCTGCAGGATGCCTTCATCTACCGCATACACCACGGCGCGGCCCGGGCGGTCGGCGGTGACCTTGATGTCGAGCATTTGCCCAGGCTCGATTTTCGCCGGGCCCTCGACCTTCAGCGCCATGCGCCGCGCATCCAGGTTGATGCTGAACGGCACCACGCCGTAGGACAGCGGGCTCATGTACACCTCGGACGAGCCCATATCGCGCACAAACTGCACGTTGACGTAGGCATTGCCTTCAAGCCCGGCAGGAACGCGGATATGTTGCACGCTGTTGGTGCTGTCGGCCTTGAACCACTGCTGGGTATACACCTTGTCGCGCTCGATGGTGATCAAGCCGGCACCGGTATACGGCGCGCGGATGCTGATAGCGATCTCATCACCGGTGGCGTAGCTGCGTTTATCCAGGCGCAGTTGCAGCTCGGCGTTGCGTTCCAGGGAGCGCGACGTGTTGCCTCGGCCGGCCACGCTGTAGTCGATCTGGTTGAGCAGGTTACCGTTGGCGTCCTTCAGTTGCAGGGTGAAATCCCCCGGCGTGCCAGTGTTCAGGGTCTGCTTGGCGCCTTCCTTGGTCATCACCAACGGTGACGCCGGCTGGCTGATGTTCTTGATGCGCGACTCGTACTTGTAGGTACCATTGGATTGCTTGACCAATACCGACACGTAGCGGTGTTCCACCACTTCGCTGGTCAGGCCGTCCACCGCGAGCGGCGTAAGGTCTGGCGCGACGGCCAGCCATTGCACCTGGCGTGGCGCGTCCTTGGCGACGTACGACAGCGAATCCTGACTTTTCACACCGACCAGGTAAGGCGCGGACGACACCAGCAATGCACTTTGCGCTGCCACATTGCGCCCGCCTTCGGCCTCGAACACTTGGGTCATCACCTGCAGGCGATACGTGCTGTTGGCGAAGCGTTGCAGGTTGAGGTCGAGCACGGCCTGGCCATTGTCGTCCACGGTGGTTTCGGCAAGGTCTTCGGTGCTGGCGTCTTCCAGGGAGTCGTTGAGGCGGAAGCGGTAATCGGGATAACGGTCAAACGCCGCGAGCGTTGGGCTCAGGGACATTTTAGCGGTCACGCGGCGGCCCGACGCCGGAGCGCCGAACAGGTGCATGGCGGTGACTTTGGCCACGACCTGGTCCGGTGGTATCCAGCCTTGCACGGGCGTGTCATGCAGGCTCAGGCTGACCTTCATGCGGTCCGGTTCGAAGTCGCGGACCTTGAAGCTCACGCTGCCCAGGTCGGTGCGGGTCTGCTTCTGGCCAATCAACTGCAAGGTCGCGGTGTAGTCCCCGGCGGGGGCGACTTCGCTGCTGGGGAAATCAAAGGTTTCAAACCCGCTGGCGGACAGTTTCAACGGCTGGCGAATCACTTCCAGGCCCCGCGGATCGGTGATTTGCAGCTCCACCGGCAGGCCTTGCAGTGCGCCTTTCCAGTTGCCGCTACGCACGATCATGCCCAGGTGCGCGGTTTCGCCGGGCCGGTACAGGCCACGGTCGGTAAACAGGTAAGCGCTGAGGCGATCAATCGCACCGTCCTCCTCCAGGCCACCGACGTCGAAACGCGACAAATCCAGCTGCTGCGACTGACGGGCGATGGGCAGGAAGGACTGGTCATTGCCGCGAGTGACTACATACATCAGCGGCGTTTTCTCACGGCGCAATTCATCCAGCTTGGCGAAATGCGCGTGGCCTTCGCCATCGGTGTGGCCACTGGCGACGGGCAAACCGTTGCGGCCGATGATGTCGACTTGCGCATCGGACACTGGCGATCCATTGCCGATGGACTGCACATACACGTCATGGCTGCCATCACTGGAGCGTTTGGCGATGATGCCAAGGTCGGTCACCACGATAAAACGCAGGTCGCTGGTGCTGGTGCGCTCGTATTCGAACGTGCGCTCGGCGGGTTCATCCTGCGGGCTGAGCTTGAGCACGAAGATGCCGCGACGGCCGCCGTTGGCAGTCAGGTAGTGGCTGAGGTCAACGTTGTCGTAAACGGTTTTCGCCGGGTCATTGGAGGACAGCGCAATGTCCAGCGACTGGCGCTCGACCATGCGATCGAAGTATTCGTTGCCGAAGTTCGGCCGGGCAAAGCTGCCGCTGCTCTGATCCACCAGATGTTGCAACTGGTTAGGCAACAGGCGCGCGATTTCCACATGGGCGCCGGGTACGCCTCGGGCCATGAAGCCCAGGCGTTTTTCGCCGGTGAGGCTGAGCAAGGCGCCGTCAGACAGGAACTGCAACGTGCGAGGGTACGCAGGCATGCTGATCAGCGACGCTGTAGGATTCTTGGCCAGATAGCCGCCGATGGCTTCCAGGTTGGCGGGCACACGCACATACACGGCGCGACCGGCCGGGGCCTTGAATTTGAAGGCGTGCAGGGTGTTCAACGGTTCGACGCTGGGCACATGGGCCAGGTTGAGCTTGGTGCTGCGGGCGAGCAGGGCGTCGTCGATGTCATTGTTGTTGTAGGGACGCGTATCGTCCTGGGCTTTTTCCGGCAACAGCCAAGCCTGAACCTTACCGGCGATGGTGTCATCGGCCACGGCGCTGGAGCTGCTGAACATCAGCACCGGCTCCGGCTCGCCGCGCTCGTTGTCCACAAAGCTCACTTCGGCCGCGGTAAAGGTCAGGCGATAGCGGCCCGGTACGGTCACTTCCGCCACCAGCGCCGCGTTAGTGGCGTTGCCGCCGTCGCGCGCCTTGATGCCTTCGTCGAGCTTGGCGCTCACAGGCGTGCTTTCCAACGGCGTGGCCAGGGCGGCGGAGCGCACGTAGGCGTTGAGTTTTTTCTCGTCGAAGGTGATTTCCGGGCGGTTGGGCAACTGGGCGTCGCGGTAGGCCAGGCCTTTGCCCAAGGTGACCGCTACCCGTTTGCGAAGGTTGTCTTCATCCACTGGATGGGTAAAACGGAAGGTCGCCACCAGCTGTTTCAGCGTCGGGTTGGACGGGTCTTGGTACAGCTCGTTTTGCGCCAGGGTGGCGCGGAATGGTTGGGTGGAAAACTGCGTGCTGTATTGGTCCAGCAGCACGCCGTCCGCCAGCAGGTCGCGCTTGGCCAGGTCGAGAGTGAAATGAGCGTCGATGGGCCAGTCTTTTTCAGGTGTGAACTGCAAGGTGCGGTCGTCGGACCAGCGCCAGGTGCCGGCGACGCTCGGTTTGAGCGTAATGCCCTCGGTAACCGGCTTGCCGATGGCCGCCAGCGGAGCCACGGATTCGCCGAACCGCACCTGCAAGTTATCCACAACCGGGGTTTGCTGGGTGTAATCGGTGAGGTTCGGTTTGTGCAGCGAGTAGCTCGCGGTATGCGGCTGCGGCAGGTTGGAATACCAGTGCCAGCCGTAGAACCCGGCGGCGGCGAGCAAGACCAGGCCCAACACCCCCGCACCGGTCTGACGCGGGTAAGCGCGAGCCTTGTCGCCAAGGTTGCCCAGCCCACGGCCGATCGCACGTAGCCAGAACGGCGGATGCCATTGGCCAAGGACGGCACCCACCACACTGGATAACGCGCCGGCAATACGGCGGCTGAGCGCTTTGAACGAATCGAACATGGTGGGCATCCCTGGCTAAGTGCGGCGTATCTTACACGCGTCTTTGCTCCAAAAGATGACGGCAATACGCCGTACCGCTAGGTGTTTTGCACAAAAGTGAGGCGCACCGCAAAACCGATCAGAAGACTGCCGAATAACCACTGCTGTACACGCTGTGCCGAGCGATTGCGTGCCAGCCATTGGCCGATGCGCGCGCCGGCCAGGGCGTAGCAACAGTCGAAGACGAAACCGACCGCAACCAGGAGCGCGCCCAGCAATGCGAATTGCGCCGCCACTGGCCCAGCCTGCGGGTTGACGAACTGTGGCAGCAGGACCGAGCAGAACAACAGGGCCTTGGGATTGAGCAGGTTTGTCAGCAGGCCGCGTTGCAGTGCGGCACGCCACGCATGGGTTGTCAGCGTGGCGTTTGCCGTATCGAGGGCGGGCAACAGAGTGCTTCGCAAACACTGCACCCCCAGCCACAACAAATAGGCCGCGCCACCCAGGCGCACTGCGTCAAAGGTCCACGGCGCCACCTTGAACAAGGTCGCCAGCCCCATGCCCGCCAGCGCCACATGGCACGCCCGAGCGATCCCCAGGCCAATCGCCGTGGTCAGTGCCAAGGCCTTGCCCTGGCGGGCGCCGGTTTGCAGTAACAGAATCATGTCCGGCCCAGGCAATAGAAACGCCACTGCAAGAGCCGCTAGAAATAACCAGAGTTGCGCCACGTTTCACCCCCTTGTATGTCGGCCAATTCTAGGGCCGGGGGGCGGGGTAGGTGCTTGCGTATTCAGCATGAAAGTCGTCTAGTATTGGCACTATCTGCCACTGATAAAGTTAACGGCCATTCACTTATGCCAAATCTTAAACTTGACGCGTTTGACCGCAAGATTCTCGAAGCCCTGCAACGCGACGGCCGCCTGAGCAATGTGCAACTGGCCGACGAGATCGGGTTGTCCGCTTCGCCCTGCCTGCGGCGCGTTCGGCTGTTGGAAGAAGCCGGCGTGATTCGCGGTTACCAGGCCACCCTCGACCGCGATGAAGTGGGCCTGGGGATGATGGTGTTTGTCGGTGTGAAGGTGGAACGGCATAACGACACCGAGGCTAACGCCTTTCGTGAGGCGGTCACGGCGTTGCCGGAGGTGATTTCGGCGTTTTTGGTGTCGGGGGAATCGGACTTTCTGTTGCAAGTGGTGGTGCCGGATTTGCGCGGGTATGAACGGTTTGTCACCGGCAGCTTGTTGAAGCTGCCGGGGGTGAGGGACATTCGCAGCAACTTCGCCATCCAGACCGTGAAACCTCAAGGGTCTTTGCCGCTGGGGCATTTGCCCGGATAGAACGCTTGTAGTGAGCGGGCTTGTCGAATCGTCGCACCGCCCGCGCTGGGTGGCGAAGCCGCCCCAATCGGACCGCTGCGGTGCGCCAGGTACGACCGGGTCGACTGGTTTGGGGCGGCTTCGCCACCCAGCGCGGGACAAGCCCGCTCACTACAAGGTTACGTTGGACTCATGCAGTCCAGTGAACGGTCCACCATGACCTTGGCCATTTCCATCAAGTAGCTGGCGGCTTTGGGCGAATCGCTTAACCCTTCGGCACAGTGGAGCAGGTCCGAGGCGTAGGCCAGGGCATCTTCGAGGCTGAGATCGGGATGGGTGGTGAAAAAGTGGTGGGGCGGGTTGGGTTTTACTTTGCTCATTTCGGTAATTCCAATGTAGGTGATTGGAGCTGCCACAAATCGCGACTAAACGATGGGGTGGCAGCTGTACGCAGGTTAGTCGACCGGAACATTGGGAACCCGGCGCACCCGAAGATGCCCTGCGCACAGCCACCAAAAAGCGTTGGCGAAAAAAACGCCAGGCTTGAGATGGCGCTTGTGCGCCCAATGTAAATCTTTCCCGAGCGACTAAACCCGGTCACTGAATTGGCAGTGACGAACGCAGACTAGTCATCGAAAAGGCGGGGCACAAGCGGCCAGGATTCTCTCGGAAATGTCCTGCGAAAGAAAGGGACGGGGAAGGTAGGACTGCTTCTTTCAGACATTACCTCGGATCAAAGGCGTAGGCGTTTACAGATTGGGCCTGGCAGGTTTTGTACGCCTATAGGCTTACAAAAATCAGATTCTCGTATGCCTATAAGCATATAAATGTTGGGGAAGCATCCACAATTTGATCTTCATCAGTCTGGGAGCGGGGAGTCAGGTCCACCAGTACCGCACCAGATGAAAGAAAATCGGCGCCGCAAAACACACCGAATCCAGCCGATCCAGCATCCCGCCGTGCCCTTCGATCATATGCCCCCAATCCTTTACGCCTCGGTCGCGTTTGATCGCCGACATCACAATCCCGCCGGCGAACCCAAGCAGGTTGATCAGCAGCGCAATCAAGAATGACTGCCACGGGTTGAACGGCGTGGTCCACCACAGCGCGGCGCCGATCAGGGATGAGAGCAGAATCCCGCCGACAAACCCTTCCACCGTCTTGGACGGTGACAGGTTGGGGGCGATCTTGTGTTTGCCGAACAGCTTGCCGCACACGTACTGCAGCACGTCGGACAGTTGCACCACGATCACCAGGTAGGCAATCAGCAGCAGGTTGCGGCCTTCGTAGCCGGGGATGTCCAACGTCAGCAACGCCGGGACGAAGGATACGCAGAACACGGCGATCATCAGGCCCCATTGCACCTTCGAGGCGCGTTCCAGGAAATGCGTGCTGTCGCCGCCCAGGGAGGCAAGGATCGGCAGCAGCAGGAACACGTACACCGGGATGAAGATCGAGAACAGCCCGTACCAGTCCGAATAAATCAGCAGGTATTGCAGCGGCAGTGCCAGGTAGAACGCGGCGACCAGCGCCGGGTAGTCGCTGCGGCGGGTGGGCGTAAGGGTGAGGAATTCGCGCAGGGCGTAGAACGACACCGCGTAGAACAACAGGATCACCGCGCCGGTGCCCAGCCAGAAGGCGATGCCGATCACCACCACCATCACCCACCAGGCGTTGATGCGCGCGTTGAGGTTGTCGATCACCGCGTTTTGCGTGCCGCGTGTGCGCAGTTTGAGAATCAGGCCGATCAACGAGGCGAGCACCAGGATCGCGCCGATGCCGCCGAACAACATCAGGGTTTGGCTATCCATGTCAGAAATGCTCCGGGGCGAGGGCGAGCAGGGCGTCGCGGGTACGGGCGAGAAAGGCGGCCTTGTCTTCGCCTTCTTCCAATTGCAACGGCGCGCCGAAGCTGGTGGTGCACAACAGTGGCAGCGGCAGCACGCGGCCTTTTGGCATGACCCGGTTGAGGTTGGCGATCCACACCGGGACGAGTTCGGCCTGTGGGTAACTTTTCGCCAAGTGGTACAGGCCGCTTTTGAACGGCAGCAGGCCGTCCTCCAGGTTGCGCGTACCTTCGGGGAAGATGATCAGCGAGTCGCCGCCTTCCAGCGCGTTGAGCATGGGCTGCAACGGGTTATCCACAGGGTCCTTGCGTTCACGGTCAATCAACACGCCGTTGAACACCCGGTTGATGATGTAGCGGCGCAAGGCGCTTTTGTTCCAGTAGTCGCTGCCGGCCACCGGGCGCGTGAATTTGCGCAGGTTCTGCGGCAAGGAGGCCCACAACAGGACAAAGTCGCCGTGGCTGCTGTGGTTGGCGAAGTAGATGCGTTGCACCGGCACTGGCGCGCAACCCAGCCACAGGCTGCGCGCGCCAGTGACGGTGCGGGCCATGGAGGTAATCAGCGTGGCGACCACAGGTTCGAACATGGGGGTTCCTTATCCGGCGAAAGGCAGCCAGGGGCTGGCGAGAATGACGCCCAGGGTCAGCAGCGCTTGCGCGGCCAGCAGCCAGGCTTGTTTGCGCAGCAATTTGAGGGCACCGCGACGACGCTCGGTCCAAGGCCGGCCGGCACGCTTGGGCGATTGCAGGCCAAGGGTTTGCAAGGTCTGGTCAAGGTCCGCGGTGCGGTCAATATCGCGGGCCAGCAGGGCGAACAGGTCGGCATCGAAGGCGACGCGCAACGCCCAGTACTTTTGCAGCAGCCCGAGGATAATCATCCACAGGCTGAGCAGCAGGCAGATCGGCGCAATGCTGGCCATCAGCAGTTGGGCGAGGCCAAACACGATACCGACCAGCGTCAGGCCTGTGGATAACTGATCCAGCGAACGGCCACGGCGCAGCAGGCTAGCGACAACCTGAAGTTCCATATCAGCGGGCATGGGGCAAACCCTCCAAGGCTTCACGGTGTGCGGGGTGCAGGACCACATCGGCCCGCGCTGTACGAATGATAGCCAGCGCATCCTCTATCGTCGCGGCGCGTGCGGTATGCAGCAGCCAGGCGGCGACGGCGGTGGCGCTACGTGAGTAGCCGAGGGCACAGCACACCAGCAGCGGGCCATTGCAGCGCATGCGCTCGATGGCTTGCGCGGCTTGCAGGCATTCGGCGGGTGTCGGGGCGATCAAGTCCAGCACCGGGATGGATTGATAGGCGCGGCCCTGTGGATTAATCGGCAATTCGGCGCACATATCGACGATGGCCTTGAAGGACTCCTGCTCGCTTGCTGTAGGAATGCGCCCAAGCCAGACGTTATCCACAATCAGGTCAGGCTGTGGATGCTTGCGGGTCCACAGGCGCGAATTGACCCACGCGGCCGCCAGATAGGGTGCGTACAGCCAGCGCGCAGCAGGTGTCAGCCGACCATCGGCACGCTTCTGGAAACCCGCGGCCCCCAGCAGCAGATAATTCGCCATGACCAAGCCCAGGGAAACCGCTGGCCACAGTAGCCATAACCCACCACCGCCTACGGCAAAGGCAAGGATCGCCAACACCAACGCGCCCAGGCCGTAACGCAGACCCAACCGCCAACGCTTGGGATCCCGTGTAAATCGGGCCTTAAACAGCGGGCTCGGATGCTCCACCGGCCACAGCCACACGCACAGCCAACCCGCGAGCGCGCCTGTGGGTAAGTCGATAAAATGGTGTTGATAAGTGGTCAGCACCGAAATACCGATCAACGCGAACCAGCCATGCACCAGCCAACGCCACACGCCTTGGGCATGGCGCTGATACATGACCCAGAGGATCACCAGCAGTGCGATATGCAGCGAGGGCGCCTGGTTGAACGGCTTGTCGAACCCGGCCAGCACCGCGAACAGCCAGCCGAACACGCCGTCTAGCTCCGGGCGCTCGAAGGTAAAGCGCAGCGGCCAGATCAGGAAGCAGCTCACCGCAATCAGCTGCGCACTCAACAGGCGCAATGCGTGTTGTTTCAACTCATGCCGGGTAGTGGGCAACAGCAGGGAGAACCCATAGAGCAGGTCGATGGTCCAGTAGGGCACGATGGTCCAGGCCCAGAACGGCATATGGGTTTCCCAGCCGAACACCAGCGTACCGACGTCACTGCGCTGGCTGGTGACCCAGGTTGCAAAGCCGTAGGTGCTGAAAAACAGCGGCGCCAACAGCAGCAGCCACAGCAACGCGGGTTTGAATAAACCGGGTTCGCGCATGCTCAGATCTTCTGCGCCAGGGACACGGTAAAGATGCCCCACTCATCCACACGCTGGGTGATCTTGCGGAAACCGGCGGCCTCCACCAGTTGATCCATCTCCGCCTGGCTGCGTCGACGCATCACCCAGGCCTGGCCCTGGCGGTGGCTGGTCAACGCGCGGGCGATCAGTTCCAACTGTGGGTGCCACGGTTGGCCGGTGTAGACCAGATAACCGCCGGGCTCCACCGCTTCGGCCAGGCCGGCCAGTGAGCCGCCGACCATGGCGTTATCGGCAAACAATTCATACAACCCGGACACCACCGCCAGGGTCGGCTTGGGCTCCAACGCGGCCAGATCCAGGCGGTCGAACGCATCGCCTTTGACGAACTGCGCGATATCGCCCAGGCCCTTCTCGCGAATCAACGCGCCACCGTCGCGCACGTTGATGTCGCTGTAGTCGCGCAGCAGGATCGATTCCGGCAGCGGCGACACGCCCTGCAAGGCTTCGAGAATGTAGCGGCCGTGGCCGGCGGCAATATCCACGATGCGCACTTCGCGAGCATCGGCGCGCAACTTGGCCATGGCCAGGCGCAGCAGCTCCTCGACGTTCAACTTGCGCTGACGAATGCCGCGCCAGCCAATGGAGTTGAGGTAGTTGGTGTCGATCATCCGGCCCAGCCCGCCCTTGCCGGTGGGTTGGTTGCGGTACACGTAGTCCAGGGTGCTGCCGGAGTCGAAGCCGGTGTCGAAGCCCAGCTTTACGCCTTCCGACAGGTTCTTGCCCAGGCCCATGCTGGCGCGGGTCATGCGCCAGTACAGGTCGCGCAGGGAGTTGCGCGGCAGCGGCGCGGCGAGGGCTTCGGATTCGGCGCAGGTGGCGCCCAATTTGTCGGCATCGAGCAGCGAGGCGCGGTCCAGCGGGTATTCGAAGTTCTGCAGGATAAAGCGCCTGGCGCTGTTCACGGCCGTGGCTCGGTCGCGTTCGCCCAGGGTGTCATGGAAAAACCCGGGCAGGACATGCAGTTCTTTTTTCAGGCTGCCCAGGCGGTCGAAAAACTGCTGCTGGGGTTTGCGGTGCACCACGAAGTCGGAGCCGGAGACCAGCAGTTGAGTCGGCACCTGGATCGCCTGGGCGTCGGCGACCACTCGGTCGGCGGCTTCGTACAGGCCCAGTAGCACATTCACCGAAATAGCCTTGGTGATCAGCGGGTCAGTGTCGTAGGACGCCACGCGTTCCGGGTCGTGGCTGAGGAACTTGGCCTTGACGTAACTGTTGACGAAAAAATTGCCGCGCAACTTGCGCATCAACGCCAGCCCCGGCCGGGCGAACGGTACGTAGAGCTTCACCTTGAACGCCGGGGAAGCGAGCACCAGCGCGCGGATCCTGGGCGCGTAATCATGCACCCAAGTCGCGGCAATCACCGCGCCGACGCTTTGGGCGATGACGGCGAGGTTCTCTTCCTCGATGTGATACGTGGCGCCGATGTGATTGCAGAAGGTCTGCACATCGCGCGCGCTGGTGGCGAAGCTCGGGCTGTCACCGCGCTCGCCGGGGGACTGGCCATGGCCGCGTGCATCCCAGGCGAAGAAGTCGAATTGCGGCAGGTTCAGCTCATCCACCAGATGGGCGATACGCCCCGAATGCTCATGGCCGCGATGGAACAGCACAATTGCCTTGCGCACCTGGCCATCCGCGGGAGCGGTGGCCGGCCAGTGCCGGTAGAAAAGCTCAACGCCATCATGGGTACCGAAGGTGTGCTCTTGCTGTGTGCGCATCGCAAAATCCTTATGCAGAAGGGGAAGTTTCTGGTTGTTCTTTGAGGCCTTGGCGTACGCGATTGACCAGGGTGTAGGCGAGCAGGGCGGCCACCAGCCACATCACCGCGTCGACCCAAGCCGCGCCGAGCCAGCCCAGCGCCACGCCGGTGGCCAGCACGCCCAATACAAACGCCCGATCGCTCTTGCCCATCGGCCCGTCATAGCGGCGCGACGCGCCCACCATTGGCCCCAGCACGCCGGCGTATTCGCTGAACACCGCCAGCAGCGCCACCAGCAGCACTGGCGCCAGGCTCACGCCGGGGATCAGCGCGAAGGGCAGGATCAGTGCGCTGTCGGCGATCACGTCGCACAGCTCATTGAGGTAGGCGCCCAGGCGCGACTGCTGACCGAATTCCCGCGCGAGCATGCCGTCGATGGCGTTGAGGGCCATGCGCAGGATCATCCACAGCGGGATCAGCGCAAACAGCCACAGGTGTTGGGCAAAGCTGGCAATCAGCAGGCCGACCAGCAGCGAAACCACGCCGGCCAGCACGGTGATCTGGTTGGCGGTGGTGCCGTTGTCGTAGAGGCGCTGCACGAGCGGGCGCAGCAAGTTCTGAAAACGCGGCTTGAGCTGGTAGATCGAAATCATGAGGGGTAACGCATCCTTGTCCGTGGACCCGCGAAAAAGTGTCTGGAGTGTGCCGATTAATCGCGGCCCGCACCAGTGATGGCGCGTGTTTATGGGGGTTTAGTCACGGTCTGGAGCTCAATGATGTACTCCTGTGGGAGCGGGCTTGCTCGCGAATGCGGTCTGTCAGTGGGCACAGAGGTGACTGACCCACCGCTTTCGCGAGCAAGCCCGCTCCCACAGGGGGTTAGGGTTGTATTTCGAAAGCGGTGTTTAACGAACAAAAATTTCACGCTCCGTGTTATATCGTAACGAATTATGTACGAGCGGACGTTGAGTGGATGCAAGTGGATCTGGAAGCTGACGGCGCTTCGGTGGAAGGCCTCCCGCGTTTTCAACAGGGTGTGTTCCATGCCCGTCGCCTGCGCCAGGCCGGTATTGGCCTGACGGGTTTGGCCGTCGCCGGTTGGGTACTGGCACTGTTTGTCGCGCTGTTTGCGCCGCTGTCGATCTGGCCGGTGGTGTTGATCAACTGTGCGTCGGCGTTGTTGCTGCTGGTGGCCGGGTTGCAATCGGCGTGGTGGGTGGCCGATTGGCGCGCCCAGGCGTTGGAAGAGCACACCGTTGAAGCGCTGGCTGAAGAAACGGGTTGGTACGCGCGCCTTGTCGCGCGCTTCGTCAGTCAGATTGGCACGCCGGTGTTATGGCTGTGCGGCTGGTCGCTGCTGGCGCTGGTCAGCGTTATTGAATTCTGGAACCTGGCGCTGCCCGCAGTCCCGGTCGGGCAATCGGCAAGCATCGGTGCCGCGCTGGCGTTGGCCTTGGCGTTTGGCCTGTTGGTATTTGAACGTCGGCTGGCCCAGGAAACCGTCGCGCAGTGGCCTGAAGCCTCGCAACTGGCGCAACTGAACCGGGTAGCGATTATCTGCCTGCTGATCAGTGCAATTTGCCTGCTGTTTGCCGGGGCTGAGTCCGTCTGGCCGTTACGGTTGGCCGTGTTGATCGGCCTGCTGCCGGCGCTGGTCGCGCTGGAGTTTCTGCTAAGGGCGGTGCTGTCACTGTTCAGCCCCCGTCAGCCCCGCCTCGAGCCGCGCCTGATGGCGCACAGTTTTATCGCGGGTTTGCTGCGTTGGCCGCCCCAACCGTTGATCGCGTTACAACACGAATTGCACAACCGCTTCGGCATCGACCTGCGTCAGATCTGGGCGTTTACCTACATGCGCAGGGCGTTTTTCCCGGTGCTGCTTGTAGTGCTGGCGGTAGGCTGGGCACTCACTGGCGTGCACGAAGTGCCCCTGCAAGGCCGTGGTATTTACGAGCGCTTCGGTAAACCGGTGCAGGTCTTCGGCCCTGGCTTGCATGCCGGGCTGCCCTGGCCGCTGGGCCGCGTGATCAGTGTCGAAAACGGCGTGGTGCACGAGCTGGCCACCAGCGTCAGTGAAGCCGCCACGCCAGAACTGGCGCCCGCCGAAGGGCCGGCTCCGCTGATCGCCAATCGGTTATGGGACGCCAGCCATGTCAATGATAAATCCCAAGTGATCGCCAGCAGCAGCGGTGACAAGCAGAGCTTCCAGATCGTGAATATGGATGTGCGTTTCGTCTACCGCATTGGCCTCACCGACCAGGCCGCGCTCGCCGCCACCTATAACAGCGCGGATGTACCGAAGCTGATTCGCAGCACCGCCAGCCGCATCCTGTTGCATGACTTTGCCTCACGCACCCTCGATGAATTGCTCGGCGAGCAACGCACCCTCCTGGCCGACGAAATCGGCCGCGCCGTGCAAGCGGACCTGCAAAAGCTCGACAGCGGCGTGGAAATCCTCGCCACGGTCGTCGAGGCGATCCACCCGCCGTCCGGTGCCGCCAACGCCTACCACGGCGTGCAGGCCGCACAGATCGGCGCCCAGGCCTTGATCTCCCGCGAGCGCGGCGCCGCCAGCGAGCAAACCAACCAGGCCTTGCTGCTGGCCAGCACCGCCCGCGACCAGGCCCGGGCCACCGCGCGTGAAGTGAACGCGGGCGCCCAAGCTGCCGGCCTGCGTTTTGCCGCCGAACAAAAGGCCTACGCCACGGCCGGCCAGGCGTTCGTGCTCGAACACTACCTCGGCCAACTCAGCCAGGGCCTGGCCCACGCCAAGCTGCTTATTCTGGATCACCGCCTGGGCGCCGATGGCGCGCCGACGATCGATCTGCGTTCTTTTACCTTACCGGCCGACCCTTCGGCGCCGCGTAAAGCCGTTCAATAAGGAGTCTGTCTGTTGAGCGCTCATTCCCACGATCATCATCACGGCCATCACCACCATCATCACGGCGATGAGCAGGCGGCGGGCCCGTTTCCCTGGCGGCGCATGGCCTGGGCGTTGTTGCTGGTGCTGTTTGCGGTAGCCGCCGCCAGCCTGGTGCAGGTGCGCTCCGGCGAGGCCACCGTGATTACCCGCTTCGGCAACCCGTCGCGCGTGCTGCTGGAGCCGGGCCTGGGCTGGCGCTGGCCGGCGCCGTTCGAAGCGGCGATTCCGGTGGACCTGCGCCTGCGCACCACGTCCAGCGGCTTGCAGGATGTGGGCACCCGCGATGGCCTGCGGATTATCGTGCAGGCCTATGTGGCGTGGCAGGTGCAGGGCGATGCCGACAATGTGCAGCGCTTCATGCGCGCGGTACAGAACCAGCCGGATGAAGCGGCGCGGCAGATTCGCACCTTTGTCGGTTCGGCGCTGGAAACCACGGCGGCTAGCTTCGACCTGTCGAGCCTGATCAACACCGACGCCAGCCAGGTGCGCATTGCCGATTTTGAAGCGCAATTGCGCCAGCAGATTGATCAACAATTGCTCACCACGTATGGCGTGCGTGTGGCCCAGGTGGGGATCGAACGGCTGACCCTGCCGTCGGTGACGCTCACCGCCACGGTCGACCGCATGCGCGCCGAACGGGAAACCATCGCCACCGAACGCACCGCCGTGGGCAAGCGCGAGGCGGCGCAGATCCGTTCCGCCGCCGAGCGCGATGCGCGCATTGTGCAAGCCGATGCCACGGTGAAAGCCGCCGATATCGAAGCGCAATCGCGGGTTGAAGCGGCGCAGATTTATGGCCGGGCCTACGCCGGTAATCCGCAGCTGTATAACCTGCTGCGTTCCCTCGACACCTTGGGCACCGTAGTCACGCCGGGCACCAAGATCATCTTGCGCACCGACGCTGCACCGTTCCGTGCATTGGTGGACGGGCCGAAGGATGTCCAGCAATGACCGAGCGTGACAGCCCGGACAGCCCGTGGATCCAGGCCGGGCGCCTGACATTCATGGCGCTGTACGCGGTGACGGTGCTGGCGGCGTTGGCCTGGGCGTTTTCCAATGTGCGCCAGATCGACCCGCAGAACCGCGCCGTAGTGTTGCACTTCGGCGCCCTCGACCGTATCCAGAATGCCGGGTTGTTGCTGGCCTGGCCGCAGCCGTTCGAACAGGTGGTGCTGTTGCCGGCTGCCGACCGGGTGATCGAGCGTCGGGTGGAGAACCTGCTGCGCTCCGACGCGGCGATCCAGGCCGACCGCGTGGCCAGCTTCGCCACGCCGTTGAGTGATGCGCTGGCCGGTTCCGGTTACCTGCTGACCGGCGATGCCGGTGTTGTGCAGCTGGATGTGCGGGTGTTCTACAAAGTCACCGAGCCTTACGCCTTTGTGTTGCAGGGCGCGCATGTGCTGCCGGCCCTGGACCGCTTGGTGACGCGCAGCGCCGTGGCGCTGACGGCGGCGCGCGACCTGGACACGATCCTGGTGGCGCGCCCCGAGCTGATCGGCACCGACAACGGCGCCGCCGAACGCCGTGAGCGGCTGCGCGGTGACTTGGTGCAAGGCATCAATAAACGCCTCACCGAACTGGCGTCCACGGGCCTGGGGTTGGGCATCGCCGTCACCCGCGTCGACGTGCAATCGAGCCTGCCGGGCCCGGCGGTGAATGCTTTCAATGCGGTCCTCACCGCCAGCCAGCAAGCCGATAAGGCGGTGGCCAACGCGCGTACCGACGCTGAAAAGCTCACCCAGAATGCGGCCCAACAGGCCGATCGCCTGGTGCAAGTGGCGCACGCCCAGGCCAGCGAACGCCTGGCCAATGCCCAGGCGCAAACCGCGACCGTCGCCAGCCTGGCCCAGGTGAAAGACCCAGGTCTGCTGCTGCGCCTGTACCGCGAGCGCCTGCCGAAGATTCTCGGCCAGGCCGGTTCCGTGACCACGGTCGATCCGAAAGACGACGCCCGCTTGATCATCCAGGGAGCCGAACAATGAGCGCACCCATGCTGACCTCTGCCGAGCAGCGCAGCGCTGCCCGGCAATTGACCCTGGCCATGCTGGCCTTGGGCTTGCTGGTACTGGGCCTGGTGTGGCGCTGGCTGGCGCCGGACCAGAGCGGTGTCAGCCAGTTGCTGCTGGGCGTGGCGTCCCTGCTGGTGGCCGTGCCGGTGATGCGTTCGGCCTGGTACAGCCTGCGGTTCCCCAGCTTGCATGGCATTACCGACCAACTCATCGCCCTGGCCATGCTCGGTGCCTGGGCCACCGGCGATCTGCTGACGGCGGCGTTGCTGCCGATCATCATGATCTTCGGCCACGTGCTGGAAGAGCGCAGCGTGATCGGCTCCCAAGAGGCGATCCATGCCCTGGGCAAGCTGACCCGCAGCCATGCGCGGTTGGTGCAGGCTGACGGCAGCATCGTGGAAGTGGACAACGGCACGCTGAAAACGGGCGACGTGGTGGAAGTGCGCGCGGGCGACCGAGTGCCGGCCGATGGTGTGGTGCTGTCGGGCCAGGCGAGCCTGGATACGGCGCCGATTACCGGTGAGTCGGTGCCGTTGGAAGCCAGCGTCGGCGTGCAGGTGTTTGGCGGCGCGATCAACCTCGACGGCGTGTTGCGTCTTGAGGTGACCCGCACCGGCAATGAATCCACCCTGGGCAAAGTCATTGCGCTGATGCAGAACGCCGAGCGCTCCAAACCGCCGATCACACGGCTGCTGGAACGTTATGCCGGCAGCTATATGGTGCTGGTGTTGTTGCTGGCGGCGGTCACTTGGTTTGCGACCAATGACGCCCAGGCGATGCTTGCCGTGCTGGTGGCGGCGTGTCCCTGCGCGTTGGTGTTGTCGGCGCCGGCCACGGCGATCGCCGGTATCGCGGTGGCGGCGCGGCACGGGATTCTGATTCGCAGCTCGGCGTTTCTGGAGGAGTTGGCAGACCTGACCTCCTTGGTGGTCGACAAGACCGGCACCCTGACCTTTGGCACCTTGCGTCTGCAATCCCTCGAAACCGCTGAGCCGGATCGGCAAACCGTCTTGAACCTGGCGGCCAGCCTGGGCTCGGCCAGCAGCCATCCGGTCAGCCGGGCGCTGGCGGTGCTGGCGACGCAGGAACACAGGCTGGCGCTGACCGATATCCGCGAGCGCCAAGGCCTTGGCGTAGTGGCGCAAACCGATCAGGGCGAAGCGGCGCTGGGCCGGCCAGAGCTATTCGAGCAATTGGGTATCGTCACTACAGCCGTACCGATTCACGATGGCCCCATCGCCGGGCTGGCGCTGAACGGGCAATTCCTGGCCTGGCTGCTGCTGGCCGATAGCGTCAAACCGGAAGCCCGCCAAGCCTTGCAAGAGCTGCGTGACCTGGGCCTGGGTCGCCAACTGCTGCTGACCGGCGACCGTCAAAGTGTGGCCGACAGCCTCGCGCTGGAGGTGGGCATCAGCGACGTCCAAGCCCAGGCGTTGCCGGAGGACAAGCTCAACCGCGTCCTGAGTGAAATCGGCAGCGGCTTTCGCCCGATGGTGGTGGGCGACGGCATCAACGATTCCCTGGCGCTCAAGGCCGGAGTGGTCGGGGTGGCCATGGGCGCGGGCGGGGCGGATATCGCCCTGGCGTCGGCGGATGTGGTGCTGATCGGCAGCGACCTGCGGCGCCTGGGCACGTGCGTGCGCTTGAGCCGCCAGTGCCGGCAGACGTTGCAGGTCAACGTGATCATCGGCCTGGGTTGGACCTTGGCCATCGTCGTGTTTGCCGCGTTTGGCTGGCTTGGGGCGGCAGGCGCGATGATTGCGGCGGTGCTGCATAACCTCAGTACCTTGCTGGTACTGGGCAATGCCGGGCGTTTGCTGCGCTTCCAGGAGCCGCTGTTGAAGCTTGAAGACTGATTTTCCGTTTTTTTGGAGAGGGCTGTAACGCCCGCAGTGCACCTCACTCTAGTGGTGTGTCGAGACTGAGCAATCCGTTCAGGCCGACCTACCTACTGATCGATGAGGACTACACAATGAACATCAAGAACGCCGTTTCCGGTGCTGCCCTGGCTATCGCTGCCGCCACGATGTTTGCCGGTGTCGCCACCCAGGCACAGGCCGCCGACGCTACCGTTCATTGCTACGGTGTGACTTCCTGCAAAGGCATGAACGACTGCAAGACCGCTGAAAACGCCTGCAAGGGCCAGGCTGTCTGCAAGGGCCACGGTTTCAAGGCCATGACCAAGGCGGCCTGCGACGCTGCCGGCGGCAAAGTCGGCGAGTAATCGCAAAACCGGGTGCACCGCAGCGGGTCTCCAAGCCGCTGCGGACACTTTTCCAGGAGTCCTTGATGGCCACGTCTCTTCCCTTCCTGGGTTACGGCCTGGGTTTACGCAACGAATATTACGAGCAGATTCTTGAGCAATCACCGCCGGTGGATTGGTTCGAAGTGATCTCCGAGAATTATCTGGTCCAGGGCGGCAAAGCCTTGTACTACCTGGATGCGATTGCCGAACGCTATCCCCTGGTGATGCATGGCGTGTCCCTGTCCATCGGCGGCCCCCACGCCCTCGATACCGAGTACCTCAAGCACATCAAGCAGCTTGCCGAGCGTATCCAGCCCGCGTGGATTTCGGATCACCTGTGCTGGAGCCGCGGCAGTGCCCACCAGTTGCATGACTTGCTGCCACTGCCGTACACCGAAGAAAGCCTCTACCACGTGGCCGCCCGCGTGCGCCAAGTGCAGGACGTGTTGCAACGCCCCCTGGTGCTGGAAAACGTCTCCAGTTATGTGCGCTCCAGGGCGGACGAATTTACCGAGTGGGAATTCCTCAATGCCTTGGCTCACCTGTCGGGGTGCCAGTTGTTGCTGGACGTCAACAACGTGTATGTGAGCTCGCGCAACCATGGGTTCGACGCGTGGACCTTTATCCGCAACCTGCCGCCGGGGAGCATCCGCCAGCTGCATCTGGCGGGGCATATGGACTATGGCGACTATGTGGTCGATACCCATGACCATCCTGTCTGTGATCCGGTTTGGGCGCTCTATCAACAGACGCTTGAGCACCTGGGGCCTGTCTCGACGCTGCTGGAACGGGACGATCATTTCCCGCCTTTCGAGGACCTGCTTGCCGAGTTGAGCAAAGCCCGCCAATTGGGCGCGATGGCCCTGGCCAGGAGACAGTCATGCGCCTGACCGATTGGCAGTTGGCCTTTGAAGACTACCTTTCAGCCCAAAAGCCGAACGCCAGCAGTGGCTTCGCCGCCACCTTGCTGGGCGGCCCGACGCTGGATGTGGACATGGGCCTGGCGATTTACCACAACGCCTATCTCTCGCGGCTGCAGGACGTTTTGCGGCATGACTTCAGCGCGGTTCTTTACTGGCTGGGCGACGATGAATTCGCGGCGCTGACCGCGGCCTATGTGCGCCGTTACCCATCGGCCCATTACAGCCTGCGTTGGCTGGGCGAGCGTTTTCCCACATTTATCCTCGAGCACCTGGTGGCGGAGCAAAGTGCGCCGCTGGCGGAACTGGCGCGGTTGGAGTGGGCGTTTACCCTGGCGTTTGATGCGCCGCCGGGCGAACTACTGACGCTCAACGACATGGCATTGTTGCCTCCCCAAGCTTGGCCGGTGTTGCAGGTGAGCCTGGCGCCGTCGGTGCAACGGGTGCCCTGCCATTTCAACAGCGTTGCGCTCTGGCGTGCCAGCAAGGACGAGTCCGGATTCCCTGGGAGCCAGGCCTTGGACTCGGCGCAGACTTGCCTGGTATGGCGCCATCAGCGTGTGTGCCATTACCGCAGCCTGGAACCCGCCGAGGCCAGCGCTCTGGCGGGGATGGCGACCACCGGCTGGAACTTTGCCGAACTGTGCGCCGAGTTGGCAGTCACTTACGCAGAGGGTGCGCCATTGCAGGCGGTCACGTGGCTGAAACAGTGGATTCAGGAAGGCCTGCTCGAGCGCCGAGCTGCATAGAAGAGGGCTATCAAATCGATAGCCTCCTACTTTGTCTGCGGATGGTCTACCCTCATTCAGACGTCTGAAACAAGGGGGGGACTACTCATGCTCGCGCAACTTCCACCGGCCTTACAGAATCTTCAGCTACCACTGCGTCTTCGACTCTGGGACGGCCATGAATTCAACCTGGGCCCCGAGCCCATTGTGACCATCGTGGTGAAGGACCCCACGGTCGTGACCAGGCTGACCCATCCAACGCTCGACTCGCTGGGCGAAGCCTTCGTCGAGGGCAAGCTGGAGCTGGAAGGCTCTATCTCCGAAGTGATCCGCGTATGTGATGAATTGAGTCACGCCTTGGTCGAAGACGACGAGGGCAGCCGCCCGGTACGCTCGCTCCACGATAAGGCCACCGACGCAGCGGCCATTTCCTATCACTACGACTTGTCCAACGAGTTCTACCAGCTGTGGCTGGACCAGGACATGGCGTACTCCTGCGGTTATTTCGAAACTGGCAGCGAATCCATCGACCAGGCCCAACAAGACAAATTTCGCCATCTGTGCCGCAAATTGCGGTTGCAGCCGGGCGAGTATCTGCTCGACGTCGGCTGTGGCTGGGGTGGGTTGGCGCGTTTTGCCGCGCGGGAATTCGGGGTGAAAGTGTTCGGTATCACCCTGAGCAAGGAACAGCTGGCACTGGCCCGGGAACGGGTTAAAGCTGAAGGCCTGGAAGACCAGGTGGACCTGCAGTTGCTCGACTACCGCGACCTGCCGCAAGACGGCCGTTTCGACAAAGTGGTCAGCGTGGGCATGTTCGAGCACGTCGGCCACGCCAACCTGGCGCAGTACTGCCAGACCCTGTTCGGCGCGGTGCGCGAAGGCGGCCTGGTGATGAACCATGGCATTACCGCCAAGCACACCGACGGCCGCCCTGTAGGCCGTGGCGCCGGTGAATTCATCGAGCGTTATGTGTTCCCCAATGGCGAGCTGCCGCACCTGGCAATGATGACCGCTGAAATCAGCGAAGTCGGGCTGGAAGTGGTTGACGTCGAAAGCCTGCGCCTGCACTACGCACGCACCCTGGACCATTGGAGCGAGCGTCTGGAAGACAACCTGGACGCGGCAGCGAAAATGGTGCCGCAGCAGGCATTGCGGATCTGGCGCCTGTACCTGGCCGGGTGCGCCTATGCGTTTGCGCGTGGCTGGATCAACCTGCACCAGATTCTGGCGGTGAAGCCCCATGCCGATGGCAGCCATGAACTGCCGTGGACGCGGGAGGATATCTATCGCTGAGCCGCTATGTCGAAAACACTGAAGGACAACCTGTGGGAGCGGGCTTGCTCGCGAATGCGTAGTGTCAGTCAGCACATCTGACACAGATACACCGTATTCGCGAGCAAGCCCGCTCCCACATTGGTTTTGTGTTGATTGTCAGAGAATCGGTGAAATAAGCCGCGCCACTCGCATGCCCAGTTGCTGAAGGCGGCGGGTCTCGCGGCTTTCTTTATGGCTGACTTCATGGGCGTGCGCGAAGTCGTCCAGCAGCATCTGCTCCACCTCTTTGGCGAAGGCGACATCGACCGTCAACAACATCACTTCGAAATTCAGCCGGAACGAACGGTTGTCCATGTTCGCGCTGCCGATGGCGCTGATTTCGCTGTCCACCAGCACCACCTTCTGATGCAGAAAGCCCGGCGTATAGCGGAACACCCGCACGCCAGCCCGCACCGCTTCGATGGCGTAAAGGCTGGAGGCGGCGTAGACGATGCGGTGGTCCGGGCGCGACGGCAGCAGCAGGCGCACATCGACGCCGCGCAGGACCGCCAGGCGCAGCGCGGCGAATACGGCTTCGTCAGGGATGAAATACGGGCTGGTGATCCATACGCGTTCGGTCGCCGCGTGAATGGCTTCGACGAAAAACAGCGAGCACGTTTCATACGGGTCGGCCGGGCCGCTGGCAAGCAACTGGCAGAGCACGCCGTCCTCGGGGTAGGCGTCCGGCAGGATCAGCGGCGGCAACTCGCGCGCGGCCCAGAACCAGTCTTCGGCAAACGACTCCTGCAAGCACGCCACCACAGGGCCGGCGACCTGCACGTGGGTATCGCGCCATGGCGCCAGTGGCGGCTTTTTGCCCAGGTATTCATCGCCGACGTTATGCCCGCCGACAAACCCGGTGATGCCATCCACCACCACGATCTTGCGGTGGTTGCGGAAGTTGACCTGGAAGCGATTGAGCCAGCCGCTGCGGGTGGCAAATGCCTTGATATGCACGCCGGCTTCACGTAACGACTGCACATAGCGATGGGGCAGGGCGTGGCTGCCGATACGGTCGTACAGCACGTAGATGGCGACGCCTTGGGCGGCTTTTTCCTTCAGCAGGGCGTGCAGTTGCCGGCCGAGTTCGTCGTCATGAATGATAAAGAACTGGAAGAGTACGGCGGTCCTGGCGCTGCGAATGGCGCCGAAGATCGCGCTGAAGGTGGCCTCGCCGTTGATCAACAGGCGCACTTCATTGTTCGCCAGGCACGGCATGCGGCCCAGTTTGGGCATGGCACGCAGGGAGGCGTAGGCGTTGGAGTTTCGCGCGGCGAGCGCTTCCTCGACCCACGGGCGCCAGTTCAATGCGGTGATCGCCTTGTGCATCTCCTGATTGGCCTGGCGACGCGCCTGGATGTAGGCGTCGAACGTGCTGCGGCCGAAGATCAAGTAGGGGATTAGGGTGAGGTAAGGCATGAACATCAGTGACAAGGCCCAGGCGATCGAGCCTTGGGCGGTCCTGACGGTCAGCACCGCGTGAATCGCGGCGAGGGTCCCCAGAAAGTGCAGCGTGGCGATGAAGTAGGCGAGCAGGTGCGGGCCAAAGAAATCCATGGACGACGGTACTCCAGGCAATCCAGTGCCTAACAGACCATGTCTGGTGAGGAATGTCGCTATTTTATTTGCCGTGCAACACTGGCGCCTTTGCAGCGTCTAACGCCCAACAATTACCCAGGAGTTACCCGATGAATGCTCGTCTGCTGTCTTTAGCCATGGTTATTGGTTTGTCGCTGCCGGTGGCGGCGCAGGCGCAGATGCTGGCGCCGGGCTTGTGGGAATTGACCACCAGTAATATGAAAGTCGATAACCAGGACCTACCGGACCTGTCGCTGATCCTCGGTCAGCTCAAGCAACAAATGACCCCCGAACAGCGCGCCATGCTGGAAAAACAAGGCATCACCATGGCCGGTAAAGGCGTGCAGGTGTGCCTCACCCCGGCGCAGGTCGCCTCGGATTCTATCCCCCTGACCGACCCGCAATCGGGCTGCAAACAGGAGGTCACCGACAAGACCGGCAATCAATGGAAATTCCGCTTCAGTTGCCCCAAAGCCCAGGGCACCGGCGTCGCTACATTCCAGAGCCAAAAGGAATTCACCACCACCGTCAACGGCACCTTCAATGCCACCGGCATCCAGCAGAAGGGCAGCCTGGACACCCACGCCCAATGGCTGGGCAACGATTGCGGTACGGTCAAGCCGCGCGCTTAACGCAGGAAATGCAGGGGCAGGCCCTGGCAACTGTCGACCACCTGGCCGTTGTGCCAAGCCAGGTGGCCGGAGACCAGCGTGGTGCTGACGCTATGGCGAAAGCTGCGCTCGGCGAAAGGCGTCCAGCCGCAGCGGGCGAGGATCGCTTCGCCGCTGACCGGTTTGCCTGCGGGCTCCGCTTTGATCAACACCAGATCGGCCCAATAACCTTCGCGTAGATAACCCCGATCGGGGATGGCGAACAGGTCAGCCACACGGTGACTGGTTTTCGCCACCAGGGTGGTCAACGGCAGCAGCCCGTCGGCGACTAATTCCAGCAGCGCCGGCAGGGCGTGTTGCACCAGGGGCAAGCCCGAGGGCGCCTCACGATACCCCTTCTGTTTTTGCGCCCAGGTATGAGGCGCATGGTCCGTGCCAATCACATCCAGACGATCACCCAGCAAGGCCAGGCGCAGCGCGTCGCGGTCGGCGCGGGTCTTGATCGCCGGGTTGCATTTGATCTGGTGGCCGAGGCGGTGGTAGTCGCGGTCATCGAACAACAAGTGATGCACGCAGACTTCCGCGGTGATGCGTTTTTGCGCCAGTGGCTTGTCCTCGAACAGGCTCAATTCTCGCGCGCTGGTGAGGTGCAGCACGTGCAGACGTGTGCCGTGGCGCTTGGCCAATTCCACCGCGAGGGACGACGAGCGATAGCACGCCTCGGCATCGCGGATCAGTGGGTGTGCCACGGCGGGAATGTGCTCGCCGAAGCGCTCGCGCAGGCGCAGTTCGTTGGCCTGGATGCTCGGCGTGTGTTCGCAGTGGGCCAGCAGAATGGTCGGGACTTGCGCGAACAGGCGCTCCAGGATGCGCGGGTCGTCCACCAGCAAGTTGCCGGTGGAGGCGCCCATGAACACTTTGACCCCGGCCACCTCTCGCGGGTCGAGCGCGGCGACGGTGTCGAGGTTGTCGTTGCTCACGCCGAAGTGAAAACCATAGTTGGCCACCGAATGCAGGGCGGCGCGGCGTTTTTTATCGGCCAGGGCTTCCAGGGTCAGCGTGGCCGGCTGGGTGTTGGGCATGTCCATGAAACTGGTGATGCCACCGGCCACCGCCGCGCGCGATTCGCTGTAGAAACTGCCTTTGTCCGGCGCGCCAGGGTCGCGAAAGTGCACCTGGTCGTCGATCATGCCCGGCAGCAGCCATTGGCCCTGGGCGTCGATAGCGACGGGCGCAGCGCAGCCTTCGATGCTGCCGGCAATCTTCTCGATGCGACCGTGGGCGATCAGTACATCGGCGTCGAATTCCTGGCCTTCATTCACCAGACGGGCGTTGCGGATCAGCAGGCGGCTCATGATTCAAAACTCGTTTTGCAGGGCTTTGTAGCCGCGCACCAGATCGACGTTGGTGCGTGCCACGTCTTCAGAAAACTCCGAGGCGCTGACGCTCACGGGCGGGAATTGCGACAGGTCGGTGTTGGGCCCGATGCGGGTGGTGGAGGGCACATAGAACGCGGCGGGCAAGTCGCGCCCGTCGACCACCGAGTTATGGCGCACCACGCAGCCGTCGCCCACTACGCAGTTGAACAGCACGCTGTTGAAGCCAATGAACACGCGGTCGCCGACGCTGCATGGCCCGTGGACAATGGAACGGTGGGCGATGGAGGTGAACTCTCCGATCGCCACCGCCGCGCCGGATTTGGAGTGGATGACCACGCCGTCCTGGATGTTGGAGTTGGCGCCGATGGTGATCGGGTCCATGGCGCCGCTGGCATTGACTTCGTCGGCGCGGATCACCGCGTAGGGGCCGACAAAAACATTCTCGCCGATGATCACTTTGCCGCAGATGATCGCAGTCTTGTCGACGTAGGCCGACTCGGCAATCACCGGCAGATCGCCGGAGGGGTTCTTGCGGATCATGGCTTGGCCAACGCTGCGCACAAGGTATTGAGGTTGTATTCGAACAAGCCGGTGAAAGTGCTGGCCGGGCCTTCTGCGGCGAGGGCGTCCGAGTAGAGCGTGCCGCCGATCTGCGCGCCGCTTTCGTCAGCGATCTGCTTGAGCAGGCGCGAGTCCTTGATGTTTTCCATGAACACGGCTTTGACTTTGTCTTTGCGGATCTGCGTGATCAGCTCGGCCACTTCGGCGGCGGACGGCTCACGTTCGGTGGACAGGCCTTGGGGCGCGAGAAACTCGATGCCATAGGCCTGGCCCAGGTAACCAAAGGCGTCATGGGAGGTGACGATGCGACGATTGCCGGGTGGCAATGCAGCGAACTTGGTCTTGGCTTCGGCGAGCAGGCGGTAGATCTGTTTCAGGTAAGTCTGGCTGTTGTGCTGGTAGTCGGCGGTGTTGGCCGGGTCGGCAGCGATCAACGCCTTGGTGATGTTGTTGACGTAGATTTGCGCGTTGGCCAGGTTATGCCAGGCGTGCGGGTCGGGAATGGCCTCGCCGTCTTCATCCATGGTGTGGGAGATCACGCCTTTGCTGGCGGTGACCACGGTGGCTTTGGTTTCGGTGCTGGCCACCAGGCGATCCAGCCAGGGCTCGAAACCCAGGCCGTTCTTGATGATCACGTTGGCCTTGAGCAGGGCTTTGGCGTCGTCCGGCGTTGGCTCGTAGGTGTGGGCGTCGGCATCGGGACCGACCATGTTGCTGATCTGGATGTGATCGCCACCGATCTGGTGAGTGATGTCATCAAGAATACTGAAGCTGGTGACCACCTGGAGCTTGTCTGCGGCCTGAGCCGTCGATAAAGACAGGACGAGACTGAACAGCACGAGTAGAGCGCGCATCGGGAAACACCTCATTGGGATGTAAGCAAGGGCGGGCGGCGCAGCAAGCCATGCACCGGACCGAAGACCACGGACAGCAGATACCCGGCGCCAGCCACCAGCACGATGGCCGGGCCGCTGGGCAACGAGTAGTAGAACGACAGCAACAAACCCAGCCACACCGACAGGCATCCCAGCACCGCCGATACCGCGATCAACACCGGCAGGCGTCGGCTCCAGAAGCGTGAAGCGATGGCCGGCAACATCATCAACCCCACCACCATCAAGGCGCCGATCGCTTGGAAGCCGATCACCAGGTTCAGCACCACCAGCGTCAGGAACAGCCCATGGGCTAACGGGCCGAGTCGGCTGACGGTTCGCAGGAACAGGGGGTCGAGTGTGTCCAGCAGCAGCGGTTTGTAGATCGCGGCCATGACGATCAGGCTGAACCCGCACACCCAGAGCATACCGGTGAGGGTGGCTTCGTCCACGGCCAGGGCGGAGCCGAACAACAGATGCAGCAGGTCCAGGCGTTTGCCGGCGATGCCGAGGATCAGCACGCCAGCGGCGAGGGAGATGGGGTAAATGGCCGCCAGGCTGGCGTCTTCGCGCAGCCCGGTGCGGCGGGTGATCCAGGCCGACAGGCCGGCCATGCTCAAACCGGCGCCGAGGCCGCCAATGGTCAGCGCGGGCAAACTCAGGCCGGCGAACCAGAACCCCAGGGCGGCGCCGGGCAGGATGCCATGGGCCACGGCGTCACCGATCAGGCTCATGCGCCGCAGGATCAGAAACACGCCCAGCGGCGCGGTGCTGCAGGCGAGTACCAGGCCGCCGATCAACGCGCGGCGCATGAAGACGAAGTCGAGGAAGGGCATCCACAGTTGGGCGGCGAAGTGCATCAGGCTACCTGCATCTGAGGTTGCGGGCGGATCAGCGCTTTGCTCGGGCCGAATACGCAGCCGGTGCTTTTGATCTGTACCACGTGCTGCGTGTGGTGGCGCACGGATGCGAGGTCATGGCAGACAACGACCACTGTGCGGCCCTGCGCATGCCAGGCGTGAATGTGTTGCCAGCACAGCGCCTGGCCTTCTTCGTCGAGGGCGGCGTGAGGCTCGTCGAGCAGCAGCACCGGCGTTTCGGCCAGGCTCATGCGGGCCAGCAGGGCGCGTTGCAATTGGCCACCGGACAACGCCATTAATGGGCGCTGTTCCAGACCGACGAGGCACCAGTCCTCCAGCACCGCTTCAAGGCGCCGGGCGCGTTGCGGCGGGCTGAGTTGAGTGCCCCAGAAACCGGCGGCGACCAGCTCTTGCAGGCTGATGGGGAATTGGCGATCCAGGTGTTGCTGCTGCGGCAGGAACGACAGGCCGCCACGGCGTGGAACATCGACGCTGACATGGCCGGTCAGGGGTTTTTGCAGGCCGGCGATGACCTTGAGCAGGCTACTTTTGCCCGTGCCGTTGGCGCCGATTACGCCGGTGAGGCTGCCTTGTTCCAGCTTGAGATCGATCGGTGGTGTCAGCGGTTGGCCGGGGGCGCCCCAGCGCAAAGCGGTGCAGGTGATCATGCGGGGTTTCTCGTCCAGCGGCTTTCAGCCACGGCATCGTGCGCGTGCAGGCTTTCGGCGTGGATCACTTTCAGGTGGAAGGCTTTGATGGCATCCGAGCGTTTCAAGGCGAGGTTGAGGCGGCGGGCGGCGTCTTCGCAGAACATCAGGTTCTGACCGTTGGCCAGGGCGAAGGCTTGTTCGTCCGCGCGTTTTACGGCGGTTTGAACGGCCGTGCCGAGGGCGGCTTCGACGTTATCGATCAATTCTGTAAGCGGCAGGCGCTCGCCTTGCAATTGGATATGCAGCTGCGCGCTGCTGCGCTGGCTGTGGGGCGTGGCGACGATGCCGCCAGCGCTGCCGAGCCAGGTCAACACGTCTTCATGCTGCAACGGCATGTTGGCGAAATCATCGATAAATTGCTGTTGAATCAATTGCCGGGCTAGCGCAGCGGAGCAGGGGCAGGTTGAGGAGTAGGTAACGTCAATTTTTAGTTCCACGTGGAACATCTGGTTTTCAAGGCGCGCTTCGACGCTCACCGGGTAGCTTTTCCAGCCAGCCAACGGACTGACCAACGCCGCACGTCTGAGCAGCAGGTCGGTGTGAATCCGCAGGTACGCGTTCTTAGATAAACCTTCATGACTGTCGAGAAAACGCTGCAGTACATTACGTAGAAGTGCAGGCGTAAGCGGCTGTTGGTCGAGCAGCTCCAGTGCCAGGTACAGGCGTGACATATGAATGCCACGGGCGGTGCCATCGTCCAGGCTCACGCCGGCATCGGCGGTGGCAGCCAGGCGCTGGCCATCAATCAGGATCGGCAGGGCGATGCCGCACATGCCAACCCAATCCAGTGGCAAGGCTTGGCGTGAAGCCTGCGCGGCGATATCCGGCAGAGTCAGCGCATTCATAGGCAGGTCCATCGTTGGCAATAATTAGACATGTTATAGTATAACAATACGGTCGACGATGAATATTCTGCTCCAGCCTTTTTTCAGTCATGTCGAGTAGGGAAGCTCCTTCACTTGCGGTATTTGTCATGCACAGACGTCAGCTCCTTAACCTGCTCCTGGCCAGCCCTCTATTCACCTTGCCTTTCGCGGCGTCGGCCACGCAGATTCGCAACGCTCGCCTGTGGCGCTCGGACGACAAGCTGCGATTGGTGTTCGACCTCAGCGGGCCGGTGCAATACAAGACCTTTACCCTGAGCGCGCCGGAGCGCCTGATCATCGACCTGAGTGGCGCCGGGCTAAGTGGTGATTTCTCGCAGCTGACGTTGACGAACAGCGGCATCACTTCGATCCGCTCGGGGCATTTCGGCAAAGGCGATACGCGCATCGTGCTGGACCTGGCCGCGCCGATGCAGCTCAACAGCTTTCTACTGCCACCCCAGGATGGCCAGGGCCACCGCCTGGTGCTCGACCTGACCAGCGCCACCCAGGCGCCTCGTCAGATTGCCGCCCAACCTGCGCCGTTGGTGGATAAGGCGCATCCTAAGCGCGACATTATTGTGGTGGTCGATCCTGGTCACGGCGGCAAGGACCCAGGCGCCGTCGGCTCCAAGGGCCAGCGCGAAAAAGACGTAGTGCTTTCAATCGCCCAACTGTTGGCCAAACGCTTGAAGCGCGAGAAGGGCTTTGACGTGAAATTGGTGCGCAACGATGACTTCTTCGTCCCCCTGCGCAAGCGTGTCGAGATTGCGCACAAGTACAACGCCGATATGTTCATCTCGGTGCATGCGGATGCGGCACCGCGCATCACCGCCTCGGGCGCTTCGGTGTATGCCTTGTCCGAAGGCGGTGCGACGTCCGCCACCGCGCGGTTCATGGCGCAACGGGAAAACGGCGCGGATTTGCTTGGCGCCACCAGTCTGCTCAATCTGAAGGACAAGGACCCGATGCTGGCGGGCGTCATTCTGGACATGTCGATGAACGCCACCATCGCCTCCAGCCTGCAACTGGGCAGCTCGATCCTCGGCAGCCTCGAAGGCATCACCAGCCTGCATCAGAAACGTGTGGAACAGGCCGGGTTTGCGGTGCTCAAGTCACCTGATGTGCCATCGATCCTGGTGGAAACCGGGTTTATCTCCAATGCACGAGACAGCGCACGCCTGGTTACCGCGCGTCATCAACAGGCGGTTGCCGACGGCCTGTTCGAAGGTTTGAAAAAGTATTTCCAGAAGAACCCACCGATGAACAGCTACGTGGCGTGGGTGCAGGAACAGAAGAACGTCCAGGTCTAACAGCCCGTCACGCGGCTGCAGGTGAACTTGGCGCTGGCGCCACCCGAACTGGAAAACCGGTTGAGGGTGGTCCAGCCCACCCGCCGTGTGTAGCCGACCCACGCCTCACCATCCGACGCCAGCCCGGTAAAGAACGTCAGTTGCCCGTAGCGGCTGTTGGTCTGAGCCCAGTAGCGTTTGCCGATCACCTCGTATCCGCGCAAGTACGTGGTGCTGCCAACGGTTGCCACGCTGTAGGCATTACCCAACGGATCAACGCAGGCCAGCAGGTTGGCGCTGCGTGTGCACTTGGCCAGCAGGCTGGGTGCCTGGGCGCAGGCAGTGCCTGCGGTTGCCAATAGGAGTAGGGCGCACACCAGGTATTTCATGGGGTTACTCAACGCCGGGAGGGTGCGCAAGCATTGCGCTCTTTGTCGTGACGAACAAGAGGGTTGGCTAATTTGCGTTGTTATACTATAACATAAATGCACAGCCTGGCCCGACCGGCGACCTGATGAGAATGACCTGATGCCCAATCGTCTCCCCGTTACTGTGTTATCCGGCTTTCTCGGCGCCGGTAAAAGCACGCTGCTCAACTACGTCCTGCGCAACCGCGAAAACCTGCGGGTGGCGGTGATCGTCAACGACATGAGCGAAATCAACATCGACGGCGGCGAAGTTCAGCGCGACGTCACCCTCAACCGCGCCGAAGAAAAGCTGGTGGAGATGAGCAACGGCTGCATCTGCTGCACCTTGCGCGAGGACTTGCTGGAAGAAGTCGCAAAACTCGCCAAGGAAGGCCGCTTCGATTACCTGCTGATCGAGTCCACCGGCATTTCCGAACCCTTGCCGGTGGCCGAAACGTTCACCTTTCGTGATGAAAACGACCAAAGCCTGGCCGATATCGCGCGCCTGGACACTATGGTCACCGTGGTCGACGGCATGAACTTCCTGCTCGACTACCAGGCTGCGGACAGCCTGGCCTCACGCGGCGAAACCCTCGGCGAAGAAGACGAACGTTCCATCACCGACCTGCTGATCGAGCAGATCGAATTCGCCGATGTGATCCTCATCAGCAAGATCGACCTGATCAGCAGCCGCGAACGCGAAGAGCTGACCGCGATCCTTGAGCGCCTGAATGCCCAGGCACAGATCATCCCGATGGTCATGGGCGAAGTGCCGCTGGACCAGATCCTCAACACCGGGCGTTTCGACTTTGAACGCGCCGCCCAGGCCCCAGGCTGGTTGCAGGAATTGCGCGGCGAACATGTGCCGGAAACCGAGGAATACGGCATTGCTTCCACCGCTTACCGTGCTCGGCGTCCCTTTCATCCCCAGCGTTTTTTCGATTTCATCGACCGGCCTTGGGTCAACGGCAAACTGCTGCGCTCCAAGGGCTTTTTCTGGCTGGCCAGCAAGCACCAGGACGCGGGCAGTTGGTCCCAGGCCGGAGGCTTGATGCGCCATGGGTTTGCCGGGCGCTGGTGGCGCTTTGTACCGAAAAGCCAGTGGCCCCAGGACGAGGAAAGCGTCGCGGCGATCATGGGCAATTGGCAATTGAGCACCGGCGACTGCCGCCAGGAACTGGTATTTATCGGCCAAAACATCGACTTCACGCAGATGCGTGCCGAGTTGGACGCCTGCTTGCTCAGCGATGAAGAAATGGCCCTGGGCGTCGAAGGCTGGCGCCTGCTGGCCGATCCCTTTGGCCCTTGGTTTGAAGAGGCAGCCTGATGCTTGCCCCGGTGATTACCCTGCGCCCCGTGATTCGCCAGACGCGTGGGGAAACTCCGCTGGCGCTGTCCGATATCCTCGAAGACGGCGTCAACCTGGCGTTGTGGCAGCGCCAATTACCACTGCATATCGCTGAGTTTGGCGCCTTGCTGGTGGCGCTCAATGAGCCGTTGGCCGATTCAATGGTCATCGAACTTGACCGCGAAGACGCAGTGCCCGACTTGCAGGGTTTGGCGCGTCATTGTCGCGATCTTGAAGGCTACGAGGGGTTTATCGCCGATGTGTCGTGGCTGGTCAGCGCGTTTGCCTGCTTGCTGGGTGCCAAGCGTATCGGCGTGCGCCTGCGGCTGCTGGATAAGGCCATGTGCCCGCGTTTTCACGTCGACCACGTGCCGGTGCGGCTGATCACCACCTATGCCGGAATCGGCAGCCAATGGTTGCGTGAGGGCGTCATGGACCGTCGCACGCTCGGACAGCCGGACGCCGAGCCCACCGACCGTATCGAGCAGATCCAGTGCGGCGAAGTCGCCCTGCTCAAGGGCACCAAATGGCATGGCAACGAAGGCCACGGTCTGATTCACCGCTCGCCAGCCCTCAAGGCGGCTGAACGCCGCTTGATCCTGACACTGGATTGGCTCGCATAACCGCGTAGGATCAAACGCTCTACACGGCCTGAATGATGCTCCCCATGCTGCAGAACATTCCCACCCACGTGATCGCCGGCCCCTTGGGCGCCGGCAAGACCAGCCTCATCAAGCACCTGCTCGCCCAGCGTCCGGCAGACGAGCGCTGGGCCGTGCTGATCAACGAGTTCGGGCAGATCGGCCTGGATGCCGCCTTGCTCACTCAAGATGACGACGGCATTGCCCTGGGTGAAGTCGCTGGCGGTTGCCTGTGCTGTGTGAATGGCGCACCGTTCCAGGTGGGACTTGGACGGTTGTTGCGTAAGGCCAAGCCCGACCGGCTGTTTATCGAACCGTCGGGGCTGGGCCATCCGGCACAGTTGCTCAGGCAGTTGCGGGAGACGCCGTGGCAGACCGTGCTGGCCGTGCAACCTTGCGTGATGGTGCTGGATGCGCAAGCCCTGGCAGCCGGCAAACCTTTACCGCAAGCCCAACAGCAAGCGCTGGCAAGTGCGGGTCTATTGGTATTGAACAAGGATGAAGCGCTGGACGCGGCACAGCGCCAGGCCATCGACCGGCAATTACCCGATTGTCCACTGTACTGGACGCGCCAGGCCCAGTTGCCGCTGGAGCAGTTGCCTGGCTTGAACGCACAGGCACGCACGGCTGTGGATAACTTCGTTGTGCCCAACGGGCTCGCGCAAATGCCGGCGATCTGGAGCGATCCGTCGCGGCCTATTTGCTTGAACCAGGCCCAGGAAGGCGGCTGGAGTATCGGCTGGCGCTGGCACCCGAGCCAGCAGTTCGATACTCCACGCCTGCGTCACTGGCTGGCAAGCCTTGACTGGCGCCGCGCCAAACTGGTTATCCACAGCGCCGAAGGTTGGATCAGCGCCAACGCCGTGGATAACGACGTGCCCACCTGGCAGCCCAGCGAATGGCGCCGCGATTCACGCATCGAATTGATCTTCAGCACCCCACAGGACGTGGGCGCCTTGCAGGCCGCGCTGGCGGCCTGCCGTTACTGACGTTTCTTGGTGCCGTGGTCCTGGCGCCACTGGCTCAGCTCGATCACGTCGGCGCTGGGCAGCGGCGTCTTGATCTCGAACGGGTAGGGCGCCAGTTCAATCTGCGCACTGTGGGCGCCGAACTGGGTGATGGTCCCCGCATGACGGGCTTCGCCGGTCACGGTGAACTCGAAGTTGTAGATGCGCGCCAGGCGCCGCCGGCCATTGGCGTCCTTCACAAAGCCGATGCGCTTGAGTGCGACCGCGCCGTCCAGCAGTTCGATGTCGAGCTTGGCGCAGTGCTGCTTGACCCGCTCCAGCGCCCGCTCGCGCAGGCCGTGGTTGTGCCATACCCACGCGGCGCCGGTCGCCAGCAGCATCAACACGAACATGTTTCCCAGGGTCAGCATGCGAAAAGACTCCAACAAAGTGAGAGCAGCTTAACTGTGTCGCCGGTCTGTCGTACAGGCTGCGTTTAGTCGCATACTGCGCGGCCAGAATTTCAACGGCTTTACGGAAATCTCCTGCATGAAACGCACACCTCATCTGCTTGCGATCCAATCTCATGTGGTTTTTGGCCACGCGGGAAATAGCGCCGCCGTGTTCCCCATGCAGCGGGTCGGGGTGAACGTCTGGCCGTTGAACACGGTGCAGTTCTCCAACCACACCCAGTATGGTCAATGGGCAGGCGAAGTGTTGGCGCCGCAGCAAATTCCGGCGCTGGTGGAAGGCATTGCCGCAATCGGCGAGCTGGGTAACTGCGACGCCGTGCTCTCCGGCTACCTGGGCAGTGCGGCCCAGGGCCGGGCCATTTTGATCGGAGTGGCGCGCATCAAGGCCATCAACCCCAGGGCGCTTTACCTGTGCGACCCGGTGATGGGCCACCCGGAAAAAGGCTGCATCGTGCCCCAGGACGTCAGCGATTTCCTGCTGGATGAAGCCGCGGCCATGGCTGATTTCCTGTGCCCTAACCAATTGGAACTGGACAGTTTTGCCGGGCGCAAGCCGCAATCGCTGTTCGACTGCCTGGCCATGGCCAAGGCGTTGCTGGCGCGCGGGCCTAAGGCCGTGCTGGTTAAACATCTGGATTACCCCGGCAAGCTGCCGGACGGTTTCGAGATGCTGCTGGTGACAGCCGAAGGCAGCTGGCACCTGCGCCGCCCGCTGCTGGCATTTGCGCGCCAGCCGGTGGGCGTGGGCGACCTGACGTCGGGCCTGTTCCTGGCACGCGTACTCTTGGGTGATAGTCTGCTGGCAGCCTTTGAGTTCACCGCCGCAGCGGTGCATGAAGTACTGCTGGAAACCCAGGCCTGCGCCAGTTATGAGCTGGAACTGGTGCGCGCCCAAGACCGTATTGCCCACCCTCGTGTGCGGTTCGAAGCCACGGCCATTGGTTTGTAGAACATTTCCTGATTGAGCGAGGTAAAGGGCGTCCGGTAGTATCGGATGCCTGCTTATCCCCTGTGCTATTCAAGGAAGATCCATGTTGCATTTCTTACGGATTTTTTCCGCGCTGAGCCTGGTTTCGCTGCTTAGCGCTTGTAGCGTCAACGGTAGCTATCCGGACGCCACCGAACCCGATGCCGCCAAGCTGAGGTTTATCTCTAACACCCAGAACTCCACGCTCGACTTCTTCGACGCCCAGAACTGTGCCGGTCGCACCACCGGTATTCTCAACAATTTCCTCATGGCTGATACCAAGCGCCGGGTTGGCATGATCGTGCCGCCGCCGGAAAAAGCCCGCGGCCTGCTGGAGGTGAAGCTGGCGCCTGGAAAGCCGGTATTCATGCGGATCAATACCAATGGCGGCAACTACGTATGCGCCAAGGCGATCAGCTTCACACCGCAAGCGGGCAAGGAATATGAAGTGACGTTCGACATGGCCGAGGGCAGTTGCATCACGACGTTCCAGCGCTTGTTGCGCTTCAATGGCAAGGACCAGCGCATTCCGCAGCCTATGTTCGAAACCCCATTGCAAGCGTGCGCCGGCAGCACTCCGATGTTCCCCAAGCAAATTGCGCAAACACCCAAGCGCACCGCGCTGATCAACACCATCGTCGACACCAACGTGCAGGTGTTCAAGATGATGAACCCGGACACACCTGTGCAACCGCCATCGACACCTGAATCGCTCGAAGAGCAGATTGCCAAGCGTAAGGCGGCAATGGGCTCGTTCACGTTGCCAGAAGCTTATTGGACTGAGTATCGGCAGAATTTCGCCCTCTTGAATGAAGAGGCGGCGGCGCAAGAGACCCGCACAATGGAGTTCTACAAAGAGGTATATCGCTATCGACTGAGCGTCACCGAGGACGCTGTGTTGGAGCAATGGCTGAATCCAACCGACAACATCACGCGTGATCGTGTCGCGGCGAACGACAAGGTGATGACGGCCTATTACACAAACACTCGCAAATCAGTGATGGTTGAAGTGATCAACCATCACCTGGCGCGCATGAGCCAGCTGGACCAGCGCTTTGATGTGTGCGCGCGCTTTGACAAGTGCTGGCACTACTGATGCCTACAGCGCGTCTGCCTTGATCTCCTGATAGCGCTTTTCCAGCTCCTGGCGGATCTGCCGGCGCTGCTGGGCCTGCACGAAGCGCCGCTTGTCTTCGCTGTTGTGCGGTTGCAGCGGTGGAACGGGGGCCGGTTTGCGCTGGTCGTCCACGGCCACCATGGTGAAGAAGCAGCTGTTGGTATGGCGCACCGAGCGCTCGCGGATGTTCTCGGTCACCACCTTGATGCCCACCTCCATCGAGGTGTTGCCGGTGTAGTTGACCGACGCGAGGAACGTCACCAGTTCGCCGACATGGATCGGCTCGCGGAAAATCACCTGGTCCACTGACAGCGTGACGACATAGCGGCCGGCATAACGGCTCGCGCAGGCGTAGGCCACTTCGTCGAGGTACTTGAGCAGCGTGCCGCCATGCACATTGCCTGAGAAGTTGGCCATATCTGGGGTCATCAATACCGTCATCGACAGCTGGGCGTTTCCGGGTTCCATAGCACACTCACGGGTTGTAGGCATTGGTTGGGGAGGCACCTCTGTGGGTGCTGGAATCTTTGCAGCGTCATCCCTAACGGGACGCCGCCGGGCAGCTTGCCGTCACGCTTCTACCGATCTGTTTCCATATATTGCACCGGCTTTCTGTCGGAAGTCGCGGTGTTAACCTTCAAAAGCCCATCTCAGGGCATTTCTTACGATTTAGGCAGACTTTTCCTTCCGTACTTAGCGATATTTCAACGGCGCGGGCGGAAGTGGGAAAAGCGCCGGTACCCTCAAGGAGCCCCTCGCCATGCACGCCATCAGCTTTATCCAGGACTTGGCCGTGATCATGCTGGTGGCAGGGGTTGTCACTGTCCTGTTTCACCGGTTGAAGCAGCCGGTCGTGCTGGGCTATATCGTCGCCGGCTTTATCATCGGCCCCCACACCCCGCCGTTCGGCCTGATCCACGACGAAGACACCATCAAGACCCTCGCTGAGCTGGGGGTGATCTTCCTGATGTTCTGCCTGGGCCTGGAGTTCAGCCTGCGCAAGCTGTTCAAGGTGGGCGCCACGGCGTTTATCGCGGCCTTCCTGGAAATCATCCTGATGATCTGGATCGGTTACGAGATCGGCCAGTGGTTCGACTGGAACACCATGGACTCGCTGTTTCTCGGGGCGATCCTGGCGATTTCCTCCACCACCATCATCGTCAAGGCGCTCAATGACCTGAAGATGAAAAACCAGCGCTTCGCCCAGCTTATTTTTGGCGTACTGATCGTGGAAGACATCCTCGGTATCGGCATCATCGCCTTGCTGTCGAGCATTGCGGTGAGCGGCACGGTCAGTTCCGGCGAGGTGTTTTCCACGGTCGGCAAGCTTTCGCTGTTCATGATCGTTGCGTTGGTCATCGGCATTTTGCTGGTGCCCCGTCTACTGGCCTACGTGGCCAAGTTCGAAAGTAACGAAATGCTGCTGATCACCGTACTGGGCCTGTGTTTCGGCTTCTGCCTGCTGGTGGTCAAGCTGGAATACAGCATGGTGCTGGGCGCATTCCTGATCGGCGCGATCATGGCCGAATCCCGTCAGTTGATTAAGATCGAGCGCTTGATCGAGCCGGTACGCGACATGTTCAGCGCCATTTTCTTTGTGGCGATTGGCTTGATGATCGACCCGCAGATCCTGCTGCAATACGCCTGGCCGATTGCAGTGATCACCGTGGCCGTGGTGCTGGGCAAAATGCTGTCCTGCGGCCTGGGCGCTTTTATCGCCGGCAACGATGGCCGTACCTCACTGCGCGTGGGCATGGGGCTGTCACAGATTGGTGAGTTTTCCTTCATCATCGCGGCACTGGGGATGACGTTGCAGGTGACCAGCGATTTCCTCTATCCCGTAGCGGTGGCGGTCTCAGCGATCACCACTTTGCTCACGCCGTACCTGATTCGTGGCGCGGACCCGCTGTCATTGAAGATCGCCGCAGTAATGCCCAAGCGCATGAGCCGGGTGTTCGGCCTGTATGGCGAGTGGCTGCGCAGCATTCAGCCCCAGGGCGAAGGCGCGATGCTGGCGTCGATGATCCGCAAAATCATCCTGCAGGTGGGGGTGAACCTGGCGCTGGTGGTGGCGATCTTCTTTGCCGGTAGTTATTTTGCAGCACGCATAGGTGGATATCTTGAAAGCTGGATCAGCGACCCAAGCTGGCAGAAGGCATTGATCTGGGGCGGGGCGCTGTTGGTTTCTCTGCCGTTTTTGATCGCGGCGTACCGCAAGCTCAAGGCGCTGTCGATGCTGCTGGCGGAGATGAGCGTGAAACCGGAAATGGCCGGGCGGCATACCCAGCGTGTGCGTCGGGTGATTTCCGAACTGATCCCGATTCTCTCGCTGCTGTTGATCTTCGTGCTATTGGCTGCCTTGTCGGCCAGCATTCTGCCGACCAACAAGTTGCTGGTGCTGGTCGCGGTGGTCGCGGCGGCGGTGGCGGCCGTGCTCTGGCGGTGGTTCATCCGCGTGCATACGCGGATGCAGGTCGCCTTGCTGGAGACACTGGATAACCACAAGGATACGCCGGAGCACTGACGGGCAGTGGGGGCTGCGTTGCAGCCCAGCGCGAGCAAGCTCGCTCACTACAGCCTGCGCGATCAGCTTTCGAGCCAGACGTCCCGCGCCCAGTGCCACACCGATTCCCAGGTTTCTTCGGTAACGAGTTCTTCTTCGCCGGACCACAGCACCACGGTGCCGTCTTCTTCGACGCAGTAGTAGTCGTCGCCGTCCTGGCAGATCGGGATCATGCTGCGATCAACACCGGCATCCCAGGCGTTGGCGGCCACGTCGGGCAGGTAGGTGTGGGATTGCGGGTCGGTGACGGTCACCGGCTCCAGGCTGCCGTACACCACGTCGCTGACGGTCAGCAGGAATTCACGGAAGACAAACGGGATGTCGATGAACAGTTGTTCCTCGATTTCCACCAGTTGGTCTTCGTCAGGCAGTTCCAGCGGAACCGGGACCGGTTCGTTGGCTTCACGCAGTTGTTCGATGATTTCTTCCACGGCCGGGATCCTCTTGCTGATGGCGCGGTTTATAGGGGCGTTTTATACAGTAGCTCGCTATAAGTGCAACCGTGAAATAGAAAACCCCGGACAGGTCCGGGGTTTTTTGTAACTGCTTGCTCAGGCGCGCAGGAATCAGCCGTTCTGGCGGATACCAGCAACCAGCCAAGGCTGGTTCTCGCCTTGTGGACGTTCCATGTTCCAGCTTTCGCTGAACACTTCGCCCTGGTCGAAACGCGAGGTCTTCGACACACCGCTGAAGGTCAGGGTGGCGATGGTCTTGTCGGCGCGATCATCCACGCCATCAAGCTGTACGCGCAGGTCGTCGATGTAGGTCGACTGGAAAGCATCGCCCAGGTCGGCGCGTTCGCGCTTGAGGAACTCCAGCAGTTGCGGGGTCACGAACTCGGCGATCTTGTCCATTTCGTTGGCGTCCCAGTGCTGCTGCAGGGACTGGAAGTGGCTGCGGGCCGCTTCGATGAAACGTTCTTCGTTGAACCAGGCCGGCGCATTGATCACCGGACGGGCGGCAGCAGGTGCCGCCGAACCGCCGAAGATCGAACCCATGGCTGGTTTCTGCTCGAACACTTCACGCTGCATCGGCGCGCCGGCCGGAGCCAGGTGCTCCTGCTGCTTGCGGCGACGGGCGGCGATAAAGCGGAAGATCACGAAGGCGATGACGGCAAGGATCAGGATGTCAAAGATCTGCATGCCCTGGAAGCCGCCGCCCATGAACATGGAAGCGAGCAGGCCGCCGGCTGCGATACCGGCCAGAGGGCCCAGCCAGCGCGAAGCACCGCCGGCCTTGGCAGCGGCGCCGGCAGCACCGGCTGCGCCTGCGGTAGCCGCAGCGCCGCCGGCACCGGCGGATGGAGCCATTTGGCTGGTCTGGTGAGTCGGTGCCGCACCTGAACTTTTGCCGCCACCGAAGCGTTTGGCGTTGGCGTCGATGCTCATCGTCAGGCCGATGCACAACGCCATGGCGATGCTAAGAAAACGTTTCATAAAGGGAATTCCCATTTGTGGATTGCACGCGCGCCATGTTGCACAGGTGTAGAGACAGTGGCTAGCGACATAATGTTTCGGGCTTTTGCGTAGGACCGATTCGGAGTGGTCTGTAGGACTTATTACACATATTGGCCCGCACTCGTTAAAAACAAGGGCGGGCCAACAACCTTCATGTAACGCGAGGTTTCCTCGCCACAAGCAATCAGCTCAGATCGCTTCGAGCTTCGCGTAACCCATCATCAGCCACTTGCTGCCTTCTGAGAAATTCACCTGCACCCGCGCCTGGGCGCCGGCGCCTTCGAAGTTGAGGATCACGCCTTCGCCGAACACCGAATGCCTGACCTGCTGGCCAAGGCTGAATTGGGTTTCCGGAATTTCAGAGCCGGCGAACATATTGCTGGAGTTCTGCTGCTGACCACCGCCGAATGGGCGGCTGACGCTGTTGGACAGGCGCACTTCCTGGATCAGGCCCTTCGGCACCTCCCGTACGAAGCGCGACACCTTGTTGTAAGTCTCGCTGCCGTACAGGCGTCGGGTTTCAGCGTATGTCATCACCAGGTTTTGCATCGCCCGGGTGATGCCCACGTACGCCAGGCGGCGCTCCTCCTCAAGACGGCCGGGTTCTTCCAGGCTCATCTTGTGCGGGAACAAGCCTTCTTCCATGCCCACCAGGAACACGTAGGGGAACTCCAGGCCCTTGGCGCTGTGCAAGGTCATCAGTTGGACGCTGTCTTCATGTTCGTCAGCCTGGGCATCGCCGGCCTCCAGCGAAGCATGGCCAAGGAAGGCGGCGAGCGGTGTGAGGTCCTCTTCGTTCTCGGCGTTTTCGAACGCGCGGGCGGCGCTCACCAATTCCTCAAGGTTTTCTACCCGGGCCTGGCCTTTCTCGCCTTTTTCCGCTTCATGGTAGGCGATCAGCCCGGACTGTTCGATCACGGTCTGGGTCATCAGGTGCAGGGGCATTTCGGCGCACTTGGCCGACAGGTTCTCGATCAGCTCGACAAACACACCCAACGCACCTGCCGCGCGGCCGGTCAGGCCTTTGTTGGCGATCAGCAAGCGCATGGCTTCCCACATCGACACATGGGCGTGGCGCGCGTGGTCGCGAATAGCTTCGACGGTTTTCTCGCCGATGCCACGGGCCGGGATGTTGATCACCCGCTCCAGCGCCGCATCGTTGCCGCGGCCTTCCAGCAAGCGCAGGTAGGCCATGGCGTTCTTGATTTCCGCGCGCTCGAAGAAACGCTGGCCGCCGTAGATGCGGTAGGGGATGCGCTCGCGCAACAGGGCTTCTTCCAATACCCGCGACTGGGCGTTGGAGCGGTACAGAATTGCGATGTCGCTGCGCGCCAAACCGGTCTTCAGCGCGCTTTCGATGGTTTCCACCACGTAGCGCGCTTCATCGTGCTCGTTGAACGCCGCGTACAGGTTGATCGCTTCGCCTTCGCCGCCGTCGGTCCACAATTCTTTACCCAGGCGCCCGGTGTTGTTGGCGATCAGGGCGTTGGCGGCCTTGAGGATGCCGGCGGTGGAGCGGTAGTTCTGCTCGAGGCGGATGGTGACCGCGTCCGGGAAGTCTTCGGAATACTGGTAGATGTTCTCGATTTTCGCGCCACGCCAGCCGTAGATCGACTGGTCGTCGTCGCCCACGACCATCAGGCTGTCGCCGCCCTTGGCCAGCAGGCGCAACCAGGCGTACTGCACGGCGTTGGTGTCCTGGAACTCGTCTACCAAGATATGTCGAAAGCGCTTCTGGTAATGGGCCAGCAAGCCCGGGTTGTCGCGCCACAGGTCGAGCGCGCGCAGCAGCAGCTCGGAGAAGTCGATGACCCCGGCGCGTGCGCAGGCGGCCTCGTAGGCTTCATAAATGCTGCGCATGGTGGCCAGGAACAGGTCGCCGCTGGCCTGGATATGCTGAGGGCGCAGGCCTTCGTCTTTCTGACCGTTGATAAACCATTGCGCCTGGCGCGCCGGCCAGCGTTGCTCGTCCAGGCCCAGCTCGCGGATCACTCGCTTGACCAGGCGTTGCTGGTCATCACTGTCGAGGATCTGGAAGGTCTGGGCCAGGCCCGCTTCTTGCCAGTGCGCGCGCAACAGGCGGTGCGCCAGGCCGTGAAAGGTGCCGACCCACATGCCGGCCGGGCTGATGCCCATCAACTGCTCGATGCGGTGGCGCATCTCGGCGGCAGCCTTGTTGGTGAAGGTCACCGACAGGATGGAATGCGGGGACGCGTTTTCGACCTGGATCAACCAGGCGATACGGTGCACCAGCACTCGGGTTTTACCGGAGCCAGCACCGGCCAGGACCAACTGACGGCCAACGGGGGCCGCTACGGCCTGGCGTTGGGCATCGTTGAGGGAGTTCAGCAAAAGGGAGAGATCATCGCGCATTGACGCATTCTATGGCCCCCGGGGGAGTGGGGCAAATACCAATGCCGGGTGGTCGACGCAAAACATCCGGGGTGATGACTGGTCGGTCAATGGCCGCAGCCCCCGCCGTGTCTCGCTCAAGCCGTCTGGCCCCGGAGTTTGCGGGCCATGCCCGCGCAGTTTTTATGACGTGGAGCAGTTTGGCCCAAGCGTTTGCTTGTGTATGCTCCGTCGACGTTTCGGGCTCACCATTATAAGAACACTGCCTATGACCCTCAGCACCGATCTGCTCGGCCACTCAACGGCGCCCGCGCAGGTTCTTCGCAAACATTACGCCACCGAGATGGCGGTCGAGCGTACGCGCCTGTTGTATCAGGGCTCGCTGCTGCCGACCCTGTTGATGCTGGTCAATGGCCTGGTGTGCGCCTGGCTGCTCTGGAACCCCAAGCAGTACCTGCTGGACAGCATCTGGCTGGTCTGGCTGCTGGCCCTGGTGGCGATGCGCGTGATCCAGGTGGCGGCGTTTGATTCGGCCATGCCCAGCCGCCAGGCCCAGCCGGTGTGGCGACGCATGTTCATGCTCGGCTCGGCGGTCAGCGGCTTGACCCTGGCCACAGCCGCCATTGCCCTGGTGCCGGTGGACAGCTTCATGCAACAGGCCTGGGTGTTCGGCCTGATTGGCGCGGCGACGCTGTCGGCCAGCGTGGCCTATGCCGTGAGCCTGCCGGCGTTCCTGTCGTTCGCCGTGCCCTGTCTGGTGCCGGCCATCATTTACCTGTTCTGGAGCGGCGACCCGCAGCAGCGCGGCTGGGGCGTATTAGGCCTGATCCTGCTCGCGTCCTTGAGCCTGGTGGCGTGGCAGGTCAATCGCCTGATCCAGCGCGGCCTGCTGCGCCGCTTCCAGAACCAGGCATTGATCGAGCATCTCCAGCAGGCACAGCAGCGCAGCGAGCAGCTCAACCAGGAGTTGGTGCGCGAAGTCGAGCAGCGCCGCCAGGTCGAACAGGAACTGCGCGAAGCCCAGATCGGCCTGCAGGATCGCGTGGCGCAGCGCAGCCAGGAGCTGGACGCCGCCAGCCTGGCGTTGAATAAAAGCGAAGCGCGCCTGGCCATGGCGCTGCAGGCCAGTGAATTGGGGCTGTGGGACTGGAACCTGCAAACTGACGAAGTCCATCACACCCAGCTCAAGGAGCTGTTTGGCCTGGAACCGGAGTACGTCACGGCGATGCTCGGCCACCTCAAGCCGCGCCTGCACCCCGACGACCTGCCATTACTCAGGCGCGCCTTGGTGGAACACCTGAAGGGGCGTAGCGAGGACTATCAGGTCGAATACCGCGTGCGCCATGGCGATGGGCACTGGGTGTGGATCGAAGACCGAGGCCGCGCCGTGGAGCGCGCGCCCAGCGGCCGGGTCACGCGCATGCTCGGCACTCGCCGTGATATCAGCGCCGGCAAGGCCCTGGAGGAACAACAGCGTCTGGCGTCGACCGTATTTGAAGCGGCCAGCGAAGGCATTGTAATCCTGGATCCGAGCTACAAACTGATCGCGGTCAACCAGGCTTTCAGCCGTGTCACCGGCTTTGAAATCGACGACATGCTCGGTCGCAACGTGGTGGAGCTGCCCAGCAGCCGTGATGCCCGCCGCCACTTTCCGGTGATCCGCCAGGCATTGCTCAGCCACGGAACCTGGCAGGGCGAGCTGGTGGAGACGCGCAAGAACGGCGAGCTCTACCCGCAATGGCTGCAATTGAATGTGGTGCGCGATATCCGTGGAAAAGTCAGCCATATCGTGGGCTTCTTCGCCGATCTTTCGGCGCGGCGTGAGTCCGAAGAGCGCATGCGCTACCTCACCCATTATGACGAGCTGACCGGCCTGGCCAACCGCTCATTGTTCCGCGAACGGCTGGGCGAAGCCCACCAGCGTGTACGCCAGGGCGGGCGCAGCCTGGCGTTGCTGCATATCAACCTGGACCGCTTCAAGCTGCTCAATGACAGCCTGGGCCACGAGGTTGCCGACCAGTTGCTGCAGAAAATGGCGCGGCGCTTGATCAATGCCCTGCCCGAGGCCGACACCATTGCACGCCTGTCCGGGGACGAATTCGCCGTGCTGTTCGACGCCTACGGCAACCTGTCGAGCCTGGCGCGGGTGGCGACGCGGTTGCTGGCCAAACTGCGGGTGCCGGTGACGGTAGAAGGGCATGAACTGGTGGTCAGTGCATCGATGGGCGTCAGCCTGTTGCCGGACAATGCGCGGGAAATTTCCGCGCTGGTCAGCCAATCGAACATGGCCATGCAGCACGCCAAACACCTGGGCGGCAACAATTTCCAGTTCTACACCGACAGTCTGCAAGCCAGCACCCTGGAGCGCTTGCAACTGGAGAACCACCTGCGCAAGGCCATTGAAGAGCGCCAGCTCACGGTGTTCTATCAACCCAAACTGTGCCTGGCCACCGGCCGGCTGAACGCTGCTGAAGCCTTGATCCGCTGGGAGCATCCACAGTGGGGCATGGTGCCGCCGGGGGACTTTATCGGCCTGGCCGAAGAGACTGGCCTGATCGTGCCGCTGGGCGAGTTCGTGCTGCGCGAGGCCTGCCGGCAAGCCTGTGACTGGCAACGCCAGGGGTTGGCGCCGATCCGGGTGTCGGTGAACCTGTCGGTGCACCAGTTGCGCCAGGGCAAGTTGGTCAGCCTGGTGCGTCAGGTGCTCGAAGAAACCGGACTGGACCCGCAATACCTGGAGCTGGAGCTGACCGAAAGCCAATTGCTCGATAGCGTCGAGCACATCATTGCCACCTTCCAGCAACTGCGCGACCTGGGCGTGAAGCTGGCCATCGACGATTTTGGTACCGGTTATTCATCCCTCAGCTACCTCAAGCGCATTCCCGTGGATTACGTGAAGATCGACCAAACCTTCATTCGCGGGCTTGGCCAGGGTCGTGAAGATGCCGCCATCACCCGAGCCATCATCGCCATGGCTCACGGTTTGGCGCTCAAGGTGGTGGCTGAAGGGGTGGAGGACCAGCAGCAATTGGACTTCCTGCGCGCAGAGCGCTGCGACGAAGTGCAGGGCTATTTGATCAGCCGGCCGATAGAGGCCCAAGCGCTGGCAGATTTGTTACGGGAAAATGCAGATTTTCCTTAGTGATGGCGACGCCGCCCCTGTGGCTACATGTGCGTCGCCCGCAGAGATAAAGGGGAACAGGACGATTTAGTGATGCGCCGGACGGGCAAAACGGCAATTCTTGTAGTATAACTACAAGCTTGCTACATCCTCGGCCCTGCCCATAACAAAGAGTCCAGCCCTTTGAACCTGTTGCAACATATCGCCCAGTCGCGCCACCTGTTACGCAAATCGGAACTCAAGGTTGCCGACCATGTGCTGCTTGACCCTGCGGCTGTGATGCACAGTTCCATGGCCGACCTGGCTCATAGCGTGGGCATCAGCGAGCCGACCATCGTGCGCTTTTGCCGCGCCATCGGTTGCTCCGGGTTCCAGGACTTGAAGCTCAAGCTGGCCCAAAGCCTGGCCGCCGGTGCCAGCTTCGGGCAATTCGCGATTCACGAAGACGACTCCGTCGCCGACTACAGCCTGAAAATCTTCGACACCACCCTGCACACCCTGATGGAAGTGCGCGAGAAGCTCGACCCGGTGGAGTTGCAAAAGGCCGTGACGGCCATGTCCCAGGCCCAGCGTGTCGAGTTCTACGGCTTTGGTGCCTCCGGTGCCGTTGCCGCCGACGCCCAGCACAAATTTTTCCGCTTGCTGCTCACCGCGGCGGCCTACAGCGACCCGCACATGCAGGCCATGTCGGCGGTGACCTTGAAGCCCACCGACGTCGCCATTTGCATTTCGCAGTCGGGACGCTCCAAAGACCTGCTGATCACCGCCAACCTGGTGCGTGAGAGCGGCGCTTCGTTGATCACTCTGTGCCCGAGCCAGACGCCGTTGGCGGAACTGTCCACCGTCAACCTGGCGATCGACGTGCACGAAGACACCGAGATCTACACGCCGCTGACCTCGCGTATTGCCCATTTGGTGGTCATCGACGTGCTGGCGATGGGCGTGGCCATGGCGCGCGGGCCGAGCCTGGTCAACCACCTCAAGAGCGTCAAACGCAGCTTGCGCAGCCTGCGGTTGTCGCCCAAGTCCGTCAAAGCCCTCGACGATTAACAGGTTGTACGCTGGCCAATGTGGGAGCGGGCTTGCTCGCGAATGCGCCGGGTCAGTCAATATCAATGGCGACTGACACTCCGCCTTCGCGAGCAAGCCCGCTCCCACATTTGGGTCTCTGGCATATCTGCAAGATTCATCATCCTGTAACCCCCACGCCGCCAAACCGTCATGCCCCAGGACCATCCTGAACTCCCCGCACTCGCATTGGGAGACTCCAAATGGCCCGGCCCTACGAAGACAGCAACAGCACCGTAAAGACCCGTCGTCAGCAGGAAGACCAACGCCGCATGGCGTTCCGTCGCGCAATCGAAGACCGTTGCGAGGAGCGCCAACTGCTCCAGAGCATCAGTGACTACCCGGAACTGCATTGGCAGGCACCCGCGGCTGCCCAGCGAAGCGCTCAGCCAGGGCGCTGATCTGCACCCGTTCGCTGCGAATAAAGCCCAGGAACGCATGGGCCACCGGTGACAGGCGCTTGGCCTTGGCCTGCACCAGGCACCAACTGCGGTACAGCGGCAGCTCTTCCACCGGCAGCTCCTTGAGCCCGCCGGTGGCCAACTCCATGTTCACCGCATGCCGCGTCAACAGGGCCACACCCAGCCCTGCGCAGACGCATTCACGTTGCGCCTCGGCCGAGGCCACTTCCACCGTCTGGGTGAAGTGCACGCGTTTCTCCTTGAAATACTCCTCGCACGCCAGCCGCGTACCGGAACCCGGTTCGCGGATCAGCAGTGTGTAAGGCTCCAGGTCCTGCAGGCGCAGTGGGCCTTGCAGGCTCAAGGGGTGGTCGGGTGGCGCGACAGCGACAATCGGGTTGTTGAGGAACGGCAGGAATTCCAGCCCCATGTCCTGAGGCACCATGGACATGATCACCAGGTCGTCCCGGTTGTCCGAAAGCCGACGGATCACCTGGGCGCGGTTCACCACCGTGAGGTGCAACTGCACGTCCGGATGCTGGCGCTTGAACGCGGCGAACAGGTGCGGCACGAAGTATTTGGCGCTGGATTCAATTGCCAGTTTCAACTGGCCCTGCAGCGAGCCCTGCATGTCCGACAGCTGCATGTCGAGGTTTTCCAGGCGCCCGAAAATATCCCGACTGGCCCGCTGCAGGGCCTCGGCGGCCTCGGTCATGTAGAGTTTTTTGCCGACATAATCGAACAGCGGCTGGCCGATCAGCTCTTCGAGCTGACGGATTTGCAGGCTGACGGCCGGTTGGGTGAGAGACATTTCCTCGGCGGCGCGGCTGTAAGAGCGTAAGTCGCACACCTCATGGAAAATCTGTAACTGACGCAATGTCAGCCGCATCAATGACTTACGCATAATCTTATCCTTTCGCTGCGGGCCGCTCGGCCAACTATAAGTCTTTACTTATGCACAACCCAATAATTATTGATTTTTGTTAATCCCCCCCTGGGCTTAGTGTGTGTCTCGCGACTGTCATGAAACATTTGGTCACGCGCCGACCCGGCTCCAGCGGGTCGAAGAACGCAGCAATCGGCTCAAGGGAATTTCCAAGTGATAAAAAAGATCCTGATCGCCAACCGTGGTGAAATTGCCGTACGAATCGTGCGTGCCTGCGCCGAGATGGGCATTCGCTCGGTCGCGGTCTATTCCGACGCCGACCGCCACGCGTTGCACGTCAAGCGTGCCGACGAAGCCCACAGCATTGGTGCCGAGCCGCTGGCCGGCTACCTGAACCCGCGCAAGCTGGTGAACCTGGCCGTGGAAACCGGTTGTGATGCGCTGCATCCCGGCTACGGCTTTCTGTCGGAAAACGCGGAACTGGCGGATATCTGCGCCGAACGCGGGATCAAGTTCATCGGCCCGTCCGCTGAAGTGATCCGCCGCATGGGCGACAAGACCGAAGCGCGCCGCAGCATGATCAAGGCCGGTGTGCCGGTTACGCCGGGCACCGAAGGCAACGTCGCCGACATCGCCGAAGCCCTGACCGAAGGCGACCGCATAGGTTATCCGGTGATGCTCAAGGCCACTTCCGGCGGTGGCGGTCGCGGTATCCGCCGTTGCAACAGCCGCGAAGAACTTGAACAAGCCTTCCCCCGCGTGATTTCCGAAGCCACCAAGGCCTTCGGTTCGGCGGAAGTGTTCCTGGAAAAATGCATCGTCAACCCCAAGCACATCGAGGCGCAGATCCTTGGTGACAGCTTTGGCAATGTGGTGCACCTGTTCGAGCGCGATTGTTCGATCCAGCGCCGTAACCAGAAACTCATCGAAATCGCCCCCAGCCCGCAGCTGACTCCTGAGCAACGCGCCTACATCGGCGACCTGTCGGTACGCGCCGCCAAGGCCGTGGGCTACGAGAACGCCGGTACCGTGGAGTTCCTGCTCGCCGAGGGCGAGGTGTACTTCATGGAGATGAACACCCGCGTGCAGGTGGAACACACCATCACTGAAGAAATCACCGGGATCGATATTGTCCGCGAGCAGATCCGCATCGCCTCGGGCTTGCCGCTGTCGGTGAAACAGGAAGACATCCAGCACCGTGGTTTCGCGTTGCAGTTCCGTATCAACGCCGAAGACCCGAAGAACAACTTCCTGCCCAGCTTCGGCAAGATCACCCGTTACTACGCGCCCGGCGGCCCCGGCGTGCGTACCGACACGGCGATCTATACCGGCTACACCATCCCGCCGTTCTACGACTCCATGTGCCTGAAACTGGTGGTGTGGGCGTTGACCTGGGAAGAAGCCATGGACCGCGGCCTGCGCGCCCTGGACGACATGCGCCTGCAAGGCGTGAAGACCACTGCCGCCTATTACCAGGAAATCCTGCGCAACCCGGAATTCCGCAGCGGCCAGTTCAATACCAGCTTTGTGGAAAGCCATCCTGAGCTGACCAACTACTCGATCAAGCGCAAACCCGAAGAGCTGGCCCTGGCCATCGCCGCCGCCATCGCCGCCCACGCAGGCCTGTGAGGAATATTCCAATGACTAAAAAGATCTTCGTAACCGACACCATCCTGCGCGACGCTCACCAGTCGTTGCTCGCGACCCGCATGCGTACCGACGACATGCTGCCGATCTGCGACAAGCTCGACAAAGTCGGCTACTGGTCCCTTGAAGTCTGGGGCGGCGCGACCTTCGACGCCTGCGTGCGCTTTCTCAAAGAAGATCCGTGGGAGCGCCTGCGCCAACTGCGCGCCGCGTTGCCCAACACGCGCCTGCAAATGTTGCTGCGCGGCCAGAACCTGCTGGGCTACCGCCATTACAGCGATGACGTCGTAAAAGCTTTCGTCGCCAAGGCCGCTGTGAATGGCATCGACGTGTTCCGCATCTTCGACGCCATGAACGATGTGCGTAACTTGCGTGTGGCCATCGAAGCGGTGAAAGCTGCGGGCAAACATGCCCAGGGTACCATTGCCTACACCACCAGCCCGGTGCACACCGTCGAAGCGTTTGTGGCCCAGGCCAAGCAGCTGGAGTCCATGGGCTGCGACTCGATCGCAATCAAGGACATGGCCGGCCTGTTGACCCCCTACGCCACCGGCGAACTGGTCAAGGCGCTGAAAGCCGAGCAGAACCTGCCGATCTTTATCCACTCCCACGACACCGCTGGCCTGGCCGCGATGTGCCAACTCAAGGCCATCGAAAACGGTGCTGATCACATCGACACCGCCATCTCCAGCTTCGCCTGGGGCACCAGCCACCCCGGCACCGAGTCGATGGTCGCCGCCCTTAAAGGCAGCGAATTCGACACCGGTCTCAGCCTTGAACTGCTGCAGGAGATCGGCCTGTATTTCTATGCGGTGCGTAAGAAGTATCACCAGTTCGAGAGCGAATTCACCGCCGTCGACACCCGCGTGCAAGTCAACCAGGTGCCGGGCGGGATGATTTCCAACCTGGCTAACCAGCTCAAAGAGCAGGGCGCGCTCAATCGCATGAGCGAAGTGCTGGCCGAGATCCCGCGCGTGCGGGAAGACCTTGGCTTCCCGCCGCTGGTGACGCCGACGTCGCAGATCGTCGGTACCCAGGCGTTCTTCAACGTGCTGGCCGGTGAGCGCTACAAGACCATCACCAACGAAGTGAAACTCTATCTGCAAGGCGGCTACGGCAAGGCGCCGGGCACCGTGAACGAGAAGTTGCGTCGCCAGGCCATCGGCAGCGAAGAGGTTATCGACGTGCGCCCGGCCGACCTGCTCAAGCCGGAAATGACCAAGCTGCGCGGTGAAATCGGCGCGTTGGCCAAGTCCGAAGAAGACGTGTTGACCTACGCTATGTTCCCGGACATCGGCCGCAAGTTCCTCGAGGAACGCGACGCTGGCACCCTCGCGCCGGAAGTGCTGCTGCCGATTCCAGAAGCCGGCGGCGTTGCGCGCGCCGGTGGCGAAGGCGTGCCGACCGAGTTCGTCATCGATGTACACGGCGAAAGCTACCGCGTGGACATCACCGGCGTCGGCGTGAAGGCCGAAGGCAAGCGCCACTTCTATCTGTCCATCGACGGCATGCCGGAAGAAGTGGTGTTCGAGCCGCTCAACGAGTTCGTCAGCGGCGGCAGCAGCAAGCGCAAGCAGGCCACCGAGCCGGGTCACGTCAGCACGGCAATGCCGGGCAATATCGTCGACGTGCTGGTCAAGGAAGGTGACGTGGTCAAGGCCGGCCAGGCGGTGCTGATTACCGAAGCCATGAAGATGGAAACCGAAGTGCAGGCCGCCATTGCCGGCAAGGTGACCGCTGTTCATGTGGCCAAGGGCGACCGGGTGAACCCTGGCGAAATCCTGATTGAGATCGAAGGCTGATACAGCCTTCGACACTACCGTTTAATCCTCGGGGGGGCAGGTGCTCCCCTTTTTTTTCGCCTGCAATTGGGTCAGAAACCCATCCGCCACTGGGCTATCAGGCCTTGGTTGCTGCTGTGGGTGCCTTTTTCAGCGCTGTAGGCCAGGCCGAGGGTGTGGTTTGCCGAGAGCGCCAGATCCAGCCCGGCCTGCAGGTTGAGGCTGTTGCGATCGAGGGACGCGCCCTGGATGGTGAACCCCTCAATGCCGCCCTGGCGAAAGGACTGGCGCACCTGGCTGTCGACGTTGCCGTACAGGTGTTTCCAGCTTGTGCTCAGGTGCGGCGTGAGGGTCATCTGGTTGTCGAACCGAAACGGTTTGGCCAGGCGCAGGCCAAGGGTGCTGCTCAGGTTTTGCTGAGTTTGCGCGTCGACGTTCAGCGCGGCCGGCCCGCCTTGTTCCCGGAAGCTGTCACGGCTGTAGCGTTGGTAGCCAAGCCCGGCAAAGGGTTCGATGCTGATGTCGGCATCGCCCAGTTGGTAACCCGCCTCGCCGAAGACAGTCTGGCTGTTGGCGTCGTAGCGGCCCTTGAGCGCATCCTTGTAACCCAGGATGTCGACCTTGCGTTGATTCTGGCCGGCATGGCTGCTATAGATCGCCCCCAGGCGCAAGGCCAGCGGGCCGTCCTGACGCACGGCGTAACCGCCCAGGTGCCAACTGTCCAGGTCGGCGCTGAAGCGTTGCGCATCCAGGCGGCTGCTGGATTTTGCACCCAACACACCGACTCGCCAGGCATGATCAACTGCCCAGTCGGCGCCCAACAGCACGCCCTGGTTGGCCGTATCCACGCCGGCAGTACCGCGCTGACTGTCGAGGCCGCCTTCGCTGCCGAGGTTTTTTACCCAGAAGTGGCCGTCGGTGTCAGTGGGCAATTCACGCAGGGTCGAGAGCACTCGGCTGCTCAACTGCTGGGTGGTGCTCTGGGTAGCCGCCGCCAGGCTCGCGTTCTGGCTGCCGGCCAGTTGCTCAAGGGCCGCACCGAACGCGCCCGGTTTTTGCGCGAGTTCAGCGTTGAATTTTTCCAGGGCCTTGACCTGTTCCGAACTCAACTCGCCCGACTGCAGCAGGCGAGTCAGCGCGGGATCCAGCACTTTCGCCACCTGCCGGCCATTGTGGGTGGTGGCTTGCCCGAGCAAATAGCCGTCGAGGGCTGGGTTTTTTACTTCGGGAATAGCGTAGTACTCAAAAGGCAGCGCGTCGTAGGGCTGATACCAGTACGGCGTGTACTCGATATCCCCACGCGCGTGTGCATGTTGAAGGCTGGCGGCGGCTAAAAGGCCGATGGCAAATACGATTCTACGGGGGGTAATGGGCATGAATTCCCGACCTCTTGTGGATGAGGGCGGGAATTTAGCGAGGCGGGGCGGGGATAACTGTCAGGCCGTAGACTTCCGATTTGCAGGAGTTGTCTCTATCGGGGCGTGATTAACGTTTATGCATTTTATTGCGTAAGAAAACGACCATACGGCGCTTATGTGCATTTTAATGCAGTTATTGGGGGTGATTAACGGCTTTATCTGCACTATATTGCGTTAACTCATCTCCTGTATGTCGCGTAAACGCATTAAATTGCAGGTGCACTCATGCTCAAGCTGACCCTACAACTCTTCACCGAAGGAAAATGGCAGGACGCCATGCTGCTGACCTTTGATACCCCGCAAGAGGGCTTCGAAAGTCGCTGCAGCTTTGGTTATGACCAGTGCTATCTGGTGGACCACCTCGATGACCTCGCCACGCCTTTTGTAAAGTCCGTGAGTGTTAGGTTTCCTTTGCTGTGGGAGGCGTGCCGAACGCAGGGTGCCCCGGCTTTTCTTCATGACATCGCACCGGCAGGGGCCGCCAAGCGTTTTCTGCTGGCACATCTTGGTCAGGACAAACCGGATGACATCAGCGCAGACCTTTTCTTACTCATGCGCAGCACACCTGCGCCTATCGGTCATATGCGCATCAAAGAGTCGGTTGCCGCGATGGACAGTCGCCCACCCATGGGCTTTACGCGCCAGGAAGTCATCCAGCGCGATAATGGTTTTCTCGAATACGCCTATGAGCAGGGGGCGGCCATCGGTGGCGCCACGGGTGCCGGAGGCGAAGCACCGAAGCTGTTGCTGACCGAAAACCAGCAAGGCCTGCTGTTCCCGGATGCCGTGCTCGATGACGAACACGTCCGGCAGCACTGGTTCGTGAAGTTCGCCCGCAACAAAGGCACGCAGCTTGACCAGGACATTCTGCGCAGCGAATACCACTACTACCAGGCCCTTCAGACACTGGGCATCGACACGGTCGCGGCGCAAGGACTGGCTTTGGAAGAGGCCAGCAAGCCGAGCCTGTGGATGCAGCGTTTTGACAGGCACGTTGGCCGCGAAGGCGTCGAGCGTTATGCCGTGGAATCCATCTACTCAATGGCTGGCGTGACTGTCCCTGGAAGTGCCATGGGGCATCGTGCGGTTATCGAGCAGTTGGTGAGGTTATGGCAGGGGGCAGGACAAGCACCTGACGTGCCGGCGCTGGTCGCGGAGTACCTCAAGCGTGACCTGTTGAACAAGATCCTGGGCAACTCGGACAACCACGGGCGCAATACCTCGATTATTCGTCAAACCAACGCCTTGCGCCTGGCCCCGATCTACGACCTGGCACCCATGGTGATGGATGACGAAGGCATCACCCGCACCACGAAATGGCCCAGGGAACTTGAACGTGCGGGCGAAGTGGACTGGCGTGGCGTATGTGATTTGCTGAGCGATCTCGTCGACAGTCAGGCCCTCTACGAAGGGCTCAGGGACGCCGCGCAGCAGCTTTCAGCGTTACCCGACATCCTCAGCACCAGCGGCTTGCCTGCCGTGACGATGAACCACCCCGGCATAGCGTTGAAAAACCTGCCGCAACGCCTGAAAGACTGGGGATTGAAATGAGCCTGACCCTTGAAGAGCGCACCCAACTGATCGACAGCATCCAGGCGGCATTGGCCGACGGCACGCTGGATATCGCGGCCGCGGTGCGGCGTCTGCGCACCGAAGTCACCGGCCTCCAACAAACCCAGTTCGCCAGGATGTGCAAAATTTCCGTGCGCACCCTGGTGCATATCGAACATGGCGAGGGCAATCAGACCTTGAAGTCGCTCAATGCCGTGTTCAAACCGTTCGGCATGCAAATGGGCGTCGTCAAGCTGCGCCGCTGAACTCAACTGCGACGCACGTACCCCTTGCCATAATGGCGCTCCATCCGAGCCTGGATCAGCTCCAGGCCCAGCGACAACACCCAGTAGATAATCGCCGCCGTGGTCAGCATTTCGATATAGCGGTAGCTGGAGCGGCCATAGGACTGGGCCAGGAACATCACTTCCCAGACACCCATCACCGAGATCAGCGACGAATCCTTGAGCATCGAGATGAACTGGTTGGTGGCGGGCGGGATGATGGTGCGCATCGCCTGGGGCAGGGTGACGTGCCAGAAGATCGCGCTGTCGCGCATGCCCAAGGCCAGTGCGGCTTCGCGCTGGCCGTGGGCGACGCCGAGGATGCCGGCGCGGAAGATTTCGCTCAAGTAGGCGCCGTAGTTCAGCGAGAGCGCGATGATCCCGGCGACGATGGCGCCCGGCACCAGGCCCAGTTGGGGCAGGCCAAGGTAGATCAGCAGGATCTGGATCAGCAGCGGCGTGCCGCGAAAGAATGACGCGTAAAAACTCGCGATCCCGAACGCCACGGCGCTTTTCGACAGGCGTCCCAGCGCCGTGACAAACCCCAGCACCGAAGAAATCCCGATCGAACATAGGCACAAAAACAGCGTCAGCGCCGCACCTTGCAGGAAACCGTTGGGTGCCAGGTGCAGGCCCATCAGGTTGGGCAGCTTGTCCAGAATGATCGAGAACTTCAGGTCAAAGCTCAGGAAGAAGCTGGCGAACAGGCAGAACAGTGCGGCCCAGGTCAGGTACAGCCGGGTCCGGAAACCGAGGAGCCGCTGCCATCGCGACTCACTGACCGGCGGTTTGGGCGGTGCGGGGAATGCAGTCATTGGCTGATGTCGGCGCCGATCCATTTTTGCGACAGCTTGCTCAGGGTGCCGTCCTGTTTCAACTCGGCGAAGACTTCACGCACCTTGCTGTCCCACTGCGGGTCGCCTTTTTCGATGGCCACTGAGTTGGGTTCCGAATACAGCGGCTCGCCGGCCAGCTTGAAGCGCTTGTCCTGTGTCAGGCGCGGTTGGGCGGTGACCAGGTTGGTGAGGATGGCATCCAGGCGCACGCCGACGCCCAGGCCGAGATCCTGGAAGGCCACGTTGTCGGTGTCGTAGGGGGCGATCTGCACTTCTTCGAAGGGGTACTGCAACTGCGTGTCTTCGGCGCCTTCGATCACCAGGTTCTTGTTCAGGTAGCTCTCATAGCTGGAGGCGCTGGTGAGGCCGACTTTCTTGCCGCTCAGGTCCTTGGCGCCGTGGATGCGGTCATCCTTGGCGTTGACCACGATCACCGCCGGCGAGGCGTAGTACTCCACCGGGAAATCGAACACTTCGGCGCGGGCCTTGCTCGGGGTCATGGAGCAGATGCAGATGTCATAGCGGCCGCTCCAGCGGCCAGCCGCGATCACGTCCCAGGAAGGGGTTTCCAGGCGCAGCTTCACACCCAGTTTCTGAGCCACGGCCTTGGCCACATCCACGTCGAAACCGTCGAGCTGGTTCTGGTCGTTGAGAAACGAGAACGGCGGGTAGCTTTCCATCAGCACGCCGACCAGTTCTTTGTTTTTCTCGACCCGGTCCAGCGTGGCACCGCCGAAGGCTTGTGTGGAAGCGGCCAGGATCGTCAGGCCCAGGGCCAGCAGCGGTTTAAGTTTCACGAGGAGACACCTTTGAAAAAAGAGTTGTTATAAACAGAATTCAACGTATTAAATAGTTATAAGAACGACTCTCATAGTGAGTTATTTTCATAAGCTTATGAGTAAAAAGCATATGGCCACAGCAACAGTGATTCTCGATGGCGGCATGGGCCGTGAACTGCAACGCCGTGGTGCGCCGTTCCGGCAGCCGGAATGGTCGGCGTTGGCCTTGAGCGAAGCGCCGCAAGCGGTGGAAGCGGTGCATGCGGCGTACATCGACAGCGGCGCCAATGTCATCACCAGCAACAGCTACGCGGTGGTGCCTTTCCATATCGGCGAAGAACGCTTTGCTGCAGAGGGCCAGGCATTGGCGGCGCTGGCCGGCGAGCTGGCGCGACGGGCGGTGGACGCATCCGGCAAGGCGGTGCGTGTGGCAGGCTCACTGCCGCCGCTGTTCGGTTCGTATCGCCCCGATCTGTTCGAGCCACAGCGCGTCAACGAACTGTTGACCCCTCTGGTGCAAGGCCTCGCACCGTTTGTCGACCTGTGGCTGGCCGAAACTCAGAGTTCGATTGCCGAAGCGCGCGCGATTCACGCCGGTTTACCACAGGACGGCAAGCCGTTCTGGCTGTCGTTTACCCTCAAGGACGAAGACACCGACGAGGTGCCTCGCCTGCGCTCCGGTGAGCCGGTGGCGGACGCGGCCGAAGCGGCGGCCCGGTTGGGTGTGCAAGTGCTGCTGTTCAACTGCAGCCAGCCGGAAGTGATCGGTGATGCCATTGATGCCGCGCGCCAGACGTTCGAACGCCTGGGCGTACAGATTGACGTGGGCGCCTACGCCAACGCCTTTCCGCCGCAGCCTGAGGAAGCCACGGCTAACGATGGTCTGGACCCGTTGCGTGAAGATTTGGACCCGCCGGGTTACTTGCATTGGGCAGCGGACTGGCAGGCTCGCGGCGCCAGCCACCTGGGCGGATGCTGTGGGATCGGGCCGGAGCATATTGCGGTGTTGGCCCAGAAACTGAAGTAGTTGACCCACACCGATCTAAATGTGGGAGCTGGCTTGCCTGTGATAGCGGTGGGCCTGCAGCACAGAGGCTGGCTGACCTGACGCTATCGCAGGCAAGCCAGCTCCCACAGGGGATTTGTGGTGTCTGGGAGGATCAAGCCCGGCACTCGGCCAGAGTTTTCAACTGTCCCGCCGCCGTCTGGTTCGCCTCCGACAGCCACTGTTCGAACCCCGCTTCAATCGCTGGCCATTCGCCGTCGATGATCGAATACCACGCCGTATCCCGGTTCTGCCCCTTCACCACCATGTGCTGGCGGAAAACCCCCTCAAAACTGAAACCCAACCGCTCGGCCGCATACCGGGAACGGGCGTTGCCGTTGTTGCACTTCCACTCCAGCCGGCGATAGCCTTGCTCGAACGCATACCTGGCCAGCAGGTAAACCGCCTCGGTGCTTTTCGGCGAGCGCTGCATCGGCGCGCCAAAGGTGACGTGGCCGATCTCGATACGGCCCTGGGCCGGGACGATGGACATCAGGCTGAGGATGCCTTGCACGTCGCCGCTGGCGCGGTCGATCACGCTGAAGAAGTACGGGTCGCTATGGGTGGCGTGGTTGTTCAGCCACGCATCGAACGCGGCGCGCTCGGCAAATGGCCCGTAAGGCAAGTAGTCCCACAGCTTGGGATCGGCGCCGGGGCCTTCGAGGGCTTGCCACAGGCCATCGGCGTGGCGCGCGGGGTCGAGTTTTTCCAGGCGGATAAAACGCCCTTCAAGCAGTTCAACGGTCGGCGCCGGGGCGCCTTTCCAGTCGGCGGGGGAAGTGGGCATGCTGCGCTCCTTAAAGACCTTTGCGAAATTGGATTAAACCTGGGCGTTCGGCGATGCGCTCGTAGAGTTGAATCGCGGTGGCGTTGGTTTCGTGGGTCAGCCAGTGGACTTTGCAGCACCCATCGGCTTTGGCGGTGGTGTAGACGAATTCGATCAATTTTCGCCCAACGCCCGTGCCGCGCTGGGCCGCATCCACCAACAGATCCTGCAGGTAACAGGAGTTCTCGATGCTCCAATTGGAGCGGTGGTAGATGAAATTGACCATGCCCACCGCCTTGCCGTCCTGCCAGGCCAGCGCCGAATGGGTTGGCTCACTGGCATTGATCAGGCGCTGCCAAGTGCTTTGGCTCACGGCGTCCGGCAACTCGGTGTTGTAGAACTTCAGGTACGCCTGCCACAGCGGCAACCAGGCGGCATGGTCGTTGGCGGTGACGGGGCGGATCTCGATCTGGCTCATGCTGACGCTCCTGGAGGAATAAGGCGCGCGACGGCCTGGTCGCGCGCATCGCTGCTCGCGGCCAGGCCTTCGCGCACGCCGGCGATATCGGCCGGGCTGCGGTTCTGGCTGAGTTTGCGTTTGCCGAGCAGGCGCTCGATCGGCAGGGCGAAGCCGACGATGGCCTTGAGCATGCCTTCAATGTAGTCCGCCGGGGCGTCGCTGACTTTCCAGGGCTGCGCGCGGTTGCCTTCATGGCGGTCGGTGAGCGCGGTGACCACGCCGAGCAACCGCTGCGCGTCGCTGAATACCTCGGCCTTGCCGTAGGCGTGCACGGCGATGTAATTCCAGGTCGGCACCACTTTGCCGTGCTCGGCCTTGGCCGGGTAGAACGCCGGGCTGATGTAAGCGTCGGCACCGGCAAAGATCACCAAGGCCTCGTTGCCGTCTTGAAGGTCCTTCCATTGAGGATTGGCCTTGGCCAAATGCCCATAAAGCGTGCCGTTAGGGCCTTCATCGGGGTTGAGCAGCAACGGTAAATGGCTCGCTTGCAAGCCTTGCTCGCCCAGGGTGACCAATTGCGCCAGACGAGTGTGCTGGATCAGTTGCTGCAATTGGGGCAAATCATCGAGGGCGAAAGCGCGGGGTGTGTACATGGAAATAGTCCTTGGCGAATGCCTGCATCCTAGGCAGGCTAATGGTCCGTTGTAAGAGCCACCTGGCTCTAATTCGATAGGTCCAATATGCCGCCTGTGTCGCCGCCACTTTCATTCAACCCCGCCGGTATTGAGCTGGATCGCCGTCAGGGCCTGACGCGCCAGCTGTATGACGCCCTACGCCAGCGCGTGCTGGATGGGCGGCTGGTGAGCGGCACGCGCTTGCCCGCCAGCCGCGATTTGGCCGCAACCCTGTCGATCTCGCGCAACAGCGTCGTGCGCGCCTACGATCAGCTGTACGCGGAAGGGTTTATCGAAAGCCGGGTGGGCGATGGCACTTACGTAGCCAAGTTACCCCACGCAAAAAAACTATCCACAAAAGTATCCACAGGCTTGTCAACAGGCTTATCCCCAGCCTTATCCACAAATTGGTTGGATTTACCGGTCAAATCGCCAGGCGAAGTTATCCACAGCCCGGCCTTGGGCCGCCTGGAAACTAACCATCTACCTGCGCCGCCGCACGGGCCGCCACGGGCGTTTCGCGTCGGTGTACCGGCGTTCGATCTCTTTCCGTTTGAGGTATGGGCCAAGCTGAATGGGGCTTTTTGGCGTAAACCTGACTTGGCGAAACTTTGTTACGGCGACCCGGCGGGAGATGATCGATTGCGCGGCCTGATCGCCGCCTACCTGCGCAGCTCGCGCGGCATGCAGTGTTCGGCTGAGCAAATTGTGATCACCAGCGGCGCGCAGCAGGCAATCAGCCTTTGTGCACAGCTGCTGGTGGAGCCCGGCGCGGGCGTGGCGGTGGAAAATCCCGGCTACCGCGCCGCAGGCCATGCGTTCGCGCTGGCGGGAGGGCGATTGCACGGTGTGCCGGTGGACGCCGAGGGCCTTGATTGCCACGTGCTCAATAGCCTGCGGGATTGCCGTGTGGCCTACGTTACGCCTTCGCATCAATACCCGTTGGGCGTAGTGATGAGCCTGGCGCGGCGCCTGGAATTGCTGGCCTGGGCCGAGCGCACGCAGGGCTGGATCATCGAGGACGATTACGACGGAGAGTACCGCTACAGTGGCGCGCCTCTGTCGCCGCTGGCCGCGCTGGATCGCAACGGGCGCGTGCTCTACGTCGGCACCTTCGGCAAAGTGGCCTTTCCGGCATTGCGCCTGGGCTACCTGGTGCTGCCGCCCGGGCTGGTGGGCGCCTTCGCCCGGCGCCGCGCGGTCGACATGCGCCACTCCGAGGTGAGTACCCAGGCGGTGATGGCCGAGTTCATGGCCACCGGGCATTTCCAGCGGCACATCCGCCGCATGCGCCGTGCCGCCTTGAGTCGGCGCAACGCGTTGCTGGCCGGTTGGCCACGCGGGCTGGCAGAGGTGGGCGAATTGCCCAATGTCGCGGCCGGGCTGCATTTGACCGTACGTGTGAACAGCCTGGCCCGCGAGCGGCAGTTGCTTGCACAGGCCCACGCGGCGGATGTAGAGATCAACGGCTTGAGTAGTTACTGGCTGACGCATTCAACCACACCGATGGATCAGCGCGCCGGGCTGGTGCTGGGTTTCGCCGCCGTGCCTGAAGCTGATATTGGCGCAGCGCTGGCGCGGTTGCGCCAGGCTTGGCAATGCTGATCAGTTCCCCGATCGAGTCTTGGATTTTTCGAAAAACAACGCCTGGGCTTGCCTGAGGCTGATTTCACTGCGGTAAAACGCGATTCTCTGCTCATTAGTCAAACCTTTGGGCGTATCGGCCGCTGCACCCAAGCTGCGTTCTGCCGGGGTTTTCAAGCGTGCCGAAAGGTACGCCTTGGGCGGCGTCCAATCCGTGCTGTAGTGGAAGTGCGCGTACCAGAGTACTTCCTGGGTCTGGCCGTCGCTGAGGGCGTACTCGTCCAGATAATCGGGAGTTGGGCTTTTCAGGCGGCGCCGGTTGATCGTTTTCTTGATCGTGATTGCGTCGTGGTTTTTCAGCCATTCCACGCCGGCTACGGTCGGCGGATGCTGTTTAAGCGCGGTCAATACGTGCTGGTTGGCGCGCACGTAAAGGTCGCTGACGGCCTGGCTCAACGCTGTACGGACCTCACTTGCCGCGGGCGTGTCGGAGACGTTGCTCTGGGTCAGGGCGTTCTCGATGGCGGCGACGGCCCGTTCCAACCGGCTGGCGTGCTGATGATAGAGCAGCTCTATGCCGAAGGGCGTGCGTTCAGGTAGCTCGGCTCGGTTCGAGGCGCGCTCCAGAAAGGCCGGAAGCTGGTCGAGCAGGGCTTGGCCGTCGGCGATGCGTGCTTGCAGATCGACCGGTGTAGTGCTCGGCGTAGGGGTTCTGACGCGCTCCACCCAAATCCCATTGGGTTTTTCGTGAAAGGTGGCGACCACTTGATGGGTGAGTGGCGAACGAATCTCTACCAGCCAGGTTTGTGTCGCCAGGTCCGCCAGGCGCGGTTCGCCGATCAATTGCCCGTGATAGCGGGTCTTGATGAATTTGCGTGCCGGACTCGGCGGTGTTGGCGGCGGCGTGGGACGTTTTCTGAAGATGTCGCGCTCGGCGCTGAGCAAGCCCAATTCGGCAGTAGCGCGATGGCGGAACGCCTTGAGGTGGTCGCGCAGTTCCTGAAGCTGCGTGTCGATGGCCTGTTCGGAAAACTCCGCGGGAAAATCCTGCAAGCGTTCATCCAAGAGTTGAAATTGCTCCACCAAACTACTCAAGGTATCGATGCGTTCGTCCAGGTGCGACTCTCGCTGATCACGCAAGGTGTCACGCAGGCACTGGATGGCGATTTCTCCTGTGGTCACGATCTGGTCCATAGCCGTCCACGCCTCAGGCTGCGTCGCGAGGGTGCTTTCCGGCAAGCATAGATTGCGTGCCACGACGACCTGCAGGGCTTTGAGGTCCTCACTGCTGTAGCCCGGCAACGCGCCTTGGAGGGTTCTGATCAGGCGTGCGCCGTCATTGCCCAGTTTGCGCAGCTCGTCGAAGCGCGTCTGCATGTAGGACAGATGCTTGATCATCTCCTTGTTCAGGGTGTTCAGTTGCCGCGCATTTTCGATGTCGCGCTGGCGTGGCGCCTGGGCCTGAAGCTCAATCTGCTCCAGGCCCGCGCGCAGCAGCGGAGTGAATTCGATAAGGGTTTGCTTGATAGCGGCCTGGGTCAGTTCGGTCTGGGCCTTGAGGTAGGCGAGGGACTTTTTCGGGTAGTCCGGCGTGGGTGCATGCACGCTCAATGACTTGAGCTTTTGCAGGGCTTGTTCATAGTCCGCGCACTGCTCGCGCAGGGCTTGCGAGTAAGCGGCTTGCGCCGACGTGGACGGACCAGCGGCGATGGCTTGTTGCGCCTGCTGCAATTGCTGTTGGGCGGTTTTCTTCCCACTTTCGAACTCGCTGAGTTCCTTGCGTAATTCCTGCGCGCGCTTTTGTGCCAGTTCGCGGGCCTTTTTAGCGAGGAACTTGGGGCCGCCGCCGCGCAGGCGCAGACGCGTGTCGATGAACCACTGGCCTTCGCGGTTGTGAATCAGCAATGGGCCAGTGCGTTCCGGTCTGGTGGCGTCCACGATCATCACCGCCTCATTTTCATCCACCTGGACCTGAAACCAGCGCTCACCCACCGGGGCGTAATAATGTTCGCCACTGCGGTAGAGGTGCTGATGGGCGCCTTCGGTGGCAATGGCCTCGCCGAGCTCCGCGGGTTTGTCGATTTTGAAGCGGTCCAGCACCATCGACAGGCGCACGGGCGTGCTGCTGGTTGCGCCGAGGGAGTGCAGCGGCTGGGCGTGGTCTGACGGTAGCGTCGCGCTGGTGATGTCCGCGACTTTGCGCAGCACCGGTTTGACGGCGGCCGGTGGGCGCGGCGCGGGTTTTCGCGCCGGCTCGGCGCCTACCTGACGGCGCGGTGCGCTACGGGCTGCGCTATGCAGGGCGATGGCCATTCCCAGGTTCAAGAGCAAGTCGGCGAGGGCCGCCTGGGGCGACGGTCGGTCGGGGTGTTGCTCGGCCTCGGCCAGTTGCTGCAGGTCGTCCATGATTTGCCAGATCCAGGCCGCAACTCCCGCCATGCGCCCGAGAAACGGCAGCGCGGCATTGAAAATCAGCCAACCGGCGCGCTTGAACGTGGCCCAACGTGCCTCGGCGTTCGACACCGATTGGCGGTCGGCCAGTTTGACCAGTGCGTCGGCGTTGGCTTTGTACAGGCTGGCCAGTCCGCCGTCTTCCAGGGTGGCGGTGCCCAGTGCCAGGGGCCCGCTCCAGGTGAGCAACTTGAGCGGGTCCACCAGAAAGTCCACCGCGACCCAGGGCGACGGCAGCGTGCCGGGGAACACGTAGCGTTCATAGTCATCGCGGGTGCTGTCGGGCAACCAGGCCAGTACGGAGTCGCGCAGGCTGCTCGATTGCTGGATGGCATACAGCAGGTTGGCGGGCGAGGGGTATTGGGTCAGCGGTTGGTCGAGCAAGGGGCGATACAGCAGGCAGGGCCCGGCGTTCATGGCCTGCGGGCCGATCACAAACATGTTGTCGACCACGTCCGGCGTCGAATCGAGTCGCCGCGTGGGCACAAAGGCCAGGCGGCGGATGACAATGGCGTGGCCGTCCACTTGGCGGTCGGCCGGCTCGACTTCGAGCGCGGCCTTCACAAAACGGTAGCCGCGTTCGTCGATCCCGGCTTCATGACGGATTTTGTGTTGCAGTGCCAGCAGGGGCAATTGGATACGCAAGTGCTGGGTGTACAGCTGCTGGCGCCGCGCCGATTCCTGCGGGTCGTCGAGCAGTGTCTGTTTGATCAGGGCGGGGTAGGTTGTACCGATGTCGACACGTGTAATCAGGGATTTCAGGTAGCCGACGGTGAGCCAGTCCGGCAACGCCTGGGTGGTTTTCTTGCGCAGTGACTCAATGCCCAAGGGCAGCGCGATCAGGTTTTGCAGGGCCAGCTCCGTGAGGCTGAACACCGTGGTTTCGATTTGCCCGGGCACAGCGAAGGCGCCCCATACCACCGGGCTTTGAATCTCAATCTCAAGCCCCTCGAGCGTGCCCGGCTCAGCCTCGGGATGGTCCTTGAGCATTTCGGCGCGCAGGCACTCCAGGGCGAACTGTTTGATGGGCTCGATTCCATCCTGGTAGCCGTTGTGGTGGTTCTGGCCGTGCAGCGCGGCCAGGTCCTTCAAATGCCGGGCGTAGGCGTCAAGGTCCGCGGGCGCGGCGTCACTCAGCCAGTCGGGCAGGGCGTCTTGATACCACTGCAAATCGTGGCCATTGTCCTGAGCCTTCGGGGTCGGTGGCATGGCCAGGGCGATGGGGTTACCGCTCTCGCGCAGGTCGGAAAAGTCCATGCTGCCGATGGCCACGATCTGGATGCTGATCATGGTGCAGGCCAGTTGGTCGAAGAAATCGCCTTCGGGCTCCAGCAGGCGCCATTGAATCGTTTCGTGCGGCGTCGCGGTGTAGACCAGCAGCGACACATCGTTGCCCAACTGCTCCAGGCTGGCGTACTTCCTGTGACCCAGCAGCAACGAGTACACAAGGATGACTTCACGCCCGTCCTGCTTGCCGATCAGGACGCTGACCAGACGGTCGTTGAGGTGCTCCGCACGGCCGTCGGCGTCGACCTGGTCGATATCGACCAGATAAGCGCGTGTGTCATATGGATCGTTGGCGCGTCGGTCGAGAGGGTCAGGCGCCTGATACAACTGGCGCGCCATGCGGCAGTCCTCCTGCGTCCAACCTTCGACATCCTGCACGTTCCAGTAGTCGCGCAATACGCTGGAAAGCGCCTGCCAGCGGGGGCCGCTGTCGCCGTCGAGCTGGTTCCAGAAGTCGAGCTGGCTTTGCTGATAGCCGCGCAGCATCACCGGTGCCAGCGTGTTGAGCATGCCGGCGATGTCGAGAATGCTTACCGGCAAGTGCAGGGGCGGGTCGGTAATCGGCAGTTGCGTGAGGAAATGTTCGCCCTCGATGTACAGGGCCGGCACCGCCAGCACCGCCTGTACCGCCAGGATATCGGTGAGTGCCTGGAAATTCGCAGGCCGGCTCACCACCTGATCCTCGACAATCTCCCAGACAGGCGTCCCGACCATGGCGATATTGGGGTCGATATCCAGGTGTGGATAACGCTCCAACAGCTCTTCGCGCAGCAGTCGGGCGGCGACTTCACGAAAAGCGGGCCCGCTGGCCATTTGAGTGATCAGCGCTGAGGTAAGGCTGACCTGAGGGGAGTGTTGTGACGTCGATGAGGGCATAAGCAATCCTGACGGGCATAAAAAATGGCAACGACCCAGGTAATGTCCCGAGTGTTGCCATCCTAGAAAGCGCGTCGCCGCCGGTGCGGTGCTTATATAGCCTTCAGCGCAACTCGCCGCACAGGTCCAGTTCGACCAGGCGACGGACTTCATCGGCGTCGAGCCCGGCGCCAAGCAGCGCGTGAAGCTTGCCGAACGCCGCTTCACGGGTCATGCCGCCGCCGGACAACACGCCGACACCACGCAAGCGGCTGCCGGCTTCGTAGATGTCCAGCTCAACGCCGCCTTCATGGCATTGGGTAATGGCAACCACCACCACACCCAGCGCCTGTGCCCTTTGCAGGCTGGCGAGGAACGCGGGGTTGTCGCTCGGCCCGGTGCCGCTGCCAAAACATTCGAGGATCAGCGCCTGGAGGCCATTGTCGAGCAATGCGTCCAGCAGCCTGGCATCGAAGCCGGGTACCAGGGGCAGCACGCCGACATTCGCCAGGCCTTTGGGTTGACGGTAATGCAGGGCCGCCGGGATCAGGTCGGCCTGATTTACGCCGCCATTGCGCTGCAACGCCGCAAACGGGTGGCGACCGAAACTGCGGATCTTCGCGCAGCGGGTCGGTGCCATCAGCGCGCCGTGGAAATACAGCTGCACGCCCGATACCAGGCCTTCACCCAGCGCGGTCAGCGCACCATTGACGTTTTCCCAGGCATCGCTGTCGGGTACGCCGGCCGGCAACATGGAACCTGTGAACACCACCGGCGCCGGCAGGCCCAGCAGTTGGAAACTCATGGCCGCCGCGCTGTAGGCCAGGGTGTCGGTGCCGTGCAGGATCAGCACGCCGTCGCAGCCTTGGTCCACCGCATCGATCACCGCCGCGTGCAGGCGCTGCCAATAGGCCGGAGTCATGTTGGCGCTGTCGATCAGCGGGGCCATCTCCTGGAAGCGCCACGCCGGCACTGGCTGGTCGGCCAGCTGTTCGCGCATGCGCGCCTCGAAGCCGGACGCGGGGGCCAGGCCGTTGGCGCTGGCCTGCATGCCGATGGTGCCGCCGGTGTAGAGCACCATGACGTTGTTGACTGATTGCATCGAAGAATCTCCTGAACGAAAAACGCCGCACGGCCCCGAGCATGCCCAAGGTCGTGCGGCGTGTCATCTAACTGCGCTTAGCGTTGCACTTGAGGGCTCAGCTCAGCGGTTGCAACGGTATCCGGTTTCACCGGATTGGCCGGCCAGGCCTTGCGGTCCAGGTCCAGGTCAGGGAATTGGCTGGAGTCGAACACCGGGGTCTTGATGCCCGCCGCGCGCTGGTTGTCATAGTCGTTCAGGATGCGCATGGCGATCTTGAACAGGAATGCCAGGGCGAACAGGTTGACGAACGCCAGCAGGGTCATGGTGATGTCGGCGAAGGCGAACACAGTGCCGAGGTTCTCGATCGAACCCCAAAAGATCAGCACCAGCACCAGTGCGCGGTAGCCCATCAGCACCTTGCGGTTGTTGCCGACCAAAAAGCGCAGGTTGCTCTCGCCCAAGTAGTAGTTGTACATGATCGAGGTGAATACGAACAACGCCAGGGCCACCGAAATGAACATGCGGCCCCAGTCACCGACCACCGCGGCCAGGGAGTTCTGGGTCAGGGCAATGCCGTCGCCTTCAAAACCCGGTGTGTAGAAACCGGAGAGCAGGATCAGCAACGCGGTGCAGGTGCAGATCACGAAGGTGTCGAGGAACACGCTGAACGCTTGCACCACGCCTTGGGCGATCGGGTGTTCCACCGACGCCACGGCCGCCACGTTGGGCGCGCTGCCCAGGCCGGCTTCGTTGGCGAACACGCCGCGCTTCACACCCATGATGATCGCGCTGCCCACCAGGCCGCCGAAGGCCTGGTCGAGGCCGAACGCGCTCTTGACGATGGTCGCGAGCATGGCCGGCACGTGGTCGAATTGCAGCACGATTACGTACAGGGTCACGGCGATATAGACCAGGGTCTTGACCGGCACCAGCAGGTCGGCGATCGAGGCGATGCGCTTGATCCCGCCGATGAACACCAGGCCCAGCAGCACCGCCAGCGCAAGGCCGGTGTAAGTGGTGTCCAGGCCAAAGGCGTTGTTCAACGAGTGGGTGACGGCGTGGGCTTGCAGGCCGTTGAAGGCAAAGCCGAAGGTCACCAGCAGCAGGAATGCCATCACCATGCCCAGCCAGCGCTTGTGCAGGCCGTGCTGGATGTAATAGGCCGGACCGCCGCGGTAGGTGCCCTCGGCGTCAGTGCGCTTGTACAGCTGGCCAAGGGAACATTCGATAAAGCTCGACGACATGCCCACCAATGCGGTGACCCACATCCAGAACACGGCGCCTGGGCCACCCAGGGTCACGGCGATGCCGACACCGGCAATGTTGCCGGCACCGACGCGGCCGGCCAGGCTGAGCATCAACGCCTGGAACGAACTGAGCTGGCCGGCGCTGCTTTTGAGGCTGTCTTTAAACACCGAGAACATGTGGAAAAAGTGACGCAATTGAACGAAACGCGAGCGAATCGTGAAATAACCGCCGAGCCCGACAATGAGCACGATCAGTACTTTCCCTGAGAGGAAGTCGTTGATGACTTCGAGCATGGAGTGTTCCTCGCTGATTTTTCTAATGGCAAACGCAGGCGGGTTCGGCTCCGTCGCATCGCACCAGGCAGTGCGCGACAGTTCGACCCCAATCCTTTTGCGGGTTGTTATTCATGCGGTTTCGCGTTGTATCCGGGCCTCGTTACCGACGGCCGCGCACGCGAAGAGGGGCGGCACTATACCTAGGCGAACGTCATCCGTCTGCCCGGGCTGATTAAAGGTTTCACCAAGTCCTATGGCTACACCCGTTGACTGCAAGTTTTGCAGTGTTCGGTCGAGCGTGTTTCCAAGTTAAAAAAAAGGGCCTGAAGAACGAGCCTTCAGGCCCTCAAAAGGTTGAGAGGTGTCTAGTCCCTCAGCCTGGTGAGCGGTGCAACAAACGCTTAGGCCTTCAACGGGACCAAACGTGGGGCAATCATGTTTTCGGGGCGCAGGATGTCGTCGAGCATGGCGTCGTCGAGCAAACCTTCTTCGCGCACCAGTTCCAGCACGCCGCGGCCGCTTTCAAGGGCGATTCGCGCGATGCGGGTGGCGTTTTCATAACCGATGTAGGGGTTCAGGGCGGTGACCAGACCGATGGAGTGCTCCACCAGCTCACGGCAGCGCGCTTCGTTGGCGGTGATGCCGACGATGCAGTGTTCGCGCAGCATGTCCATGGCGCGTTGCAGCAGGCGGATCGAGTCGAAGATCTTGAAGGCGATCAGCGGCTCCATCACGTTCAGTTGCAGTTGGCCGCCTTCGGCTGCCATGGTCAGGGCCAGGTCGTTGCCGATGACTTGGAACGCTACCTGGTTGACGGCTTCCGGAATCACCGGGTTGACCTTGCCGGGCATGATCGAGCTGCCTGGCTGACGCGCCGGCAGGTTGATCTCGTTGATCCCGGTGCGTGGGCCGCTGGACAGCAGGCGCAGGTCGTTGCAGATCTTCGACAGTTTCACCGCGGTACGCTTGAGCATGCCGGAGAACAGCACGAACGCACCCATGTCGGAGGTGGCTTCGATCAGGTCGGCCGCCGGTACCAGCGGCTGGCCGCTGATTGTGGCCAGGCGTTGTACGGCCAGGGCCTGGTAACGCGGGTCGGCGTTGATGCCGGTGCCGATGGCGGTGCCGCCCAGGTTTACTTCGGTGAGCAGCTCCGGCGCCAGGGTTTTGAGGCGTGCCAGGTCTTCGCCCAGGGTGGTGGCGAAGGCGCGGAATTCCTGGCCGAGGGTCATCGGCACGGCGTCTTGCAGTTGGGTGCGGCCCATTTTCAGCACATGACCGAACTCGACGCCCTTGGCGGCGAAGGCCTGGATCAGGCTGTCGAGGCTGGCCAGCAGCGCGTCATGGCCCAGCAGCAGACCCAGGCGGATCGCGGTCGGGTAGGCATCGTTGGTCGACTGCGCCATGTTCACGTCGTTGTTGGGGTGCAGGTACTGGTATTCGCCCTTCTGGTGGCCCATGGCTTCCAGCGCGATGTTGGCGATGACTTCGTTGGCATTCATGTTGGTTGAAGTGCCGGCGCCGCCTTGAATCATGTCCACCACGAACTCTTCGTGGAAATCGCCGCGGATCAGGCGGGCACAGGCTTCGCTGATGGCAGCGTGCTTGGCTTCGCTGAGCTGGCCCAGCTCGCGGTTGGCGTCAGCCGCCGCTTGCTTGACCATTGCCAGGCCGACCACCAATTTCGGGTAATGCGAAATCGGAACGCCCGAGAGGCGAAAGTTATTCACCGCTCGCAGGGTCTGGATGCCGTAATACGCTTGGGCAGGTACTTCGAGTACGCCAAGCAGGTCTTTTTCTGTGCGGAAAGATGCAGCGGAGGACATGACGGAAATCATCTCGATAAGGACCCGGAACTGGCCGGAACGCTGCGAATGCTAGGCGTGTGGAAGTTTTTGGGCCAATGCTGTTAAACACTGGCCTATGCACAAACGGCATAATGCAGGTGTGACCCAGCTATGATGGCGGGCGTGTGTGCCAAAATGGTGCGTACCCGTGGGAGGATGTGATGAACCTTGAGAGCAAATGGCTGGAAGACTTCAGCGCCCTGGCGGCCACGCGCAGCTTTTCCCAGGCGGCGGAGCGACGCTTTGTCACCCAGCCGGCCTTCAGCCGACGCATCCGCAGCCTCGAAGCCGCGTTGGGCCTGACCCTGGTCAACCGCTCGCGTACTCCGGTGGAATTGACCGCAGCGGGGCAATTGTTCCTGGTCACTGCACGCACCGTGGTCGAACAGCTCGGCGAAGTGCTGCGCCATTTGCATCATCTGGAAGGCGGGCAGGGCGAGGTCATGCAAGTCGCGGCCGCCCACTCCCTGGCGCTGGGCTTCTTCCCCCGTTGGATCGCGCAACTGCGCAACGAAGGTTTGAACATCGCCACGCGGCTGGTCGCAACTAACGTGGGCGACGCCGTGCACGCCTTGCGCGAAGGCGGCTGCGACCTGATGTTGGCGTTCTACGACCCGGATGCGGCCATGCAGATGGACGCCGAAATCTTCCCGTCGCTGCACCTGGGTAATACCGAAATGCTCCCGGTGTGTGCGGCCGACGCCGATGGCAAGCCGCTGTTCGACCTGGAAGGCGAGGGCAGTGTGCCGCTGCTGGCCTACAGCGCGGGTGCGTTCCTGGGCCGCTCGGTGAACCTGTTGCTGCGCCAACGTGCACTGCGCTTTACCACCGTGTATGAAACCGCCATGGCCGACAGCCTCAAGAGCATGGCGTTGGAAGGGCTGGGCATCGCCTGGGTGCCGCAGTTGAGCGTGCGGGCCGAATTGGCCCGTGGCGAGCTTGTTGTGTGCGGTGGGCCGCAATGGCATGTGCCGCTGGAGATCCGGTTGTATCGCTGTGCGTTGGTGCGCAAGGCGAATGTGCGGTTGTTGTGGCGCAAGCTGGAAGGTGGCGCGGCACAAGGTACTTGACGGTGATGAAGATCAAATGTGGGAGCTGGCTTGCCTGCGATTGCGGTGTATCAGACGACATTTCAGTCACTGGTCCACTGCTATCGCAGGCAAGCCAGCTCCCACAGGGTTTGGGGTGTTTTCGCTGACCTCTGAGTCAATAAAACCGCCGCTTTGGCCGGCAAGACAGATGGTCATCCCAGGGGCTGTTTATCTGGATTATTACGGTATACTGCGCGGCCTTCGGCCGGTCCAATCGGCCAAAATTCGTACAACAAGCCACGCTGGATTTCCCGCGTGGCTTGTTGTTTTTTGACGCGCCTGCGGGCGCCCAGAGAGAAGAGGCACGACGATGAGTGCATTGGTTGGCGTGATCATGGGCTCCAAGTCCGATTGGTCCACCCTTAGCCACACCGCCGATATGCTGGAAAAACTCGGCATTCCGTATGAAGTGAAGGTGGTTTCCGCCCACCGCACCCCGGATTTGCTCTTCCAGTATGCCGATGAAGCAGAATCCCGTGGCATCGAGGTGATCATCGCCGGTGCCGGCGGTGCAGCGCACCTGCCGGGCATGTGTGCGGCCAAGACTCACCTGCCGGTGCTCGGCGTGCCGGTGCAGTCGGCCATGCTCTCGGGCGTGGACTCGCTGTTGTCCATCGTGCAGATGCCGGCCGGTATTCCGGTGGCGACGCTCGCGATCGGCAAGGCCGGCGCGATCAACGCAGCCCTGCTGTCCGCCAGCATCCTGGGCGCCAAGCACCCGCAGTTCCACGCGGTGCTGAAGAAATTCCGTGCCGAGCAGACAGACAGCGTGCTGGACAATCCAGACCCACGTATCGCCTGAGGTTATTGATTGATGAAAATCGGTGTAATCGGTGGCGGCCAATTGGGACGCATGCTGGCTCTGGCGGGTACCCCGCTGGGGATGAATTTCGCTTTCCTCGACCCGGCGCCGGACGCCTGTGCGGCAGCCCTGGGTGAACACTTGCGTGCCGACTACAGCGACCTGGACCACCTGCGCCAGCTGGCCGACGAAGTCGACCTGGTGACCTTCGAATTCGAAAGCGTCCCGGCCGAAACCGTGGCTTTCCTGTCGCAGTTCGTTCCGGTGTACCCGAGCGCCGAAGCCCTGCGCATCGCCCGCGACCGCTGGTTCGAGAAAAGCATGTTCAAGGACCTGGGCATTCCCACCCCGGCCTTCGCCGACATCCAGTCCCAGGCGGACCTGGACGCCGCCGTCGCCAGCATCGGCCTGCCGGCCGTGCTCAAGACCCGCACCCTGGGTTATGACGGCAAGGGCCAGAAAGTCCTGCGCAGCGAAGCCGATGTGGCCGGCACCTTTGCCGAGCTGGGCAGCGTGCCCTGCCTGCTGGAAGGCTTTGTGACATTCACCGGTGAAGTCTCATTGATCGCCGTGCGCGCCCGTGATGGCGAGATCCGTTTCTACCCATTGGTGCATAACACCCACGTCAACGGCATCCTCAAGCTCTCCGTGGCCAGCAGCGATCACCCGCTGCAGGCACTGGCCGAAGACTATTCCAGCCGCGTGCTCAAGCAGCTGGATTATGTCGGCGTGATGGCGTTCGAGTTCTTTGAAGTCGACGGCGGCCTCAAGGCCAATGAAATCGCCCCGCGCGTGCACAACTCCGGGCACTGGACCACCGAAGGCGCCGAATGCAGCCAGTTCGAGAACCACCTGCGCGCCGTCGCCGGCCTGCCGCTGGGTTCCACGGCCAAGATCGGCGAGAGCGCCATGCTCAACTTCATCGGCTCGGTGCCGCCGGTTGAGCGGGTAGTCGCGATCGAGGATTGCCATCTGCATCACTACGGCAAGGCCTTCAAGGCCGGGCGCAAGGTCGGCCACGCCAACCTGCGCTGCAAGGACCGTGCGACCCTGCAGGCACAGATCCTCAAGGTCGAGGCTTTGCTCGCCGAGCAATAAGCCTGGAAACGGCGGGAACCATTCGGCGCCTGTTATCCTCTGATTGCAGGATGCCAAAGCCTGTCTAGGCTTTGGCATAGTTCACTTCAATCAGAGGGAAATGCCATGGGTATCATCGGAACCATCTTCATCGGCTTGATCGTCGGTCTGCTCGCGCGGTTCCTCAAGCCAGGCGACGACAGCATGGGCTGGATCATGACCATCCTGCTGGGTATCGCCGGCTCCCTGGCCGCGACCTACGGTGGTCAGGCGCTGGGTATCTACCAGGCGGGCCAAGGCGCAGGCTTCCTCGGTGCCTTGGTGGGCGCGATCGTGCTGCTGGTGATCTACGGCCTGATCAAAAGAAAGTAATCAGCCGACAAAGTCCTCTGCGCTGCGCAGGCGCAGAGGGCTAGAATGTTCGGCACCCGTACTTGCCGAGCTTCTTCATGCGCCGTCTTCTGTTGACTCTCCTCTTGCTGGGCCCTGGCCTGGCGCACGCCGGCGAATTGCCGGAAACCGACTGGCTCGACCTGATGCCGCTGTCGGATCAAAAAGCCCTCGAAGCCATGCCCGAGATCGACCACAACTCCCCCGAGGCCCAGGGCACCTTTACCGATAAAGGTGGTTTGAAGCAGAGCAAGGGGTTGCCGGCGGTGATGTATTCCACCAAGACCGTGGCGGCCATGAACGGCAAGGACATCCGCATTGGCGGCTATCCGGTGCCGTTGGAAACCGACGCCAAGGGGCGCAGCACGCTGTTCTTCCTCGTGCCGTATCCGGGCGCATGTATCCACGTGCCGCCGCCGCCGCCGAACCAGTTGGTGTTGGTGCGTTATCCCAAGGGGCTGAAGCTCGATGATATCTACACGCCGCTGTGGGTTACGGGGACGTTGAAGGTGGAGAAGGTCAACAATGACCTGGCCGATGCGGCCTATGCGCTGGATGCGGGGAAGGTGCGGGTCGTAAAGGAATCCGATTTATAAGACACATATAACCCATGTGGGAGCGGGCTTGCTCGCGAATGCGGAGTATCAGCCGATACAGCTTTGACTGAGCCACCGCTTTCGCGAGCAAGCCCGCTCCCACATTTTGATTGGGTTTACAAGGGGATAGCGCCGATGCTCACGCCCAAGGTATGGCTTTCGCCGGGCGCCAGGCTTACCGCATCATCCAGCACATTCGCCGTTTCGATGCACAGCATCCCCGGCCAACCATCATCGGCCATGTCATCAAACGCCTTGGCGCGCTCGGTCCAGGGATTCCAGATCACGGTCGACTTCGAACCCTCGGCCGTGAGCTGAATGCGGCGTTGCCAGTCTTTGTCGACAATAGCCAGTTGGGCTGGGGTGTCGAGATAAATGCGGTCAGTCTCGGCGGTGAAATGCAGCAGGCCGGACTGCTGCTTCTGCGTCCAGCCATCGGCCGTATCGATATACGTCGACCCGTCCAGGGCTTCGACCTGCACGTTGCGCACATCGCTCACGGCGAAGTAGGTGTGCAGCGCCTGACTGAAGGTGACAGTGTCAGTGTCATGGTTATGGCTGGTCAGCCGGATATGCAGCTGGTCGTCCAGCAACAGGCTGAGCTTCAGGCCTACCTTGTGGGGCCAGCCGGGAAACCCGCCTGCGGGCACCGGCAACACCAGATCGATGTGCAATGCTTCGCCTTCAAATTCGGTTGCTGCCAACTCCCACAGTGCCGTGCGCGCAAAGCCATGAGCGCCGGCCGGCTGATCGCTCTGGCGCATCGACTTGACGCTTAGCGGGTTGCGGTCAAAAACGCCAAACCACGGCCAGCACACTGGCACGCCGGTACGAATGCCTTTGCCTGCCTTGAACACCGCTTCGCGGTTCGGCCAGATCAGCGGCTGCTCGCCGACGCGCCCGTAACTGAAAATGTGCGCGCCCTGCTGGGCCATCATCAGTTCGGCGCCGTTGTGGCGGATGCGCCAGCAGTCCAGCTCGTCGATTTTCAGGCTTTCAACGTGGGGCGTAGGCATAGCAACACTCTTCAATGGCAGGCAATAGGGCAATTGACCGTCAAAACCCGGCGATGTTTAACGCGCGCGGGACGGTACCGAACGGGTGCGCCCGCTGCCGTCGATGGCGACGAACACGAACACCGCCTCCGTGACCTTGCGCCATTCGCTGGACAGCGGGTCGTCGCTCCACACTTCGACCATCATCTGGATCGAGCTGCGGCCGATTTCCAAGGCCTGGGTGTAGAAGGAAAGCTGCGCGCCCACGGCGACCGGCACCAGGAATGCCATGCGATCAATGGCCACGGTGGCCACGCGCCCACCTGCAACCTTGCTGGCCATGGCGGTACCGGCCAAGTCCATCTGCGCGACCAGCCAGCCGCCGAAAATATCGCCAAAACCGTTGGTTTCACGCGGTAGCGCGGTGATTTGCAGGGCGAGATCGCCTTGCGGGATAGGATCTTCTTGTTCGAGTTCGATCATGCCGAGGGCCTCTGACCCGTAACGCTTCATGGGTATTTCAAGTGGATAGCCGTCTTCGAAAAAAACGTTTCAGCACCAACATACACCGCGTGATGCGTTTCTCGTAAGGCGTACTAAAGGGAAACTCTGCCAAATCGGCTGGACGGCACCCAACGACGTTTTGGCACAGCAGCCCCTCAAGACTGCGGGTCTTGCGCTTGCAAGGGCCGAGTATATCGAGACCCTGGCGCCACGACGACCTCTGGACGCTCATTTGGTCGGCAAATGGCGGCTGTACGGGGGCTTTTTGCCGCAACTGTGCTTCTGATGTGCTTTTCCGGGCGATTTGCTATCTTGCCGAACCCGTTCCGGCCCGGCCAACACCCCCGGGCTTGCCGTTCTGACTAATAAGAGATGCCTTGCCATGTCCTCCGTGCCCGCAAGCAGCGCGCAACCTTCGCGCCCGCTGACCCGCAACGACTATAAAACCCTGTCGCTGTCTGCCTTGGGCGGGGCGCTGGAGTTTTATGATTTCATCATTTTCGTGTTTTTCGCCACCGTGGTCGGGAAACTCTTTTTCCCGGTCGACATGCCCGAGTGGCTGCGCATGATGCAGACCTTCGGCATCTTTGCCGCAGGCTACCTGGCGCGCCCCTTGGGCGGCATCATCATGGCGCACTTCGGTGACCTGCTGGGTCGCAAGAAAATGTTCACCCTGAGCATCTTCATGATGGCGGTGCCTACCCTGATCATGGGCCTGCTGCCAACCTACGCACAAATCGGCCTGTGGGCGCCGGTCCTGCTGCTGTTGATGCGCATCATCCAGGGCGCGGCGATTGGCGGTGAGGTGCCAGGTGCCTGGGTGTTTGTCTCCGAACACGTGCCGCCGCGCCATATCGGCTACGCCTGCGGCACACTGACCAGCGGTCTCACCGCCGGCATCCTGCTGGGTTCGCTGGTGGCCACCGCGATCAACACGCTGTATAGCCCGGAGCAGGTGTCGGATTACGCCTGGCGCATCCCGTTCCTGCTCGGCGGCGTGTTCGGCCTGCTGTCGGTGTACCTGCGCCGCTGGTTGCACGAAACGCCGATCTTCGCCGAGATGCAGCAGCGCAAGGCCCTGGCCGCCGAGTTGCCCTTGCGCGCCGTGCTGCGCGACCACCGTGGCGCCATCGTCTTGTCGATGCTGCTGACCTGGCTGCTGTCGGCCGGTGTCGTGGTGGTCATCCTGATGACCCCGACCGTGCTGCAGACCATTTATCACTTCAGCCCGACCGTTGCGCTGCAGGCCAACAGCCTGGCCATCGTCACCTTGAGCCTGGGCTGCATCGCCTCCGGCGCTTTGGCTGACCGCTTCGGCGCCGGCCGTGTGCTCATCTGCGGTTGTGCGCTGTTGCTGGCAACTTCCTGGACGCTGTATCACAGCCTGATGGCCCACCCGGACTGGCTGTTCCCGCTATACGCCCTGACCGGCTTGTTTGTAGGCGTCATCGGGGTGGTTCCTTACGTGATGGTCAAGGCGTTCCCGCCCGTGGTGCGTTTCAGTGGCTTGTCGTTCTCCTACAACGTGGCCTACGCCGTGTTCGGCGGGCTGACGCCGCTGGCGGTATCGCTGCTGATGAAGGAAAGCCCGATGGGCCCGTCCTACTACGTAGCCGCCCTGTGTGTAATGGGGATGGTGGTGGGTGGGTATCTGTGGAAGCGTTCCCGTTAGGTCTTGACGACATGATCGCTCCCACGCGCAAGCGCGGGAGCGATCCGGTTTCCTTCTCCCGCCGATAGTGGCCTTTCATCCAACTGTCACATTCCAGACATAGAGTAGTCACACGGCCTGCCGATACTTGGCCCCGATCCGATTATCTCTATCTGCTAGGAGCAAGGCATGAAACTGAAACGTTTGATGGCGGCAATGACGTTTGTCGCTGCTGGCGTCGCGACCGCCAACGCGGTGGCTGCTGGCGTTGACCCGGCGATCCCGGCTTACGTCAAGACCACGGGTGTGTCGGGCAACTTGTCCAGCGTCGGTTCCGATACCCTGGCTAACCTGATGACCCTGTGGGCCGAGGGTTACAAGAAGGAATACCCGAACGTCAACATCCAGATCCAAGCGGCTGGCTCGGCTACCGCGCCTCCTGCGCTGACCGAAGGCACCTCCAACCTGGGCCCGATGAGCCGCAAGATGAAGGACACCGAACTGGCGGCCTTCGAGCAGAAATACGGCTACAAGCCAACCGCCATCCCGGTTGCCGTGGATGCCCTGGCTGTATTTGTACACAAGGACAACCCCATCCAGCACCTGACCATGGAACAGGTCGACGCAATCTTCTCGTCGACGCGTCTGTGCGGTGCCAAAGCCGACGTCAAAACCTGGGGCGACCTGGGTGTGACCGGCGACCTGGCCAACAAGCCGGTGCAGTTGTTTGGTCGTAACTCGGTGTCCGGCACCTACGGCTACTTCAAGGAAGAGGCCCTGTGCAAAGGTGACTACAAGCCAAACGTGAACGAACAACCCGGCTCGGCTTCGGTCGTGCAGTCGATCAGCTCGTCGCTGAACGGCATCGGTTACTCGGGCATCGGCTACAAGACCGCCAGCGTGAAAACCGTGGCCCTGGCCAAGAAAGGCAGCACTGACTACATTGAAGACAGTGAAGAAAACGCCCTGAACGGCAAATACCCGCTGTCGCGCTTCCTCTACGTTTACGTCAACAAAGCGCCGAACAAGCCTCTGGCACCGCTGGAAGCCGAGTTCGTGAAGCTGGTGCTGTCCAAACAGGGCCAGGAAGTTGTAGTCAAAGACGGCTACATCCCGCTGCCCGCCAAAGTCGCCGCCAAGGCGCTGGCTGAGCTGGGTCTGAAAGAAGGCAACTAAGCCTGTAATACCCGATGTAAGACCGGGCCCCACAAAGGCCCGGCTTCATCCCATCTTTTTTGTCCGCTGCCAGCCTTGCCTCGCGGCGGATTTGGTGCGTCACCGCATTGTCATCTTTCTGTCATACAGGACCGCTAGGGTGTGCGCATGAATGATCTGGCCAACTCCACCATGACGACGACTTCTCCCCCCAAGCGCATTGATTTCAATACGCCTGAGCTGCAACGCAAGCGCCGCATTCGCGCGCTCAAGGATCGCCTGACCCGCTGGTACGTGTTGGTCGGCGGTCTCGCCGTTCTCGGCGCCATTACCCTGATCTTCTTTTTTCTGGCCTATGTCGTCGCGCCCTTGTTCCAGGGTGCTTCATTGACCAAGGAAGACGCACTGACCCCCGCCTGGATCCAGGACGCCGGCAAGCCGCTGATGATTTCCCTCGAAGAACAGAACCAGGTCGCCATGCGGGTTTCCGACAAGGGCCAGGCGCTGTTCTTTAATCTGGAGACCGGCGCCGAGCTCAAACGCGTCGACCTGCCGCTTCCGGCCGGGACCAGCGTCGCGTCCATCGGTGAAGACCAGCCCGGCAGCCCGCTGGTGATCCTCGGGTTGTCCAATGGCCAGTCCATGGTGTTCCGCCACACCTATAAGGTGTCCTACCCCGACGGCAAGAAGACCATCAGCCCGGCGATCGAATACCCTTACGGCGAAACCCCAATCGTATTGGACGACGCGGGTCGCCCGCTGGAACATGTAGCGCTCAACGCCACGGATACCACGCTGGTGATCGCAGGTTCGGCGGGTTCGTATTTGAACGTGCTGTCCCTGAGCCGCGAAGAAAACATGATGACCGGCGAAGTCACCAGCGAGCAGAAGCGTATCGAGCTGCCGCAAATGACCGAACCGGTGAAGGCGATCTTCATCGACCCACGCCAGCAATGGCTGTACGTGATCAACGGCCGCGCCGTTGCCGACGTCTTCAGCCTGCGCGACAAAAGCCTCAACGGTCGCTACAAACTGCTGGACGATGCCAACGCTGAAATCACTGCCAGCACCCAGCTGGTGGGTGGTATTTCGCTGATCGTCGGCAACTCCAAGGGCGGCCTGGCCCAATGGTTCATGGCCCGCGACCCGGATGGGGAGCAGCGTTTCAAGCAGATCCGCACGTTCCAGATGGGCACCACGCCGATCATCGAAATTTCCGCCGAAGAGCGCCGCAAGGGCTTCACCGCCCTCGACGCTGCCGGCCAGTTCGGTGTGTTCCACAGCACCGCGCATCGCACCCTGCTGGTCGACCCGGTCGTCGACGGCCAAGGCGTGTTCGGCCTGTCGCCGCGTGCGAACCGCGTCATCGTGGAGGCCGGCGGCAAACTGCAACCGCTGCTGCTGGACAACCCGCACCCGGAAGTATCCTGGAGCGCGTTATGGAGCAAGGTCTGGTACGAAAACTACGACGAGCCTAAATACGTCTGGCAGTCGACCGCCGCCAACACCGATTTCGAACCCAAGATGAGCCTGGCCCCGCTGACCTTCGGTACCTTGAAGGCCGCGTTCTACGCCATGCTGCTGGCCGCGCCATTGGCGGTTGCCGCCGCGATCTATACCGCTTACTTCATGGCGCCGAGCCTGCGCCGCAAGGTCAAGCCGGTGATCGAGCTGATGGAAGCCATGCCGACGGTGATCCTCGGCTTTTTCGCCGGCCTGTTCCTAGCGCCGTATGTGGAAGGGCACCTACCGGGGATTTTCAGCCTGTTGATGTTGTTGCCGATTGGCATTCTGGTGGCCGGGTTTGTCTTCAGCCGCCTGCCTGAGTCAATCCGCCTGCGGGTTCCCGATGGCTGGGAAAGCGCGATCCTGATCCCGGTGATCCTGTTTGTCGGTTGGCTCTCGCTGTACATGAGCCCCTACCTGGAAACCTGGTTCTTCGGCGGCGACATGCGCATGTGGATTTCCCACGACCTTGGCATTACCTACGACCAGCGCAACGCCCTGGTGGTTGGTCTGGCCATGGGTTTTGCGGTGATCCCGAACATTTACTCCATTGCCGAAGACGCCGTGTTCAGCGTGCCGCGCGGCCTGACCCTGGGCTCCCTGGCCCTGGGTGCCACGCCCTGGCAGACCATGACTCGCGTGGTGATCCTGACCGCCAGCCCAGGCATCTTCTCGGCGCTGATGATCGGCATGGGCCGCGCTGTCGGCGAGACCATGATCGTGCTGATGGCCACCGGTAACACCCCGGTGATGGAGATGAACCTGTTCGAAGGCCTGCGCACACTCGCGGCCAACGTTGCGGTGGAAATGCCCGAGTCGGAAGTCGGCGGCAGTCACTACCGCGTGCTGTTCCTCTCGGCGCTGGTGCTGCTGTTGTTCACCTTCATCATGAACACCCTCGCCGAGCTGATCCGTCAGCGTCTGCGCAAGAAATACTCGTCGCTTTAAGAAAGGTAGAAGTCTGTGAAACAGAACTCCCTGAATGGATGGTTCAAGAGCGGCGCCCCCGGCGTCTGGATCAGCGGTGGCGCGGTGTCCATCGCGGTCATCATGACCATTGGTTTGCTGGCGGTGATTGCGGTGCGCGGTCTGGGCCACTTCTGGCCGGCCGACCTGATCCAGGCCAACTACAACGTACCGGGCCAGGCCAACCATATCGTCATCGGCGAAGTGGTGCAGAAGGAAGAAGTGCCGCGCGAGCGCCTGAAAAGCGCCGGCCTGCCGGTGCCCGACGCGGGCCCGGAATTCATGACCCGTGAGCTGATCAAGGTCGGCAACCGTGACCTGAACGGCAACGACTTCACCTGGATCGTCGGCGAGTGGTTGAAGGACCAGGCCACGCCGAAAAACCTGATGACCATCGAGCGGCGTGAGTGGGGCAACTTCTACGGCACGCTGGTCAACGTCAAGCAGGATGGCAAGGTCATCGCCGAAGGCGAAGCCGCATGGCCCGAGCTGCAAGCCCGTGTCGAGCGTGTGAACGCGCTGGCCGCCCAGCTCAAGACTCTTGAAAAGTCCGACATCGGCGCGATCAATGCCGGTCTCGAACGCATCCGCCTGCACGGTCGCAAACTGGAGCTGGAGGGCAAGCTCGACGCCACCGCCCAGGCCGACATGGACGCTGACCGCGCCGAATTGAACGCCCGCTACCAGGACATCGAAGCGCGCCTGGCCGACCTTCATGCCCAGTTCAACCGCGACGCGCTGACCGCCCGCGACGGCAACGGCAAGGAAGTGGAAATCGGCATCGGCAAAGTGGTGCACGCCTACCAGCCGAACGCCATGGGCACGATGACCAAGATCGGCTTCTACTTCAGCAAAGTCTGGGAATTCCTCAGCGATGACCCACGGGAAGCCAACACCGAAGGCGGGATTTTCCCGGCCATCTTCGGCACCGTGATGATGACCCTGATCATGGCGATGATCGTGACCCCGTTCGGCGTGCTGGCGGCCGTGTACCTGCGTGAGTACGCCAAGCAGAACACCCTGACCCGCATCATCCGCATCGCCGTGAACAACCTGGCCGGCGTACCGGCCATCGTCTACGGCGTGTTCGGCCTGGGTTTCTTCGTGTATGTATTGGGGGGCTCGGTCGACCGGCTGTTCTTCGCCGAAGCCCTGCCGGCCCCGACCTTTGGTACGCCGGGCCTGCTGTGGGCCTCGTTGACCCTGGCGCTGCTGGCGGTGCCGGTGGTGATCGTGGCCACCGAAGAAGGCCTGGCGCGGATTCCGCGTACCGTGCGTGAAGGCTCCCTTGCCCTGGGCGCGACCAAGGCGGAAACGCTGTGGAAGATCGTGTTGCCGATGGCCAGCCCGGCGATGATGACCGGCATGATCCTCGCCGTGGCCCGCGCCGCCGGCGAAGTGGCGCCGCTGATGCTGGTAGGCGTGGTGAAGTTGGCGCCGTCGCTGCCGCTGGACGGCAACTACCCGTACCTGCACCTGGACCAGAAGATCATGCACTTGGGCTTCCATATTTATGACGTGGGTTTCCAGAGCCCCAACGTCGAAGCCGCACGGCCACTGGTGTACGCCACTGCGCTGCTGCTGGTGATGGTGATTGCCACGCTCAACCTGTCGGCGGTGTGGATACGTAACCACCTGCGCGAGAAGTACAAGGCGCTGGACAGTTAATTGAAGTGAGCGCGGACTCAATGTGGGAGCGGGCTTGCTCGCGAATGCGGTGTGTCATTCAACACACCTGGCGACTGAAACGACGCCTTCGCGAGCAAGCCCGCTCCCACACAACGAATTGGTAGCACAGGGAGCATCCCATGCAACACGAAAACCAACCCCACGGCATCAACATGTCTGCCCTGGGTCGCGACAAGCAGAGCCTGAGCCTGGCCCAGGAAACCGTGGCCATCGAAGTGCCGGGCCTGAGCCTCTATTACGGCGACAAGCAGGCGCTGTTCGACGTCAGCATGAACATCCCCAAGCAGCGCGTGACGGCCTTCATCGGCCCGTCCGGCTGCGGCAAGTCCACGCTGCTGCGTACTTTCAACCGCATGAACGACCTGGTTGACGGTTGCCGCGTGGACGGTGCCATCAACCTCTACGGCACCAACATCTACCGCAAGGGCGAGGACGTGGCCGAGCTGCGTCGCCGCGTGGGCATGGTGTTCCAGAAACCCAACCCGTTTCCCAAGACCATCTACGAAAACGTGGTCTACGGCCTGCGCATCCAGGGCATCAACAAAAAGCGCATCCTGGATGAAGCCGTCGAGTGGGCCTTGAAAGGCGCGGCGCTGTGGGACGAGGTCAAGGACCGCCTGCACGAATCGGCGCTCGGCCTGTCCGGCGGCCAGCAGCAGCGCCTGGTCATCGCGCGCACCATCGCCGTAGAACCGGAAGTGTTGCTGCTCGACGAACCCTGCTCGGCACTCGACCCGATTTCGACGCTGAAAGTCGAAGAGCTGATCTACGAGCTCAAGTCCAAGTTCACCATCGTCATCGTGACCCACAACATGCAACAGGCGGCGCGGGTTTCCGACTACACCGCGTTCATGTACATGGGCAAGCTGGTGGAATTCGGCGACACCGATACCCTGTTCACCAATCCGGCGAAGAAGCAGACCGAAGACTACATCACCGGTCGCTACGGCTAGGAAGCCGTAGTTCTGATTGCATTGACGCTGCGGTTCTCCGCACCCTACCGGACGCTCCAAGGACGCCAACATGATTAGCAAAGAAGGCCTTACCCACCACATCTCCGCGCAGTTCAACGCCGAGCTAGAGGAAGTGCGCAGCCACCTCCTGGCGATGGGCGGTCTGGTGGAAAAGCAAGTCAATGACGCGGTGACCGCGCTGATCGAGGCCGACTCGGGGCTGGCCCAGCAGGTGCGCGAGATCGATGACCAGATCAACCAGATGGAGCGCAACATCGACGAAGAATGCCTGCGCATTCTTGCCCGTCGCCAACCGGCGGCGTCCGACCTGCGTTTGATCATCAGCATCTCCAAGTCGGTGATCGACCTGGAGCGCATCGGCGACGAAGCCACCAAGATCGCCCGCCGCGCCATCCAGCTGTGCGAAGAGGGCGAAGCACCGCGCGGCTACGTGGAAGTGCGGCATATCGGCGACCAGGTGCGCAACATGGTGCGCGACGCCCTCGACGCATTTGCGCGCTTCGACGCCGAACTCGCGCTGTCGGTGGCCCAGTACGATAAAGTCATCGACCGCGAATACAAGACCGCCCTGCGTGAGCTGGCTACCTACATGATGGAAGACCCGCGCTCTATCTCGCGGGTCTTGAGCATTATTTGGGTGCTGCGCTCGTTGGAGCGTATCGGCGACCATGCGCGCAACATCTCGGAGCTGGTGATCTACCTGGTGCGCGGAACCGACGTACGGCACATGGGCCTCAAGCGCATGAAGGCCGAAGTTGAAGGTTCAGTCGATCAAATACCTAATGTTCCGGGCGAAACTGACGATAAGTAAGGTTGCCCGAGAAATTAACGCCCGGCCTTTGGCCGGGCGTTTTCGTTTGCGGCGGATGAATTTTTTGCACAGCAGGCACAATAAGTTCTGCTGTGACTACCGAGTTTTGGCAAAATGCCATCAGTCAGGCGTGTTGCGTGCCGAAGTGTTAATAGGATGAAGGGTCGATGAGTAAAGTCAGTGTATTGGTGGTGGATGACGCCTCGTTTATCCGCGATCTGGTGAAGAAGTGCCTGCGCAACTACTTCCCGGGGATCAAGCTTGAAGATGCGGTAAACGGCAAAAAGGCCCAGGCCATCCTGATGCGCGAGACCTTCGACCTCGTGTTGTGCGACTGGGAAATGCCGGAGATGTCGGGCCTTGAACTGCTGACCTGGTGCCGCGAGCAGCCGCACCTCAAAGCCATGCCTTTCGTGATGGTGACCAGCCGTGGCGACAAGGAAAACGTGGTCCAGGCCATCCAGGCCGGCGTTTCCGGCTACGTCAGCAAGCCGTTCACCAACGAACAGTTGCTGAGCAAGGTCAAGCAGGCCCTGCACAAGATCGGCCGCCTCGACGCGCTGGTTGCCAGCGCACCGACCAAAATGAACTCGGCTTTCGGCAACGATTCCCTGAGCGCTCTGACCGGCGGCAAGCCCGAAGCGGTCAAGTCGGCGCCTGTGGCGGCGGCTGCACCCGCGCCGAGTCGAGGCCTGCTCAATAGCCCGTCGCTTCAGGCGCCTGCCGCTGCGTCTCCGGCCGGCGGTCGGGGCCAAGGCCAACTGCGCCTGTCCAGCGGCACCCAGCAATGCGTGATCAAAGCGCTGAGCATCAAGGAAGCGCTGCTGGTGGTGCGTCGTGGCGAGATCCTGCCCCAGGTGCTGGAAAGCGCCGTACTCGACCTGGAGCAAGGCGACAACGCCGAAGTGGCCCGTCTCAACGGCTACCTGCACGCCATCGTCGCCTTCGAACCCAAGCCCGACAGCGACTGGCTGCAACTGACCTTCCGGTTTATCGACCAGGACGCACAGAAGCTCGACTACATCTCCCGCCTGATCGCACGCGGCACCGCGCAGAAGCACTTTGTGCCGGGTGCGTGATCCTGGAGCAACCACTGACCCCTGCGGGCTTGCCCGCCATAGCCATAGGTATCTACACATCTTTTTTGAGGGCATGCGAGCATCTGTAGTGAGCGGGCTTGTCCCGCGCTGGGCTGCGGCCCCAGACCAGGCGACTTGGATTTATCTGGGACTCGGCGGCGTCTTTATTTGGGCGGCTTCGCCACCCAACGCGGGACAAGCCCGCTCACTACAAAGTTGTGTAGATACCTATGCCGCGATAGCGGTGTATCAGATACATGATCTGTGCGTGACACCCTGTCATCGCAGGCAAGCCAGCTCCCACAGTTGATATCAGCGCTCTATACAAAGTTGTCATGATCCCTTGCTAACCTGCCGCTCAGTCGTCCCGGCAGGATCACGCCATGCTCATGCGCTTTTTGCTGTGCTGCGGGCTGGCCACGGTCGCCACGTCGACCCAGGCCATGACCCTCTACAAATCCACCGATGCCAATGGCGTGGTGTTTTTCAGCGACCGGCAAACCCCCGGTGCGCAGGCGTTTGTGATCCCGGAACGCCGTGCCGAGCGGGTCAAGCCTGCAGTGCGCCTGGTGCCTGAACGCCGTTATCCGCAGCAAGCCTACCGTTATCCCTTGCCCTGGCGTGGCGGGCCGTTCCGCCTGAGCCAAGGCCCCAACGGCAGTTTCAGCCATACCGACGCCAAGAGCCGCTACGCCATGGACATAGCCATGCCCGAAGGCACGCCGATCATTGCGGCACGCAGCGGTGTGGTGGTCAGGACCGAAAACGCACAGGTCGGGCGGGGCAGTGATGCGTCGGGGAATTTCGTCAGGGTGCGTCACGATGACGGCACCGAGGGTGTGTACCTGCACCTCAAGCAAGGTTCGGTGAGTGTCCGGGCAGGGCAGCGCGTGGCGATGGGAAGCCCGCTGGCGTTGTCGGGCAATACCGGCAACAGCAGCGGGCCGCACCTGCACTTTGTGGTGCAGCAGAGCACCGAGGCCGGGCTGGTGTCGATCCCTTACGAGTTCAACCAGCCGGTCGGCACATTGCCCAATTTTGCATTGGGCAATTGACGGTCAGTCCAGCAGCAGGACCTTGGCCAGCACGATCTTCGGCCCTTTCATCTTCTTGATGATGATGCGCAAGCCTTCCACTTCCAGCACTTCTTCCTCTTCCGGCACCCGCTTGAGAGTGTCGTAGATCAGCCCGGCCAGGGTTTCGGCCTCGATGTGGTCCAGGTCGACGCCCAGCAGGCGCTCGACCTTGAACAGCGGCGTATCGCCACGCACCAGCAGCTTGCCCGGCTGATAGGCCAGGATGCCGCGCTCGGCCTTGCGGTGTTCGTCCTGGATATCACCCACCAGCACTTCCAGCACGTCTTCCATGGTGAGGTAGCCGATGATCTTGCCGTCGGCTTCTTCCACCAGGGCGAAGTGCGCGCCGCCTTTGCGGAACTGTTCCAGCAACTGCGACAACGGCATATGCCGCGACACGCGTTCCAGCGGGCGGGTCAATTCGGCCAGGTTGAACGACTCGGGAATGTGGTCCAGGGCCGCCAGCTCCAGCAACAGGTCCTTGATGTGCAACAGGCCCACGAATTCATTGCGCACCGCGTCGTACACGGGGTAACGGCTGAATTTGTGGCGGCGGAACAGCGCGAGGATTTCCTTGAGCGGGGCGTTGAAATCCAGGGTGACCAGGTCTTCCCGGGAATTGGCCCAGTCCACTACCTCCAGCTCGCCCATTTCCACGGCAGAGGCCAGTACGCGCATGCCCTGGTCGCTGGGGTCCTGGCCACGGCTGGAGTGCAGGATCAGCTTGAGCTCTTCGCGGCTGTAATGGTGCTCGTGATGCGGGCCAGGCTCGCCTTGGCCGGCGATGCGCAGGATAGCGTTGGCGCTGGCATTGAGCAGGTAGATCGCCGGGTACATGGCCCAGTAGAACAGGTACAGCGGTACCGCCGTCCACAGCGACAGCAGCTCGGGTTTGCGAATGGCCCAGGACTTGGGCGCCAGCTCGCCGACCACGATGTGCAGGTAGGAAATTACGAAGAAGGCGGCAAAGAACGACACACCCTTGATCACTTCCGGCGATTCGACGCCCATCGCGCCCAGCAGCGGCTCAAGGATATGCGCAAACGCCGGTTCACCGACCCAGCCCAGGCCCAGGGAAGCCAGGGTAATACCCAACTGGCAGGCCGACAGGTAGGCGTCGAGCTGGCTGTGTACGGTCCGCAGGATCTGCCCGCGCCAGCCATTGGTGTGGGCGATGGCCTCGACCCGAGTCGAGCGCAGTTTGACCATGGCAAATTCCGCTGCAACGAAGAAACCGTTGAGCAGTACCAGGACCAGTGCAAAAAGGATCATGCCGAAGTCGGCGAAGAGCGTAGCGAGGGTGATACCAGGGGAAGGGTCCATGATGGGGTTTTGCAGGTTCCGTGTGTTCAATAAAGGGGACGGGTGGGCCTGGAAGGCAGGCGCAAGTCGGCCAATGTAGCGGCTGACGGGGCGCTTGCCTAGTGCCTGCTGCCGGGCGGGGAGCTGATTGTGGTGTCACAGAACCGGTGTGGGAGCTGGCTTGCCTGCGATGGCGTCGTGTCAGGCGACATCTGTAGTGGCTGTGCTGGCGCTATCGCAGGCAAACCAGCTCCCACATCAAAGCGTCGTCTCTGCGATTTATTCGTCCTTCTCGACGAGTCGCGAACGGCTCACCTGCGTCGCGGGAAAATGACAGGTAAACGTACTGCCATGCCCCAGCACGCTGCTGATTTCCAACCGTGCACGGTGGCGCAACAGCACATGCTTGACGATCGCAAGGCCCAGCCCGGTGCCGCCGGTGTTGGAGTTGCGGCTGGAATCTACGCGGTAGAACCGTTCGGTCAGGCGTGGCAGGTGCTTGGCATCGATGCCGATGCCGGAATCCTGCACGCTCAAGTGTGCGCCCTGTTCATCAGCCCACCAGCGGATGCGGATATTGCCTTTGTCCTGGGTATATTTCACGGCGTTGAACACCAGGTTGGAAAACGCACTGCGCAACTCACCTTCGCTGCCTTTGAGCAGTACGGTCGGGTCGGCTTCCAGGCTGATCTGTTGCTCGCGCTGGCCGGACAAGGCCTGGGCATCGTTCTTGATGGTCTTCAGCAGGCTCTGTACGGCAACGGGATGGTTGTCCGACGGGTAATCGGTCGCTTCCAGCTTGGCCAGCAGCAGCAGGTCGTTGAGCAGCGTTTGCATGCGTGAACCTTGTTGCTGCATCTGCTGCAGGGCGCGGCTCCAGCGCGGGTTGATCTCGTCGACGTTATCCAGCAGCGTTTCCAGGTAACCGCAGATCACCGTCAGTGGTGTGCGCAGTTCATGGGAGACGTTGGCGACGAAATCTTTACGCATCTGTTCCAGCTGGTGGATGCGGGTGACGTCGCGCACCAGCATCAAGTGTTCATTGTTGCCGTAGCGCGTCAGGTACAGCTGGATGCGCACGCGGTCATTGGTGGGCGAGGGGATTTCCAAGGCTTCTTCGTAGTTATCCTGCTCGAAGTACTCTTTGAAGCGCGGGTGGCGCACCAGGTTGGTCACCGGCTGGCCGCTGTCCTGGGGCGTCTTGAGGCCCAGCAGGGTCTCGGCGGCGCGGTTCCACCATTCGAGGTTGCCGTCGCTGTCGAGCATGATCACCGCGTCCTTGAGCGCGGCGGTGGACTCCTGCACCCGGTCGATCACCGCTTGCAGGCGTCCGCGCACCCGTTGGTCGCGGCGTTGCAGATGGTAGATGCTGTCGAACACTTCGCCCCACAGGCCGTAGCCGTCGGGCGGCGCTTCGTCGGGTTTGTGTTGGCGCAGCCATTCATGCAGGCGCAGCAATTGCTTGAGGGTCCAGCCCAGGTACAAGCCAATGCCGACCGCCAGGCTCCAGCCGTAATAACCGCTGACCAGGCCCACCAACAGGCAGCCGGTGATCAGCAAAAGCATGTGGCGGATCAGGGTGCCGTGCCAGTTTTGATTCACTTGAACATGCGTCCTTGTCAGCTGTTAAGTCAGGCGCTTACGTGCACAAATCGGCTGGCTCAGCCTTTGGTGGAAAACCGATAACCGGTGCCGCGCACGGTTTGTACCAGATTCTCATAGGCCTCGCCCAAGGCTTTGCGCAGTCGGCGGATATGCACGTCCACGGTACGCTCTTCGACGTACACGTTGCCGCCCCACACCTGGTCGAGCAGTTGGCCACGGGTGTAGGCGCGTTCCTGGTGGGTCATGAAAAATTGCAGCAAGCGATATTCGGTAGGGCCCATCTCGGCGGGTGTGCCGTCGATGGTCACGCGGTGGCTGATCGGGTCCAGCAGCAGGCCGCCGACTTCGATGGGTGCTTCGCCATCGGTCGGACCGGCGCGGCGCAGTACAGCCTTCAGACGAGCGACCAGTTCCCGTGGGGAAAAAGGTTTGGTGATGTAGTCGTCGGCACCGACTTCCAGGCCCTGGATCTTGTTGTCCTCTTCGCCCTTGGCGGTGAGCATGATGATCGGGATATCTCCGGTCAGCTCGTCACGCTTGAGGCGGCGGGCCAGCTCGATGCCGGAGGTGCCGGGCAGCATCCAGTCCAGCAGGATCAGGTCCGGCTTGCGGTCGACAATGATGGCATGGGCCTGCTGGGAGTTCTCCGCCTCCAGGCAGTCATAGCCGGCCATTTCCAACGCAACGGCGATCATCTCGCGGATGGGCGCTTCGTCGTCAACAATCAGAATGCTCCTGCCAACCATTGCCTGAATCCTCTTGTCATTTAACTGTCTTGCGCCGCATTAGATAACGGAATTATTGCAGTCGTGTGACAGTAATTTAGTCGCTAGAGCATTCTGCGCCTCTCTGGACTACGCTAGGGGTCCGAATCCTGACAACCACAAAAGGAAGGCTCCGATGACTTACAGCACGATTTCCTGGAAAGCCCTGCTGGTAATGGCGGCGTTGACGCTGCCAGGCCTGGCGTTCGCGGCGGAGCCGGCGATGACTAAAGACGGAATGCTGGTGGACCACAAGGGCATGACCCTCTACACCTTCGACAAGGATGCCGATGGCAAGTCAGTGTGCAAGGACCAGTGCGCGACCAACTGGCCGCCGCTGAAGGCTGAGTCCACCGACACGTCGACGGGCAAGTGGACGGTCATCACCCGCGATGACCAGACCAGCCAATGGGCCTATGACGGTAAGCCGGTCTATACCTACAAGGATGACAAAAAGGCCGGTGACAAGACCGGTGATGGCAAGGGTGGCGCGTGGCATGTGATCAAGCCTGACTAAGCGACGGCTTTGAGACCTTCGCGAGCAAGCCCGCTCCCACATTCGACCAGGTTCCAGCCTTGGAATGCGTTCGAATGTGGGAGCGGGCTTGCTCGCGAAGGCGTCGGCCCAATCACCACAAAAAACGGTGCCTAGCGCAACGCGTAATCCACCACAATCCCCACAAATATCGCCAACCCGGCCCAGTGGTTGTGCAAAAACGCCTTGAAGCACTTCATGCGGTCCCTGTGGCGGGTGTACCAGAACTCCCAGGCAAAGCAGCCAGCCGCCGCCAGCAGCCCCAGGTGGAACCAACCCCCCAGCTCGAACCGAGCACCTGCCAGCAGCAGGCACACCAGCGCCAGGCCTTGCAGGGTGAGAATGATCACCCGGTCGGCATCGCCAAACAGAATGGCGGTGGATTTCACCCCAATCTTCAAATCATCGTCACGGTCAGTCATCGCGTAATAGGTGTCGTAGCCCACCGTCCACAGCAGGTTGGCGATATACAACAGCCATGCGGCTGCGGGCAGGCTGCCGGTCTCGGCGGTGAATGCCATCGGCATGCCCCAGGAAAACGCCGCCCCCAGCACCACCTGCGGGTAATAGGTGTAGCGCTTCATGAACGGATAGCTTGCCGCCAGGGCCAAACCGCCGAGGGACAGGAGGATAGTGGTGGCATTGGTCAGCAGCACCAGCAGAAAACTGATCCCCATCAGCACCGCAAAAAACACCAGCGCCTCTTTCGAACTGATCTTGCCGCTCACCAACGGACGCTGTTCGGTACGCTTCACATGGCCGTCGACCTTGCGATCGGCCCAGTCATTGATCACGCACCCACCGGCGCGGGTCAGCACCACGCCCAGCACGAACACCGCGATATTGATCAAGGATGGCGAACCTTTGCCCGCGATCCACAGCGCCCACAACGTCGGCCACAGCAGCAGGTAGATGCCGATGGGCTTGTCCATGCGGGTCAATTGGATGAAATCCCAGGCCCTGGGGTGCAGGCGGTTCAGGGATTTAAGCAAACGCTGGTACATCAGCAGTTCTCCGGGTGGGCGTGCAGCGCATGCCAAAAGCTTGGCAAAAAGATCTCCGCGACCAGCACGCTCAGGGGGCCGCGATCGAAACGTGAGCGGCGGGCCCACAGGTCGTCGACCTGATCGGCCGGGGGCAACCATTGCCGCGGGTAATGGCACACCTCGATGGCCTGGCGGGTGAACGCCTGGTCGCAGAACAGCAACTCGCCCAGCGAGCGGCTGCCCAATTCATCCATGTGCAAGCCGTCGCCCTGCAAGGCACTGCGCGCCGCCACACTGCGGGCGAACACCCAGGGCTGGCCGTGCCCACGCAAATACACCTCGCGCACCCAACCGATACTGGCCGGCGCCAAGGCCAGGGCGGCGCATTCATCATCGCGCAACGGCTGCCAGCCCTCGAACAACGGCGTTACGCTGAAGCCGTCGTTGGAGAGCCACGTCAGCCGTCGCGTCAGCGAGTCTTCGTTGAACAGCCAGTTGAGGGTCAAGGGCGCAGGCGCAGGGGTCAGAAGGCTCTGGGGCAGCCATTGGCAAGCATCGGGAAGGACGATTGAGTGCGGCACGGCGGGTCAGTATTGGCAGCAAAAGAGGCGGCGAGCTTACCATGGCGTTCCGGGTTTTTGCCGGGCCGAACCGGCTGTTTGCGTCGATCGTGCTTGCATCTGCCGGCCCTGATCAGTACAAAACGCCCTGAGCCGTACGGCAACGTGGGTCTATCGACCGTCGGCCAAGATGCCTGGAACCTGAGGAAGCAAGTAATGAAGAAGTGGCAATGTGTAGTCTGCGGCCTGATCTATGACGAGAAAGACGGCTGGCCGGATGACGGAATCGCACCGGGCACCCTGTGGCAGGATGTTCCGGAAGACTGGCTGTGCCCTGACTGCGGCGTGGGCAAAATGGATTTCGAAATGATCGAAATCGGCTGATTTTCGGTTTTCAGACACGTACTACAAGGAGAAAGGAATGAACGCACCTGTCGTGATCATCGGCACAGGACTGGCCGGCTACAACGTGGCCCGCGAGTTTCGCAAGCTCGACAGCGAGACCCCGTTGCTGCTGATCACCGCGGATGACGGGCGCTCCTACTCCAAGCCCATGCTCTCCACCGGTTTCGGCAAGAACAAGGAAGCCGATGGCCTGAGCATGGCCGAACCTGGCGCCATGGCCGAGCAACTCAAGGCCCAAGTGCGTACCCACACCCGTGTCAGCGGCATCGACCCCGGCCACAAACGCTTGTGGATCGGCGAAGAAGCCGTGGCCTACCGCGACCTGATCCTGGCCTGGGGCGCGGAAACCGTGCGTGTACCGGTTGAAGGCGATGCGGCGGAGCTGATATTCCCGATCAACGACCTTGAAGACTACGCGCGCTTTCGTGCCGCTGCCGCGGGCAAGCGCCGTGTGCTGTTGCTCGGTGCCGGTTTGATCGGCTGTGAATTTGCCAACGACCTGATCCTTGGCGGCTACGAGATCGACCTGGTGGCGCCGTGCGAGCAAGTCATGCCGACCCTGCTGCACCCGGCCGCCGCCGCCGCGGTACAGGCCGGATTGGAAGGCCTCGGCGCGCGCTTCCACTTGGGCCCGGTGCTCAATCGCCTGCAGCGCACGGCGCAGGGCCTGGAAGCCCACTTGTCGGACGGTGAAGTGATCCCCTGCGACCTGGTGGTCTCGGCCATCGGCCTGCGCCCGCGTGTCGACCTGGCCGCCGCCGCCGGTCTGCAGACCAATCGTGGGATCATGGTGGACCGCCACCTCAAGACCTCCCACGCCAACATCTATGCCTTGGGCGACTGCGCTGAGGTCGACGGCTTGAACCTGCTATACGTCATGCCCCTGATGACCTGCGCCCGCGCCCTGGCCCAGACCCTGGCCGGCAATGCCACCGCCGTCAGCTACGGGCCCATGCCGGTGACCGTCAAGACGCCGGTCTGCCCGCTGGTGGTTTCGCCCCCGCCACGCGGCACCGAAGGGGTTTGGAGCGTTGAGGGCGAGGGCGCCGACATTAAGGCCCTGTGCCGCGACAGCAGCGGCCGCTTGCTGGGTTATGCATTGACCGGCAGCGCCGTGATGGAAAAACTGGCGCTCAATAAGGAACTTCCGCCGTTGTTGGCATAAATACTGGCCGTTCTGTCGGAATAAGCACATTTTTCCCCCTAGAAAGGTCGCCGCGAGACTGGCGCGGCGTTCGGCGGCATGCCATCCTCACTCCCGTCTGCCGCAGAGTAGAGCCTGCGGCGCTTTGGGCGCCGCTCCGTCAGAGAGCGGCACGGACATAACAACAAAAAACCGTCAAAGAGGCTTCACTTATGCGTAAACCAGAACTCGCAGCCGCCATCGCTGAAAAAGCGGATCTCACCAAAGAGCAGGCCAACCGCGTACTCAACGCCGTTCTCGAAGAAATCACCGGCGCCCTGCACCGCAAGGACAGCGTCACCCTCGTAGGCTTCGGCACCTTCCTGCAGCGCCACCGCGGCGCCCGCACCGGCAAGAACCCGCAAACCGGTGAGCCTGTGAAAATCAAGGCCAGTAATACCGTTGCGTTCAAGCCGGGTAAATCGCTGAAGGATACTGTTAACGCGTGATGGCGTTACCGCCTCGTAGGGGGCGGGGTGGTAGGAAAAATGGGCACGCCGACTGGGTTGGGTGCCCATTTTTTGTGGGGGCCTTGGCCTGTTTGGGATTTCACGTCCGATGTCATCACGTAAATTGGATGAGGCAACAGCCACCCCTATCTCCTTCCTTCATTTTTCTGACTCAGAGGGAATCAGCACTCCGGATATATCGATACTCTGCTGTTGTCCGGCAGGACTTCGTAAATGGTGAGTGTGCCGTCCGAGTTCTGTACTTCGTAAACTCTACTGGTGAAATTTTCTCGCCATATATTTTCAGTGATTGAAGTTATTTTGTTAGCGTCGTATTTGTAAGAAGTTTCGAAATACTCGCCGGTGTTGAGCAAGCTATAGTGCGCTGTCGTATGGCCGCTTTCGAGTGTGCTTATTGCAACTGAATCAAGGTTGGCGTCAGAGCTTCCTTCTAAAGCGCTGCCGAAATTCAATTCTATAATAGTGTCTGGTGTGTTTAGAAAAAATCGTCTGTAGACGATCCATTGATTTTTTAGTTTCACATATTTCGCGTATTGTATTTCGCCTATTATTTTTTCATGGTTATCTAAAAAGTAGCACTGCTTATTGTTATCGGGAGTAGCATTTTTTTTTAGTATACGGCCGGGGGTGCATCCTTGCAGCTCGCACGCGTAGGGCGCTGGATTATATGCGGGCATGATGCCCATGCCCCACTGTTTCTTGATATGCGTGCTTTCTGTGTGTGATATGAGTTCGGTATATTTTCCTTTGTATTCGTTAAGTACTGAAAGCAAAAATTCTTTCATGAAAGTTTTCCTATTTTGCCAGTGGGAAAGTTTTTCCACCGCCGAGCTCTAAGTTGAGTGTTTTTAGTCCTTGTTCAAAATCGGTCCTTGTTTTTGCGCCTTTGAGTGTCTCCCACACATGTTTTTTATATGCATTCCCATGTACGCCTTCGCCTGCATGGGCTGTGGCTTTGGTATTTGGCAGGCGAGATTTTGAATTGACGGGTAGCCATATGCCATTTTCTTTTTGGTTTATATCAATACCGAGCCTGTCCATGCGCCTTCTCAGGAAGCGCATGCGTATATCTTTTGAGTTGGACATTACAATGTGATGTGCTCGATAGTCCTTGCTTGGAGCCTTGCCCAGCCGTCCGCCAAGTTTTTTTGCGTCACTTGAGCAGCTTAGCCCAAGCGGATCCAGCCACGTGAATGGGTTGGGTGTGTATTGATAGAGATTGAATCCGCCCAGCAAACCAATCGGATCCGGCGTCGTAAACCGCCCCACATCCGGATCATAAAACCTGAACGTGTTGAAATGCAGCCCCGTCTCCCGATCCAGATACTGCCCCTGAAACCGCAGGTTCTGCTCTTCAATGTAATAAGGCTCGCGCACTTCCTCCAGCGTATTGCCCCACACCCGGTAGGTCGCCTGCCAGACGCTGTGGCCGTCGTCTTCGGTGAGTTGTTCCGGCAGGCCGTTCAGGTCATTGTGGTAATAACGAATTTTTTGCAGCGGCCCAGTGCCATCGACCCGCGCCAGAGGTTCGTAGCCTTCATCTTCGTAAACATAAAGACTGGTCTGGCTATGTTTATGCTCCTGCAACAAGCGCAACCCATCCCAGGTAAACCGCGTTTCCCCCAGCAGATACCCATCGCTGCCATGCTCGGTTTTTTCAATCCGGCGCCCCAGCGGGTCATACGCCATTCTGACCACGCTGCCGTTGTCATTGCGCACTTCAACCAAGCGGCTTTCAGCGTCATACGCAAACCGCTGCACACCCCGCTTGGCGCTGCGCTTTTCAATCATTCGTCCAAACGCGTCATAGCGATAACGCTTGTCCTGATACGTCAGCAGCTTGTTATGCACCACCAACCCGGCACCCGCCTGTGGGCTGTCGAGCAAATTGGCGGCGGCGTCGTAGGCGAAGGTTTCGCGCTGGCCGTGCAGGCTGTCCTGGCTGGCGATGATGCGGCCGGTGGCGTCGTAGTGCAGCAGTTGACGGTGTTGTGCGGCGGGTTGCTGGTCGAGTTTGCCGATCAGGTTGTCGGCGGGGTCGTACTCGAACTGTTTTTGCGCCGCCGCAGGCATCAACGATGGCTGACTGGCGAGGCGGCGTTGGCGCGAGCGCAGGCGGCCACTGCGGTCGTATTCGCTACGGGTAGTGAGCTGGCCTTGGGTGCGCAGCACTTCGCGGTGCAGGCGGTCGCGTTCGAAGTCGCTGATCACCTGGCCGTCGAGGTTGATCTGATGCAGGTGGCCGCTGCCGTAGTACAGGCGGTTGAGCCAACGGCCGTCGGGTAGTTGGGTCTGGATCAGGTTGCCGAGTTCGTCGTAGTGGTGGTGCAGAGTGCCGGCCGCACTCTGTTCGCCAAGCAATTGCCCGAGAGCGTCGTAGGCGAAGCCCAGAGCCTGGGCATTGCCTTGCAGGTCGGTGAACGTCACCGCCGTGAGCTGGTCCACGGCATCGTAGCTGTACTCGGTGCGGCCATCGTCGGTGATTTTCGCAACCAGCCGGCCGACGGCATCGCGCTCCAGCCGATGAACGATGGGGGCGGGCGGTGCCTCGGGGACTACCGCCAGGCCATTGCCGAAAGGCGCGGGAACGGCCGTCACCGTCGTGACGTTATCCAGCGCATCGTAGTCGTAGCGCTTGGCGCTGCCGTCCAGGTCCTGCTGCTCAACCAAACGGTCGGCGGCATCCCAGGCAAACCGATAGCGCTCACCGTTCTCGTTGATCAGTGCTTGCAGGCGCCCGTAGCTGTCGTAGCCGAACTGCACCTGCCGGCCATGGGCGTCGGTGCGCTGGCTGACCTGGCCGCGACGGTTGTGCTGGTAAAGCGTGGTGTGCCCGGCCGGGTCGGTATACCCCAGCAGTTGACCGCTGATGTCGCGCTGGTACTGCTCGATACGGCCATCCGGCAATTGAGTGCTTAGCAAGCGCCCCTGGGCGTCATAGCTGAATTGCGTGCGCTCACCCAGTGCATCGGTGATGATTTGCAGATAACCGCGCTCGTCGTAGCTGAAACGCGTCGGGTAACCCGAACAATCGATATGCTCGACCAGTTGCCCGAACGGGTTCCAGCGCAGCTTCTTGCTTTTGCCGGTGGCGTCGATGATTTCCACGACCTGGCCATGGGCGTCATAGCGGTAACGGGTGACGTAGCCCAGCGGATCGGTTTCGGCGATGCAGTTGCCGCGCGGATCGTAGCGATACTGCCAGCTGTTGTCGGCTGCGTCGGTCTCTACCAGCGGCAACGCCCAGTGTTCCAACCACAAGGTCGAATCGCTGCGGCCCAGTGGGTCGGTTTCGCCGATCAGGTTACCGGATTCGTCGTAGCTGTATTCGTAACGCCCGCCCTGCGGGTCGGTGGCGCTGAGCAATTGGCGCTCATCGTTCCATTCGAACAGCCAGGTCTGGCCGAGGTTGTCGCTGTAACGAATGATCTGATGCTGCGTGTTCCAGTGCCGGGTGCTGACGCGCTGCAATCCGTCGGTGATGCGGGTAAGGCCTGCGCTCAAGTCGTAGTCGAACTGGTAAGTGTCGCCCTCATCGGTCCAGTGCCGGACAACCCTCCATTCCAGGCCTTCAACCAAGGCCCACTCATAGAAACATCGCAACCCGGTGGGCAACTGGTGCTCCACCATGCGCTGCCCGCTGTCGTAGCTGAAGCGCCGCTGCACCTGGCCTGTGGCATCGCGTACCTGCGCCAGGCTGCCGGCGGCGTCGTAGCCATAACTGACGAGTACTTCGCGGCGCTGATCGGGATACAGGCGTTGGATCTGGACCACCTGTTCGCGGTCGCGAATCAGCTCAACCTGCACCAGGTCGAAGGTATCTCGCAGCCGTACCAGGCGTCCTGCCTCGTCATAGTCAATAAAGATGCGGTTGTCGTTGCGGTCACCGAGTTGCACCAGGCGTAACAACGATGCATCGGTCGGCGAGGGTTCAAAAAGACGGTACAGGCCATCATCACTCTCAATCAGCAACTGCCCATTGAGGTGCCGCCGCACGGCAAGCCCTTCACCGGCACTGAACACCGCGCCGCCCAGGGGAATCGAGCCCATGTCGATAGGGCGCCCTTGCTCGTCGGTGTAGACCAGCGTCTCGCCGCCGTCGGGATGAGGTCGGACTTCGACGCACACCTCATACGGCACGCTCCAGCCAGCCCCGAACAGACTGCCGGTGCGTTCGTCACGGCTGTTATAGAAACGTTGCCAGTCAATCGGCAAGATGCCGGGCAGCACGAAATCCAGCTCATCGACATCGCCCAATACCTTCGCGCCTGTCGCCGCATGTACCGGATTCGACGAACCCATCGCCGCGTTGGCCATCGCCCCCATCGCACTGCTGACCGCCATCGAAGTGGCGCCGCCGATCAGCATGCACGGCAACTTACTGAAGAACTTGCCCTTGCCGCCCTTGAGCATCAACAACGCCGTCACCGCCAGCCCGACGCCCGGCGTCTTGCCGCTGCGAATCTCACGCACCACCACCGAGCCGCCGCCGATGGTCACGTTGGATGAAATCAACCCTGACGACACCACAGTCGCATCACAGGTGCTGCGATCACCGCTGCGCACCGCCGGCTGGCCGTTGATCGTGACCTTGTCCGAACCTTCGGCGAGAAACTGCGGCGGCATCGGCGGGTGCTTCATGCACACCACCAGGTCCAGCGGCTTGGGCACGGCACCGGGCGCCGGTGTCGCGACGGTCGGACGCCACATCTGCGAGAAGAAACTCTCGGCCATGTCCAAATAGCTGGCTTCGGGTTCCGGCGCAGGCTTTTCCAGCTCGGTACCGGCCGGCGCGACATGGGAGCTGATCGCCCCGGCGGCGCGGGCGGCGGGGATGTTGTTGGTCAGGGTGTCGGTGGAACCGGTGAGAATATTGGCCTGCACCGTGGGCGGGAACAGCGCGTTGCTGAAGCTATCGCATAACTTCGTCAGGCCTTTGTCCGCCCCGGTCTTGCTCATGGCCAGGCCGACAATCGTGCCCACCACCGCGCCCAGCAGGAAGCAGCCGAGCCCGCCGGTGGCGACGGTAATGCCGGTGGCCGCGACCACGGCGGCGGTCGCCACGGCCGTGATCGCGATATTGGCCGCCACCTCCAGCACACCGCCGAGGATGTCGGCCATCATCGACGTGTGGGAGAGCGCATCGCCCATGCGGGCAGCCCAAAGTGCGTCAGACACGCGTTCTGCTCAACGTCATAGCATTCCCTTGAGACGTTCGATTATCAGGCAGTCAGCCATACTGGTGTATTTACGGCATGCTCATCAAAGCGGTTCTTAGGCGCCTGATCAAACGTGGGTCCTCAAGACAGTCGATAGGACGCACGTTGTCGAGTGCAGGCACTTTGCGTTCAATCCACCAAAGCCCTTCCTTGAGGCCGCGCTTGCCACGCAGCACGACGGCCAAGTCCAGATCACCACCCAATGCCTGCGCCAGGGTACGGGCGTCTTCGTCAAGGTAGTCTTCTTTATATAGCTTTACTGTACTTTGCCAATCGGCATCACCGGGGTATTCATCTTCAAGTGGCATGCTCAGAATCCTGCAAATGATATTAAGTTGCTGCCGGTCGGGTTTCGCGCGGAGGGGGCAAGAATCCCATCATAACCATTGGTTTTTGCCCATTTGCCGATCTGATGAGTCTCGGTGTATTTGTTTCCGGTAATGCTTTTGAGTGAGACGCCTAATTGTTTGCGCACGTCGGCGCGGGTCAAGTCCAGCACATTGTTTAACTGCACCTTTTTACTGACCAGCACTCGCGTGGACAAGTCGACACCCCAATGGCTGACTTCGCCCAGTGCGGTCTTTCGCGAGTTGGCGCCATACACGCCGCCCAGTCCCTTGGCTGTGTAGCGGTGCCGAGAGTCCACATTCCACTTGTGCGCCTGCCAGGTCGTGCCGATACGGCCCGGTTCCTCGAACCGGTACACCGTGCGGTTGACTTTGCGGCCCTTGGGCGGGCTCGAGCATTTCATCAGGCCCAGCGGGTCAATCCAGCTCAGCGGGTTGGGCGCGTACTGATAGAGGTTCAAGCCACCGGCCAAGCCTATAGGGTCGGGCGTGGTGAAGCGACCGATGTCCGGGTCGTAGAAGCGCAGGGTGTTGTAGTGCAGCCCGGTCTCCCGGTCCAGATACTGCCCTTGAAAACGCAGGTTCTGCTCTTCAATGTAGTAGGGCTCGCGAACTTCCTCGACGGTATTGCCCCAGACCTCGTAACGCGCGTTCCATACCGTATGGCCATCGCTTTCCGACAGTTGCTCGGGCAAGCCATTAAGGTCGTTGTGGTAGTAGCGGATCTTTTGCTGATCGCCAATGCCGTCCACTCGAGCCAGAGGCTCGTAGCCCTCATCGGAATAGATGTAAAGGCTGGTTCGTTCACCCTGGTGCTCTTGCAACAACTGCATTGCATCCCAGGTAAAGCGCGTCTGGCTCTGTTGGTGGCCCTTTGAGTCGTAGGTGGTTTTGGCGATGCGCCGACCCAGAGGGTCGTAGGCCATCCTGATGACAGAACCATCGTCGTTGCGCACCTCGGCCAGTCGCTGTTCGGCGTCATAGTGGAACTGCTGGAGGCCACGCCGAGTGCTGCGTTTTTCGACCATCCGGCCAAAACCATCGTAGCGGTAGCGCTTGTCCTGGTAGGTTCGTACAAGGTTGCCCGCCACGTACCCCGGTCCGTCCACCAGATTGGCGGCAGGGTCGTAGGCGAAGGATTCACGTTGCCCTTGGACGCTGTCCTGGCTGGCAAGGATGCGTCCGGTGGCATCGTAGTGCAGCAGTTGGCGCTGTGCCGCCTCAGGCAGACTGTCAACGCGCTCGACCAACTGGTCGCTGGCGTCATAGCCGAAACGCGTCTGCGTTGTCGGTACCAGCATCGATTGGTCCTGCTGGCGACGCTCGCGGGCGCGCAGGCGACCGCTGCGGTCATATTCACTGCGGGTGCTGACACGTCCCTGGGTGCGCAGGACTTCTCGGTGCAACCGGTCACGTTCGAAATCACTGACGACCCGCCCATCCAGATTGACCTGGTGCAGATGGCCGCTGCCGTATCGCAGCCGGTTCAGCCAACGCCCGTCTGGAAGCCGGGTCTGGATCAGGTTGCCCAATTCGTCGTAGCGATGCTCCAGGCGGCCGCTTGCACTCTGTTCAAAAATCAACTGGCCAAGGGCATCGTAACCAAAGCCCAGGGTTTGCTGTTCACCATCATGCGCGGTGAAAGTGATGGCCGTCACTTGATCCAGTGCGTCGTAGCGGTATTCGGTTCGTCCATCCAGCGTGTTCTTGGCGATCAATCGGCCTGCGGCATCCCGCTCCAGGGCATGAACAAGGGTAGCCTCGGTGCCGGGCGCTGCGGACGTCTGCACCTGGGTAACGTTGTCCAACGAATCGTAAGCGTAGCGTTTGAGGCTGCCGTCCAGGCGGTATTCCTGGGTTAACCGGTCGGCCGCGTCCCAGTCGAATCGATAGCGCTCGCCGTTCTCGTTGATCAGGCTTTGCAGGCGGCCATAGGCATCATGGTTCAACTCCACGCGGCGGCCGTGGGCATCGATGCGCAGACGCAAGTGGCCGCTGAGTGTGTGCTGGAAGCACGTGGTGTGGCCTGTAGGGTCGCTGTAGCCAATCACCTGGCCGCTGGCGTCGCGTTGGTACTCTTCGCTGCGCCCGTCGGGGAGTTGCTTGCGGATAATCCTGCCCTGATCGTCGTAGCTGAAAACGGTGCGCTCACCGAGCGCGTCGGTGCTGGCCAGCAGCAGGCCGCGCTTGCAGTAGCTCAGGCGAGTGCTAAGGCCTGAGCAGTCGGTGTGTTCGCTCAACTGGCCCAGCGGTGTCCAGCGCAGGGTCTTGCGTTTGCCACTGGCGTCAATAATCGCCACGACCTGACCGTGTGCATCATGACGGTAGGCCGTGATGTGTCCGGCCGGGTTGGTTTCGCTGATGCAATTGCCACGCGAGTCATAGCGGTATCGCCAGGTGTTACCAGCGGCATCGGTTTCCGCCAGCGGCAGTGCCCAATGTTCCAGCCATAGGGTCGATTCGCTGCGCCCCAATGGATCAAGCGTTTCGCTCAGATTGCCGGCTTCGTCATAGCTGAAGTGGTATTGGCCGCCATTGGGATCTGTGGCAGCCAGCAGTTGGTTTTCATCATTCCACTCGAACGCCCAGGTACGTCCCAGCACATCGGTGGCTTCGAGGATCTGGTGCTGCCGATCCCAGCGGCGAGTGCTCACTCGTCCCAGGCCGTCGGTAATGCGCGTAATGCCGGCGTCCAGCTCATAGTGGTACTGGTAGGTGTCGCCCGCGTCGGTCCAATGCCGCACCACGCGCCATTCCCGATCATCTACCAGGGCCCACTGGTAAAAGCATCGCAAACCTGTGGGTAATTGGTGCTCGACCATGCGCCGCCCGCCGTCACAGGCGAACCGGCGCTTGACCTGCCCGTCGGATTGGCACACGGACGCCAGGTCACCTTGGCTGTCATAGCTGTAGTGCACCAGCACTTCGCGCTGCTCGTCGGGGTACAGCCGATCAATTCGGCTGACGCGGCGCTGCCAGGTGACGTCATAGGTCAGCTCGACCTTTACCAAGTCAAAGCTGTCCCGCAAATGTTGCAACCGGCCGCTGTCGTCATAGTCCAGGTAAATACGGTTGTCGTTGCGGTCACCCAGCTGGCTCAGGCGAAGCAGCGAGGCATCCTGTGGCGTGGGCTCGAACAACCGATACAGGCCGTCGGCACTTTCGATCAACAATTGGCCGCTCAGGTGGCGTCTGACACTGAGACCTTCGCCGGCACTGAATACCGCGCCACCCAAGGGGACAGACCCCATGTCGATACGCCGTCCCTGCTCGTCGATATAGCGCAGCTGCTCACCGCCCTCGGGGTGCGGCAGCAGTTCTACGCTGACCTCGTAGGATACGCTCCAGCCCGCACCGAACAGGCCATCGCGTCGCTCGTCCCGACTGTTGTAGAAGCGCTGCCAGTCGATCGGCATGATACCGGGCAGGGCAAAATCCAATTCTTCAGGGCCACCGAGAACCTTGGCGCCGGTACTGGCATGCACCGGGTTGGATGAGCCCATAGTCGCGTTGGCCAAGGCGCCCATCGCCTGGCTGACCACGAAAGAATTGACACCCGCCAGCAGCATGCAAGGCAGGTTGCTGAGGAACTTTCCCTTGCCTCCCTTGAGCATCATCAGGGCGGTGACAGCCAGCCCCACGCCGGGTGTTTTCCCGCTGCGAATTTCTCGCACCACCACTGAGCCACCGCCGATGGTGACGTTTGGCGAGATCAGCCCCGAGGACACGACGGTTGCGTCGCACGTGCTACGGTCGCCGCTACGTACGGCGGGCTGGCCGTTGACCGTGACTTTTTCCGAACCTTCGGCCAGAAATTGCGGCGGCATCGGCGGGTGCTTCGTGCACACCACCAGGTCCAGCGGCTTGGGAACGGCGCCGGGCGCTGGCGTGGCAACGGTGGGGCGCCACATCTGCGAGAAGAACCCTTTGGCCATATCCAGGTAGGTGGGCTCTTCGCTGGGTTCCGCCTCGGGCTCTTCGGCTTCGGTGCCCGAGGGGGCAGCATGCGACGGCACGGCACCGGCCGCTCGCGCGGCCGGCGTTGAATTGATCAGGGTGTTCGTGGACCCGCTGGTGATCGTCGCCATTACCGAGGGGGGGAACAGCGCATTCCCGATACCCTCGCACATGGCGCTCAAGCCTTTATCAGCCCCGGTCTTGCTCATGGCCACACCAACAATCACCCCGACCACGGCGCCCAGCACGCACGCGCCGAGCCCACCGGTGGCGACCGTTATGCCGGTGGCAGCCACGACCGCCGCGGTTGCAAGCGCGGTAATCGCCACATTGGCTGCGACCTCCAGCACACCGCCGAGGATATCGGCCATGACGCTAGTATGAGATAACCCGTCGCCCAGGCGTGCCGCCCAGAGCGCGTCAGACATCGCAGGTGCTCATCACTGTGGCGCGTCGAACGACAAAGACTGCTTGATCAGCGCCCAGTGCGCCGCCTCGGCATCCCCCAGCTTGTCCGCCTTCACGTAACTCAGGGCAAGCATCTTGCGCGTACCCGGTATCACCAACGCCAGCTGATACTGGAACACCTTGTCATTGCCCTTGTTGAACTGGCTGCGTAACTCGATGCCTTCGACTTCCTGCGCCGCGCCCAAACGCACATCCACGCCCGGTTGATAACGCAACTCCTGCACCTGTTTTTCCAGACGCTGGAGCTGGTCATTGAAATTGCTGTGCAGGGTTTCACCCTCGGCGAGCAGGCTGCGGCTGACGATCAGGGACGTGCCCAGCTCGGGGAACTTTAGGATGTTGATTGTGGCGTCCTGCAGCTCGCCGGCAGGCAATTGAAACTGAAATTCGTTGATTCGATACGTCATGGCAAACAGGTCTCGTCAGGAGCTTTTAGGCGTGGGGAACGCAGCTTTGATATTGGCGTCGATACTGGCTTTCACGCCCTGGCCATCAGGTGTGGCGCCAGCGCCGCCACCGTTGTTCAGGTGCAGTACGCCGCCGGTATTGAACTCGGCGTCGCCGCTGGCATAGAAACTGATTTGCACGCCGGTGAGGTTGATCTGACCGCTGGCGTTCAGCTCCAGGATGCTTTCGCCGCAGACCAGGCGCAGGTTTTCACCCACCTCGATCACGTAGCTCTGGCTGATGCTGTCGGTCTTGCGCTGGCCTACCGAGAGAATGTCTTCCTGCTTGACGATGCGCAGGCGGTTGTTGCCGATGGTCACCGTCTCGTTGTGGCCGATGCTTTTGTTACGGTCATGCCCGACAGAGTGGCTTTCATCCACCTCCACCACGATGTCCTGATTGCGCTCGGCATGGATATACAACTGCTCCAACCCCTTCTTGTCCTCCATGCGGATTTCATTGAAGTTGGCCGGCGTGCCGCCCTTGCTTGAGCGGCTCTTCATGCCGCTCTGGGTCGCGTTTTCCGGCAGGTCGTAAGGCACCGTCTGCTCGGCGTTGTAGACCCGGCCGGTGATGATCGGCCGGTCGGGGTCGCCCTCAAGGAAACTCACAATCACTTCCTGGCCGATCCGTGGGATCTGCATCGAGCCCCAGTTCTTGCCGGCCCAGGATTGCGACACGCGGATCCAGCACGAACTGTTTTCGTTGGATTGATCGTGGCGGTCCCAGTAGAAGTGCACTTTCACGCGGCCGTACTGGTCGGTCCAGATTTCTTCGCCTTTGGGGCCGACCACCAGCGCTGTCTGTGGGCCTTTGACGATAGGCCGGTGCGTGCTGGGCAGCGGGCGGAAGCTTTGCTGGGCGTCGATGCAGGTGAGGCTGCTTTCGAACTGCGCCGAACCCGAGCCGCCGCCGGTTTCCAGGCTTTCCTGGACGATGTAGTAGCGGCAGCCAACAATCAGGTACTCGCGGTTCTGGTCCTGGCGACTGAAGCCGGTCAGGCTGAACAGGTGGCCCGAGCCCAGGCCCCGCGCATTGCCGGCGAACTCGATTTGTTCGTGCAGGGTTTGCAGGGCCTCGATGCGGGTGCGCGCATAGTGTTCGCCGTCCTCGCTTTGCACGTAGGTGCCGGGGTAGTCGTACAGCGGGTAGTCGCCGGCGGTGTGCGGGCGCGGCATGGCCGAACGCACGTCGATGCTGGCGCTGGGGCGCTGGAAGTCGTAGTCGTTGAGCTCCAGCGAGCCCGGCTGCACTTCCTGCGCCAGGTGCCAGTTGTGCATGTGGTCGCGTTCGCGCTGCTGCTCGTCCTTGGGGTAATACGGGATCGACGCGTAGCCCGGCACGGTGGTGTGGGCGCCGTAGGCGTCGGCCAGTACCAGCACATGGCGGTCCTGCTCATGGCGGAAGAAGTAGTAGATGCCTTCCTGTTCCATCAGCCGGCTGACGAAATCGAAGCTGGTCTCGCGGTACTGCACGCAATATTCCCACTCGCGGTACGGGCGGCTCAGCGCGTCTTCGAAGTCGGAAAAGCCCAGGTCGCGGAACACCTGCTTGATGATCTGCGGGATGCTCAGGTTCTGGAAAATCCGGCAGTCCGAGGTGCGGCTCAGCAGCCACAACCACGGGCGCAGCGTCACCTGGTAACTGGCGAACTGGCCCTGGTCGATGTTCTGGCTGCAGCGCGCGACGATGCCGTGGAAGTGCCGTTCACCGCCGTCCGCCAGTTGCAGGCCCACGCTCATGGGCTTGCCGAGCAACTGGTTGAGGTCGATGTTGGCGTCCAGGGACGTCAGTTGCAGCTCGTAGTTGAACAGCCGGCCCAGCTCTTCACCGCCGCCCATTTCATTGAGCAACAGCACATCCGGCCCGAGGGGGCTGGTGATCTTGGCCAGGCGTGAGGCTTGGTTGAATAGCATCGGTTAACCCGTAAATTGCGTAATAACTGGAGGAACCGAATCCAAATGTGGGAGCGGGCTTGCTCGCGAATGCGGTGTATCAGTTGGTGCATCCGGTGACTGGCACACCGCTTTCGCGAGCAAGCCCGCTCCCACAATTTTGATCGGATTTCCGTCAGGTCAATCGTTGAACTGGTAGTGCAATTCATTATCCCGGCTGCTGATACGAACCCCCGCCAGTGCCTTGCCGTCGAGCATGCGCGTGAGGAATTCACGGCTCATGTCCGGCAGCAGGCTGTTGGTGAGGATGGTGTCGATCATGCGCCCGCCGCTTTCGGTCTCGGTGCAACGCGAGACGATCAGGTCGACCACCGCGTCGTCGTAGTCGAAGGCGACTTTGTGGGTATTCTCCACGCGCTTCTTGATGCGGTTCAGTTGCAGGCGGGTGATCGCCTTGAGCATCTCGTCGCTCAGCGGGTAGTACGGAATGGTCACCAGGCGGCCGAGCAGTGCCGGTGGGAAGATCTCCAGCAGCGGCTGGCGCAGGGCCTTGGCGATTTCTTCCGGCTCCGGGATGTTCGCCGGGTCTTTGCAAACCTGGGAAATCAGCTCGGTACCGGCATTGGTCGTGAGCAGGATCAGGGTGTTCTTGAAGTCGATCACCCGGCCTTCGCCGTCTTCCATCACGCCTTTGTCGAATACCTGGAAGAAGATTTCATGCACGTCCGGGTGAGCTTTTTCCACCTCGTCCAGCAGCACCACGCTGTAGGGTTTGCGCCGCACCGCCTCGGTCAGCACGCCGCCTTCGCCGTAGCCGATATAGCCCGGCGGCGCGCCCTTGAGGGTGGACACGGTGTGAGCTTCCTGGAACTCGCTCATGTTGATGGTGATGACGTTCTGCTCGCCGCCATACATGGCTTCGGCCAGCGCCAGGGCGGTTTCGGTCTTGCCCACGCCGGAGGTGCCGGCCAGCATGAACACGCCAATCGGCTTGCTCGGGTTGTCGAGGCCGGCGCGCGAGGTCTGGATGCGCTTGGCGATCATCTGCAAGGCATGGTCCTGGCCGATGATGCGTTTTTTCAGGTGCTGGTCGAGGTTGAGCACCGTCTCCAGTTCATTGCGCGCCATGCGCCCGACCGGAATGCCGGTCCAGTCGGCGACCACCGAGGCCACGGCCTGGTAATCCACGGTGGGCAGGATCAGCGGCGTTTCGCCCTGGAGCGCGGTGAGGCGTTGTTGCAGGTCGACCAGTTGCGTGCGCAATGCATCGCTGCCGCTGTCCACCACGCCGGCTTTTTCACGCAAGGTCGCACGCGTGGCGAGCAGCTCATCCACCAGGGCTTTCTCTTCGGCCCAGCGGCTTTCCAGCATGGCCAGACGCTCACGCTCGGCCGTCAGCAACGCTTCGCTGTTGGTTTGACGCGCGCCAATCGCAATGCCGATGGCATGTTCGCGGGCGATGATCTGCAGCTCGGTTTCCAGTGCTTCGATACGACGGCGGCTGTCGTCGACTTCGGCCGGCACCGCGTGCAGGCTGATGGCGACGCGGGCGCAGGCGGTGTCCAGCAGGCTCACGGATTTGTCCGGCAACTGGCGCGCCGGAATGTAGCGGTGGGACAGCTTCACCGAGGCTTCCAGGGCTTCGTCGAGAATCTGCACCTGGTGGTGTTTTTCCATGGTCGAGGCCACACCGCGCATCATCAGCAGCGCCTTGTCCTCCGACGGCTCGGCAACCTGCACCACCTGGAAACGACGAGTCAGCGCCGGGTCTTTTTCGATGTGCTTCTTGTACTCGGCCCAGGTGGTGGCGGCCACGGTTCGCAAGGTGCCACGGGCGAGGGCGGGCTTGAGCAGGTTGGCCGCATCGCCCGTGCCGGCGGCACCGCCGGCACCCACCAGGGTGTGGGCTTCGTCGATAAACAGGATGATCGGCTTGGGCGAGGCCTGCACGTCTTCGATCACCTGGCGCAGGCGTTGTTCGAACTCGCCCTTCATGCTGGCGCCGGCTTGCAGCAGGCCTACGTCAAGGCTGCGCAATTCCACGTCTTTGAGCGCGGGCGGCACGTCACCGGCGACGATGCGCAAGGCAAAACCTTCGACCACGGCGGTCTTGCCCACGCCGGCTTCACCGGTGAGGATCGGGTTGTTCTGGCGACGACGCATAAGGATATCCACCAGTTGGCGGATCTCTTCGTCACGGCCCACGATCGGGTCGAGCTTGCCGCTGCGAGCTTGCTCGGTCAGGTCGACGGTAAAACGCTTGAGCGCCTCCTGCTTGCCCATCGCACTCGGCGCCATCGCACCACTGGCTTCACCCGGCACTGCACCGGCGTTGAAACCATCGCTGGCGCTCAGGGCGTTTTCCGGCGAGTCGCCGACATATTCGTCAAACCGCTCGCTCAGGGCTTCGGCCTTGATCTTGTCGAACTCGGCAGACAAGCCCAGCAGCGCATGGCGCAGGCTCGGCGTCTTCAAGATACCGAGCACCAGGTAACCGGTGCGCACCTGGCTTTCGCCGAACATCAGGCTGCCGTATACCCAGCCGCGCTCCACGGCTTCTTCCACGTGGGAGGACAGGTCGGTGATCGAGGTCGAGCCGCGCGGCAGACGATCCAGGGCTTCGGTCAGGTCGCGGGCCAGGCGCGCCGGCTCCAGGTTGAACTGCCGGATCAGGCGGTGCAGGTCCGAGTCCTGCAGTTGCAGCAACTGGTGGAACCAGTGAGCCAGCTCCACATAGGGGTTGCCCCGCAGTTTGCAGAACACGGTGGCGGCTTCGATGGCCTTGTAGGCCACGCTGTTGAGTTTGCCGAACAGTGCGGCGCGACTGATTTCACCCATGCTCTGGATTCCTTGAGGTGGTGGCTTGATCGGCGTAGTGCCGGGCCAGGATTAGGTCGTTGGCGTCATGCGCGGGTTGGCCGAGCCAGGTGTTGAAGCCCAGGCGGAACTGGCCGTTGAGTTGCAGCGCCGGGACTTCGGGTTGTTGCAGTACCAGGTTAAGGTCCCAGTCCAATTCATGGCCCAGGTACTCGGCCACCCACGCTACCAACTCGTTGAACGGCTGGTGGCCGGGCAACATGCCCATGTAGTCATCCAGCGTGAGCGGGCCCAGGCGGATGCGGAATTTGTGCTGGCGGTCCCACACGAAACTGCCCAGGCAAAAGTCCATGCCCAGGCGGTTGGCGCTCACGCCGACGCGGCTGCGCTCGGGCAGCTCCAGCCATTGGCCGACGTACTCTTCGATCTGCACCGGCAGGCCGAAGTACTCGCTAAGGATGGCCTTCAAACCGTCCGGATAGCGGGTTTGCGCCGACAGGTGGCCGCTGTAATGCAGCTTCGCCGTGTCCGGGATGAGCCCCTGGTTGAGCAGGCTCGGCATCCCGCGGCCACTCAAGGCGGCGAGGCGTGCGGACCAGTAGTCATCGTCCGGGCGGTCATGGCTGACCGTCGGCCGCGCTTCGGCCCAGGCCCGGTAGAACAGGCTGAGCAGGCGATGATGGAACACGTCCAGGAACTGTTTGCTGGTGCTGTCGGCATGGTTGCGCTGGCGCTCGCGCACGTACTCGGTGATATGCAGCGGCAGCGGGCCGTTGGGGCCGCCGAGGCCGAAAAAGAATTGTTCCAGCCGCGCCGGCTTGCCGTCGCCGCCGGGGGCGACCGAGGCCAGGGTGGCCGGCGCGAAGGTGCAATCGGCCTGCTGGCCCAGGCGCAGCGGGTCATCCGCCAGGCGCAGGGAATGGCCCAGGCGCGGCAGTTGCGGCGCTTCGCATTCGATACGCCGCAGCGCCTGGAAGAAATCGTATTCCCAGGGCTCTTGGTGCATCGCATCCAAGGTACTCACAGGGTCGGACGACGTCCGGGCTTGGCTTTCCATCGCTTGATCTCGCCGCGTTCGGTGGTACGGATCACCGTCTCGGTAAAACTGTTGATCGACACGTAGCGTGCCAGGAAGCGTTCCAGTACGGCACCGAGCAGGAACACGCCGGTGCCGCGAAACGCGTTTTCATCGAATTCCAGGGTGATCTCCAGGCCGCGTCCAAACACGATCGGGCCGGGCATCGGCAGGCGCCGGGTCACGGCTTTGCTGCTGACTTCGCGCAGGCCTTCAATCTGCAATTGCAGGGCGGCGTCGTTGCTGTCGCCGTACAGGCGCAGCAGTTCGCGCAAGGCGCCGGCGCCCTGGCCCTGTTCGCTCAGGGACAGGTAATTGAGCGAGAGCTGGCTGATCAGGCGCCAGGCCTTCGCATCATGGGCATGGCTGGGGCGCGGACGGCTTGGGCCTGCCACACAACGCACGGCCAATACTGGCGCACTGTCGGCCAGGGTGAAGTCGGTCTTGCCATTGCCCACGGTCATGAACAACGGCAAGTCGCGGTTGGTGCACAGCGCGGTCACGCCGAGTTGGCGCAGGTCATGGCGGTACGGCGCTTGCGCGCTGTCCACCAGGCTGACAAAGGTCTCGCTGCCCACATACGTCGAGCGCGGCCCGTTGCGGCGCTGGTCGCTGGACAGCACACGCGGTTCGCGGCGCACGGTGTAATAGGCGCGGTCGCGGCCGTAGCGCGACGGATCGCGCACCGCGTAGAACGGCAAAAACGGCTGCTCGGGCCCGGTGCCGTGGCCGGTGAGGCCGGTCAGGGAGTGGATCTCGAAATCCATCGGCCGCGTGCGGTCGGCGATCACATGGTGTTCGTTGACCCGGTCGGACAAATGGATGCGGTCCACGCGCTTGGGGAACAGGTTGATCGCCGGGGTGCAGAACGGCAGGAACTGCGCCGCGCCGACACTGCCTTCCAGGCTCGGCTCGTGGCGGTCGAACAACACGATCAATTCCAGCTCCTGGCCGTCGCAGCGTTTGACCGCGCGGCTCAGCTCGGCGAACTCGACGAACAGGAAGCGGTGGGGCAGGGCGAAGTATTCCTGCAGCAGGCGATAGCCCTGGAACGCCCGCGCTACCACCGGCATGGCTGCATCCGCGTCGTCGAAACCGCGCGAGCGCAGCGCGTCCGGCGGCAAGCGCTCCACCCAGTCACCGCCAGGCTTGCGCGCAAACACCGCGCAGGCATTGCCCAGCAATTGTTCGTAGAGGCGAAACGGTTGTTCGTCCGCGCCGCTGAGGTACAACGGCAGGTTGTCCAGGTCGAGGCTGTTGAACGGCAGCTCGGCGCCGGTGCGCAGGGTCAGGCGCAGGCCGGCCTTGGCCTTCGGCTCGCTGGCGGCCAGGCGCCCGAGCACGGCGGCGGGGTTGCCGAAGTATTCGGCGCTGCTGACTTGCAACGGCCACAACGTCACCGGGTGCGCGGTGCGGTACTCGCAGCAGGTCTGGGTTTCGCGGCCCAATGCCGCACGCAATACCGTGTCGCGGGGCAGGGGAAAACCGCTGCTCAGGGAGCCTTCGTCCGGATCGGTCTGCAACTGCACCACCGTCATCGACGGGGTGGGCGCCAGGTAGTGCGGGTAGGCGATTTCCAGAAGGTTATGGGTAAAGGTCGGGTACTCGGCGTCGAGCTTGAGCTGCACGCGGGCCGTAAGGTAGGCGAAGCCCTCAAGCAAACGTTCGACGTAGGGGTCGGCGCAGTCCATGCCGGACAGGGTCAGCCGACTGGCGATCTTCGGGTATTCCTTGGCGAACTCGGCGGCGCTTTCGCGCACATGGTGCAGTTCCTGGTTGTACAGCTCCAGCAGGCGCGGGTTCATGGGCGCCTCCGCTGGTCGGCATTCACCACGCGTACGTGGCCGGACTCCAGGTCCAGGTCGGTTTGCAGCAAAAGGCGCAACGGCACCGGCTGCGCCCACAGATCGCCTTCAATCTCGAAACTCAGGGCGTTGTGGTTCATCTCGCCTTGGCCGACACGGGCTTTGACCCGCAGGGTATGGCGCAGGATGCGCGGTTCGAAGGTGGCGATAGCCTGGTAGATCAGCGCTTCAAGCGCCTTGATATCCACGCTGGAAACGCTGTTGCCCGCCAGCGCCGGCAGGCCGTAATTGACCACCGAGGTGCCGGCCGGGGTGTGCAACGTCGCATCGGCATCGAGCAACGAGGTGGTGTTGAGCAGCCACGCCAGGTCGCGCAGGACCGAGGCTTTCAATTGGGTCAGGGACAGCACGCGTTTGTCGGCGCTTTCCTTGGGATTGGTTGGGTCGTCGTCGGTCAACCGGTCCAGCAGGGACGGTTGCAGACGGTCGCGGGAAGCGATTTCAGTTACCACCAAAGCAGCTCCACGGACGGGTTGCGAGAGGAACAGAATCCCTGGGGCCGTGGCGCGCAGCCACGGCCACCAGAGTTATCAGCGCTTGGTGTTGGAACGGATGTTCCAGCCAAACTTGATCGGGCCGCCGTCTTTGGTGCCGTCGGCTTTTTGCGGCTGGTAGTCGACCATCACTTGGGCAAAGTTCAGGGTGACGTTCTCGGTCAGGCGATCTTCGCCGCCCGAACCGCCGGTGCTCAGGGACGTGACCAGTACTTCTTCCAGGTTGATCACCATGTACTCGACCTGGCTTTCGCCACCGGCCTTGCGCACGGTCAGCTTGACCTTGTCGATGTGCTTGCCGCTGGCGCAGTGCATCATCAGGTTGGGCGAAGCCTTGTCGACGTACTTGGTCAGCGACAGGTCCTGGATATTCACCTTGCCCGCGCCACCGCCACCGCCGACGTGCATGTTGCCGGACTGGGCCATGCCCCAGCTCCAGCTCAGTACGTCGATTTCGTCCTTGTGGGCCTTGTCCATGGACTCGCCCTTGATGTCGCCGATCTTGATGAAAATATCAACAGCCATGATTTCTCCCTGTGTGGCACGGGCCACTTGATTTGGTGATCGTTCCCACGCTCTGCGTGGTAACGCATCCTGTGACGCTCTGCGTCATTGGGACGCGGAGCGTCCCGGGCGGCCTTCCCACGCGGAGCGTGGGAACGAGCGAGCAAATTACTTAAGCGCTTTTCGCCGAAGGCAACTTCGATACCAGGCGCAGCGACACCGTCAGCCCTTCAAGCTGGTAGTGCGGGCGCAGGTAGAACTTGGAGTTGTAGTAACCCGGGTTGCCTTCCACTTCTTCCACGATCACTTCGGCAGCCGCCAATGGGTGCTGGGCCTTGGTGGTCTCGGTGGAGTGCGCAGGGTCGCCGTCGACGTAGTTGAGGATCCAGTCCTGCAACCAGCGCTGCATCTCGTCCTTCTCTTTGAAGGAACCGATCTTGTCGCGCACGATGCACTTCAAGTAATGCGCGAAACGGCACGTGGCGAACAGGTACGGCAGGCGCGCGGCCAGGTTGGCGTTGGCGGTGGCGTCCGGGTCGTCGTATTCGGCCGGCTTCTGCAACGACTGCGCGCCGATGAACGCGGCGAAGTCGGTGTTTTTCTTGTGCAGCAGCGGCATGAAACCGTTTTTCGCCAGTTCCGCTTCACGGCGGTCGCTGATGGCGATTTCGGTCGGGCACTTCATGTCCACGCCACCGTCATCGGTGGGGAACGTGTGCGCCGGCAGGTTTTCCACTTCGCCGCCGGACTCGATGCCACGGATGCGCGAGCACCAGCCGTAGTGCTTGAACGAGCGGTTGATGTTCACCGCCATCGCGTACGCGGCGTTGGCCCAGGTGTACTTGGAGCTGTCGGCGCCGTCGGTGTTTTCTTCGAAGGCGAAGGCTTCCACGGGGTCAGTCTTGGCGCCGTACGGCAGGCGCGCCAGGAAGCGCGGCATGGTCAGGCCGATGTAGCGCGAGTCTTCCGATTCACGCAGCGAACGCCAGCCGGCGTATTCCGGGGTGGTGAAGATCTTGGTCAGGTCGCGCGGGTTCGACAGTTCCTGCCACGAGCCCATGCCCATCACGGTCGGCGAGGCCGCGGCGATGAACGGCGAGTGCATGGCGGCGCAGACTTTCGACAGCTCCCCCAGCAGTTCCACGTCGGGTGGCGACTGATCGAAGTAATAGTCGCCTACCAGGCAGCCGTAGGGCTCGCCGCCGAACTGGCCGTATTCTTCTTCGTACATCTTCTTGAAGATCGGGCTCTGGTCCCACGCGGTGCCCTTGAATTTCTTCAGGGTCTTGTGCAGTTCCGGCTTGGCGATGTTGAGCACGCGAATCTTGAGTTGCTCATCGCTCTCGGTGTTGTTGACCAGGTAATGCAGGCCACGCCAGGCGCTTTCCAGTTGCTGGAAATCCGGGTGATGGATGATCTGGTTGACCTGGGCGGTCAGCTTGGCGTCAATGGCGGCGATGATCGATTCGATCGACTTGATCGCGTCATTGGACACCAGGTCGGTCTGTGCCAGGGCCTGTTCGGCCAGGGTGCGCACAGCGGTTTCCACGGCTTCGCGGGCACGCTCGGTCTTGGGTTTGAATTCTTGCATCAGCAAGGATGCGAACTCGCTGGTTTCTTCGGTAGCGCCCAGGTTCAGCGCGCCTTCGCGAACGGTATTGTCGGTCATGATTACTGGTCCCCTGCAGGCTTGGGCGCGCTGGCAAGTGCCTGAAGCAGTGCCGGGTCCTTGATCGCCTTCATGATGATTTCTTCAGCGCCGGTCTTGCCGTCCATGTAGGTCAGCAGGTTGGCCAACTGGGTACGGGCTTCGAGCAACTGGTTCAGCGAGTCGACCTTGCGGGCCACGGCGGCCGGGCTGAAGTCGTCCATGCTTTCGAAGGTGATGTCCAGGCTCAGGTTGCCTTCGCCGGTCAGCTCGTTGGGTACGTGGAACGCCACGCGCGGCTGCATGGCCTTGAGGCGCGAGTCGAAGTTGTCGACGTCCACTTCAAGGAACTTGCGGTCGGCCACCGGCGCCAACGGCTCGGCAGGCTTGCCGGCGAGGTCGGCCATCACACCCATCACGAAGGGCAGCTGGACCTTTTTCTCGGCGCCGTAAAGCTCGACGTCGTACTCGATCTGCACTCGAGGCGCGCGGTTGCGCGCGATGAATTTCTGAGAACTTTGCTTCGCCACGTTGCTGCTCCTGGTCGCTTAGCGACGGTGTTGTTACTGCACAGTCGGGCGGTTTACTCGCCGTCCGGGCCGCGCAGGTTTTCAAATTGGGACATGCCATCGGGAATCAGATTGCGCACGATGGCCGCGAAGTCGGCGTGCACCAGATTTTTCGCCCGGTTCAACAGCACCGGCAGCGGGCTCGAGGGCTCGTGCCGGGTGTAGTACGCAAGAATCTTGTCGAGGCTGCGCAACACGTCATCGCGGCTGGCGATATCACCGGCCGGGCGTGGTGCGGCGGGGGCGGGGGCGAAATCGACCGAGGGGGCATGGTCGTCACTGACCGCCTCGGATTCACTGCTGCTGTCGCTGCCCGGCACCGCTTGATTGAGTATCTGCAACGCCTGCTTGAGCGGTTGCTTCAAGGCCGTGAGGTCCACGCCCTGGGCGGAACCGACCTGCTCATTGACTTGTTGCTCGATGGCTTCGCACGCCGCACGCGCTGCACTCAAGGCGTCGCGGGTGGCTTGCAGGTGCTCGGGGTCGCTGTCGAGGAATGCGGCGTTGAGTTGCTGGGCGCCGAGTTGCTCATCGGGGAAGCTCAGCAGGCCACTGGCATTGAGCGCCGCGCGCAGGCTCACGGGACCGAAGGTGCGCGAGCGCGTGAGGATGCTCTCGCGCAGCAGGCGAATGTTGGTGTCGCAGGTCATGCCCGTGAGCGCGTTGATGCGCACGGTGGGGTCGTTATCGTCGTCGGCGTCCAGGCGCGGGTGCAGGTCGGCCCAGTAGTCGCGCAGCAACGCGTTGATCAGCGTGAGGACTTCGGCCAGGCCGGCCACGCCTTGGAGTGCGAGGGAGCTTTGCAGCAGGAAATGGGTGATGCGCAAGTCTTTGCTGCGCGCCAGCAAGTCCAGGCTTTGCTGCTGGATGCTGCGCCATTCCGGCGGTTCGGCGGGCAGGACGGAGTCGCCCATGCTGCGCTCGGGCTGGCCTCTGGCATCACGCTCCAGTTGGAGAAATTGCGCGTCATACTCCATGTCTTCGCCACAGGGCGAAGTTGCGGAAACGGCGGTGAGCAGCAACGGCACATCCACTGAAATCGATCTCCCTATCAGCCCGTTAAGATGACGGGCAGTTCATGCATTAGTTGCGCAAGGAACTTTGCATGTTTTCTTGGTCATATAAGCACAATGCTACTAATGTGCCATCATTGGTGTGCAAGAAGTTGTGCATTTTTGGTGTAGTACTTATGCCTTGTCAAGGTAAGCTATTCGCCCTGTGTGACAGATGTGCGGTGTTTAACAACCTGTGCGACTGGCGGGTCGAACGACGCACCGGGGCAGGATTTTTGTCATAGAGGCCAGTTAAGATCAGCGATCATGCTGACATTGGCAGGTTTGGACGGTCGACTGCTCGACCGGATGGGGATATCCCGGGAAGCGCTGTCCCGGGAATCGACCGCGCGCGAAGTATCAGCAAGGAGACAAGATGTCGCTGTGTTTGACTATCACTAGTTATCACAAGATTACCCCTGGGCAGTGCTCCGAAAAGTCCATCAATCAGGGCTCGATGGCTATCGGCCGCAGCTCGGATAATGATTGGGTACTGCCTGACCCAGAGCGCCTGGTCTCCTCGCAACATTGCGTTATTCAATACAAAGACGGTCGTTATTACCTGACCGATAACAGTACTAATGGTGTGGAGTTGGTAAAAGCCGGTGTTCGTATGCGTCGGGGCAACAGCGAGCCGTTGCAGGATGGCGAGTTGATCCGTATCGGCGATTACGAGATCCAGGCGCGTATCGATTTCAACGTACAGGCTGTTGCAAGCCAGCCGTTTGCCGGCGAATCACCCAACAGCTTTGAAGCGCTGATGGGCGCCGTGGTGAGCCCGTCCACACCTGTGCCGGTGATCGCCCCGCAATTCCAGGGTGCATCCTCGATGGATACGCTGCCGGATCTGTTTGATTTCCTCAGCCCCACCACCGTGCCGCCACCGACCGTGGCGGACCACGTGCCCAGCGAGCAACACGATTTCCGCCCGCCAACGCCGGTCAGCGTGCCGGTGGAACAGGCGCCTGTGGCGTCAGGCGCGGTGATCCCCGAGGATTGGGACCTGTTTGGCGACGCGCCTGCACCGGTGACCAGTGCACCACCACCACCAATACCATCAGCGCCAGTCATCCTGCCGCCACCCGTGGTCGAGCCCGTGCTCCCCGTGGCGGACAACCAGCAACCCGACCTTCTGCAAGCCTTCCTGCGCGGCGCGGGCCTTGATCAACTGCGCCTGGACAAGGCTCAGGCTGAGGCCCAGATGGAGAGCATCGGCCGCAGCTACCGCTTGATGGTCGAAGGCCTGATCGACGTGTTGCGTGCCCGCGCCAGCCTCAAGGGTGAGTTCCGCATGCAGCAGACGATGATCCAGCCCGCGGAAAACAATCCGTTGAAATTCGCCCCGAATGTCGACGAAGCGTTACTGCTGTTACTACGTCACGGCAACCAGGCGTTTATGGCGCCGGACCTCGCCGTGCGCGACAGTTTCAACGACCTGCGCGCGCACCAGTTGGCGGTGATGGCCGGCGTGGAGGCGGCGATCAAACACCTGCTCAGCCGCTTCGAACCGGCGCAACTGGAAGAGCGCATGGGTAAGCCCGGCGGGCTGTCGAGCCTCTTCAACGGCTCGCGCCAGGCCCAGTACTGGCAGCAGTTCACCGAGCTCTACAGCAATATTTCCCGTGAGGCCCAGGAAGATTTCCAGGACCTGTTCGGCCGCGAATTCAGCCGGGCCTACGAAGAACACAGCGCCCGACAGCGTCGGTAACCGCGCCGCAATACATGGATTAACGGATAGCCAAGTACGTCATTGAGGACGCAGGATGATTCCCAGGTTTTTACTCGCAGTTGCCACACTGCTTCTGCTGACGGCGTGTGCCAAAGACGCCGCCAAACCCGAAGCGCCTGCCGAAGCAGAAGCTGAAGCAGACACGGCCGCCGTCGAGCTGCATTTCCACGCGATCAGCGGGCTTAACCCCGGTGCCGACGGCCAGGCCGCGCCGGTGCGGGTGCGCATTTTCGAGCTGAAAAACGCCGCCACGTTCGCCCGTTCCGATTACTTCGCGCTGGCGGACCGCGCGCAATCGACCCTGGGCCTGGACCTGCTGGACCAGGACGAAGTGGTGGTGCAGCCCGGCGCGCAACTGAGCATCCAGCGCGACCTCGACCCGTCCACGCGCCAGATCGGGCTGTTGGTGGGTTATCGAGAGTTGGACCGCGCGCAATGGCGCACGGTCATCAATGTGCCCGCGCGCCAATACACCGAATACCAGATCAGCCTCGATGTGCGTGCCGTGCGCGCCGACGTCGTGGCCTCCCCATCCAGCCCTGCCCAATAAGAAGCAATCGGAGCTCCCATGTCCTGGAACAATCGCGTGGTCTGGTCGGAAGGCATGTTCATCGGAACGCAGCACTTCCAGCAGCATGACCGTTACCTGGAAAACCTGATCGACGCCCGCAGCCGTCCGCTGTGCGCAGGCGCCTGGGGTTTTTCCGAGTTGCTGATCGACCAGGGCCTGCTGGCCCAGGGCAAGCTGGCAATTGTCTCGGCACGCGGCCTGTTGCCCGACGGCACGCCGTTCAATATTCCCCAGGATGACCTGGCGCCGAGCCCGCTGAATATCGACGACAACCTGCGCGACGGCCTGGTGTACCTGGCCCTGCCGCTCAAGCGCGCTGGCGCCCGCGATACCGTGGAGCAAGGCGAAGCCCTGGAAGCCGCGCGTTACGTGAGCCAGGTACGCGAAGTGCGTGACGATAACGCGCCGTTCGAAAACCGCGCCCCAGTGGCCGTCGGTTCACGTGCCCTGCGCTTGCTGACCGCCCAGGATGGCATCAGCGACTACGCCGCCGTGGGCCTGGTGCGCATCAAGGAAAAACGCGCCGACCGCGCGCTGGTGCTCGACGACACTTACATTGCGCCCGTACTCGACGTGGCCGCGAGCAAGCCGCTTACCGCGTTTCGCAGTGAATTGCTCGGCCTGCTGCACCAGCGCGGCGAAGCCCTGGCCGGCCGCGTGGTTGCGTCGGGCGCCGGTGGTGCGTCGGAGATTGCCGATTTCATGCTGCTGCAACTGGTCAACCGTGCGCAACCGCTAGTCCAGCATTTGAGCCAACTGAGCCCGTTGCACCCCGAGCGCTTCTACAGCGAATTGGTCAGCCTGGCCGGCGAGTTCTCTACCTTTTCGACCTCGGGCCGTCGCCCCCAGGAATACCCGCAGTACCAGCATGACGACTTGGCCCTGAGTTTCGCTCCAGTGATGGCCGCGCTGCGCGAAGCGCTGTCGATGCTGATCGACAGCAAGGCCACGCCGATCCCGATTGTCGAGAAAGCCTACGGTGTCCACGTGGCCATGCTGGCCGACAAAACCTTGCTCGACAGCGCCAGTTTCATTCTGGTAGTGCGTGCCGATGTGCCCGGCGAAACCCTGCGCGCGCGTTTCGGCCAGCAGAGCAAAGTCGGCTCGGTGGAACACATCCGCGACCTGGTCAACCTGCAACTGCCGGGCATCAGCCTGTTGCCGTTGCCGGTGGCGCCACGCCAACTGCCGTACCACGCGGGCTCGACCTATTACGAGCTCGATCGTGGCAGCGAGCACTGGCAACAGCTGAGCAATTCCGGCGGTTTCGCTTTCCACATCGCCGGGCAGTTCCCGGGCTTGAACCTGGCCTTCTGGGCGATCCGAGGATAATCCGCGATGCACCCCAACGACGATGACCGCACCCAGTTCATGCCGCGTCCGGGTGGCCGGGCGCCGGAACCTGCGCGTGCCGAGCCTGCGCCTTTGGCGATGCCGGCCGCGCCGATGCTCACCGGCAAGAGCCACGGCCTGAACCCGCTGGAAAGCGCCGCCGGCCCGCTGCTCGCCTTGCTGACGCGCCTGCGCAACACCATCGCCCACCCCGCGCCAGCCAGCCTGCGGGCGCAGTTGCTGGCCTACCTGCGCCAGTTCGAAGAGCGCGCCGAAGCCGCCGGCATCGCCCGCAACGAAGTGCTGCTGGCCCGTTACGCGCTGTGCACCGCGCTGGATGAAGCGGTGTTGAGCACACCCTGGGGCAGCACCAGTGATTGGGGTAAGCAAAGCCTGCTGATCACCGTGCACAACGAAGCCTGGGGCGGCGAAAAGGTCTTCCAGCTGCTTGAGCACTGCCTGCAAAGCCCGCGCGAACGCCTCTACCTGCTGGAGCTGTTGTACCTGTGCATGTGCCTGGGTTTCGAAGGCCGCTATCGCGTGATGAACGACGGTCGCAGCCAGCTGGAGGCCCTGCGCGAACGCACCGCCGCGGCCATTCGCAGCGCCCGTGGCGAACACGAGCGCGAACTGTCGCCGCACTGGCGCGGCGTGACCGTGGCGCGTGATCGCCTGGCGCAATTCATGCCGCCGTGGATCGCCGTGGCCATCGGCCTGGCGCTGCTGTTGGCGCTGCTGTTTGTCTTGCGCCTGTTGCTGGCGGCTGACGCCGAGCCGGTATTCAAGAATATCCATGCGCTGGGCGAAATCCCGGTGCAAGCCATCGACCGTCCGGTGGCGCAGCCCAAAGTCATCGAGCGGCCGCGCCTGGCGGGCTTCCTCGCTGAAGAAATCAAGGCCGGCCGCGTCGCCGTGGAAGATAAGGTCGACCGCTCGGTGGTGACCATTCGTGGCGATGAACTGTTCGCCTCCGCCAGCGCCAGCATCGTCGACGATTATCAGCCATTGATGCTGCGCATTGCCGACGCTATCCGCAAGGTCAAGGGCCAGGTGCGCGTTACCGGGCACAGCGACAACCGCCCGATTGCCACGCTGCGCTTTCCGTCCAACTGGGCCTTGTCCGAAGCACGGGCCAAGTCGGTGCTGGACATTCTGGCGGCCAAGACCGGCCAGGCCGATCGCTTCAGTGCCGAGGGCCGCAGCGACACCGAGCCATTGGCGACCAACGCAACAGCTGAAGGCCGTGCCCGCAATCGTCGGGTTGAAATCACCGTATTGGCGGAGGGCGTCGAGTGAAGGCGTTGTTCAGTTTCATGATTCGCTGGGTGATTCCCGTGCTGGGCCTGATCGCCCTGAGCCTGATCATCTGGTTTGTCGGGCCATTGCTGGATGTGCTGGTGCCGGAAGGACGCCGTTGGGCGCTGATCGTCCTGGTGTTTGCGCTGTGGATCGCCTACCGCGTGTTGCGCATCGTCCAGGCGCGGCGCCAGGCCGCCGAAGTGATGCGCAGCCTGGCCGCCGAAACCCCGGCCGACCCGAACAGCGTCGCCACCGCCGAAGAACTCACCACCCTGCGCCAGCGCATGGACGAGGCCCTGGCGCTGCTGAAAAAGGCCAAGCTGGGCGGTGATGAACGGCGCAATCTCTACGAGCTGCCGTGGTACGTGATCATTGGCCCACCGGGCTCGGGCAAGACCACGGCGCTGGTCAATTCGGGGCTGCATTTCCCGCTGGCCGCGCAGTTGGGCGCAGGTGCCGTGCGTGGCGTTGGCGGTACGCGCAACTGCGACTGGTGGTTTACCGACCAAGCCGTCTTGCTCGACACGGCAGGCCGCTACACCACCCAGGACAGCAACTCCACGGTGGATAAAGCCGCGTGGCTGGGCTTTCTCGACCTGCTGAAAAAGCAGCGCTCGCGGCGGCCCATCGACGGTGCATTCATTGCCATCAGCCTCTCGGACTTGCTGCTCGGCACCGACGCCGAGCGGGCCGCCCACGCCGCGGCGATCCGCCTGCGTATCCAGGAGCTGTACACCCAGCTGGGCGTGCGCTTTCCGATCTACCTGATGCTGACCAAGCTCGACCTGGTGCCGGGCTTCATGGAGTTCTTCGACAACCTGAGCAAGGAAGACCGCGCCCAGGTGTGGGGCATGACCTTTGCCCTGGACGACGGCAAAAACAGCGACAGCCCGCTGGCGCACCTGCAAAGCGAATTCGCCGGCCTGGAACAGCGCCTCAACGAACGCCTGGTGGAGCGCCTGCAACAAGAGCGCGACCCGGCGCGGCGCGACCTGATCTACGGCTTCCCGCAGCAGTTCGGTGCATTGAAGGATTGCCTGCAAAGCTTCCTTGAAGGCGTGTTCAAGCCCAATGCCTTTGAAGAACGCGTGCTGCTGCGCGGCGTGTACTTTACCAGCGGAACCCAGGAAGGCAGCCCGATCGACCGCCTGATCGGCGCCATGGCCCAGAGCATGAACCTGGACCGCCAGCACCTGGCGCGCCAGAGCGGCACCGGGCGCAGCTACTTCATCGAAAAGCTGTTCACCGCGGTGGCGTTTGCCGAACGTGGCTTGGTGGGGGTGAACCCCAAGGTCGAACGGCGCCGCAAATGGATTGCGCGTGGGGTGCTGGCCGCCACCGTGGCATTGGTCGTGGTGGTCAGCGGCCTGTGGTGGGTGAGTTATCGCGCTAACCAGGCGTATATCGCGCAAGTCGACCAGAAGGTCGCGCCGCTGGGCCAGGCCGTGCAGAACCTGAGCCCGGCGCAGCGCGAAGTGCTCGCGGTGCTGCCACTGCTCAACGCGGTGAAGAACCTGGCGGGCGATTCGCCAAGCTGGTCCGAAGGCCTCGGCCTGTATCAGGGCGACATGCTTGAAGCCGAGTCGGCCAGTGTCTACCGCAAGCTGTTGATTGCCGTGTTCGCGCCCCGCCTGGTGACCCGCATCGAAGAACAACTGCACGGCGGCGGCAATTCCGACTTCCTCTACGAAGGCCTCAAGGCCTACTTGATGCTCGCCGACACCGAGCATTACGACCCTGACTTCATCAAGGCCTGGATCGCCCTCGATTGGGACCGCAACCTGCCGCGCGACCTGCCGGCCGATCAGCGCCAGGCGTTGGCCGGGCACCTGCAGGCCCTGTTCGAACGCCACCCGCCGAGTGCGCGCCTCGACCCGCGCCTGATCGACGATCTGCGCCGCCAATTGCAACAGCTGCCGGTGGCGCAACGCGTCTACGACCGGGTCAAACGCCAGAAACTGCCGGAAGGCATTCCAGATTTTCGCATCAACGAAGCCGCCGGCCGTGATGCGGCGCTGGTGTTCAGCCGCAAGAGCGGCAAGCCGCTGGGCGAGCCGCTGAGTGGCTTCTTCACCGCTAAGGGCTATCGCCAGGCGTTCCTGTTGAGCAGCCTGAACCAGACCGGCACCCTGGCTGAAGAGCAATGGGTACTTGGCCACGAGCAGGCCGACCAGCAGAACGTAGCCAGCCTGGCCGCCGATGTGCGCCGCCTGTACTTCCAGGATTACCAGCGCCAGTGGGATGCCTTGCTCGCGGATATCGACTTTGTGCCGATCACCAGCGTGGCCCAGGCGGCCGATGTGCTGCGGGTGATTTCCGGCCCCACCTCGCCGCTGAAAAAACTGCTGGTAGCCGTGGCGAAGGAAACCGATCTGCAAGCTGAAGAACGCCAATTGGTCGCCAAAGGCGTGCCGGTGGAAGGCGGCGTCGATAAGCTCAAGGAGCGCCTCGGCAGCCTGCTCGGCCAGGAACAACCGAGCGCCAATGCACCTGCCGCCATGGATGACCCGGTGACGGCGCACTTTGCCGAACTCAACAGCATTGTCAGCAAGAACGAAGGCGAACCGGCAGCCATCGACGGCCTGCTCACGGACATGAACGCGCTGTATGTGCAGGTCAGCGCCATGGTCGGTGCCAGTGGCGATGCCTTGCTGGGCGAGGCGAAGAACCAGGCGGCGGCTGCGGCGACGCGGGTCAGCCTGAATGCCGAACGCCAGCCGCCGCTGGTGCAAGGCATGGTCAAGTCGGTGGTCAACTCCACCACCAACAGCATGATGGGCGGGGTGCGTAACCAGCTGAACGCGGCCTGGGTCAGCGAAGTGGTCAACGTGTATCGCCAGTCCCTGGCCGGGCGTTACCCGATGTCGCCGGGCAGTGCGCGTGACGCCACCCTGGATGACTTCGGTCAGTTCTTCGGCGTGGGCGGGGTGATGGATAACTACTTTCGCAAATACCTGCAACCCTACGTGGATACCTCGGCGCAGACCTGGCGCTGGCAGCCGGGCGCGGCGCAGAAGCTGGGGATTGCACCGGGTGTGCTGCAAACCTTCCAGCGTGCCGCGATGATTCGTGACGCGTTCTTCAGGTCGGGGGGCACCCAGCCCATCGTGCGTTTCGAACTCAAGCCCGTGTCGATGGATCCGACCATCACCCAGTTCCTGCTGGACCTGGACGGCCAGCAATTGAGCTACGACCACGGCCCGAGTCGCCCGGTGGCGATGCAATGGCCGAACCCCGGCAGCATTGGCGTGGTGCGCATTTCGATCATGCCGCCCTCGGCCAGCGGCCGCTCCGGCGTGACCCTGGACGGGCCGTGGGCCTGGTTCCGTCTGCTGGAGCAATCGGACCTCACCGCCGGTAATTCGCCGGACCGCTTCAACCTGCGCCTGCGCGTCGACGGTGCGAGCATCGCCTACGAGCTGCGCGCCAACAGCGCCTTCAACCCGTTCAAGAGCCGCGTGCTCAGCGGCTTCAGCCTGCCGGAGCGGCTATGACGACGCTGGGTTTCTACGGCAAGTTGGCCAGTCGTGGGGATTTCGTCAGCCGTGCCTTGCCCCAGAGTTTTGTCGGCCCGTGGGACAGCTGGCTGGCGGCGGGGTTGCTCGCCAGCCAGAACAGCCTCGGCGGCGAGTGGCTCGACGTGTACCTGGTCAGCCCGTTGTGGCGCTTCGTGCTGGCGCCGGGTGTGTGTGGGCCGGACGCGGCGGCGGGCGTGGTGATGCCGAGCATCGACCGCGTCGGACGGTATTTTCCGCTGGCGGTGGTGGCTTTGCTCGATCACGACACCAACCCGGCATCCTTGGTGGGCGGGCCCGACACGTGGTTCGAACAGGCCGAAGCGTTGCTGCTCAGCACCCTGGATGCAGGCGCGACCTTCGAACAGTTCAATGAAGGCCTCGATAACTTGGGCCTGCCAGCCACTGAACCGCGTGCGGTGGACAGCCGCTTCGCCGGCCTGCAACGCATGGCCGCTACCGAGCCGCATCAGCGCCTGGCCGCGCTGGCGGAGCAGGCCTGCGAGGGTGCGAGCCTGTGGTGGGGCCGTGGTTCGCAGCGTATTTCCCCCGGTTTATTGCGGTGTCAGGGACTGCCTGCCGCCGGCGATTTTGCGCAGTTTTTGCTCGGACAAGAAGGTGTGGTGTAGATGGGCGCGACGTACAAATCCGCGAGCAAAAGCCATGTGGGCATGGTGCGCCAGGTCAACGAAGATGCTTGCCTGGACCTGCCGGAGAATCGCCTGTGGGTGGTGGCAGACGGCATGGGCGGGCACGCCGCGGGCGATTACGTCAGCAGCCTGATCGTCGACAGCCTGCGCAGTGTGCCGCTGGGGCGTTCTTTGGAGGAATACTCGGCGGCGTTGCGCAACGACCTGATCCGCATCAACGCCGCCGTGCGCGAAGAAACCGCCAACCGTGGCGTGAGCATGATGGGCAGCACCGTGGTGCTGCTTGCCGCCCGGGGCTTGCGCGGCGTGTGCCTGTGGGCCGGCGACAGTCGCCTGTACCGCCTGCGCGACGGGGTGTTGGAGAGTCTTTCGCGCGATCACAGTTATGTGCAGGACCTGCAAGACAGCGGCCTGCTCAGCGAGGCCGACGCCCGCAGCCATCCGCGCGCCAATATCGTCACCCGCGCCGTCGGCGTGGAAGCCCAGCTTGAAGTGGCCGTGCTCGACCTGCTGATTGCCCCCGGTGACAGTTACCTGCTGTGCAGCGACGGCCTGAACAAGACCATTGAAGACCATGAGATCCGCGAAGTCCTCAGCCATGATGCGCCGGATGAAATCGTGCGCAGCCTGGTGCACCTGGGGCTCAACCGAGGCGCGCCGGACAACATCACCGCCATCGTCGTGAAGGTATCGTCATGAACTTTGTCATCCCTGGTTATGACATCGAAGGCGAGATCGGCGAAGGCGCCATGGCCAGCGTCTACCTGGCGACCCAGCGTTCGCTGGAGCGCAAAGTGGCGCTCAAGATCATGGCGGCGGCACTGGCCGCCGACCCGACCTTTTGCGAGCGTTTCCTGCGCGAGGGCAAGACCCTCGCGCGCCTGTCGCACCCGCACACAGTGACCATCCATGACATCGGCAACGTCGGTGAGCTGTATTACATGGCCATGGAATACCTGCCCAACGGCACGCTCAAGGAGCGCATTGCCGCCGGCCTGACGCCGGAACAGGGTGTGACGCTGATCCGCCAGATTGCCTCGGCGCTGGGCTATGCCCATGCCCAAGGCCTGGTGCACCGCGATGTGAAACCGGCGAACATTCTGTTCCGCGCCGATGGCACGGCAGTGCTGTCGGACTTCGGCATCGCCAAGTCGCTGGACGACCGCACCCAATTTACCCAGGCCGGGTTCGCCGTGGGCACGCCGAGTTATATGAGCCCTGAACAGGCGCGCGGCCAGGAGATCGATGGCCGCGCGGACCTGTATGCGCTGGGCGTGGTGCTCTACGAGATTCTGGTCGGCGAGCTGCCTTACCGTGGCACCGATGCGCTTTCGACGGCACTCGCGCACCTGACTGAGCCGTTGCCGGAATTGCCGGTGCACCACGGCCGCTACCAGGAGGTGCTGCGCAAGTTGCTGGCCAAGGACCCGGCGGAGCGTTTCGCGGATGCGGCGGCGTTGCTGCGGGCTCTGGATAACCTGCCGGGGGAGTCGCCGGAGGCCACGCTGGTACGACCGCTGCCGATCCCGATGAGTTTTGATTTGGCCGGCATCACCCCGCAATCCATCGAGATACCCACCGACAGACCCCAGGCGGCGCGCCAGCCGGTGGTGACGCCGACGCAGCACCCTGCAGTGTCCGAGCAGCGCCGTGGGCCGGTGTTGGCGTTGGCCGCCGTTGCAGTGGCGGTGGCGTTGGCCATTGGTGGCGCCAGTTATGGGTGGTTGAGCGCCGGCGATGAGCCTGCCAAACCGCCCGCTGCGGTGCTGCCGAAGGTGACGCCACCACCGCCTGCGGTCGCTGAAGTCGACGGCGGTCAGCGCCCGCTGTTGATGGCGGGCAAGAAGACCCTGTTTCAACGCGTCCTCAGCAAACCGGGGGCCAAGCTCTCGAATGAAGCGGGCAGCGCCGCCGGCAAAGCCCTGCCGGCGTTCTCGGTGCTCTACGTTTACCAGCGCAAAGACGTCGACGGCAGCCCGTGGGTGCGTGTCGGTGCTGCCACCGACGGGCGCAGCGATGGTTGGCTGCCTGCGGCTCAGGTCAGCGACTGGAAACAGAGCCTGGTACTGAAGTTCACCGAACGCTCGGGCCGGGCGCCGGTGATGTTCCTGCGCCAATCCAGCGAAGTGGAAAAACTGCTGGCCGATCCTGCGGCGGCCAAAGGTGCATTGGCCAAGGCGCAGAAGAACAGCGAAGACAATAGCCAGATCCTCGCCCTGGAACCGACCGCCAGCGCGGTGCCGCAGAACCAGTTCTACCTGCTGCCGATCTTCGACTCCAAAGAAAGCTTCGACGAGAACGGCCAGCCGGTGCAGTTGCTCAATGTGGCCTCCATCGATCCCGGCAGCAGCGCCGCCAAACCGTCCACGCCGGTGATCAATGCGAACGCCGATGCCTTCCGCACGGCCGTGGTACTGGTGGTCGATACCACCGTGTCGATGCAGCCCTACATCGACCAGATCCGCGACGTGGTGCACGAGCTGCAAACCCGTATCGGCGAGCGCGGCGAGCTGGACAGCGTCAGTTTCGGCATGGTGGGGTTTCGCAACAGCATCAAGAAGACCCCAGGCCTGGAGTACGTGGCCAAGACCCTGATCACCCTCGACCAAGGCCGCGATCCGCAACGCTTCCTCGACATGGCGCGCCAGGTCAAGGCGTCCACCGTGTCGAGCCATTCGTTCAACGAAGATGCGTTCGCCGGGGTGATGCAAGCGGTGAACGGCATGGATTGGTCCGGTTACGGCGGGCGCATCATCCTGTTGGTCACCGATGCCGGTGCACTGCGCAAGAACGACCCGTTTGCCACGACCCAAATGAACGAAGCCGAAGTGCGCCAGGCTGCGCTGGGCAAGCAGATCAAGATCTATGCCCTGCACCTGCGCACCGACGCCGGCAAGAAAACCCATGCCGGTGCCGAGAGCCAATACCGCATCCTCACCGCTGACGCCAACCCGCAGATCGGCGACCTTTACACGCCGGTGCCCGGTGGCGATGTACGCAAGTTGGGGGAACGCGTGGATGAAGTCGGCACGGTATTCGCCAACCTCGTGCACCAAGTGCGCAGCAATACGCCGCAACCGGTGCCGTTGCTGAGCAGCGCGCCTAGCCTTGCGGATAAATCCGCGGCGGTCGGCTATGCCATGCACATGGATTTCCTCGGCCGCAAAAGCGCGAGCCAGGCGCCGCAACTGGTCAGCGCCTGGACCGCCGACCGCGACCTGACCAACCCCGCGCTGCCGGCATTCCAGGTGTGCGTGATGCTGACCAAATTGCAGCTCAACGACCTGCAGCAGTCGCTGAAGCTGATCGTCGATGCCGCACGCAAGACCCAGACGTCACCCAAGGATTTCTTCCAGGAAATCGCCAGCGCTTCGGCCTACATGAGCCGCGACCCACAGGCCTTGCGCAAGGGCGGCAACCTGGCCGACGGCGGCATTCTCGGCGAGTACCTGGAAGGCCTGCCGTACCGCAGCAAGTCACTGAACATGACCCAGGACTTGTGGCTATCGTTGAGCGTGGCCGAGCAGGAAGACTTCATCGACGAGCTGGATTCGAAGATCCGCCTGTATGAAACCTTCCACAACGACCTGGCCAATTGGGTCCGTTTCGGCGACGCTGAGCCGGGCGATGCGCTGTACCGCGTGCCGTTGTCGACGCTGCCGTGATGCTGAACCTGAGCGCGGTGCACAAGAGCCGGGGCGTCGGAAGCCAGCGCTACAGCCTGGTGATTCCGGCGCTGGCGCTGCGCGCGGGTGAGCAAGTGGCGATTGTCGGGCCGAGCGGCTGTGGCAAGAGCACCTTGCTGGACCTGTTGGCGCTGGTACTGGCGCCGGATCAGGTCGGGCAATTTGAATTCAACCGGCAGGACATCGCCGGGTTGTGGCGGGCGGATAAGCAATCCACCTTGGCCGCGCTGCGCAGTCAGCATCTGGGCTATGTGCTGCAAACCGGTGGCTTGCTGGGCTTTCTCGATGTGCGCGGCAATATCGCGCTGTCCCGGCAACTGCTGGGCTTGAAGGACGACGGCAGCGTGGCGCGCCTGGCCGAGCAATTGGAGATCGGCGATCAGTTGGCCAAGAAGCCGGCTGCGCTTTCCGTGGGCCAACGCCAGCGGGTCAGCTGTGCCCGTGCGTTGGCCCATGCGCCGCAACTGGTGCTGGCGGACGAACCGACGGCCTCACTCGACCCCTTGAACGCCGAGCGCGTGATGCACGCCTTGCTGGCCCAGGCCCGCGAGCACCGTGCCGCCTGTGTGATCGCCACCCATGACGAGCCGCTCGCCCGCGCCAGTGGCTTGCAGGTGCGGCGCATCAGTTGCCGTCGCGACACCGACGGCGGCGTCACCGCCACCCTCGGGGAGGCGTGCTGATGCGCATCGGTCTGGTGGCGTCGCTGGCCTGGCAGGACTATCGCAACGATGCCTGGCTGTCCGCCTGTTCGGTACTGGCGCTGGTCGCCGTTATCGCGCCGTTGCTGGTGTTATTCGGCCTGAAGTTTGGACTGGTTAGCAGTTTGACCGAACGTTTGCAGACCGATCCCGCCACCCGTGAAATTATTCCGCTGGGCGGTGGTCGATTCAGCAGCGTCTTTATCGAGCAACTCGGCCAGCGCGCCGATGTGGCGTTCGCCATACCGCGTACGCGGCAGATTGCGGCGACGGCGCAGGTGGGCACGTTGGCCCTGGAAATGCTGCCGACTGCGACCGGCGACCCATTGCTCGCCGGGCTACCGGTGCCAAGGGGCCTGGACCAGATCGTGTTGAGCCACACCGCCGCCGAGAAGCTGGCGGCGCGGCCTGGGGATTGGCTGCAAAGCAGTTTTGCGCGGCAAGTGGCGGGGCGCGTGGAGGCCCAGCGCACGCGCGTGCAGGTGCTGGCGGTGCTGCCGTTGGAAGCCTTTGCCCGTGACGGGTTGTTTGCCGACTTGCAGCTGCTGGAAGCCGTTGAAGATTACCGCGATGGCCGTGCAGTGCCGACATTGGGGTGGGCCGGCGATGAGGTGGGTGTGAGCGAGCAGCGTGTGTATCCGGCGTTTCGCCTGTATGCGCGCAGCCTCACCGACGTGGAGCCGCTGCGCGTGTTTTTCGCCGGGCAGAATCTGCTGGTGTCGACCCAGGCGCAGACTATTGCGCAGGTGCAGTCGTTGAGCCGCAATCTGTCGATTGTGTTTTGGGTAATCTGTGGGCTGGCGCTGGCGGGGGCATTCGCGGCGATCTTTGCTGGCGCGCTGGCAGCGGTGGCGCGCAAGCGGCGGGAATTGTCGGTGTTGCGCCTGTTGGGGTTTTCCACCGGTGGGCTGTTGTTGTTTGTGGTGCTGCAGGCGCTCTATAGCGCAGGCTTTGCCGCCGTGCTCAGCGCCGGGCTGTATGGCCTGGCCGAGGCGAGCTTGAATAAATTATTCGTGCAGGTGCCGGGCGAACACGCCAGCCGCCTGCTGGCGCATCATTACGGCCTGGCCCTGGTTGCAGTCCTCGGCGTCAGCGCCGTGGCGGCGGCCTGTGGCGGTTGGCGAGTGGCGCGTATCCAGGCTTCTGAAGGAATCAGAGATGTATAAGTTACTGGGCGCCTGTGTGGCGCTGACCTTGGCTTCGATGGCCTGGGCCGATGAAGCGAGCGACAAGCTCGACAACCCCAGGCCGTTGCCGGATGACGTGAGCCTGCCGCTGCCGTGCGAAGGCAATATGGTGTTCCGCTATGCCTACGTATTGGCCCAGGGCACGCTGGACGACCGCGAGATCAGCCTCGGCTACCCGTTTGCCGAAGGTGAGGCGGGCTACCAGCAGTCGTTTATTTCCGGTTACCGCCGCGACTTTATCAACGGCCAGTTCACCCTCAAGGACTTGCCCAAGGACTGGAATAAAGTCATCGCGCCCTTGATGCCGAAGACCGATGCCAAGACCCCGCTCAAGCCGATGCTGTATTTCATCGGCAAGTACGAAGTGACTGCGCGCCAATATGCCCAAGTCATGTCCCAGGCGCAGTCCCTGGCCAGTGGCGAACCGGCGCCGGCGTGCGATGCACCCACCGGCATGGCTGGGCGCTTGCCCAAGGTGAAGCTGTCGCGCTTTGAGGCCGAGCGCTTCTCGGCGGTGTACAGCGCCTGGTTGATGAAATACCACCGCGAGCTGTTGCCGGTGAGTGGGCGCGGTTCGTCGGCCGAAGACGGCGGCCTGGGTTTCGTGCGCCTGCCTACCGAAGTGGAATGGGAATTCGCCGCACGCGGTGGCCAGGCCGTGAGCCGTCAGGACCTGGAAGGGCGGCTGTTCCCGCGCCGCGTCGAAGGCAGCGAAAGCGACGGCCCGCTCGGCGATTACGCCGTGTTCAATCAGGTCGCCGGCGGCACCGGCCAGGCCGCGCGCCTGATGCCCATCGGCACCAAATTGCCCAACCCGATCGGCCTGTTCGATGTGATCGGCAACGCAGCGGAAATGGTCCAGGAGTCGTTCCAACTGGTGCACGCCGGGCGTCGCCAGGGCACCTATGGCGGCTTTGTGGTCAAGGGCGGCAATTACCTGGAAGGCGAGGGCACGTTGTTCACCGGCATGCGTCGCGAGTACCCGTTGTTTGCCGCCGATGGCACCGAGCAAAGCAACGAGACCACGGGGTTTCGCGTAGCGATTGGTGCGCTGTCGGCGCCGCGATCGCGCTACAAGGAGCTGTTCGCCCAGTGGCAGAAAGAAGGCCGTCTGGCGTCGCTGACCGATGCCATCGATGACGCCCAGGACCCGACCAAGCGCCTGGACAGCATTATCGCCGCCAGCGTCGACCCCAAGCTGCAAGCCGAGTTGGGGCTGGTCAACGAAGAGCTCAAGCGCAACGTCTCGCTGATCGCCCAGCAACGCGAGGAAGCGGCGGGCAACCTGATTCAGTCGGCCGCCCTGGTGGCGGAGACCATCGCCAACTACAACATCCGCCTGGCCAACCTGCAAAAGAGCCGACAGCAGGCCATCGACGCCAAGGATGAGCCCAGCGCGAAGCTGTTTGACATAGCCCTTGCCAATGGCCGCAGCGCCCTCGACGGCGCGGTGGCGATCTATATCGACAACCTGGCCACCGGCACGCGCTACACCGATGCGGTGATCCAGGCGCAGTTTCAACGGATCAAGGAAGAGTTGGATCGCAAGCCTGTGCTCGGCAAGAGCCTGGTAACGCGCGCAACACTGTTCGTTCGCCATGTCGGCGACTACCGCAAGCAACAGCGGGCCGACCCGGCAGCGATCTTGAAGGAATTGCTCGCAGCGAGCGGTCAGCGATGATCGCTGGCTGTATGGCGAGCTTGGAAGGGACTCAGACGGCGGTGGGCCGTACTGGGCAAGTCAAACTTAAACGAGAACACACCTATGCTTTTTTCCCGTAAGGCGGTTTCCAAGCGTCACTTGCTGCTGATCGCGGCCGGTTTCAGCACTGTGCTGACCGGTTGCGCCACGTCGCCGGCCTCCAAGGTCGCGTCGAGCACCAAGGTCGAGTACTACCCCAACTGCTACGAGCCGGTGCAGCACTTGCGTGCGACCGATTCGAACATGACCCAGTCGGTCGTGACCGGCGCGGCCATCGGCGCGGCGGGCGGTGCACTGCTCGGTGCGTTGACCGGCGACAAAGAAAAACGCGGCCGTAACGCGGCCATCGGTGCCGCCGGCGGCGCCCTGGCGGGCGGCGCTGCGGGTTACTACACCGAGCGTCAGAAGCAGATCGCTGATGACAATCAACGCATTGCGTCGTACGCGACTGACGTCAACAAGCGTGCCTCCGACATCGACCGCAGCACCGCGTACGCCAAGGCGTCGCAGCAGTGCTACCAGAGCGCGTTCACCAAGCTGGTGGCCGACCGCAAAGCCAAGACTGTCAACGACAGCGAAGGCCGCAAGCGCCTGGCGGAAATTGTGTCGGGCCTGAAGGAGTCCAATGACCTGATCGTCGCGGTCAACGGCAAAGCCGCCGAAGACCTCAACAACTACACCCAGGCCTATGAGAAAGACCTGCAGCAAGTGGGCGTGCAGCGTAATGATGTCGTGACCGTTGCGACCGCTGACACCACGCCTGTTGTCGCGCCGACCAAAGGTAAGAAGCCGGTCAAGGTTGCGAAAAAGCCGCCTCTGCCAGTCGTACCGAAAGAAGCGGTCGCCACCGAGAAAACCCTTCAGGCGGCAACGGCGAAGCAAGCTGAAAGCAAACAGGTTGCCAGCGCGGGTGATTCGCAGCTCAAACTCAACTGCACCAACCCGAACCTGGCCGACTGGGCGCCAGTGCCGTGCCCTAACGTTTAAGTAACATGCTGCTATAAGCGTCAAACGCCAGCCGATCTTCCGCTAATGCGCAAGATCGGTGGCGTTCTTTTTGCAAATCGTTAAACTGCTGCGGCCACTCAATAATTACACCGAGGCCGTGTGCATGAAATTTCGTCTTCTGCTGTGGGTGCTGGGCCTGATGATGGGCAAAGCCAGCCGCACCAATCCTGCCTTCCAGCAGCAACTGGGTGACAAAGACCTGGCCTTCCAGCTGCAGACCCTCGACGGCAAGGTTGCCCGCCACTTCATCGTCAAAGACCAGCGCATCACCAGCCGCTCGGGTGTCCACCCTGCGCCGGCGTTTGCTATTGCCTTCAAGGATGCCGCCTATGGTTTTGCCACGCTGCAGGCGAAGAACAAACAGCTGGCATTTATGACGGGAATCCAGGACAAGTCGATCCAGATCAAGGGCAACCCGGCGCTGGTGATCTGGTTCCAGGGGTTGACCAAGTATTTGAAGCCGAAGAAAAAGAAGAACTGAGTTTTTCAGTCAGACCGAGGTGAGTTCTTCGCGAGCAAGCCCGCTCCCACATTCAACCGAGTTCCAGCCTTGGAATGCGGTCAACTGTGGGAGCGGGCTTGCTCGCGAATGCGGTTTAACAGACTACAGATTTATCCCTGGCTGAACCGGGAAGCGATTTCACTGCCTTCGCTCCAACCAGAAAGATCCTACTGACTCTGCGAGTTGCAGCCCAAAGCCCATCGCGCTAACCTCCTTCGCGTCGCTGCTCATCAGCGACCGGGCCTGGAAACCCGATGCTTAAGGACGCTACAGCGTCGTCAACCAATCAGCAGGCGCTTTTTTTATGCCTGATGTTTGTGCTTTTTGGCGGCTGTGCGTGGGAGACCCTCGGGTCTGCCGGGTTCCTTTTGCCTCGGTTTCCAGCCCGCGTACAGCTGCCACCTTTCGCCTGGAAACGTTCGGTGCAGCTCTTTTTGTTCATGCAAAGGGAGTTAGTTATGCCTTACGAAAAACCTTTTACCCCCACCTCAACAAAAACCATTGGCGCCGCCACCTTCGCAGACTGTGGCGAGAACAAAAGCCATTTAAAGCTCTTCCGTGTAAACGCAGGTGTCCCGCTTCGGGAAGCTGTCGAACACGCCGCGCATGTGCTTGGCCTGGCGCAGATGCTCTCGCTTGAGGCCGCAATGGATCCCAGGGCGGAGAGGTTCGCGTTCGCTGCGCATTATCTGTGCGAAATGGGCAAAGCGATTCTTGATGATCTGCTTCTGGCGGTAGAGCCAGGTAAACCAGCTGCGCAGTAAATAGGGCTGAGGGGCTTCAGTCAGACCGAGGTGACTTCATCGCAGGCAAGCCAGCTCCCACAGGTGACGGTGTTCCAACTTTGGAATGCGGTTACCTGTGGGAGCTGGCTTGCCTGCGATAGCGGTCTGACAGGCGACGGATTCAGCCCTGGCTGAACTGGGACGCCAGCTCCCGCAACAACACCTCGGCATCCAGCACCTTGCCGACCACCTCTTCAGCCTTGTCACGGCTCAACCCCAACCGCTCCAGCAATGCATCCGGAATCGCTTCATCCGGCCCGGAGCCGATGCCGCGGCTGCGCAACAGGCGCACGGCCAGGCACACCAGGTTCGGGTACTCGGCATATTGGCCGTCGTACGTCGGGTCGTGCTGGAAGCGCAGGGCGGTGGACAGTTCGTCCGGCATGTCCCAGTAACGCATCAGCCAGGCACCGATCTGTTCGCGGCTGATGCCCAGCAAGTGTTGCTCGACGTAGCTGTGGCACAGGTGCGGGTTGACCTCCAGGTGCCGGCAGATCAGCGAGAAGTGCGGCGGGAACACGTGGGCCAGCAGCAGATAACCGAAGTTGTGCAGCAAGCCGGCCAGGTAGGTCAGGCCGGCTTCCGGGCGCTGGGCGCGGGGCATGGCGCGGGTCAGGCCTTCGATCACGGCGGCGGTGTAGATGGATTGGTGCCAGTACGGCGTGGCCTGGTGCGGGTGGTCCTTGGGCAGGCTCAGGGTCTTGCCCAAGGCCAGGCCCAGCGCCAGGTTTATCACCAGGTCAAAACCCAGCACGCGCACGATCGCGTCTTCCACCGAGCGGATCTTGCCCGGCGACGCGTAGTACGGCGACGCCGCCCAGCTCACGACCTGCGCGGCCAGCGCGGGATCGGTTTCCACCACGCTGGTGATGTCATCAATGGTGGCGTTGGGGTCGACACGCAGCTTGATGATCTTTTGCGCGGTATCCGCCAGCGGTGGGATCTCGATCGTCGCTTCCAGGCGCTGCTGGATACGGCGCGCGGTGAACGCTTGCATCGCCTGGGTGATTTCCTCGCGGTCATCGTTCGGGCGGTCGAGGTTGGGACGAATATTGCTCAGCGGCTCGCCAAAATGCGCGGCGCTGGCCTTGGTGAGCATGGTCTTGAAGGCATCGCTGGGGATGTCCAGCAGCAACCCGGCTTCGCCCGAGTGCACCAGCAGGCTCGGCTCGTCGAGCAGGCTGCCTTCGTACAGGCACGGCGAACTGGTGAGGGGCGGCAGGCCCGGCAGCAGGCTCAGGTCATGCTTGTCCAACATGCGCCTGACGCGATCCGGCGACACGGCCGTGAGGCGTCGCCCGGTGAGCTCGGTGAGGCGGTTGAGGTCGAGCAACTGGCTCTGCGGAAATAGCACCATCAGCGCACCCACCGCGTCTTCCAGCAAAACCGCCTGGACCTTTCGTGCAGGATTCAGGCCCGGTAGATCGGCGACTTCCGCGTAGGGGACGGCGAGTTTTGCGAGCAGAGCCCGAATGACCGGCGGGGCGGTCAGTGGGGCTGTGGCGAGGGCAACTTCTGACATGGCCTGATCCAATTTCGTACAGTCGTCGAAGTATAACCAGCTTGACACACCTGTAGGTCGGTTAAGTGCGTCGGGCGTCACACTTGACCGTATTGCTGCCCGTGCCTGAGCCAGCGATCCAGCAACGGGCTGACATGTTCCGGCCAGCGTTCCATCAACGCTTGCGCCGCATCGCGCACGGCGGGGAGCAAATCGGCGTCGCGCATCAGGTCGGCCACCTTGAATTGCAGCAGGCCGGTCTGGCGAGTGCCGAGCATTTCGCCGGGGCCGCGCAGTTCGAGGTCTTTTTCGGCGATGACGAAACCGTCATTGGTTTCACGCATGATGCCCAGGCGCTGGCGACCGATCTGTGACAGCGGCGGGTGATAGAGCAGCACGCAATGGCTGGCCGCGCTGCCCCGGCCGACACGACCGCGCAACTGGTGCAACTGCGCCAGGCCCAGGCGCTCGGGGTTCTCGATGATCATCAGGCTGGCGTTGGGCACGTCCACGCCGACTTCGATCACCGTGGTGGCCACCAGCAATTGCAAGTTGCCTGCCTTGAACTCGGCCATGACCGCCGCCTTTTCCGCAGGCTTCATGCGACCGTGAATCAGCCCGACCTTGAGTTCACCGAGGGCGCTGGTGAGGTCTTCAAAGGTGGTTTCGGCCGCCTGGCAGGTCAGTTCTTCGGACTCCTCGATCAGCGTGCACACCCAATAAGCCTGGCGGCCTTCGGCACAGGCGCCGCGCACGCGCTCAATCACCTCGACACGCCGGGTGTCGGTTACCAGCACGGTATTGACCGGCGTACGGCCTGGCGGCAGCTCGTCGAGGATCGAAGTGTCGAGGTCGGCGTAGGCACTCATCGCCAGGGTCCGTGGGATCGGCGTGGCGGTCATGATCAGTTGATGCGGGTTCATGCGCCCGCCCACGCCTTTCTGGCGCAGGGCCAGGCGCTGTTGCACGCCGAAGCGGTGCTGTTCGTCGATGATCACCAGGGCAAGGCTCTTGAACTGCACTTCGTCCTGGAACAGCGCGTGGGTGCCCACCACCATCGGTGCGCCGCCGGCGATCTGTTCCAGCGCCGCCGCGCGCACCTTGCCCTTGAGCTTGCCGGCCAGCCACGCCACTTCCAGGCCCAGCGGTTCGAGCCAGCGTTTGAAGGTGATGAAGTGCTGCTCGGCAAGGATCTCGGTGGGCGCCATCAGCGCCACCTGGTAGCCGGCTTCCAGGGCTTGCAGGGCGGCGAGGGCGGCGACCACGGTTTTGCCCGCGCCGACGTCGCCCTGGATCAGCCGCAGCATCGGTTCGTTCTGGCTGAGGTCGTAGGCGATTTCATTGCCGACACGCTGCTGGGCGCCGGTGGGCGCAAAGCCCAGGTTGGCCAGGTATTGCGCAGGCAAGCGTGTGGCCTTGGGCATCGCCGGCGCACGCAGGGAACGCATGCTTTCGCGCAGGCGTTGCTGGGAAAGCTGGTGGGTCAGCAGTTCTTCAAAGGCCAGGCGGTGCTGGGCCCAGTGATGACCGAGTGCCAGTTCGTCGACATCGGCGTCGGCCGGTGGGTGATGCAGGTAGCGGATCGCATCGGCCAGCGGCGCCAATTGATAGTCGCGGGCCAGTTCCAGCGGCAGCCAGTCGGGCAGGCTTTTCGGGCCGAGCAGGGCCAGGGTCTGCATGCACAGTTGGCGCAGGCGTTGCTGGGTCAGGCCTTCGGTGAGCGGGTAGATGGGGGTAAGCGTGGTGTCGACCGGTGGCGGCTCATCGCCAGTGATGGCGCGGTATTCCGGGTGGTAGATCTCCAGGCCTGATGCGCCGGGCCGCGCTTCGCCGTAACAGCGCACGCGGGTGCCACGCTTGAGGCCCTCTTTCTGCGCGTTGCTGAAGTGGTAAAAGCGCAGGCTCAAGCCGCCGGTGCCGTCCTGCAGGCGCACCACCAGGCTGCGGCGCTTGCCCATCACCACATCGGCACCGCTGACGGTGCCTTCGACCACCGCGTCCTGCCCTGGGCGCAACTGGCCGATGGGCACCACGCGGGTTCGGTCCTGGTAGCGCAGGGGCAGGTGGAACAGCACGTCCTGGAGGTTCTCCAACCCGACCTTGGCTAGTTTCTCGGCCATGGCTTCACCGACACCCTTGAGTGCCGTCACCGACACCTGCGACAGCTCAGTCATACCGTGGCTCAGCTCGCAGCAGTCGGCTTGGCCACCGAGCAGAGTCGGATCGAGTCGGCCAGGATTTCAATCGCTTTGGGCCGTGGGAAGCTGGCGCGCCAGGCGATTGCCACGGTGCGAAATGGCACCGGTGGCGTCAGTGGGCGCACTTCGATCACGCCGGGGGCGTAGTGATGGCTGTCTACAGCCGACAACGGCAGGATCGATATGCCCAGGCCCGAAGCGACCATGTGACGAATGGTTTCCAGGGAGCTGGACTCCACCGTGGTGTGCTTGGCGCCGTCGTTGCCCTTGGTCAGGGTCGGGCAGGCTTCCAGCACCTGATCGCGGAAGCAGTGGCCTTCGCCGAGCAGCAGCAGGCTCTTGTCGTTGAGCAGGCCGGCATCGATGGTGGCTTTTTGCGTCCAGGGGTGGGAAGCGGGCATCAATACGTAGAATGGCTCGTCATAGAGCGGCAGGGTCAGTACGTCCGCCTCATTGAACGGCAGGGCGATGATGATCGCGTCCAGCTCGCCGTTGCGCAGTTTGTCGCGCAGCACGTGGGTGAAGTTTTCTTCGATATACAGCGGCATCTGCGGCGCGACGCGGTGCAGTTGCGGGATCAGGTGCGGGAACAGGTACGGCCCGACGGTGTAGATGGCGCCGACTTTCAGCGGCGCGGTCAGCTGGTTCTTGCCGGCCTGGGCCAGTTCGCGAATGCTTTGCGCTTGCTCCAGCACCTTCTGGGCCTGGGCCACGATGCCTTCGCCCACCGGAGTCAGGCGCACGGCGCTCTTGCTGCGCTCGAAAATCAGCACACCGAGTTCGTCTTCAAGTTTCTTCACGCCCACCGACAGCGTCGGCTGACTGACGTGGCAACGCTCGGCCGCGTGACCGAAGTGCTGCTCTTGGGCGAGGGTAACGATGTAGCGTAATTCTGTAAGAGTCATAGCGGGCGTCCATGAGGTGCGAGCCAAGCATACCGGCTGCAATCGATAGACGCACGTTATCAGAAGTTGGGTGGGGATTGAGCGGGGAATTCCGGGGATTTTACTGAAGCGATGTTGTGGGAGCTGGCTTGCCTGCGGTGCAGACACCTCGGTGTATCAGGCAGTTCGAGGTGATGCTATCGCAGGCAAGCCAGCTCCCACAGCGTCAGCGGCGACGCTTCTCGATGTTGTACACGAACGGTGCAACGATCTCGATGCTGCCGCCTTTGAGCATGTCGGCCGGAGGCTTGGGCAGCGGCTGGGCACGACGGATCATGTCCAGCGTGGCGCGGTCCAGGTCGGCGTTGCCGGAGCGGCCCACCAACTCGTAGGACAGCACGTTGCCGTCGGCATCCACCACGAACTTCAGGCGGTTCAGGCCTTCCTTCCCACGGGCCTGGGCACCTGGCGGGTACTTCTTGTACTTCTGCAAGTGCGCCAGCAGCGTGCCTTCCCAGGACGCCTTGGCGGCGATCTGCTGCGGCGACGGGCCAGGAACGGGCTGGGCCGATTTTTCAGCGGGCGCCTGGGTCGGTGGTGTTTCGCTCGGCGGGTCCTCGGACGGTTTCTCCTTGGGCGGCTCGATCTTTTTCTCCACAGGCTTGGGCGGCTGCGGTTTGGGCTTGGGCTTGACCGGCTTGGGCACCTGGATAGTCGGCTTGGGCGCCTCGGCCAGTTTCGGCAAGGGCAGCTCTTCCACCGGTGCAGGCGGTTGCGGCGGCGTCACGACTTTGGGCGGTGCCGGCGGCGGTGGTGCTGGCATCGGTGCCAGGTCGATGACCATGGCAGCCGGTGGCAACTGCACCGTGCGCGGCGCCGACCAGTGAAGCGCGATAGCGATCGCGACGGCATGCACGCCCAGCACGACGGCGAGGCTGGTGCCATAACGCGTCAGTTTGTGGCGCGTCGTGATCATTTCTTGGCTGCCGTCTCAAGTCCGACCAGGCCTACCTTGAGGTAGCCGGCTGCCCGCAGGGCATCCATCACGCTCATCAGGTCGCCGTAGTCCACGCCCTTGTCGGCCTGGAAGAAGATCGTCGTGTCTTTCTTGCCTTGGGTCTTGGCGTCCAGCACCGGGCCCAGGGTTTCAGCCTTGACTTCCTCTTCGCCCAGGAACAGGCGTTGATCCGCCTTGACGCTGAGGAAGATCGGTTTCTCCGGCCGCGGCGCCGGCTTGGCGCTGGACGCGGGCAGGTCGACCTTGATATCCACGGTCGCCAGCGGCGCCGCCACCATGAAGATGATCAGCAGCACCAGCATCACGTCGATAAACGGCGTGACGTTGATTTCGTGGTTCTCGACGAGTTCGTCGTCGCCTTGATTCAAATGCAGGCCCATGGCCGATTACCCCACTTTCACCATGTGCGGTTGCGAGCTGCGCTCGGTAGGCAGGTGATCGAGGTCGCGGCTGACCAGCAGCAGGACTTCTGCCGACGCGTCCGATACCTGGGCCTTGTAGCCGGCAATCGAACGGGCGAAGACGTTGTAGATCACCACCGCGGGAATCGCCGCAACCAGGCCCAAGGCTGTCGCCAGCAGGGCTTCGGCGATGCCTGGGGCAACGACGGCGAGGTTGGTGGTCTGGGTTTTGGCGATGCCGATGAAGCTGTTCATGATGCCCCACACGGTACCGAACAGGCCGACGAACGGCGCAGTTGAACCAATGGTCGCTAGCACGCCGGTGCCGCTGCTCATGTTACGACCGCAGGCCGCTACCAGGCGCTCCAGGCGGAAAGCAACACGTTCCTTGATGCCTTCTTTTTCGCGGGCGTTGGCCGACAGGCGCATCTCTTCGAGCGCATCGTGCACCAGGGTGTTGGCCAGGGTGCCTTTCTTGGTCGCGCTTTCGCTGGCTTCCTTGAGGGTGGTGGCTTTTTTCAGGTGGACGATTTCGTTACGCAGGCGGCGCTTGGCGCCCAGCAGCTCGAAGCCCTTGGCGATCCAGATGGTCCAGGTGATGATCGAGGCGATGGCCAGGCCGATCATGACGGCTTTTACCACTACGTCAGCGTTCTGATACATGCCCCATGGCGACAGGTCATGGGCCATGCCCAGTGTGTTGTCTTCTTCCAGCACTACGCCAGTGTCATCGGCGGCGGCAGGCGCAGCCGGTGCGGTAGCGGCCGGAGCAGCGGCAGGCGGGGCTGGAGCTGCATTCTGCTCGGCAGCAGCCGGCGCAGCAGGTGCCGTGGCATCCGCGAAGGCGGCGGTCGGTGCCAGCAAAACGCTGAACAGCAGCGCAGCAATCGCGCGCCAGGCGCGGGATGGGCTGTGAAGCTTGGTTGGCGAAGCGGGGTTTGTCATACGTGTCATGCTGGCCGGACCTGAGTAAAAAAATGAGTGATCGTCCTTCCAGACCCTGAGGGGTCGAGGACAAATGGGCGGTTATTATTGCAAGTAATTCTTGTTAACTAAAGTAATACAGTAACTTTATTTGTGCTTTTTATGGCCGCCGGTCTGCTGTGACCGCTAATCTAGACCTTTCAGTACGGAGTTTTGTGATGTCAGCGCCTTCTGTTGTGATTGCCGGTTGTGGCGATGTGGGTAGCCGGCTGGCTAGCCAATTGCTCGTCTCTGGATGGGAGGTTCATGGCCTGCGGCGTGATATTTCACGGCTGCCCGACGGGGTGATCGGCATTGCCGGCGACCTGTTCAGCAAGGATTGTCCCGACACCTGGCCCATCGGCGGGGTGGATTACCTGGTGTACTGCGCCGCCGCGACAGACCACGACGAGGCCGGCTATCGCGCGGCTTACGTCCAAGGGTTGAAACATGTGCTGGAATGGCTGGGCGACTATGGCCAGGAGCCGAAACACCTGTTGTTTGTGTCCAGCAGCAGCGTCTACGGGCAGCAGGATGGCGAATGGGTCGACGAGACGTCGCCGACTCAGGCGAAGGGTTATTCCGGGCAGGTGATGCTGGAGGCCGAGCAAGTGGCGCTCACTAGCGGCATCCCGGCCAGCATCGTGCGCCTGACCGGTATTTATGGGCCGGGCCGCGAATGGCTGCTGACTCAAGTGCGCCAAGGCTACCGTGTAGCAGTCGATCCACCTTTATATGGCAACCGGATTCATGCGGATGACGCGGCGGGTTTGCTGGCATTTTTGTTGCGGCATGTGGAAAAGGGCGGTTCGCTGGACAAGATCTACATCGGCGTCGACGATGCGCCCGCGCCGCTGGCAGAAGTGGTGGCGTGGTTGCGTGAGTATCTGGGCGTGACGCAGTGGTCCGAGGACGCCAGTGTGCGGCGGGCCGGCAGTAAACAGTGCAGTAATGCGCGCATCAAGGCGTTGGGCTGGACACCAACCTATCCGACGTATCGTGAAGGCTACGCCGCCATTCTCAAAGGCTGAAACGCGGTTAAAACTGTGGGAGCGGGCTTGCTCGCGAATGCGGTGTATCAGCAACAAATTCAGTAACAGACACTCCGCTTTCGCGAGCAAGCCCGCTCCCACACTAGCCCGCTCCCACATTTGGATCTGTGTTTGGCTGGTTATTGCTTTTCAAGCAGCCATTGGCGGGGGCCTGGGGTGAACTGAGGCACCTCATCCGTCTGCGCCGTATTGATCGCCTGGAAGATTTCCAGCTGCTTGCCCTTGCGCGTGAAAATCCAAGGGTTGCCCTGGCCATTCAGTTGCAGCCAGATGCTGTCATAGCCGCCGCTCATGGAGGCGCAATCGCCCGCCAGGCATAAGGAATACCGATCAACCCTGGGCAGGCCGACCACTTTGCCGTCGGCCTGGAACTGCACGATGGCGCCGTTGCCAAAGCCGTCGGTGATCTTCCAGTCGCCGCCCATGTATGCCGCATACAGCGCCCGCTCGAAGTTGGCACCCAATGGCGCGCCTTCCGGGGCCGGGTCTTTGGGGCGGGCAAACAGCTGCTGCGGCTCGTTGTCGTTGGCCACTTGCAGCAGTTGTTTGCCTTTGCGCTTGAGTTCGGTGGCGGAGCTGCCGTAGAAATCTACGCTCCAGGCGCCGGATTTTTCACCCAACAACTTGCCTTCCGCTACTTCAAAGCCGTTGTAGTAGCGCGCCTGCGAGGCCTTAGTATTGACCTCCCATTCGAGGTTCGGGCCATAGCTCTGCAGGGCTTCGCGCAAAGGGCCGCCCTTGGCTGCCGCATCGATGGCGACCTGGTTGATCCAGGTGCCGCTCACATCCAGGTTGGCAGGGTTGCTGGCGCAGCCGCCGAGCAACAGGGCGAGCATGGATGAGGCTACAAGCGCTTTGCGCATCATGAAATCCTTTTAAAACGAAGTCGGCGCAACCTTTGGGGGCTGCGCCGGGTGTTTTACTCGATGACCAGAATCGCGTCCATCTCAACCTGTGCGCCCTTTGGCAGGGCAGCAACGCCGATGGCGGCGCGGGCCGGGTACGGCTGTTCGAAGTACTTGCCCATGATCTCGTTGACCTTGGCGAAGTGACTCAGGTCGGTGAGGAAGATGTTCAGCTTGACGATGTCTTTGAACGAACCGCCGGCGGCTTCGGCAACCGACTTGAGGTTTTCGAAGACCTGGACGGTCTGTGCTTCAAAGCCTTCAACCAGTTCCATGGTCTTTGGGTCCAGCGGGATCTGGCCGGACATGTAGACGGTGTTGCCCGCCTTGATCGCCTGGGAGTAAGTGCCGATGGCGGCCGGGGCTTTGTCGCTGGTGATAACGGTCTTGGTCATTTATGACTCCTTGTAAGAGGTGATGACGTATTTGAAGGGCTATGCCCGCATGCGAGTGATGCGGATCACACCGGTCAAGGCGCGTAGCTTCTTGATCACGCGGGCCAGGTGCACGCGGTCGTGCACACTGACCACCAATTGGACCACGCTGATGCGACCATCGCGCTCGTCCATGCTGATTTTCTCGATATTGCCGTCGGCCGCGTTGACGCTGCTGGCGAGCAGGGCGATCAGGCCGCGCTGGTGCTCGAGCTCCACCCGCAGCTCGACGTTGAATTCGCCGGTGACATCCTTGGCCCATGAAAGCTGGATGCATTTTTCCGGGTTGTGACGGATTTCGGTGATGTTGCGGCAGTTGTCCAGGTGCACGACCATGCCCTTGCCGGCGGACAGGTGGCCGACAATCGGGTCGCCCGGGATTGGCGTGCAACATTTGGCGTAGCTGAGTACCAGGCCCTCGGTACCGCGAATCGCCAGGGGACCTTCCGGGCTTGGCAACTGTTCGCCTTCGCCCAACAGGCGGCGGGCGACCACGTAGGCCATGCGGTTGCCCAGGCCGATGTCTTCCAGCAGATCTTCGATGGTTTCCTGGCGATACTCGTGGAGCATCGCCTGCACGCGCTCCGTGGGAATCTTGTCCAGGGCACTGTCGAAACCATTGAGCACTTTATTGAGCAAGCGTTCGCCGAGGCTGATGGACTCGGAACGGCGCTGCAATTTCAGGGCGTGACGGATGTGCGTGCGCGCCTTGCCGGTGACCACGAAGTTGAGCCAGGCCGGGTTGGGGCGCGCGCCCGGAGCGCTGACGATCTCGACCGTGGAGCCGCTCTGCAGCGGTTCGGACAGCGGTGCGAGACGACGATTGATCCGACAGGCAATGCAGCTGTTGCCCACGTCGGTATGCACCGCGTAGGCAAAGTCGACCGCCGTGGAGCCCTTGGGCAGCTCCATGATCCGGCCCTTGGGCGTGAATACGTAGACCTCGTCCGGGAACAGGTCGATCTTCACGCTTTCGATGAATTCGAGGGAGTTGCCCGCACGTTGCTGCATTTCCAGCACGCCCTTGACCCACTGGCGGGCGCGGGCATGGGTGCCCTTGGGCTGCTCGTCGCCGCTGGATTTGTACAGCCAATGGGCGGCGATGCCATTGTTGGCCATCTCTTCCATTTCCTGGGTGCGGATCTGGATCTCGATCGGCACGCCATGCATACCGAACAGCGTGGTATGCAGCGACTGATAGCCGTTGGCCTTGGGAATGGCTATGTAATCCTTAAAGCGCCCAGGCAAGGGTTTGTACAAATTATGTACAGCGCCTAGCACGCGGTAGCAGGTGTCGACCTTGTCGACGATGATCCGGAACGCGTACACGTCCATGATTTCGTTGAAGGCCCGACGCTTGCCGCGCATCTTCTTGTAGATGCCGTAGATGTGCTTCTGCCGGCCGCTGACTTCGCCCTCGATCTCGTCGATCGCCAGGCAATGGCTCAGCGACTCTTCAATCTTGTTGACGATTTCCTTGCGATTGCCCCGGGCGCGCTTGACCGCCTGGTAGATGCGCGCCGAACGCATCGGGTGCATGGCCTTGAAGCCGAGGTCTTCGAATTCGATACGAATGGCGTGCATGCCCAGCCGGTTGGCGATGGGCGCGTAGATTTCCAGGGTTTCCTTGGCGATGCGCCGGCGCTTTTCGCCGGAGAGCACTTCCAGCGTGCGCATGTTGTGCAGCCGGTCGGCGAGCTTGACCAGGATCACGCGAATATCGCGCGCCATGGCCATGGCCATTTTCTGGAAATTTTCCGCCTGGGCCTCGGCCTTGGTCTCGAAGTTCATCTGGGTCAGTTTGCTGACCCCGTCGACCAGTTCGGCCACGGTTTCGCCAAATTGCGCGCTGAGCGCTTCCTTGGCGATGCCGGTGTCTTCGATCACGTCATGCAGCATCGCGGCCATCAGGCTCTGATGGTCCATGTGCATGTCGGCAAGAATGTTTGCCACCGCAAGAGGATGGGTGACATACGCCTCGCCACTGCGGCGGCGTTGGCCGTCGTGGGCTTGTTCGGCGTAGAAATACGCTCGGCGGACCAGGTTGACCTGGTCTGGGCCGAGGTAGGCCGATAAGCGATCGGCGAGGGCGTCTATGCTCGGCAAAGGATGAACTCCTGCCGTTGGCTGTGACCCCGCGCCGTGCTACGTCGACCAGGCATAGGCTTAGACGGCCTCGTTGGACTCGTCCTCGAACGCTGCAAACAGCGGTTCGTCTTCAACGATTTCAGCGTTGGCGATGAACTCGTAGCTCATCAGGCCTTCGGCGATTTCACGCAGGGCCACAACGGTAGGCTTGTCGTTTTCCCACTGGACCAGGGGCTCTTTGCCGCCAGTGGCCAGTTGACGGGCACGCTTGGTAGAGAGCATGACCAGCTCAAAGCGGTTATCCACGTGTTCTAGGCAGTCTTCAACGGTTACGCGGGCCATGGTATTCCTCGGAGCGAATGCAAGATGCGCGCTGCCCGGTTGGGCGAGCGGACTGAGCAGTTTAAAAAAACACCAGCGTTAAGGGAAGCGCTGATTTTGCGCGGGCCCTGGCAAAAGCGCTGCAAGTGCCAATGTAAAGCGCTTGCAGCGGTTTTGGGAAGAGCCAATCAGCCGAGCAGTTCGGCCAATAATTTGCCGAAACGCTGCTGCTGGCGCTTCTGCTGAAGCTGGTTGGCGCGGAAAATCGCCTTCAAATCATCCAGTGCGTGGGCAAAGTCGTCATTGATGATCAGGTAGTCGTAGTCGACGTAGTGGCTCATTTCGCTGACGGCTTCGCGCATACGGCCTTCGATGATCTCGTCACTGTCCTGGCCACGGTTGGTCAGGCGCTGGTGCAAGGCTTCCAGGGAGGGCGGAAGGATGAAGATCGAGCGCGCCTTGGGCATTAATTGGCGCACTTGCTCGGCGCCCTGCCAGTCGATTTCCAGGATCAGGTCGTGGCCTTCATCCAGGGTCTGCTGCAGGTGGCTTTGCGACGTCCCATAAAGGTTGCCGAACACTTCGGCGCGTTCGAGGAAGTCACCGTGCTCGATCATCTTGACGAACTCGGTGCGCTCGACGAAGTGGTAGTGCACGCCGTCCACCTCACCCGGACGCATGGCGCGGGTGGTGTGGGAGACCGAGATGCGGATCTGCTCGTCAGCGTCGGTGAGGGCCTTGACCAGGCTGCTCTTGCCCGCGCCCGAAGGGGCGGAAATGATGTAAAGGGTGCCGGTGCTATGGGTCATGGAGGTTGCCTTACTCAATATTCTGTACTTGTTCGCGCATCTGCTCGATCAACACTTTGAGGTTGACCGCCGCCGTGGTGCTGCGCGGATCGAACGCTTTGGAGCCGAGTGTATTGGCTTCGCGGTTGAGTTCCTGCATCAGGAAGTCCAGGCGCCGACCGGCGGCACCGCCCGACTTGAGCACGCGGCGCACTTCAAGGATGTGCGTGCTCAGGCGGTCGAGCTCTTCGGCGACGTCGCTCTTCTGTGCCAGCAGCACCATTTCCTGTTCCAGGCGCGTGGGGTCGAGGTCGGCTTTCATGTCGGTGAAGCGGTCGAGCACCTTCTGACGCTGGGTGGCGAGCATCTGCGGCACCAGCTCGCGCAGGGTGACCACGTCTTCTTCAATGGAGCTCAGGCGCTCGCTGATCAGGCGCGCCAGTTCGGCGCCTTCGCGCTCGCGGCCGGCCTTGAGTTCCTTCAAGCCCTGGTTGAACAAGGCGAGGGCTTGCGCATTGAGGGCCTGCGGGTCGGTGGCGTCGGCCACCAGCACGCCAGGCCAGGCCAGCACTTCCAACGGGTTGAGCGCGGCAGGCTGTTTGATGAGCCCGGCGATGGTCTCGGCGGCGGCGACCAGTTGCGCCGCACGGTCGCGATCGACCTGCAGCGGCTTGCCGGTGGTTTCTTCGGTAAAGCGCAGGGTGCACTCCAGTTTGCCCCGAGAGATGCCCTGGCGCAGCGCTTCACGCACGGCGCCTTCAAGGTCGCGGAACGACTCCGGCAGGCGCAGATGCGGCTCCAGGTAGCGGCTGTTGACCGAGCGCAATTCCCAGCTCAGGGTGCCTTGTACGCCGGCTTTTTCGACGCGGGCGAAGGCGGTCATGCTGTGCACCATGGAGGTACCTCGCGTTGCAGTCCCGTTAATCACGGGCTGATGGTTAAGAAGGCGCGCGATTGTAGCGCAGTGGGGCGAGCACGCCCAAACGCGAGCATTCGTAACCGAATTTTTTAGCAGTGCCCCGAATCGGTCCACGGCTCTATAATGCTCGGCAGTTTTTCGTCCTCAGTACAGGTGTCTCCCTATGAAACGTCCAAGTGGTCGCGCTGCCGATCAGCTCCGCTCGATCCGCATCACCCGCAACTACACCAAACACGCCGAGGGGTCTGTACTGGTCGAGTTTGGCGATACCAAGGTGATCTGCACCGTCAGCGTCGAAAACGGCGTCCCACGCTTCCTCAAAGGCCAGGGCCAGGGTTGGCTGACCGCTGAATACGGCATGCTGCCGCGCGCCACCGGGGAGCGTAACCAGCGTGAAGCCAGCCGTGGCAAGCAAGGCGGCCGCACCCTGGAAATCCAGCGCCTGATCGGCCGCTCCCTGCGCGCGGCACTGGACATGTCAAAGCTGGGCGACGTGACCCTGTATGTCGACTGCGACGTGATCCAGGCCGACGGCGGCACCCGCACCGCGTCCATCACCGGTGCCATGGTGGCCCTGGTTGACGCGCTCAAGGTGATCAAGAAGCGCGGCGGCCTCAAGGGTGGTGACCCGCTCAAGCAAATGATTGCCGCCGTCTCGGTGGGCATGTACCAGGGCGAGCCCGTGCTGGACCTGGATTACCTGGAAGACTCGGCCGCCGAGACCGACCTGAACGTGGTCATGACCAGCACCGGTGGCTTCATCGAAGTGCAGGGCACCGCCGAAGGCGCGCCGTTCCAGCCGGCCGAGCTCAACGCCATGCTCGCCCTGGCCCAGAAAGGCATGACCGAAATCTTCGCACTGCAGAACGCCGCTCTGGCTGACTGAGCCCCACCCAAGGAGAAACGCCATGAATGACAGCCAGATGCCGGTGCCTACGCCTTCCTACGAAGTGCGCCAGGGGGCGATGTTGTGCCATCTCGCGGCGTTCCTGGGGTTTGTGTTCCCCTTCGGCAGTGTCGTCGGCCCGCTGATCCTGTGGCAGATGAAAAAGGAAGTGGATCCGTTCATTGATGATCAGGGCAAGGAAGCCTTGAATTTCCAGCTCACCGTGGCCATGGCCTGGATCGTCTGCATAGTGCTGGCCTTCGCGGTGATTGGGTTCTTCCTGATGACTGCCCTGGCAATCGCGAGCGTGGTGCTGACGATCATCGGTGCGATCAAGGCCAACAAGGGGATTGCCTATCGCTATCCCTTGACTTGGCGTCTGGTCAAATAACGAGCACCCACAAAAAAACCGACAGCGATGTCGGTTTTTTTGTGCCTGGAAAAAGACCTCAGATGGTCAGTGTCCAGTCGTAGTCCACGATCAGCGGCGCGTGCTGCGAGAAGCGCGGCTGGCGCGGCAGGCGTGCGCTGCGAACGAACCGGCGCAGACCGGGGGTCAGCAACTGGTAGTCGAAACGCCAGCCCAGGTTGAGCATCTCCGCCTGTTCGTTGTCCGGCCACCAGCTGTACTGGTCGCCTTCGCGGCTGACTTCGCGCAGGGCATCCACATAACCCATGTTGCCGACAATCTCGTCCATCCAGGCCCGTTCAGGCGCCAGGAAACCCGGGGATTGCTGGCTGTCGCGCCAGTTCTTGATATCCAGCTTCTGTTGCGCCACGTACAGCGAGCCACAATAAATGTACTCGCGACGTTTGCGTCGCTGTTTATCCAGGTAACGGGCGAAATCGTCCATTAGCTTGAACTTCTGGTTCAAGTCTTCATCGCCGTTCTGCCCCGAAGGAAGCAGCAAGGTCGCGATGCTGACCTTGTCGAAATCGGCTTGCAGGTAGCGCCCGTAGCGGTCGGCTGTCTCGAAGCCGAGGCCGCTGATGACCGCCTTGGGTTGCAACCGCGAATACAAAGCCACGCCACCTTGGGCGGGTACTTCGGCATCGCAGGCATAAAGGAAGTAGCCATCCAGTTGGAAGGCTGGGTCGTCCAGTTCAAAGGCGGAGGCGCGGGTATCCTGCAGGCAGATGACGTCGGCATTCTGGGCTTGCAGCCAACTGAGCAAACCACGCTCGACTGCAGCCTGAATACCATTAACGTTCACACTGATGATCCGCATAAATGGCCCCAAAAATCGCGTGCGTGTATGATACACGCCGTCCACCTAATTAGCTAAATCCGTGGTATCTGAGGCTTTTTTCATGCAGGCGTATCAACGCGATTTCATTCGTTTCGCCATCGATCGCGGGGTTTTGCGCTTCGGTGAGTTCACCCTCAAGTCCGGGCGCACCAGCCCGTACTTCTTCAATGCAGGCTTGTTCAACTCGGGTTCGGCCCTGGCTCAGCTGGGTCGTTTCTACGCGGCCGCCATTGTTGAAAGCGGTATTTCCTTCGATGTTCTGTTCGGCCCGGCCTACAAGGGTATTCCCCTTGCCGCCGCGACTGCCGTGGCCCTGGCCGAGCACCACGGGAAGGACCTGCCGTGGTGCTTCAACCGCAAGGAAGCCAAGGCCCATGGCGAAGGCGGCAGCCTGGTGGGCGCGCCGCTCACTGGCGACGTGCTGATCATCGACGACGTGATCACCGCCGGCACCGCCATCCGCGAAGTGATGCAGATCATCGCCTCCCAGGACGGTGCCAAGGCCGCCGGTGTGCTGATCGCCCTGAACCGCCAGGAGCGCGGCAATGGTGAGTTGTCGGCCATCCAGGAAGTGGAGCGCGATTTCGGCATTCCGGTGGTGAGCATTGTCTCGCTGAACCAGGTGCTGCAGTTCCTGGAAGACGATCCACAGCTCAAGCCGCACTTGCCGGCTGTGCGTGCGTACCGCGAGCAATTCGGCGTCTGATACAACAACTTTTGCAGGAGTGGGCTTGTGTGGGAGCGGGCTTGCTCGCGAAGGCTTCCATTCAGTGATATATGCGCTAACTGACACTCCGCTTTCGCGAGCAAGCCCGCTCCCACAGGGGATCTCCACTTTTCTGAAAAAATCAGCGTACACAAAAAAGCCCCGCTCAATTCGATTGAGCGGGGCTTTTCGATTGCAGCGTTTAAGGACGCTTGCGGTTACTGATCAGCGTGCCCATGCCGGTATCCGTGAAGATTTCCAGCAGTACCGCATTCGGTACCCGGCCGTCGATGATCAGCGAGCTGCCGACGCCGCCTTGCACCGCTTCGAGCGCGCAACGGATCTTCGGCAGCATGCCGCCGTAGATGGTGCCGTCGGCGATCAGATCGTCCACCTGTTGAGTGGTCAAGCCCGTCAGTACCTTGCCTTCCTTGTCCATCAGGCCGGCGATGTTGGTCAGCAACATCAGCTTTTCAGCTTTCAGTGCCTCGGCCACTTTGCCCGCCACCAGGTCGGCGTTGATGTTGTAGGACTCGCCGTTGGCGCCCACGCCGATCGGCGCGATCACCGGGATGAAGTCGCCCTTGACCAGCAGGTTCAGCAGGTCGGTGTTGATGCCGATCACTTCACCCACTTGGCCGATGTCAATGATTTCCGGCTGTGTCATCTCCGGCGTCTGGCGGGTCACGGTCATTTTTTTCGCGCGAATCAGCTCGGCGTCTTTACCGGTCAGGCCGATGGCGCTGCCGCCGTGGCGGTTGATCAGGTTGACGATGTCCTTGTTGACCTGGCCGCCGAGCACCATCTCCACCACATCCATGGTCTGCGCGTCGGTGACGCGCATGCCATCGATGAAATGACTCTCGATCGACAATCGCTTGAGCAAGTCGCCGATTTGCGGGCCGCCGCCATGCACGACGACCGGGTTGATCCCCACGGCTTTCATCATCACGATGTCGCGTGCGAAGCCGGTTTTCAGCTCCTCGCTTTCCATGGCATTGCCGCCGTACTTGATCACCAGCGTCTTGCCGACGTAGCGTCGAATGTAAGGCAACGCTTCGGACAGGACCTTGGCGGTGTTGGCAGCGGCTTCGCGTTCGAGGGTCATTCAGGGCTCCGGTAGAAAATCAGAACGGTAATTGGAGATCAGGGGCAACACGTTTCAACTGGGCGTGGAACACGTCCTTGATGCGCTGCAACTCGGCCTCGGTATCCGCCTCGAAACGCAGGACCAGCACCGGCGTGGTGTTGGACGCGCGAACCAGGCCCCAGCCTTTGGCGTAATCGACTCGCACACCATCAATGGAAGTCAGCTCGGCGCCTTCGCCCCATTGCGCATCGTGCAGTGCGTCAATGATGCTGAATTTGCTCTCTTCGGTCACATGGATATTGATCTCTGGCGTGGAAATATCGTTCGGGAAGGTCTGGAACAGCTCCTCGCACGTCGATTTTTCCTTGCTGAGGATCTCCAGCAGGCGCGCGGCGCTGTAAATACCGTCATCAAAGCCGAACCAGCGCTCCTTGAAGAACACGTGGCCGCTCATTTCACCGGCCAACAGCGCGCCGGTTTCCTTCATTTTCTTTTTGATCAACGAGTGACCGGTCTTCCACATCAGCGGGCGACCGCCATATTCCTTGATCAGCGGCGTCAGGCGGCGGGTGCATTTCACGTCGAAGATGATTTCGGCGTTGGGGTTGCGCGCCACCACGTCGCGGGCAAACAGCATCAGCAGGCGGTCCGGGAACACGATTTCGCCGGTTTCGGTCACCACGCCCACGCGGTCGCCGTCGCCATCGAAGGCCAGGCCCACATCAGCCCCGGTTTCCTTGACCTTGGCGATCAGGTCCACCAGGTTTTCAGGTTTGCCCGGGTCCGGGTGGTGGTTGGGGAAATTGCCGTCGACGTCGCAGAACAAGGGGATCACTTCGCAGTTCAGGGCCTCAAGCAACTGCGGGGCGATTACACCGGCCGCCCCGTTGCCGCAATCGACCACCACCTTGAGGCGGCGCGCGAGTTTGACGTCGCGGGTGATTTCGTCAGAGTAGCGCTGCAGGATGTCGACTTTGGTGACGCTGCCCTGGCCGCTGGTCAGGTCGTTGGTTTTGAGGCGCGTGTGCAGGGCCTGGATCTGTTCATTGGCCAGGGTGTCGCCCGCGATGACGATCTTGAAACCGTTGTAGTCCGACGGGTTATGGCTGCCGGTGAGCATCACCCCGGATTTGCCGGCCAGTACGTTGGCGGCGTAGTACAGCGCCGGGGTAGGCACCAGGCCCACGTCGCTGACGTGGCAGCCGCTGTCGGCCAGGCCCTGGATCAGTTGTTCCACCAGCTCGGGGCCGGAAAGGCGACCGTCACGGCCGACCGAGACGTTGGGCTCGCCCTGGGCCAGGCTCTGGGAGCCGATGGCGCGGCCAATCCAGTAGGCGGTTTCGGCGGTCAGCGTCTTGGGCACCACGCCACGAATGTCATAGGCGCGAAAGATGCTGTCGGGGAATGTCGGGGCTACTCGGGCTGCGGTACTCATCGCGGGGGGAAACTCCATCTGAAGGGGGCAAGGCTGGCCTTAATGACTGACCGGCAGGCTCAAACTGAAGGGTATGACGGTGTTTTCGGCAGAGAGTTCGTGGTGCAAAAATGCCATCGGAGCACGGGCTCCTTCTTGATGATTGCGTAACGCTTTGATTTTTAACGGAAAATATCACTGATAAAATCCACGCATTCTTCGTCCTGAAACGCCCGGAGGTGGCGTAAGGCCGGACTACGTCGTCCGGCCTGACTCAGCTCAGTCAGTGGCTGCCGGAATGCCCGAAACCGCCGGCGCCGCGTTGGGTTTCATCGAATTCCTGCACCAATTCGAAGCGCGCCTGCACCACCGGCACCAGCACCAACTGGGCGATGCGTTCACCCACGGCGATGTTGAACGCGGTCTGGCCACGGTTCCAACACGACACCATCAGCTCGCCCTGGTAGTCCGAGTCGATCAGGCCCACCAGGTTGCCCAGCACGATGCCGTGCTTATGGCCCAGGCCGGAGCGCGGCAAAATCAGCGCCGCGAGGCCAGGGTCGCCCACGTAGATCGACAGGCCGGTCGGAATCAGCAGGGTCTGGCCCGGCTCAAGGATGGTGTCTGCCTTGAGCATGGCGCGCAGGTCGAGGCCGGCGGAGCCTGGAGTGGCGTAGGCGGGCAGCGGGAATTCGGTACCGATGCGGGGGTCGAGGATCTTGGCTTGCAAAGCGTGCATGGAGATTAAACCTGGTTCAGCCGTTGGGCGATAAAAGAGATCAGTTGGCGGGCAATCTTGCCTTTGCTGGTCTGGGCGAAAAGGGTGGCGTGCAGCTCGCGGTCGATCACGCTGCAGGCGTTTTCCTCGCTGTTGAAGCCGATGCTCGGGTTGGCGACATCATTGGCAACGATCAGGTCGAGGTTTTTGTCTTTCAATTTGCGTGCCGCGTAGTCCAGCAAATGCTCGGTCTCGGCAGCGAAACCGACACTGAACGGACGGTCCGGACGCGTGGCGATGGTGGCCAGGATGTCCGGGTTGCGCACCATTTGCAGGAGCAGGCCGTCACCGCTTGTAGGGTCTTTCTTGAGTTTGTGCGGGGCGACAACTTCAGGTCGGTAGTCCGCAACCGCTGCCGAGGCGATAAAGAGGTCGCACGGAATGGCCGCCTCACAGGCCGCCAGCATGTCGCGGGCGCTGACTACGTCGATTCGCGTAACCCGGTCCGGGGTCGGCAAATGCACCGGGCCGGTGATCAGGGTCACGCGTGCGCCTGCCTCGACCGCCGCTTCGGCCAGGGCGAAGCCCATTTTCCCTGAGCTATGGTTGGTGATGTAGCGCACCGGGTCGATGTTCTCTTGGGTCGGGCCCGCCGTGATCAGCACGTGCTTGCCGGTCAGGGCCAGGTGCTGGAAGCATTCGGCGGCGCACAGCGCCAGGTCGGTGGCTTCGAGCATGCGGCCCATGCCGACATCGCCGCAGGCCTGGCTGCCGGACGCCGGGCCGAACACCTTCAGGCCACGACTTTGCAGCAGTTGCGTGTTGGCCTGGGTGGCCGGATCGCGCCACATGGCCTGGTTCATGGCCGGGGCAATGGCGACGGTGGCGTCGGTGGCGAGTACCAGGGTGGTCAGCAGATCGTCGGCGATGCCCTGGGCCAGGCGCGCGATCAGGTCGGCGGTGGCCGGGGCGATCAGCACCAGGTCGGCCCATTTGGCCAGTTCGATATGGCCCATCGCGGCTTCGGCTGCCGGGTCCAGCAGGTCCAGGTGAACCGGATGCCCGGACAAGGCCTGCATGGTCAGTGGCGTGATGAACTCACTGCCGCCGCGAGTCATGACCACGCGCACCTCGGCGCCGTGGTCGAGGAGCCTGCGGACCAGCTCTGCGCTCTTGTAGGCGGCAATGCCGCCGCCAACGCCGAGAACGATGCGTTTCCGATACAGACGCTGCATTGGTTTGCCTTTCCAGTTCAGTGATGCCGGTTCAGTGACGCCTGCGATGCCCCCTCCCCAGGGGAAATCACATGCAAAAAAGAGGGCCTACGATAACACAGCGTCCGTGAGGCAACAGCGCTGCACGTGGCGCATAGGGAGAGGGAGTCAGGATGAGTATTCGCGATTGGCCGGTGGCAGAGCGGCCGCGAGAGAAACTTTTGGAGTGGGGAGCGGCAAGTCTGTCGGATGCCGAGTTGCTGGCGATTTTCCTGCGCACGGGGGTTTCTGGCAGGAGCGCGGTGGACCTGGCGCGTCACCTGTTGGCGCAATTTGGCGGTTTACGCCCGCTGCTGGAGGCCAGCCAGACGCTGTTCAGCCAGCAATTGGGGCTGGGGCCGGCGAAGTTTGCCCAGTTGCAGGCGGTGCTGGAAATGTCCCGACGCCATATGGCCGAACGCCTGCGCACCGATTCGGTGTTGGAAAGCCCGGTGGCTGTGCGCGATTATCTCAAGGCATTGCTGCGCCATGAACCCCACGAGATCTTCGGTTGCCTGTTTCTTGATTCAAAGCATCGGGTGCTGGGTTTCGAGGCGTTGTCCCAAGGCACCATCGACGCCGCCGTGGTCTACCCTCGACAGGTGGTCAAGCGTGCCCTGGCGTATAACGCCGCGGCGTTGATCCTGTGCCACAACCATCCTTCCGGCAGCGCCGAGCCCAGTGCAGCTGATCGAAAATTGACCAAGGTGCTGCAGAAGGCCCTGGAAGTGGTGGATGTGCGGGTGCTGGATCACATTATCGTCGGGGATGGCGACCCGTTGTCGATGGCGGAATATGGCTGGATGTAGGCCCGCCCCGAAGGCGGGCCTGGTGCTCAGGGCTTGACGCTGACTTTCGAAAAGTCCTGGCGCCCGAACGGGCTCACCTGATAGCCCTGGACACTCTTGCGCGCCAGGGCAAACGCCGTTGGGTGTGCCAACGGCAGCCACAGCGCCTGCTGCTGGATCTGTGCCTGGGCCTGTTGATACAGCTTGCTGCGCACCCCTTGCTCGCTGGTGGTCTTGCCGGCGCTGATCAGCTTGTCCAGGGCCGGGTCGCAGTAACGGGCAAAGTTGGTGCCGGACTTCACCGCCGCGCACGAGAATTGCGGGGTGAGGAAGTTATCCGGGTCGCCGTTATCGCCGGCCCAGCCCATGAACAGCAGGTCGTGTTCGCCGGCCTTGGCGCGGCGGATAAGCTCGCCCCATTCGATCACGCGAATCTCGGCCTGGATGCCGACCTTGGCCAGGTCAGCCTGCAGCAGCTGTGCGCCCAGGTTCGGGTTGGGGTTCAGCAAGCTGCCGGTGGGACGGGTCCAGATAGTGGTCTTGAATCCCTCTTTGAAGCCGGCACGGTCGAGCAGTGCCTTGGCCTTGGCGATGTCCTGTGGGTAACCCGGCAGGTCCTTGGCGTAGCTCCAGGTGTTGGGCGGGAACGGCCCGTTGGCCGCTTCGGCAGTCCCTTCGAATACGGCCTTGAGGTAGCTGCCTTTGTCGAAGGCCAGGTTGATTGCCTGGCGCACTTCGGGCTTGTCCAGGGGCGGGTGCTGGCTGTTGATGGCCACGAAGGCCGTCATGAACGCGGCGGTTTTTTCCACCTTGAGCGCCGGGTCCTTTTCGGCCGCGCCCACATCCAGCGGCTTGGGCGACAGGGCGATCTGGCATTCGTTGCGGTGCAACTTCTGCAGGCGCACGTTGGCATCCGGAGTGATGGCGAAGATCAAGTTATCCACAGCCGGTTTGCCAGCGAAATAGTCCGGGTTGGCCTTGTAGCGCACCACGGCATCTTTCTGGAAACGGCTGAAAATGAACGGCCCGGTGCCGATCGGCTGGCTGTTGAGCTTCTCCGGCGTGCCGGCCTTGAGCAGCTTATCGGCATATTCCGCCGGATAGATCGAGGCAAAGCCCATGCTCAGGGCCGCGAGGAAGGTAGAGTCGGCGTGATCCAGGGTGAAACGCACGGTCAGCGGGTCGAGGGCGTCTATTTTCTTGACCAGGGTGGGCAGCTGCAGGGACTGGGCGTGAGGGAAACCGCTCTGGGCGATTTTGTGCCACGGGTTGGCGGGGTCGAGCATGCGTTCGAAGCTGAAGCGCACGTCTTCGGCGGTGAGGGTACGGCTTGGCGTGAAGTAGTCGGTGCGGTGGAATTTCACATCCGCGTGCAGCTTGAAGGTATAGGTCAGGCCATCCGGCGAGACTTCCCAGCTGTCGGCCAGGCTTGGCACCAGCTTGCCGCTGGCTGCGTCATAGTCCACCAGGCGATTCATCAGCACATCGGCGGAGGCGTTGGTGGTGGTCAGCGAGTTGTATTGCACCACATCGAACCCTTCCGGGCTGGCCTCGGTGCAAACGCTCAGGTTGGTGGCCGCAAACGCCGCCGGAGCGATAAATAGAGGGGCAAGCAAGAGCGGTAGGGCAGCGAGGCGCATATTCGGTTTCCTTTGCAGATCGAAGGCCCATCTGCGAGTGCAGTCTGGAAAAGTCCTACCGTAGTGGTCTGATTGCTAAATGACTAGCCCATTTTTGCCTGTGCTTTTGCCTCAAATGCTGTTTTGATGGCGCCTCAGCGCGTTTGGTCGCGCACTTCACCGTGCACGCAGGCGCTGTAAATCATTCTGTGCGACGAGCGGTCGGCTGCGACAGCGGCCCCTCCTGGCAACGGCTCAGGCGTCTATCGCCAAGATTTACGCCAGTAAAAACACACGGGCTGTTGTTGCACCTGGGTCTTTCTGGTATAAAGCAGCGCTCTTTTCTAGGGGCCCGGTTCCTTCGCTTGTAGGTGTAGCCGGTAAGACCCTAAAGAAACGCGGCGCCTGGCGCCAAATGACTGAGAGATTAAGCGGCCAACCCATGCCGGGTTGGGCATGTGGTTTTAGAGGGCTGAGGCATGTCGAGAGTCTGTCAAGTTACCGGTAAGGGTCCGGTGACTGGGAATAACATTTCCCACGCAAATAACAAAACCCGTCGTCGTTTCCTGCCGAACCTGCAGCATCACCGCTTCTGGGTTGAAGAAGAGAAACGTTTTGTTCGCCTGCGTGTATCTGCCAAAGGCATGCGTATTATCGACAAGCGTGGCATCACTGTCGTGCTGGCCGAAATTCGTGCCGCCGGCAAGATCTAAGGAGCTCTATCATGCGTGAATTGATTCGAATGATCTCTAGCGCCGGTACTGGTCACTTCTACACTACCGACAAGAACAAGCGTACTACCCCGGACAAGCTCGAAAAGAAAATGTTCGACCCGCGCGTTCGCAAGCACGTGATCTACAAAGAAGGCAAAATCAAGTAATTGATTTTCTTCCTTGTGAAAAAAAGCCCGGTTCTCACGATCCGGGCTTTTTTTTGTCTGATGGTTCCCACGCTCTGCGCGGTAACCCCGCCCCGGACGCTCTGCGCCCCGCTGTAACCTCAGGCTTTCTGTTCGAACACTACGTAGATCTTGCGGCAGGGCTCCAGCACCTCCCAGGTGCCGCTGAACCCGGCGGGGATCACGAAGCGGTCGCCGGCGCGCAAGGTCTTGGCATTGCCGCCGGCATCGCGCAGCACGGACACGCCTTGCACAATCTCGCAGTACTCATGCTCGGTGTAGTTGACCGTCCATTGCCCGACCTCACCTTCCCAGACGCCGGCATTCATCTGACCGCACGGACTGTTGTAGTGGTTGTAGACGGTTTGCTCGGGATCGCCCTTGAGGATTTTTTCGGCATCAGGGCGGTAGCGTTCGGGGGCGGTGTTGGCTTGGCTGAAGTCGACGATATCCTGGATGCTCATGTGCGTGTCCCGTCTGGCCTGCGATTGGAGAGCCCAAAGTCTATGTTTATTAAAATGCACACCGCAAGGGCGTTTGCCGGCGCTGTGTCAAATATATTGAAACATCCCCAGCCGCTGGTTTAGGGTGGCAGCTGCCTTGAGCCTAACAGCTGGCTGGCGGGGCAAAGCATTCTTGAGGCTGCCGGGGCACATCGCCTGGCCCTCGCATTCAATAAGAGGAGGACACTCGCATGACCACCCTGACCCGTGCCGACTGGGAACAACGCGCCAAGGACCTGAAGATCGAAGGCCGCGCCTACATCAATGGCGAGTACACCGCCGCCGTTTCCGGTGACACTTTCGAATGCATCAGCCCGGTCGATGGCCGCCTGCTGGCCACTGTTGCCAGCTGTGACGCTGACGACGCCCAGCGCGCCGTGGAAAACGCCCGGGCCACCTTCAATTCCGGCGTCTGGTCGCGCCTGGCGCCGGCCAAGCGCAAATCCGCCATGCTCCGTTTCGCCGCGTTGCTCAAGGCCAATGCCGAAGAGCTGGCGCTGCTCGAAACCCTGGACATGGGCAAGCCGATCAGTGACTCCCTGAACATCGACGTACCCGGCGCGGCGAATGCCCTGAGCTGGAGCGGCGAGGCCATCGACAAGATCTACGACGAAGTCGCCGCGACCCCGCATGACCAGCTTGGTCTGGTGACGCGCGAGCCTGTTGGTGTTGTCGGCGCTATCGTGCCGTGGAACTTCCCGCTGATGATGGCCTGCTGGAAACTGGGGCCTGCGTTGTCGACCGGTAACTCGGTGATCCTCAAGCCGTCCGAGAAATCCCCGCTGACGGCCATCCGCATCGCGGCCCTGGCGGTTGAAGCCGGTATTCCCAAAGGCGTGTTCAACGTGCTGCCGGGCTACGGTCACACCGTGGGCAATGCGCTGGCGCTGCACATGGACGTCGATACCCTGGTGTTCACCGGTTCGACCAAGATCGCCAAGCAACTGTTGATCCGCTCCGGCGAGTCGAACATGAAGCGCGTGTGGCTGGAAGCGGGTGGCAAGAGCCCGAACATCGTGTTTGCCGATGCGCCGGACCTGCAAGCCGCCGCCGAATCCGCCGCCGGTGCCATCGCCTTCAACCAGGGCGAAGTCTGCACTGCCGGTTCGCGCCTGCTGGTGGAGCGCTCCATCAAAGACACCTTCCTGCCGCTGGTGATCGAGGCCCTCAAAGGCTGGAAACCCGGCAACCCGCTGGACCCGGCCACCAACGTGGGCGCGCTGGTGGACACTCAGCAAATGAACACCGTGCTTTCGTACATCGAAGCCGGCCATGCCGATGGCGCCAAGTTGGTCGCCGGTGGCAAGCGCACCCTGGAAGAAACCGGTGGCACTTATGTGGAACCGACGATTTTTGACGGTGTGACCAACGCGATGAAAATCGCCCAGGAAGAGATTTTTGGCCCGGTCCTGTCGGTGATCACTTTCGACAGCGCCGAGGAGGCGGTCAAGATCGCCAACGACACGGTCTACGGCCTGGCTGCAGCGGTGTGGACCGCCGATATCTCCAAGGCGCACCTCACCGCCAAGGCGCTGCGTGCCGGCAGTGTGTGGGTCAACCAGTACGATGGCGGCGACATGACCGCGCCGTTTGGTGGCTTCAAGCAGTCGGGTAACGGTCGCGACAAGTCGCTGCATGCGTTCGACAAGTACACCGAACTCAAGGCGACCTGGATCAAGCTGTAAGCAGCACCGCAAGCCAAATGTGGGAGCGGGCTTGCTCGCGAATGCGGTATGACAGTCGCGGATGTATTGACTGGCACACCGGCATTCGCGAGCAAGCCCGCTCCCACACTGTTTTGCGTGACCTTCAAAACTATCCACAGGAGCACGGAATGCGTTGGGCGACTTATTTCGCCGTGCTGGCCTCGGTACTCAGCGTTGGCCTGGCCCTGGGCGTCAGCATGCCGCTGGTGTCCTTGCGCCTCGAAAGCTGGGGCTACGGCAGTTTCGCCATCGGGGTGATGGCGGCGATGCCGGCCTTTGGTGTACTGCTCGGCGCCAAGGTGTCCAGTCGCATGGCGTCATGGCTCGGCACGGCCAATCTCATGCGCCTGTGCCTCTGGGCCGGCGCGGTGTCCATCGGCTTGCTGGCCATCCTGCCCAACTACCCGGTGTGGCTGGTGTTGCGGTTGATGATCGGGGTGATCCTGACCATCGTGTTTATCCTCGGCGAAAGCTGGATCAACCAGTTGGTGGTGGAGCAGTGGCGTGGCCGGCTGGTGGCGCTGTATGGCTGCAGTTATGCCTTGAGCCAACTGTCGGGCCCCTTGTTGCTGGGACTGATCGGCACCGACCATGACTACGGGTTCTGGGTCGGCGTCGGCCTGTTGATGGTGGCGCCCCTGCTGCTGCTGGGTCGTTCCGGCGCGCCGACCGCCGAGGCCTTCAGCGTGACCTTCGCCGACTTGTGGCGCTTCTGCCTGAGTCTGCCGGCCATCGCCTGGGCGGTGGCCTTGTTCGCCGCATTCGAAGCGATGATCCTGACGTTGCTGCCGGTGTATTGCCTGCAACAAGGTTTCACTGCCGAGGTCGCCTTGGCGATGGTCAGCACCGTGGTGGCCGGCGATGCGCTGCTGCAACTGCCGATTGGCGCGCTGGCTGACTACCTGCCACGGCGCACGCTGTTCCTCAGTTGTGCGGTGCTGTTGCTGGTGTCGAGCCTGGCCGTCCCGTTGTTGATGCATACACCGCTGATCTGGCCGGTATGGGTGGTGTTCGGCGCCAGCGCCGGCGGGCTGTTCACCCTGTCGCTGATCCTGATTGGCGAGCGTTACCGCGACGATGCGCTGGTGCGCGCCAATGCCCACATTGCGCAGTTGTGGGGGATCGGGTGCCTGATCGGCCCGCTGGTGGCCGGTGCCGGCAGCCAGTGGATCAACGGGCATGCGCTGGCGCTGTTGATGGCGGCCGGTGCGTTGGGGTTGGTACTGCTGTTATTGCGTCAGGGTGCATTTGGCGCAACACAGCCAGTCTCAACTTGAAATGATCTTCGCTATTCCTACAACATGCGTTCCAGCCCGACAGAGGTAGCGAACCAGGCATTAAACCTGCGCCACCAACTGCCTGGCTCATTGGTCAGGGTATGCAATTGGCCGTTATCTTCGGTCACCCACACCACTTGCCCATCCTGCAATTTCGCTTCATAGCTCAACGCCGGCGCCATGCCTTGCAGCGCCAGGTTGCGCACGTGTTCCGCCAACTCGGGACTGTCCACCAGCACGCCGACTTCGGTGTTCCACAGCACTGAACGTGGATCGAAGTTGAACGACCCGATAAACGACTTCGTGCGATCGAAGATTATCGCCTTGCTGTGCAGGCTGGAATCCGAGCCACGAAACGAGCTGCGTCGAAACAGGTGCGGCCCGCTACCTGCGCTGGGGTCACCGGGTTGGCGGCGCAATTCGTAGAGTTTGACCCCGTGTTCCAGCAGTGCCTTGCGATAGGGCGCATAACCACCGTGCACGGCCGGTACGTCAGTGGCTTCCAGGGAGTTGGTCAGCAGGCTGACCGACACGCCGGCATCGGCGCGGCCGGTCAGGTACACCAGCCCCGGTTGCCCCGGCACGAAATACGCCGAGATCATCATCAATTCATGGGTGACCCCGTCCAGTTCCGGCGCCAGTTGCGTGGTGAGCAACAACCGAGGATCCGGGTCGGCCTTGGCCAGCACTTTGCTCGGTGCGTCCCACAGCGCCTGGTTCCAGGCCCAGATCAGCTCCCGGCGCCAGGTGTCCATGCGCGGTTGGGTCTGGTAGGTGCGCAAGCGGTTGTACAGCGCGTGGTTCTGCTGGCGCGACTCGGCCAGGGAGGCTTCCAGGCGCACGCGCGCAGCGGCCAGGTCGCCTCTGGACGGTGTAATGGAGACGAAGTCATCAATCGGCTTGCTCAGCGCACTGTTCCAGTACTGGTCGAAACTGTGCCCCAATTGCTCGGCCACCGGCCCCACGCTGAGCATGTCGATATCGGTGAAGTTCAGGTTGGGCTCTGCATCGAAATATTCGTCCCCCAGGTTGCGTCCGCCGACGATGGCCACGCTGTTGTCCGCCAGCCACAGCTTGTTGTGCATGCGCCGATGTTGCAGCGACAGGTTGAACAGGCGGCCCATGGCCCGCGTCACGCCGGTGCTGCGCCCCAGGTGCAAGGGGTTGAACAGGCGGATCTCGATGCTGGGATGGGTAGCGAGGGTGGCGATGACCTGGTCGAGGCCGTCGCTGGTGGTGTCGTCCAGCAGGATGCGCACGCGCACGCCACGGTCGGCAGCCTTGAGCAGTTCGTCCACCAGCATGCGGGTGCTGATACCGTCATGCACGATGTAGTACTGCAGGTCGAGGCTGGTCTGGGCGTTGCGGATCAACTCGGCGCGGGCCATGAACGCCTCGCTGCTGTTGGGCAACAGGCGGAAGCCCGAACGGCCCTGGTACGGCGCGGCCTGGGCCTGGATCGAGCGGCCGAACGACGACTGCGCGGCGGGCAGGGCGTCGCTGGGGATTCGCGGTGCGTGCACTGTGGCGCAGCCGCCCAGGGCCAGGGCTCCCAACAGGAAAAACGGAAATAGCCGTTGAATCATCAAGGGAGTTGCTTCCAGATCAGGGCGGTTGTCGGTATATGACGGCTATTTCCCTGGAAAGGTCAGTCGACCGCTTCGGCCATCAATTTGCTCGCGGCCGCACCGACCTTGCGCACGGCTTCTTCGATTTGAGCGGTTGGCTTGGCAGCGTAGTTCATGCGCAGGCAGTTGCGGTATTTGCCCGACGCAGAAAAAATGCTGCCCACCGCGATCTGTACGCCTTGCTCCACCAGCATACGGTTGAGCTTGAGGGTGTCGAAGCCTTCGGCCAGTTCTATCCACAGCATGAAGCTGCCTTGGGGGCGGCTGGCGCGGGTGCCCGCAGGGAAATAACGGCTGACCCAATCGAGCATCAGGTCGCGGTTGCGCTGGTATTGGCTGCGCATCCGGCGCAAATGGGGCTCAAAATGCCCACCCTTGAGAAATTCGGCGATCGCGATTTGTGGCTGCGTGGCGGTGCAGCCGGTGCTGATGTACTTCATGTGCAGCACCCGTTCCAGGTATCGGCCGGGCGCGACCCACCCGATGCGCAGGCCGGGCGCCAGGGTTTTCGAGAAGGAACTGCACAACAAGACACGGCCGTCTTCGTCGAAGGACTTGATGGTGCGTGGGCGCGGGTAGCTGTAAGCCAGTTCGCCGTATACATCGTCTTCGATAATCGCTACGTCAAAGCGCTGGGCCAGGGTCAGCAACGCACGTTTGCGCGCCTCCGGCATGATGTAGCCCAGCGGGTTGTTGCAGTTGGGCGTCAGCTGGATGATTTTGATCGGCCACTGCTCCAGGGCCAATTCCAGGGCTTCAAGGCTGATGCCGGTGATCGGGTCGGTGGGAATTTCCAGGGCTTTCATGCCCAGGCCCTTAAGGGTCTGCATCGCGCCGTGGAAGCTCGGCGAGTCCACCGCGACGATATCGCCAGGTTCACAGATAGCGTGAATGCTGGCCGACAGCGCCTCATGGCAGCCGGTGGTGATCACAATGTCCTCGGCTGTGAGCTGGCAGCCGGAATCCAATGACAGTCGCGCAATTTGCTCACGCAATTCCATACAGCCGAGGATGTTGTCGTAATACAGACCGGGCAAGTCCTGGCGGCGACTCACCCGCGCCAGGCTGCGCAGCAGGGGCTTGAGGGTGGGCGACAATACATCCGGCATGCCGCGACCCAGCTGTATGACATCTTTGCGCGGGACCGCGCGGATCAACTCCAGCACCTGGTCCCACTGGGAAATCTCCACCGGCCGTTGAGCCGGGCGGCCAACCTCGGGCAGCGCGGGCAGCTGGCGACCGACCGGTACGAAGTAGCCGGATTTCGGTTTGGGCATCGCCAACCCATTGTCTTCCAGCAAACGGTAGGCCTGCTGCACGGTGCTCAGGCTGACCCCATGCTCCACGCTCAAGGCCCGTACAGAAGGCAAGCGATCACCGGGGCGGTAGAAGCCCTGTTCGATGCGCGTGCCCAGTAATTCGGCGAGGTTCACATAGAGGGTCATGGCGGTTGCTCCCGGAGCACCAGTACAGATAAGCGCAAAATACAGGATTCAGCCGCTCATAGGCAGCGTCTGTATGGATTTAATAAAGTTAGGTTGAATCTGTAATGGTTTTTGCCGCACGCCCATGCTGCTCTCTCATGGCAACACAGCAAATGAGGGGCAATAAACATGAACGGAATAAGCGATGTGCGGCTGGCGTTACACAGCCAGGAACTGGAGGCTGGACAGGAACGGGCGACGGCGCCGCGCCATAACAGCGGCTGGCGTCTGTTCTGGCAGCGTCGTCACACGCGCAAGGCGTTGCTGCACCTGAGCCGCGAGCAACTTCGCGACGTCGGGCTGAGCGCCGAACAGGCACGCCAGGAAGGCTTGAAGCCCTTCTGGCGCAGCTGACTTACACCAACTCTTTGAGACGATGCCAGAGCATTCCCAGGGCCAGCAGCGGCGAGCGCAGGTGCTTGCCGCCGGGGAAGGTCATGTGCGGCACTTGGGCGAACAGGTCAAAGCGACCCTGTTGCTGGCCGCTGATCGCTTCGGCCAACAACTTGCCCGCCAGATGGGTGGCGTTGAGGCCGTGGCCAGCGTAGGCCTGGGCGTAATACACGTTGGGTTGGTCGGCCAACCGGCCAATCTGCGGTAGGCGGTTCGCCCCGATGCCGATCATGCCGCCCCACTGGTAATCAATCTTCACCTCGGCCAATTGCGGGAACACGCGCAGCATTTTTGGACGCATATAGGCGCCGATGTCCTGGGGATCACGGCCGGAATAGTGGCAAGCACCGCCGAACAGCAGGCGACGGTCGGCGGACAGCCGGAAGTAGTCCACCGTGACACGCTGGTCGCACACCGCCATGTTCTGCGGCAACAGGCGGGTAGCCTGGGTTTCGCTCAATGGCTCGGTGGCGATGATGTAGCTGCCGGCAGGCAACACTTTGCCGCTCAGGTGAGGGTTGAGGCCATTGAGGTAGGCATTGCACGCCAGCACCAGGGTCTTGGCGCGCACGTTGCCCCGGGCGGTGTGCACGTTGACTTCAGCACCGTAGTCGATGCGCGTGACTTCGGACTGTTCGAACAGCTTCACGCCCAGTTGCTGCGCCGCGGCGGCTTCACCCAGGGCCAGGTTCAGCGGGTGCAAGTGGCCGGAGCCCATATCGATCATGCCGCCTACATAACGCTCGGAACCGATCACGCTGCCCATTTCGCTGGCTTGCAGCAGGCGTACTGCATGCCGGTAACCCAGGCTGCGCAGTTCTTCAGCGTCTTCGGCCAAACCCTGCAGGTCACGCGGTTTGTTGGCGAGGTCGCAGTAACCCCAGGTCAGGTCGCACGGGATGCGAAAGCGCTCGACGCGCTCACGCACAATCTCCACCGCTTCCAGGCCCATCAGCTTCATCTGGCGTACGCCGTCGGTGCCGATCGCATTGGCGAACTGGTCCAGGCCATGGCCGACACCGCGAATCAATTGGCCGCCGTTACGTCCGCTGGCGCCCCAGGCGATCTTGCGCGCTTCGAGCAACACCACGCTGAAACCGCGTTCGGCCAGCTCCAGTGCCGTGTTGAGCCCGGAAAATCCCCCACCGACCACGCACACGTCGGCCGTCACTTCGCCCTTAAGGGCAGGGTAGTCGGGCTGCGGCAGGCTGCTTGCGGCGTAGTAAGACGCGGTGTGCTGGGCGCTGGCGGTCATGGGGCATGCCTGTTTGGAAAATTTGACGCAGGATACAACGGTCGGACGAAGCTGTCTGCGCAGCTCATTTTGCGGCAGACTCCACGCTTATTCGCCGTTCGGTATGGGTTTCGATGAGTTGCAACAGTCAGAAAATCAGCGCGCTGCGTCGGCAGATACCGTCGTTCGAATGCGTCTCAGGTTGTCACGATTGCTGCGGGCCGGTGACCACCTCGCCCGAGGAGATGTCACGCCTGCCACGTAAGACCGCCGCCGAGCAGGATGCCGCCATGGATGAGCTGAACTGCGTGCACCTGGGCCCCCATGGCTGCACGGTGTACGACGAAAGGCCGCTGATCTGCCGGCTGTTCGGCACCACCAAGAGCTTGCCGTGCCCCAATGGGCGGGGGCCGGTTGAGCTGATTCACCCGCGGGTGGAAAAGCAGATTCACGAGTACATGGCGAGCACGCGGCAAGTGTTGGTGTAACGGGTGTACGCGTTCAAAATGTGGGAGCGAGCAAGTCGAATCGTCGCACCGCCGCTCCCACATTGACCGTGTTGTGTCAGTGGGTCAGTCAGGGATTGGCAGGTTCAGGCTCTCCTTCACCTCTTCCATCACGATATAGCTCTTGGATTCCCGCACATGGGGCAGTTTGAGCAGGATATCACCGAGCAGTTTGCGGTAAGACGCCATCTCGGAAATTCGCGCTTTCACCAGGTAATCAAAGTCCCCCGACACCAGGTGGCACTCCAGTACATGGGGCAGTTTCAACACGGCGCGGCGGAATTCCTCAAAGGTGTCGCCGGACTTGTAATCGAGGCTGATCTCGACAAATACCAGCAAGCTGCCCTTTAAATGCTGGGGGTTGAGCCGCGCGTTGTAGCCCATGATGATCCCCTCGCGCTCCAGCCGGCGCACCCGCTCAGTGCACGGCGTGGTCGACAGCCCAACCTTTTCTCCCAGCTCCGTGAACGAAATACGCCCATCGGTTTGCAGGATGCGCAGGATATTGCGGTCGATCTTGTCCAGCTCCCGCTTGGTCTGGGTGTTGGTACGCATAGGGGATACGCCTCTGTGAAAAGGGTTTTTGCCGAGAATTGTCGCCAAATATAGGCACTTATATAGTGAATTGCACTGGCTATAGTTTTTTACACTGCGCTCATCATTGCTCGAATAACACACGTCAGCGGCCTTGCCCGCGATGAGGATATAAAATGCGCGTTCTGGTCTTGGGTAGCGGCGTCATTGGTGTGACCAGTGCCTACTATTTGGCGCGGTCCGGCTTTGACGTGGTCGTGGTCGACCGCCAGCCCGCCGCGGCCATGGAAACCAGTTTCGCCAACGCCGGCCAGGTGTCCCCAGGGTATGCGTCGCCATGGGCCGCGCCGGGTGTGCCGCTCAAGGCCATCAAATGGCTGTTGCAGCGCCACGCACCGCTGGCGATCAAGGCCACCGCCGATATCGATCAATACCTGTGGATGGCGCAGATGCTGCGCAACTGCACCGCCAGCCGTTACGCGGTGAACAAGGAGCGCATGGTGCGTCTGTCCGAGTACAGCCGCGATTGCCTCGATGAACTGCGCGCCGAGACCGGCATTGCCTACGAAGGCCGCAGCCTAGGGACTACCCAACTGTTCCGCACACAGGCCCAGCTCGATGGCGCGGCCAAAGACATTGCGGTGTTGAAGGAGTCCGGCGTGCCGTTCGAACTGCTCGACCGCGCCGGCATCGCCCGCATCGAGCCGGCCCTGGCCAGTGTCACGGATATCCTCGCCGGAGCCCTGCGCCTGCCGAACGACCAGACGGGCGACTGCCAGATGTTCACGACCCGCCTGGCCGACATGTGCAAGCAATTGGGTGTGCAATTTCGTTTCGAGCAGGATATCCAGCGCCTCGATTACGCCGGCGACCGCATCAACGGCGTGTGGATCGACGGCAAGCTGGAAACCGCGGACCGCTACGTGCTGGCCCTCGGCAGTTATTCGCCGAAATTGCTCAAGCCGCTGGGGATCAAGGCGCCGGTCTACCCGCTCAAGGGTTACTCGCTGACCGTGCCTATCACCAACCCGGCGATGGCACCGACTTCCACCATTCTGGACGAGACCTACAAGGTCGCGATCACCCGTTTCGACAACCGCATCCGCGTCGGCGGCATGGCTGAAATAGCCGGTTTTGACCTGTCGCTCAACCCGCGCCGACGCGAAACCCTGGAGATGATCGTCAACGACCTTTATCCTCAGGGCGGCGATTTGACCGAAGCCACGTTCTGGACCGGCCTGCGCCCGACCACACCCGACGGCACGCCAATTGTCGGAGCCACCCCGTTCAAGAACCTGTTCCTGAACACCGGTCATGGCACGCTTGGCTGGACCATGGCCTGTGGTTCCGGGCGCTTGCTGGCCGACCTGATGGCGAAAAAGACGCCGCAGATCAGCGCCGCAGGCCTCGATATTTCCCGTTATGGCAACCACCAGGAGTCCGCAAAACATGTCAATCCAGCGCCAGCTCACCAATGAGCGCATGAGTCAGATCGTTGTCCACAGCGGTACCGTGTACCTGGCCGGGCAGGTCGGCGACGACATGAGTGCCGGGATTGAACAACAGACCCGGGAGACCCTGGCCAACATCGAGCGTCTGCTGGACCTGGCCGGTACCGACAAGACCAAGCTGCTGTCGGTGACGATCTACCTCAAAGACATTGATGCCGATTTTGCCGGCATGAACCGCGTATGGGACGAGTGGCTGCCCAAAGGCGTTGCGCCGGCTCGCGCCACCGTTGAAGCCAAGCTGTGCGAACCGCAAATCCTGGTAGAACTGTCCGTCGTGGCGGCCATGCCTTAACCCTTAACAAAGATCCCTCTCCCGGCGCTGACGTCATCTGTCGGTGCCGATTTTTCACTCTGCCGCCTAGAAGCCCGCCGCCATGCGTCCAGCCCGTGCCCTCATCGACCTTAAGGCCCTGCGCCACAACTACCAACTGGCTCGCGAAGTCACTGGGGCCAAGGCCCTTGTCGTGATCAAGGCCGATGCCTACGGCCATGGCGCCGTGCGCGTGGCCCAGGCGCTGGAGGCTGAGGCAGATGGGTTTGCTGTGGCCTGCATCGAGGAAGCCTTGGAGCTGCGCGCCGCTGGCATTCGCGCGCCGGTGTTGCTGTTGGAAGGTTTTTTCGAAGCTGACGAGCTGCCGCTGATCATCGAGCATGACTTGTGGTGCGTGGTGCATTCGTTGTGGCAACTGGAGGCCATCGAACAGGCCAGGCTGGGCAAACCGCTGACCGTCTGGCTCAAGCTCGACTCGGGCATGCACCGCGTTGGCCTGCACCCCAAGGACTACCACGAGGCTTACCAGCGCCTGCTGGCCAGCGGGAAAGTGGCCAAGATTGTATTGATGAGCCACTTTGCCCGCGCCGATGAACTCGACTGCGTACGCAGTGATGAACAGGTGGCGGTATTTGAGGCGGCGCGCAAGGGCTTGTCGGCCGAGGTCAGCCTGCGCAATTCGCCATCGGTGATGGGCTGGCCGAAGGTGTCCAGTGATTGGGTGCGCCCCGGCATCATGCTCTACGGCGCCACGCCGTTCGGCGAAGAGCAGGCGGTGGCTTCGCGTCTGCAACCGGTGATGACCCTGGAATCCAAGGTTATCTGCGTACGAGAGCTGCCGTCCGGCGAGCCGGTGGGTTACGGTGCCAAATTCATCACGCCAAAACCGATGCGCATCGGTGTAGTGGCCATGGGTTACGCCGACGGCTACCCGCGCCATGCACCGACGGGCACGCCGGTGTGGGTGGCCGGGCAACGCAGTCAGTTGCTGGGGCGCGTGTCCATGGACATGCTGTGCATCGACCTGACCGACGTGCCGCAGGCCGGCCTCGGTTCCACGGTGGAGCTGTGGGGCAAGCATATCCTCGCCAGTGACGTCGCGGTCGCCGCCGATACCATTCCCTACCAGCTGTTCTGCAACCTGCGCCGCGTGCCAAGGCTCTATTGCGGCGCTTGAGCGCCAGGCACGAACGCCACTGCTTGGGATTTAGGCCCAAGTGTTGTAAATACTGAACGCTGTCGCCATGATAACGCTCAATTACAACAAAGCCTGAATCCTAGGAGGCACCTGCATTGGACGTCGGCGAACGACTGCAATCCATCCGTAAACTGAAGGGTCTTTCCCAGCGCGAGCTCGCCAAGCGCGCGGGTGTCACCAACAGCACCATTTCGATGATCGAAAAAAACAGCGTCAGCCCCTCGATCAGCTCCTTGCGCAAGGTGCTGGGCGGCATCCCCATGTCGATGGTCGAGTTCTTTTCCGAGGAGATCCTCCAGGAAATACCGACGCAGATCGTCTATAAAGCCAATGAGCTGATCGATATCTCCGACGGTGCCGTGACGATGAAACTGGTCGGCCGGGCGCACCCGAGCCGGGCGATCGCGTTTCTCAACGAAATCTACCCGCCGGGTGCCGATACGGGCGAAGAAATGCTCACCCATGAAGGCGAGGAAACCGGGATTCTGGTGGAAGGCCGTCTGGAGTTGGTGGTCGGTCTCGAAACTTTTGTGCTCGAAGCCGGCGATAGCTACTACTTTGAAAGTACCAAGCCCCATCGTTTTCGCAATCCGTTCGACGTGCCGGCGCGACTAATCAGCGCAGCCACCCCCGCGAACTTTTAACAAAAGAGGCGTCCTGCCAGCGTTGCAGAGACCCCCGTGCAGTATCCGCGAGACGGAATCTCCCTTTATTTAATAGGGTTGTTTCGGCCAGGCGGGCTAACCGTTATACTTTCGCCGCCTGCGAAACCGTGGCCGCAGGCGTGAATAGCCACCATGAGGGTGAACGCGTGAACCTAATTATGAAAATGCTGGCTGCACCAGCAACCGTACTGGCCCTATGGGCTGTCAGCGCTCAAGCTGCGACCAATGATGACATTGCCAAGCGCCTGGAGCCTGTGGGCCAGGTTTGCGTACAGGGCCAGGAATGCAAGGGGATGGAAGTCGCAGTGGCGGCGGGCGGTGGCGGGGGGGCCAAGACCCCGGACGAAGTGATCGCCAAGCACTGCAACGCCTGCCATGGCACTGGCCTGCTGAACGCCCCGAAAATCGGCGATACCGCGGCCTGGAAAGAGCGCGCCGACCACCAGGGCGGCCTCGACGGCATTCTGGCCAAGGCCATCACGGGTATCAACGCCATGCCGCCCAAGGGCACGTGTGCGGATTGCTCGGATGAAGAACTCAAGGGTGCAATCCAGAAGATGTCGGGTCTGAAATAAACCGATCTTCGTAAAAAAGCCGCTGATCAGCGGCTTTTTTGTGCGCTTAATTTGTGTTTCCAGGCTGTTCTTTGCAGCAAAGACCCGCCACGCTCTGTCCAAGCCCCAATCATGGAATGTTCAGGAGGGTCGGATGGTGCAGTTGTGTTCAATCGAGCAAGCAGTTGACGACGTACTGGCGCGCTTGCCGGCGCATATCCACATGGGCATGCCGCTTGGCCTGGGCAAGCCCAACCTGTTTGCCAACGCGCTGTACCGCCGTGTCGCCAAGTTGCCGGAACGGTCGTTGACGATCTATACCGCGTTGAGCCTGGGCCGACCCACACTGGGCGACGGCTTGCAGAAACGCTTTCTCGAGCCCTTTATCGAACGAGTATTCGGCGATTATCCCGAACTGGATTTCCTCGCCGACCTGCACAAAGACCGTCTCCCGAAAAACATCCACGTGCAGCAGTTCTTCATGCAGCCCGGTAGCCTGCTCCACAGCGAGTCGGCCCAGCAGGATTACGTCAGCAGCAACTACAGCCACGCTGCCCGCGACATCAATGCCGCAGGCCTGAACCTGGTGGCGCAATTGGTGGCGAGCAGCCCGGAACACCCTGATCGTCTGAGCCTCAGCTGTAACCCGGATATTTCGCTGGATCTGTTGCCGATGATTGCCAAGCGACGTGATGCCGGGGAAACCATCCTGATCGTAGGCCAGGTTCACACCGAGTTGCCCTATATGCCGGGTGATGCCGAATTGGGCATGGATGCCTTCGACTACCTGATCGACGAAAAAGACAGCACCACGCTGTTCTCCACGCCGAACATGCCGGTGGGCTTCCAGGACCACTTTATCGGCCTGCATGCCAGCACCCTGGTGCGTGACGGCGGCACCTTGCAGATCGGCATTGGCTCCATGGGCGATGCGCTGACCGCCGCGCTATTGGCGCGCCAGGCCGACAACGAAGCCTATCGATTGCTGCTCACCGACCTCGACGTGTACCAATGGGCGCCGCTGATCAGCCGTGAAGGCGGGGTCGACCCCTTCGCCCGCGGTCTTTATGGTTGCAGCGAGATGTTCGTCAACGGCCTGTTGGTGCTGGCGGACGCGGGAATTATCCGCCGCAAAGTCTACCCCGACGTGGCGACCCAGGCGCAGGCCAACGCCGGCACCCTCGATGATGCGGCACAGCCCGACGGCATCTCGATCCACGGCGGTTTCTTTCTCGGTCCGCGCAGTTTTTACCAGCGCCTGCAGGAAATGACCCACGCCAAGCGTCTCGAATTCAACATGACCCGCATCAGCTATATCAACGAGCTCTACGGCCAGGAAGAGCTCAAGCGCCTGCAACGCCTGGATGCGCGGTTTATCAACAGCGCGATCATGGTGACGCTGCTCGGTGCGGGCGTGGCTGACCAACTCGAAGATGGGCGGGTGCTCAGCGGCGTGGGCGGGCAGTACAACTTCGTTGCCCAGGGCCATGCGCTGGAAGGCGCGCGGTCGATCCTGATCCTGCGCAGCTGGCGCGAGTCGGCGGGGGAGGTCAGTTCCAATATCGTTTGGGATTATGGTCACTGCACGATTCCTCGGCACCTGCGCGATATTGTCATCACCGAGTACGGAATCGCTGATCTGCGTGGCCAGACGGATGCCAAGGTAATCGAGGCGTTGCTTAACATCACCGACTCACGCTTCCAGCATGATTTGATCGAGCAGGCGCAGAAGGCCGGCAAGTTGCCCAAGGATTTTCAACTGGATCCGCGCTTTGCCGACAACACGCCCGAACGGCTACAGGCTATTCAAGCGCGCCATCGCCGGTTGTTTACGGAGTATCCGCTGGGCAGTGATTTCACGGATGAGGAGCGGGACCTGTTGCGCGCGCTGAACTGGCTAAAGAGCAAGTTCAAGCTGACGGAGATCCTGGAGTTGGGCAAGGCGGCGCTGGATGCACCGGAGCCGGAGGCGTTTCCTGGGCATTTGAAGCGGATGCAGTTGGATAAGCCGCAGGGTTTGAAAGAGGATCTGTATCAGCGCCTATTGCTGGCGGGTTTACAGGCAACCGCGCACTAACAGACACCACAAAACCAAATGTGGGAGCGGCGGTGCGACGATTCGACTTGCTCGCGAATGCGCAGTGTCAGTCAATACATCATTGACTGACAGACTGCATTCGCGAGCAAGCCCGCTCCCACATCTTTAACCGTGCTCGCACCAGATACGTGCGAGGTCGCGATTAATCGATAAAGGTAACGACGCCACCCGCCAGCGATTTAACCCGCGCCAGCGACTCGACCCGATAACCCTGCGCATCCAGCTCCGCGCGGCCACCCTGGAACGACTTCTCGATCACGATCCCCAGGCCCGCGACCGTCGCGCCCGCCTGCTTGATGATCGAAATCAACGCCTGGGACGCTTTGCCGTTGGCCAGAAAGTCATCAATTACCAACACGCGGTCGCTGCTGGTCAGGTGGCGCGGGGAAATCGCCACGGTGCTTTCGACCTTCTTGGTGAAGGAATACACCGTCGCCGACAGCAGGTTTTCGGTCAGGGTCAGGGATTGCTGCTTGCGCGCGAAGATCACCGGCACGCCAAGGTTCAGCCCCGTCATGATCGCCGGTGCAATGCCCGAGGCCTCGATGGTGACGATCTTGGTGATGCCCGAATCCTTGAACCGCGCGGCGAATTCGTCGCCGATCAGCTTCATCAGCGCCGGATCGATCTGGTGGTTCAAAAAGGCGTCGACCTTGAGAACCTGATCGGAAAGCACGATGCCTTCTTCGCGAATTTTCTTATGCAGTGCTTCCACGGAAAGCTTCCTCTAATGGCGGGTGTGCGCCGAAAGTAGATTAAAAAGTAGTCGATTCTAGCGTTTTAACATGGCGCGTATATCCGCCAGGGCGGTGTTGCCGCGAACGGCCTTCACCTCGGTGGGCGTGTCGTCATTGCCTTCCCAGGCGAGGTCGTCCGGCGGCAGCTCATCGAGGAAGCGGCTGGGGGCACAGTCGATGATTTCGCCGTATTGCTTGCGCTTGGCGGCAAAGGTGAAGGCCAGGGTCTGACGCGCGCGGGTAATACCCACGTAGGCCAGTCGGCGTTCTTCTTCAATGGTGTCGGCCTCGATGCTGGAGCGGTGCGGGAGAATTTCCTCTTCCATGCCCATGATGAACACGTAGGGAAATTCCAGGCCCTTGGAGGCATGCAAGGTCATCATCTGCACGCCCTCGGCGCCGTCTTCCTCTTCTTGCTGGCGCTCGAGCATGTCGCGCAGCACCAGCTTGCCGATGGCGTCTTCGACGGTCATTTCGCCGTCTTCGTCTTTTTCCAGGGTGTTCTTCAGCGCTTCGATCAGGAACCAGACGTTGCCCATGCGGTAATCCGCGGCCTTGTCGCTGGAGCTGTTGGTGCGCAGCCAGTTCTCGTAGTCGATGTCCATGACCATGCTGCGCAGGGCGCTGATCGGGTCTTCGCCGGCGCATTGCTCGCGCACCTTGTCCATAAAGCGCTTGAAGCGCGACAGGCGATCGGTGAAACGCGTGTCCAGATGTTCGCCCAGGCCGATTTCATCGGTGGCGGCGTACATCGAGATCTTGCGTTCAGTGGCGTAGTTGCCGAGCTTTTCCAGGGTCGTGGAGCCGATTTCCCGACGGGGCACGTTGATCACGCGCAGGAAAGCGTTGTCGTCGTCCGGGTTCACGATCAAGCGGAAGTAGGCCATCAGGTCCTTGACTTCCTGGCGTCCGAAAAAGCTGTTGCCGCCTGACAAGCGATAGGGAATCTGATGGTGCTGCAGTTTCAGCTCGATCAACTTGGCCTGGTAGTTGCCCCGGTACAGGATGGCGAAATCGCTGTAGGGCCGGTCGGTGCGCAGGTGCAGGCTGAGGATTTCCACGGCCACGCGCTCGGCTTCGGCGTCTTCGTTGCGGCAGCGGATCACACGGATTTCGTCGCCGTGGCCCATCTCGCTCCACAGTTGTTTTTCGAATTCGTGGGGGTTGTTGGAGATCAGCACGTTGGCGCAGCGCAGGATGCGGCTGGTGGAGCGGTAGTTCTGCTCCAGCATCACTACTTTCAAGGACGGGTAGTCGACCTTGAGCAGCATCAGGTTTTCCGGGCGCGCGCCGCGCCAGGCGTAGATCGACTGGTCGTCATCGCCCACCACGGTGAACTGGTTGCGCGTGCCGATCAGCAGCTTCACCAGCAGATACTGGCTGGCGTTGGTGTCCTGGTATTCGTCCACCAGCAGGTAGCGCACCTTGTTCTGCCACTTCTCAAGGATGTCGGCGTGTTCCTGGAACAGCTTGACCGGCTGCAGGATCAGGTCGTCGAAATCCACTGCGTTGAACGCTTTAAGCGTGCGCTGGTAGTGGGTGTAGACGATGGCGGCGGTCTGCTCCTTGGGGTTGCGTGCGTTTTCCAGGGCCTGGGCGGGCAGGATCAGGTCGTTTTTCCAGGCGCCGATCATGTTCTTGATCTCGTCGACGCCGTCGTCGCCCGCGTATTCCTTCTGCATGATGTCGGTCATCAGGGCCTTGACGTCGGTCTCGTCGAAGATCGAGAAGCCCGGCTTGTAGCCCAGCCGCGCATGCTCCTTGCGGATGATGTTCAGGCCCAGGTTGTGGAACGTGCACACAGTGAGGCCACGGCCTTCGCCACCCTTGAGCAGGGTGCCGACGCGCTCTTTCATCTCGCGCGCGGCCTTGTTGGTAAAGGTCATGGCGACGATGTACTGGGCGCGGATGCCGCAGTTCTGGATCAGGTGCGCGATCTTGCGGGTGATCACGCTGGTCTTGCCGGAGCCTGCACCGGCGAGCACCAATAGAGGGCCGCCGACGTAGTTCACGGCTTCTTGCTGCCGGGGGTTGAGTCGGGACATACGCAGTTCAGGGAGTCGTTATTCAAAAGGGCGGGCATTTTAACAGGCTGGCAGGATTCTGCCCTGTCAGAACGACAGTGTGACGTACCACTCGATCTAAATTTGCCGGTTTTGCTACTTTGCCGCAGGATGTGGGGGTTATATGAGACTAATCTTTACAGTTCGCGTGTTTGGTAAGCCCTATCATTGGTGATTATCGGGGCGCAGGTCATAATGCCCGCCGCCAACGAAATCTTGCAGAGTCTAGGGAGCTAGCTTGTCTACGCCTGTCGAACCCTTGCGTTTGCTGCTGCTGGCCGATGAGCCAGCGTGGGCAGCGTTGTTGCGCGAGTGCCTGGCGCCGATGGGCGATGGGGCTGTGCTGATCAGCGCGCCAAACTGGGCGTCCGTGAGTCGTCTGTTCGATGACGACCACAGCGCCGTGCTATTGACCACGCCCAGCCTGCAACCCGGCCCTGGCCGTTGCAGCTTGCCGTGCGTGTTGCTGCTCGAGCAGGAACCGCTGGTAGCACCCCTTGGCGTCAGCGATTGGCTGGTCCGTGATGGATTGAACGCCGATACGCTGCGCCGCTGCCTGCGCCACGTGCGCGAGCGCGGGCTGCTGGAAAACACCCTGCAGCGCCTGGCCGAACAGGACCCGCTCACCGGCATCGCCAATCGCCAGGGCTTCCAGACCCTGCTGACCGCGCGCCTGGCCGAGAACGAAGGCCGCGGCCTGGCCCTTGGTCACCTGGACCTCGACAACTTCCGGCATGCCAACGACGCCCTTGGCCACCAGGCTGGCGACCGGTTGATCCTGCAAGTGGTCTCGCGGCTCAAGAGCCAGCTCGAAGCCGGGGACCAACTGGCGCGCCTGGGCAGCGACGAATTCGCCCTGTTGATCGACACCCGTCGTGCGCCCCAGCGTGCCGAGTGGATGGCCGAGCGCATCACCGAAGTCATGGCCGAAGCCTATTGGGTGGATGGCGAAAGCCTGCTGATCGGTTGCAGCCTGGGCGTGGCGCATGCCCGCGCCCGTGCTGGCGCCGACCCGTTGATGTGGCACGCCCATATCGCCATGCAACAAGCCAAAAGCACACAGGGCTGCACCTTTCATATCTTCAACGAACGTATCAACCGCAACGCGCGCAGCCTCGCCGACCTGGAAAGCGAGCTGCGCCGTGCCTTGCGTCGTGACGAGCTGGAGCTGCATTACCAGCCGCGGCTGGACCTGGACGACGGGCATATCGTCGGCCTGGAAGCCTTGGTGCGCTGGCGCCATGGCGAGCGTGGCCTGTTGCCGCCGAGCGAATTCGTGCCCTTGGCCGAGCAAAGCGGCCTGATTGTCCCTTTGGGCTACTGGGTTATCTCCCGCGCCCTGCGCGACATGCAGGACCTGCGCGAACGTGGCCTGCCGCCTTTGCACATGGCGGTCAACCTGTCGTTCCGACAGTTTCAGGACAGCCAGTTGCTCTCGACCCTTAGCCGGCTGATTGCCGAGCGTGGCGTGGAGGCGCAATGGCTCGAGTTCGAGCTCACCGAAACCGCCGTGATGCGCCGCAGCGACCTGGTCAAGCAGACCATGGACGCCCTCGGCCGTCTCGGTGTGCGGTTTTCACTGGATGATTTCGGCACCGGCTTCTCGTCGTTCGTGCACCTCAACAGCCTGCCGATTGCCTTGTTGAAGATCGACAAGAGCTTTGTCGGCGGCATGGAAGAGCGCGAAGAGAACCGCAAGTTGGTGCATGCCATGATCAACCTGGCCCACAACCTCAATCTGGAAGTGGTTGCCGAGGGTGTGGAAACCCCTGAGCAGCTTGCGTTGTTACGCTTGTTCGGGTGTGACCAGGCCCAGGGTTATTTGATCAGCAAGCCACTGCCGTTGCCGGAATTGGTCGATTACCTGACGTTCGCGAAGGGCCAACAGGCTCTGCTGGGCTAAGTTGCAAACCCGATCGAATGTGGGAGCTGGCTTGCCTGCGATAGCGGTGGCCCAGCCAGCAAATTCTTGGCTGACACACTGCAATCGCAGGCAAGCCAGCTCCCACACTGACCGCGTGCATCCTTCAGTCCGGCTGGGCAGCCTGTAAGGTGCTGTAGGTTTCGGGCTCGCGCCGAATCATCCGCTTCATCTTCGCCTCGAACGCCCAGGTCAGGCTGACCGCCGCGCACGCCAAGCCCAGGGCCAATCCCCACCACACGCCGGTCGGCCCCCAGTCCAGGGTGAAGGCCATCAGCCAGGCCGACGGCGCGCCAATCAGCCAATAGCAACCCGCACCGATCAGGAAGGTGGTCTTGGCGTCCTTGAGCCCGCGAATACAACCCATGGCGATGGTTTGCACGCCGTCGAACAGTTCGAACCAGGCGGCAACGGCGAGCAGGCTGACGGCCAGGACAATCACGTCATGGAACGCCGGGTCGTTGTGGTCGATTAGCAGTCCGATCAGCGGATCGGAATAAAGCCACAGCACGGCGGCAAATCCCAACATCACCGCTGCGCCAAAACCGATGCCGACGCGCCCGGCCATGCGTGCCTGCAACAACTGCCCGGCACCGTAATGCTGGCCGATGCGCATGGTGACCGCGTAGGACATCCCCGCCGGCACCATAAAGGCCACCGAAACGATCTGCAGTGCGATCTGATGCGCCGCCAACTGCGTGCTGCCCATGGTGCCCATGCACAACGCCGCGAAGGCGAACAGGCCGACTTCCACCGCGTAGGTGCCGCCAATCGGCAGGCCGAGGCGCCACAGCTCGCGCAGGTACCGGGTATCGAGGCGCAGCAAACCGGCGCTCAGTGGGTAAGCGGCGTAGCTGCGGTTGCTGCGGATATACCACATCAGAGCCAGCGCCATGCCATTGGCGACGATGGCGGTGACCAGGCCGATGCCCATCAGGCCAAGTTTGGGCAGGCCGAACATGCCCTCGATCAGCGCGTGGTTGAGCAGGTAGTTAAGCACCGTGCCACCGAGGCTGATCACCATCACGGGCGTCGCCTTGCCGATGGCGCTGGTGAAGCCGCGCAGGGCCATGAAACTCAAGTAGCCGGGCAGGGCGAACGGCAAGATCGTCAGGAACTGCCCTGCCGAGTGCACGTTGGTTTCGGTCTGGCCAAACATCAGCAGCAGCGGTTCGAGGTTCCACAGCAGCAGGCCGGCCGCCAAGGCCATCAGCCAAGCCAGCCATAGCCCGGCCTGGGTCAGGCGAGTGGCGCCTTCGATATCACCCGCGCCGTGACGAATGGCAACCAGCGTGCCCACGGCGGCAATCACACCAATGCAGAAAATCGACACGAACGAGTAGCTCGCCGCGCCCAGGCCGCCACCGGCCAAGGCTTCGGGGCTCAGGCGAGCCATCATCAAGGTGTCGGTCAGCACCATCAGCATGTGCGCCAACTGTGAGGCAATCAACGGCCCTGAAAGCCGCAGGATTGCCCAGAGTTCGGTACGTGCCGGATGCTGCATGATCATCACGCTCGAAAAGTCGGAGGGTTAAGGAAGGGTTGATTCTCGGCGCTCCCAGCCCATTGCACAAAGGGATAAATGCGATCGTTCACATGACTTAAACTCATGCTAGTGTGCGGAATTGCCTTGTGGGAGGTTTCTATATGTCGCGTCGTCTTCCTCCGCTTTATGCCTTGCGTGCCTTCGAAGCCGCTTCTCGGCATAACTCCTTTACCCGCGCGGCGGAGGAATTGTCCATTACGCAAAGTGCGGTGAGCCGACATGTCCGCACGCTGGAGGAGCACTTCGCTTGCCGCCTGTTCCAGCGCAACGGTCGAACCTTGCAGCTCACTGAAGCGGCGCGCCTGTTGTTGCCGGGCGTGCGCGAAGGCTTCGCCGCACTGGAACGCGCCTGCCATACCCTGAACGCAGAAGATGACATCCTGCGCATGAAGGCGCCGTCGACCTTGACCATGCGCTGGCTGTTGGCGCGGCTCAGTCGCTTCCGGGCCTTGCAGCCGGGCAATGAGGTGCAACTGACCAGCGCCTGGATGAGCATTGACGAAGTGGACTTCAACCAGGAACCCTTCGATTGCGCGGTACTGTTGAGCTTCGGGCATTTTCCGGCGGACTGGGAGGCGTGTTATCTGTTCCCGGAGCTGCTGATTCCCGTGGGCGCGCCGAACCTGTTGGAGGATGGCCCCTGGGACGCGGCCCGCCTGGCCACTGCCGAATTGCTGCACCCCACGCCCGATCGTCGCGATTGGCGCAACTGGCTGGAGCGCATGGGGCTGTCGTCCCAGGTGTCGCTCAAGGGTGGTCAGGTATTCGATACTCTCGAGCTCGGCATGATCGCCGCGGCCCGAGGCTACGGCGTGTCCATGGGGGACTTGCTGATGGTGGCCGAAGACGTGGCCCAGGGCCGGCTCAGCCTGCCATGGCCAACCGCCGTGGCCAGTGGCGAAAGCTACTACCTGGTCTGGCCGAAAACCCGCCCCGGCGGCGAGCGTTTGCGGCGGCTGGCGGAGTTTCTTCAGGCGGAAGTCAACGCCATGGATTTGCCTCAGGTGGAACGCCTCAATCAGGTGCGGGCAATACCGTGATGCAATCGTTTGCGAGATATCCCTGTGACGCGCTCAAGTATTGTCTCTGCCAGCCGAAGAAGGTGTGTTGGAACAGTCGTGCACCAACGATTCCTCACTAGATAATTAGCCGAGTAGCGATGAGATCAGGATGATCCTGGCCTCGGCCAGGAGCTGTCATGTCTCAACCTCGCGCTCGGATCGCCTCTCAATTAGGTATCGCGCTCGCCGTGATCCTGGCTGTCGCCATTGGTGGCAGCACCGTTTTTGCCCTGCGTTCGCTGGACGCCGCCAACCTCGCTACGCGTGAGGAGCACTTGGCCAGCGAGGCGCGACTGCTCGCTGACCAGCTCAATACGTTCCACAGTACGCTGCGCGAGAGTACCGAGCGTCTGACGGGGCTGTTCGAGAAGCGCTTCAGCGCCGGCTTGAGCGTGCGGGCGGACCAGCCAGTCGCCGTCGCCGGTGTACAGACGCCGAGCCTGTACTTGGGCAGCGAGGTCCTGAATAACAACTTCGACAAAGTCGACGAGTTCAAGCAGATGTCCGGCGGCGTGGCCACGGTATTCGTGCGCAGCGGCGACGACTTCATCCGCGTCAGCACCTCCCTGACCAAGCAGGATGGCAATCGCGCCATCGGCACCGTGCTCGATCGCAATGGGCCGGCGTATCCGCGTGTTTCCAGCGGGCAGACCTACATCGGTCGTGCGGTGTTGTTCGATCGCTCCTACATGACTCAATACAGCCCGGTGCGCGACGCCAGCGGCAAAGTGATTGCGGTGTTGTTCATCGGTTTCGACTATACCGACGCTCAGAACACGCAGTTCGAAAACCTCAAGCGTTTCAGGATCGGCCAGACGGGTTCTCTGGCGCTGCTGGATGAGCAAAAACGCTGGCTGGTGCCGCCCGCCGGCGTGCAGACGCCTGACCAGGCGGTTCCAGTGATGCTGGACTTGGCCAAGACCCCGGGTGTGGGCCGCTTCTGGGCCGACAAAAGCGAAGACTTTTATAGCGTCTCGGTCCCTTTCGAAGGCGGACCCTGGGCCGTGGTAGCCAGTATGCCCAAGGCCGAGATTCGCTCGGTGACCTGGGATGTCGGCCTTCGCCTGGTGATCGGCAGCGTGCTGGCGATGCTGTTGGCGGTCGGCGCCACGGTGTGGCTGCTGCGCAGCAAGCTGGCACCGTTGAGCGATCTGGTGCGCCAGGCCGAAGCCTTGGGCGCGGGTGACTTGAGCGCACGCCTGAACGTGTCCAGCCATGACGAAATCGGCCAACTGGCGCGCAGTTTCAACCAGATGGGTGAAGCGTTGTCGACCATGGTCTCGCACATTCGCACGGCGGCCGAACAGGTCAACAGCCGCGCCCAGGCGTTGTCCGGCTTGTCTGGCGGCGCCTATGAAGGCATGGAGCAGCAGTCCGGCGAAATCACCAGCATGGCCGGCGCGGTGGAAGAGTTCAGCGCCACCTCGCTGAACATCGCCGACAACATGGGCGCCACCGAGCGCCTGGCCCAGGAGAACGCTCAGCAAACCCGCATCGGGCGTAACTCGATGCAAGAGGCCTCGTCGTCCCTGGAACACATCGCCGCCGCCCTGAACAGCACCGCTGCGGTGATCAATACCTTGGGCCAACGCTCCCAGGAAATCGGCGGCATCGTCGGGGTGATCACGTCGATTGCCGAACAGACCAACCTGCTGGCGCTCAACGCCGCCATTGAAGCCGCACGGGCGGGTGAGCAGGGGCGTGGTTTTGCCGTGGTCGCCGACGAAGTGCGCAACCTGGCTTCGCGCACACGCCAGGCCACCGATGAAATTTCCGGGATGATCCAGAGCATCCAGCAGGAAACCGGCAACGCCATCAGCACCATGGAGCAGGGTAACGCGCTGATGCAGGAAGGCCTGTCGCGCAATGCCGATGTCGCTTCGGCGCTGGCGCGCATCGACGAACAAAGCCGCTCGGCCGGTCAGCAGTTCGCTGCGATCACCACCGCCACCCAGGAACAGAGCAGCACCGCGACCTTGCTCAGCAGCAACCTGCAGAGCATTGCGCTGGCCAACAGCGAACAGCGTGAGGTGGTGTCCAACCTGGCGATTACGGCCAAGGAACTTGAAACGTTGGCGGCGGGCTTGCGGCATGAGGTAGACCGCTTCCGCTGAAATACTGCCGTTCAGTGTGGGAGCGGGCTTGCTCGCGAAGGCGGTGGATCAGTCAACTAGTCCGGCGACAGACACACCGCATTCGCGAGAAAGCCCGCTCCCACATTGGGGACTGTGTAAGGCTCACGTGATCGCCGCCGGGCGGTATTGCAAAGCCTCCTTGAGATGGTCTCGGGTGATGGCATCCACTTGATCCAGATCCGCCAGGGTACGTGCCACCTTGAGCAGGCGATGGGCCGCGCGCAACGACAACGTCAGTCGCTCGCAGGCGGTCTCGAGCCAGCCTTCATCCACCTTTACCAGCTTGCAGTGCTTGCGCAGCCCGGGCAGATCAAGGAAGGCATTCGCACAACCCTGACGCCGCTCCTGGCGTTCCCGGGCCTTGGCCACCTCTGCCGCCGCCTTTGCCGTGTTATCACCAGCCTGTTGGGTTGGATTCAACGCAGTGGCTTCCCGTGCGACGGTCAGATGCAGGTCGATACGATCCATCAACGGCCCGGACAGTTTGTTGCGGTAGCGCTGAATCTGCTCCGGTGTACAGCGACAACGCCCGCTGGGTTCGCCCAGGTAGCCGCAAGGGCAGGGGTTCATGGCGGCCACCAGTTGGAAGCGTGCCGGAAAGCTCACGCGGTCACGGGCGCGGGAAATCACGATATGCCCCGATTCCAAAGGCTCGCGCAGTACTTCCAACACCTTGCGATCAAACTCCGGCAATTCATCCAGGAACAGTACGCCGTGATGGGCCAGGGTAATTTCCCCCGGTTGCGGCTTTGATCCACCGCCCACCAGCGCCGGCCCTGATGCCGAGTGGTGTGGCTGGCGAAATGGCCGGTGCGGCCAATGGCTCAGCGGCGCAAGACTGACCACCGACTGTATCGCGGCGACTTCCAGGGCTTCCTGCTCACTCAACGGTGGCAGCAGGCCGGGCAGCCGGCTGGCGAGCAAGGTCTTGCCGGTACCGGGCGGCCCGCTGAACAACAGGTTATGCGCACCCGCCGCGGCGATCAGTAATGCGCGCTTGGCCGCCAGTTGGCCCTGGACCTCACTCAGATCCGGGTAAGGTTTATTCAGATACAGCAAGCCATCGGACTTGTAGGGCTCAATCGGCACATGCCCGTTCAGGTGTGCCACGACCTGCAGCAAGTGATCCACGGCAATCACCCTCAACCCCGACGCCAGGCACGCTTCCTCGGCATTCGCCCGAGGCACTATCACGGTGCGCCCGGCCTTGCGCGCCGCCAGCGCGGCAGGCAACACACCCTTGACTGCCCGCACCTCGCCGGACAGCGCCAACTCACCCAGGCATTCCACATCATCAAGCATCAACGCCGGCACCTGGACGCTGGCCGCCAGGATCCCCAGGGCAATCGCCAAATCAAAACGCCCGCCGTCCTTGGGCAGGTCGGCGGGCGCGAGGTTGAGCGTGATGCGGCGGGCCGGGTATTGCAGGGCCGAATTGAGGATGGCGCTGCGCACGCGGTCTTTGCTTTCCTTGACCGCCGTTTCCGGCAGGCCCACGAGTGTCAGGGACGGCAAACCATTGGCCATGTGCACTTCGACAGTGACGGCGGGGGCTTCGACGCCGATCTGGGCGCGGCTATGGACGATGGCGAGGGACATGCTCGTTCCTTGAAAGGGGAGGCCGCTTCCTGCGGTTTTTCAAGGGTAGACGAGGTGGGGGAAAGCGCTGCGGGGGAGGTTTTACAGAACGTATCCGTGAGCGTGCGCAGGACCCGTGTGGGAGCAGGCAAGCCAGCTCCCACATTGAACGCGTTTATTCAGTAATAGTGGGTGTGAGCCTGGCTTCCAGTTCGGCCACTTTCGCCTCCAGGCTCTCCAACCGTGCACGGGTGCGCGCAAGCACCACCATCTGGCTATCAAACTCTTCGCGGCTCACCAGGTCGAGTTTGCTGAAGCCGCTTTGCAGCAGCGCCTTGAACTGGCTTTCGATTTCATTGCGAGGCAATTGGGTTTCACCGCTGAACAAGCGAGAGGCGTGGCCGCTCAGGGCGTCGAGGAGGTCTTTGGGCGCGAGCATGGGAAATATTCCGGAATAACTGTTGGCGGGCAGTGTATCACGCAGCGTCTATAGTCTTTTCACGGTGGCGAGTGCACGGTTTTCGCGCGGGGTGCCGGGCGCAGGCGCACTGTTTTTGTGCGCATTGGCGCCGCCGGAAAGCTTCGAGGGTGGGCATAAGTGAGCAAAGCACTGATTTCAGTGGTTTTTACGGAGCTGGCAAGGTTTCTGCTTAGACGATCATGACCCATGCACTGATGCAGTCGCTGTGACGAATGCAGTGCGCCGACGGATCAGGGGTACAGGTTTCGTCACCAGTGGTTCGCTGGCGTCGCAAAGGCAAATGCCGAGGCGACGATGCGTTACAAAGCCAGGCACTGCGCTTAGACTTGAGACGGGTTTGTTTTCCTGGGGCAAGTCCACCAATTCGGGAGAGAGTTTTCATGAAGCTAGTCACTGCCATCATCAAGCCGTTCAAGTTGGACGATGTACGCGAGTCGTTGTCCGAGATCGGCGTGCAGGGCATTACCGTTACTGAGGTCAAGGGCTTCGGTCGGCAGAAGGGTCATACCGAGCTGTATCGCGGCGCGGAATACGTGGTCGATTTCCTGCCGAAGGTGAAGATTGATGTCGCCATTGACGACAAGGATCTTGACCGGGTTATCGAGGCGATAACCAAGGCCGCCAACACCGGCAAGATTGGTGACGGCAAGATCTTCGTGGTCAATCTGGAACAGGCTATTCGCATCCGTACCGGCGAAACCGATACCGACGCAATCTAAGCCGCCAAACCCCAACGCCCCAGGAGAAAACAATATGACTCTGCGTAAATTCGCAGGGCTCGGAGCCCTGTTGTCCATCGTAATGCCAAGCCTGGCCATGGCGGCAGACGAAGTGGCTGCTCCAGTCCTCAATTCCGGCGACACCGCGTGGATGCTGACCGCCACCGCTTTGGTGCTGTTCATGACCATCCCCGGCCTGGCGCTGTTCTACGGCGGCATGGTTCGCTCCAAGAATATTCTGTCGGTGATGATGCAATGTTTTGCCATCACTGGCTTGATCAGCATCCTGTGGGTTGTCTACGGCTACAGCATCGCGTTCGATACCACCGGTATGGAACAGGGTGTGGTCAACTTCAATTCCTTCTTCGGCGGCATGGGCAAGGCGTTCCTGGCGGGCGTTACCCCGGCCAGCATCACCGGGCCTGCGGCGCTGTTCCCGGAAGCGGTGTTCATCACCTTCCAGATGACCTTCGCCATCATCACCCCGGCACTCATCGTCGGTGCGTTCGCCGAACGCATGAAGTTCTCCGCGATGCTGATCTTCATGGCTATCTGGTTCACCCTGGTCTATGCGCCAATCGCGCACATGGTGTGGAGCGGTAACGGTGGCTTGATGTGGGACTGGGGCGTGCTGGACTTCGCCGGTGGCACCGTGGTGCACATCAACGCCGGTGTGGCTGGCCTGGTAGCGTGCATCGTGCTCGGCAAGCGTAAAGGCTTCCCGACCACCCCGATGGCGCCGCATAACCTCGGTTACACCCTGATCGGTGCGGCCATGCTGTGGATCGGCTGGTTCGGCTTCAACGCCGGCTCCGCCGCCGCGGCCAACGGCACTGCCGGCATGGCGATGCTCGTCACCCAGATTGCGACCGCTGCCGCAGCGCTGGGCTGGATGTTCGCCGAGTGGATCACCCACGGTAAGCCAAGCGCACTGGGCATCGCCTCGGGCGTAGTGGCCGGCCTGGTTGCAATCACTCCGGCCGCTGGCACCGTGGGCCCGATGGGCGCCCTGGTGATCGGTCTGGTCGCCGGTGTGATCTGCTTCTTCTGCGCGACCAGCCTCAAGCGCAAGCTGGGCTACGATGACTCCCTGGACGCATTCGGCGTGCACGGTATCGGCGGTATCGTCGGTGCGATCCTCACCGGTGTGTTCGCAGCGCCTGCATTGGGCGGCTTCGGCACGGTGACGGACGTCGCCGCACAGGTCTGGATCCAGTGCAAAGGCGTGGGCTTCACTGTGCTCTACACAGCGATCGTGACCTACGTCATCCTCAAGGTACTGGACATGGTCATGGGCCTGCGGGTAACCGAAGAGGAAGAGGCTGTCGGCCTCGACCTGGCGCAACACAACGAGCGCGGCTACAACTTGTAAGTACGCGAAAAAAAATGCCCGGCTTGCCGGGCATTTTTTTGCCTGGCGTTTGTCAGTCATAACAATCCGTGCCGGTTTTGCGCCGCATTTGTGATGGGATGCATACGGCACTTTCAAGGGTGCGAATGTCTTACAGGCATGTGGGCATATTCGGCACTTTGTTTTTTTCCAGAGCGCGCTAGAATGCGCGCCGATGGGCGGAGAACTGTATGTGGCAACAGACCCTGATTACCCTGCGGGCCAAGCCTCGGGGCTTTCACCTGGTGACCGATGAGTTGCTGGCCGGCCTGCCTGAATTAAAGGCGTGTCGCGTGGGTCTGTTGCATCTATGGCTGCAGCACACCTCGGCCTCGTTGACGATCAACGAGAACGCCGACCCGGCGGTTCGCCGTGACTTCGAGCGTTTTTTCAACTCGCTGGTGCCGCAAGGGCGTGCAGGGTTCGAACACAACGACGAGGGTCCGGATGATCTGCCGGCGCACTTCAAGGCCAGTCTCCTGGGCTGCCAGCTGAGTTTGCCGGTCAAGGCCGGCCGCTTGGCGATGGGGACCTGGCAAGGTGTTTATCTGGGCGAGCACCGCGATCATGGCGGTGCCCGTAAAGTCCTCGCCACCTTGCACGGTGATGGGGCATAAGCCACTGGGAATCCTGTGGACGTTGATTTTTTCCGGCTGCCTCGACAGAGGGTGAAGCTGGGCTATAACTAATCTGCTTTTCGCAAGTCATGAGGTAGAACATGAGCGACGATGATCTGGAAAACGACGACCTTGAAGTAGGTGACGAAGAGGACACTGAAGAAAGTCTTGAAGTGGCGGCTGATGACGTTGCTGAAGACCTCGATGACAGTGCTGGCGATGATGCGGCTCCCAAAGCCAAAGGCAAAGCCAAGGCTGCCGTTTCGGTAGACGAACTGCCCAGCGTTGAGGCCAAGAACAAAGAGCGCGATGCCCTGGCCCGTGCGATGGAAGAATTCCTCGCCAAAGGCGGCAAAGTGGTCGAAGTCGAGCCCAATGTGGTTGCGGATCCACCGAAGAAGCCGGACAACAAGTACGGCAGCCGACCTATTTAAGGTTTGCCTCCCGCTTGCCGAAAAGGCCCGCCGTCGCTGCGGGCTTTTTCATGGCTGGTGCAAAACTGCTGGCTTGCCCCAATTCCCACATGGGGTCAGCGTTGATTCCAGCTACTCAGTAATGGCGGCAACTCAGTGAGGCTGCGAATTTGCGCATCTGGGGCTTTATCCCCTTCCCACGCCTTGCCCGTCGGGTTGAACCACACCGCCCGCAGCCCGGCCTGCTGCGCCCCGGCAATGTCATCCCCGGGATGGTCGCCCACATGCACCGCCGCACCGGCATCCACCCCACCACGTTGCAACGCCTCCTGAAACAAGCGCGCATCCGGTTTGGAGATGCCGATATCTTCGGCACGCAGGGCAAAGTGGAAATAGTCCGCCAGGCCCACGCGCTGCACATCGGCATTGCCGTTGGTGATCACGCCCAGCAAAAAGTGCTGGCGCAGGGCCTTCAACATCGGCTCGGCTTCAGGAAATACAGTGAGTTGATGCCGCGCATGAATGAACGCTTCGTAGCACACATCCGCCATTTGCGTGGCTTCAGGCTGTGGATAACCGGCCTCTTCAAACGCATGCATCAACACCCGGTGACGCAGCAGGCTGATGCGGTGCTTCAGCTCGGGATAACGCTCCAGCACCTGCTGACGCAAACTGGCGAAATGCTCCAGGGGCAGGTCGCCCACCTTGGTGGCGTGGACCGCCAGCCATTCGCGCATCGACGCTTCGGCGCTGATGATGACGGGTACGTTGTCCCAGAGTGTGTCGTCCAGGTCGAAGGTGATCAGCTTGATACTCATGAGTCGCCGCCCTTGATGCGTTTGGCCCGTGGATGGGCGCTGTCGTACACCGTCGCCAGGTGTTGGAAATCCAGGTGGGTGTAGATCTGTGTGGTCTTGATGTCGGAGTGGCCGAGCAACTCCTGCACCGCGCGCAAGTCCTGGGACGACTCCAGCAAATGGCTGGCAAATGAGTGTCGCAGCATGTGCGGGTGCAGGTTCTGCCCCAATTCGCGCTCGCCGGCTGCCTTGACGCGCATCTGAATCGCCCGTGGCCCCAGGCGCCGACCTTGCTGGCTGACAAATACCGCGTCATCCGCCGGGTTGGCCAGCAATCGCAGCGGTAGCCAGCGCTGCAAGGCTTCCTGCGCCTTGCGGCCAACCGGCAGCACGCGGGTCTTGCTGCCTTTGCCGAGCACTTGCACCAGGCCGTCCGCCAGGTCCAATTGATCCAGGTTCAGGCCGGTCAGCTCCGACAGGCGCAGGCCCGAAGAATAGAACAGTTCCAGGATCGCCTGGTCACGCTGGGCCAGGAAGTCATCCTCGACGGCGCCATCCAGCAATTGCAGGGCGCGGTCGGTGTCCAGGGTCTTGGGCAGGCGCCGCTCGCCCTTGGGCGGCGACAGGCCGTTGGCCGGGTCGTGGTCGCACAAGCCTTCACGGTTCAGGTAATGATAGAGCCCACGTACCGCCGAGAGCAGGCGCGACAGGCTGCGCGAGGACTGGCCCGCCTGGTGCAGGCGCGCGACCAGGCTGCGCAGGCTCTGGATATCCAGGGCTTTCCAGCTGGTGATCTGGTGTTTCTCGCAGAACGCCAGGACCTTGTTCAAGTCCCGGCGGTAGGCTTCCAGGGTGTGGGGCGACACCTGGCGCTCGTTGCGCAGGTGAGCGCAGTAAGCGTCCAGTTGCCGTTCCATGGCTAGCGCACCGCGCGCAGGGCAGTGGTGAAACGCGGCAATACGCGGCCGAGTACTTCGGCGATATAGGTCAGGAACAACGTGCCCACCGAGCTCTTGTAGTGCGCGGGATCGCGGCTGGCGATGGCCAGCACGCCATGCAGGCCTTGATGGCTGAGGGCGACCACGGCGGTTGAGCCGATCTGCTGGCGCTGCTCGGCGCCAAACAGGAAGTCCAGTTCATGCTCGCGCAAGGTGCCGCTGATGGTCTTGCCCTCGGACAGCAAACCACCGATGGCAGTCTGCGCGTCGCTGCCGCTGACCCAGCGACCCACCGGCATCGGGTTGTCGCTGAACAGGATCAGGCTGACAAAGGGCACCTGGAAATCCTGACGCAGGCTGTCTTCCACGGCGATGACCGTTTCTTCCAGGCTGCTGGCGTCCATCAGGGTCAGGATCAGTCGGCGCGTCTTGTCGAACAGGCGGTCGTTGTCGCGGGCGACGTCCATCAGGTGCGAGAGCTTGTGGCGCATCTCGATATTGCGCTCGCGCAGGATCTTCATCTGCCGCTCCACCAGCGACACGGTGTCGCCGCGCTGGTGCGGAATGCGCAGGGCCGCGAGCAACTCTTCGTGTTCGACGAAGAAGTCCGGATTAGCCTCAAGGTACGCCGCGACGGCAGCGGCCTCCAGGCTATCGCTCGGGTTGGCGTGTGCGGGTACTTGAGGCTTATCGGTCATTGGCTTGACTCACTCATAGACGGACCTGTCCTTCGTATACGCGCGAGGCCGGCCCAGTCATCATCACTGGGTGGCCAGGGCCTGCCCACTCGATGGACAAGCGTCCGCCGGGCAGGTCGATCAGCAGCGGCGAATCCATCCAGCCCTGGCTGATCGCGGCCACGGCAGCGGCGCAGGCACCGGTACCGCAGGCCTGGGTTTCGCCGGCGCCGCGTTCCCACACACGCAATTGCGCGCGGGAACGGTCGATCACCTGCAGGAAGCCCACATTGACTCGTGCCGGAAAGCGCGGGTGGTGTTCGATCTTCGGCCCCAGTTCATGCACGGGCGCGTTGTTGATGTCGTGGACCCGCAGCACGGCGTGGGGGTTGCCCATGGACACGGCGGCGATATCCACGGTCTTGCCGTCCACGTCCAGCGCATAACTGAGGGCCTGCTCGGGCGCCTGGAACGGAATGTCCGCTGGCACCAGGCGTGGCGCGCCCATGTTGACGCTGATCTGGCCGTCACTGCGGATGTCCAGTTCGATCACGCCGCCCTTGGTCTCGACGCGAATCTGCCGTTTGGCGGTCAGGCGCTTGTCCAGCACAAAGCGTGCGAAGCAGCGCGCACCGTTGCCGCACTGTTCCACTTCGGAACCGTCGGAGTTGAAGATCCGGTAGCGGAAATCCACCTCCGGGTTGGTCGGCGCTTCCACCAGCAGCAATTGGTCGAAACCGATGCCGGTATGACGGTCGCCCCACTGTTTAGCGTGTTTGGGCAGGATGTGCGCGTGCTGGCTGACCAGGTCGAGGACCATGAAATCATTGCCCAGCCCGTGCATCTTGGTAAAACGCAGCAGCATGGCTTACTCCGGCAGCAGGCTTTCGCCAGCATACAACTCGGCTACCGTCTCGCGGCGACGCACTTCAATCGCTTGATCACCGTCCACCAGCACCTCGGCGGCACGTCCGCGGGTGTTGTAGTTGGAACTCATGACAAACCCATAGGCACCGGCCGAATGCACGGCCAGCAGGTCACCTTCTTCCAGGGCCAACTGACGCTCCTTGGCCAGGAAGTCGCCGGTCTCGCAGATCGGGCCGACGATGTCATAGACGCGCGCTTCGCTGTCGCGAGGCGTCACGGCGGTGACGTTCATCCAGGCCTGGTACAGCGCCGGGCGGATCAGGTCGTTCATCGCCGCATCGACGATGGCGAAATCCTTGTATTCGGTGTGCTTGAGGTACTCGACCTGGGTCAGCAGTACGCCGGCGTTGGCGACGATATAGCGGCCCGGCTCGAACATCAGCGCCAGGCCACGGCCCTCGGTACGCTCGCGCACGGCGCGGATGTAATCGGCGATCAGCGGCGGCTCTTCGTCGCGATACTGCACGCCCACACCGCCACCCAGGTCGATATGCTGCAGGTAGATGCCACACTCGCCGAGACGGTCGGTCAACGCCAGCAGGCGGTCGAGCGCATCGAGGAAGGGCGGCAGGCTGGTCAGTTGCGAGCCGATATGACAGTCGACGCCCAGTACTTCAAGGTTCGGCAACTGCGCGGCGCGGATGTACACGTCCTCGGCGTCGGCAATGGCGATGCCGAACTTGTTCTCTTTGAGACCGGTGGAAATGTACGGGTGGGTGCCAGCATCGACGTCCGGGTTGACGCGCAGCGAGATCGGCGCGCGAACGCCCATCTCGGCGGCCACGACCTGCAAGCGCTCCAGCTCGTCGGTGGACTCGACGTTGAAGCAATGCACACCCACTTCGAGGGCGCGGCGCATGTCATCGCGGCTCTTGCCGACGCCGGAGAAAACGATCTTGTCAGCCTTGCCGCCGGCAGCCAGTACACGTTCCAGCTCGCCACGGGACACGATGTCGAAACCGGCGCCCAGGCGCGCCAGGACATTCAGTACACCCAGGTTGGAGTTGGCCTTGACCGCGTAGCACACCAAGTGCGGCACGCCGTCCAATGGGTCGGTGAAGGAACGGTATTGGGCTTCGATATGTGCACGGGAATACACATAGGTCGGGGTACCAAAGCGCTCGGCAATCGCGGACAACGCCACGCCTTCCGCGAACAGCTCGCCGTCCCGGTAGTTAAAAGCGTCCATGGAGTTCCCTTATTCGTAGGTATCGTGCTTATGTGCTTTTGACGGCTTTTGCGACGATTGCGCCTGCTCATTCGGGTCTTTGCTGTCATCGGGCAGGTACAACGGGCCTTTTTGACCACAGGCACTAACGAGGCAAGCGACCGCGACGAGCGCAGCAAGGGAAGAGATCAGGCGCTTCATGGCGAAATCCTTGAATATGCATTAATTGCGCCCGAGTATACCGACCACCCGGCAGCTTGCCTATGCGCTGGAATACCCGTCCGGCGGGGGTTTGCCGAGATAGCCGAGAAGCGGGCTACGCTGCTTGAGGATATTTCACACCGTCAATCGTGTTGAAATCGGTATCCTTTGCAATCGGCGGGGCTCGTCCGTATCGTGCGGCGCTTGAGCAAAACCAGACACTTTTGAGGTTGCCACAATGAGTTTGACCGAAGCCCGTTTTCACGACCTGGTGGATGCGACCCAGCAGGCGCTGGAAGATATTTTCGACGACAGCGGCCTGGACGTGGACTTGGAAAACTCGGCCGGCGTGCTGACCGTCAAGTTCGAAAGTGGCCAGCAACTGATCTTCAGTCGCCAGGAGCCATTGCGTCAGCTGTGGCTGGCGGCGCGTTCCGGTGGCGTGCACTTTGACTACGACGAAGAAAGCGGCAAATGGCAGTGCGACAAGAGTGAAGAGTTGCTGGGCGAGATGCTTGCGCGCCTGGTTCAGGAATATACCGGCGAAGAGCTGGACTTCGACGAGATTTGACCGTGACCCAGCCTGCGTCCGTACGCCCGCCCAAGCCACTGTTCAGTAATGTCAGCCCGGCGGTGCCGTCACCTTGTATCAGTTTGTGTCGCCTGGATGAGCAGAAAGTCTGTCTCGGCTGCTTCCGCCATGTGGAAGATATCCGCGAATGGCGCTCTGCCGACGATGAGCGGCGCCGCGTGATCTGTGCCCAGGCCCAGCAGCGCCGGGCCCACGCCTGAGGTCGTCTTGTTTATTTGTGACGCTGTGGTAGTGTCCGGGTACGCCTCAACTCATCGAGGCCCGTGAGAACCCCGCCTTTTCCTGGCGGGGTTTTGCTTTTTTGTGCAGAAAAAAGGAGTCTGCCTGAATCATGACCACCGCACCGTCCATCATCCTCACCCGTCTTGACGTGCAGCGTCTGGAGCAACTGATCGACCGCCTGGGCGACGAGTTTCCCGGCGTCGAAGCGTTGCAACACGAACTCGACCGCGCCGAAGAAGTGGTTGGCCACGATGAAGTGCCTGCAAGTGTCGTGACCATGAACTCCAGCGTGCATTGCCGTGAGCAAGGCAGCGGCAAGGATTACCACCTGACCCTGGTTTACCCCAAGGACGCCAACGCCGACGAAGGCAAGATTTCGATTCTGGCGCCGGTGGGCAGTGCGCTGCTCGGCCTGCAAGTGGGCCAGCACATCGACTGGCCAGCACCCGGCGGCAAGACCCTCAAGCTGGAACTGCTCAGCGTCGAAGGCCAGCCTAAGGATGGCGGCGCGTTCCCTCTTTAAATCGACATTGTAGTGAGCGGGCTTGCCCCGCGCTGGGTGGCGAAGCCGCCCCAAACCAGGCGACCTGGTTTTACCTGGAGATCGGCGGTGCCTTTAGTGGGGCCGCTGCGCAGCCCAGCGCGGGCGGTGCGACGATTCGACAAGCCCGCTCACTACACATGCGTAGATACACATGCTCTTTATATCTGGCTCAACGCCTCGTTCAGCGACAGCTCCAGCTCGGCCTTGTAACGCAGGTACAGGTTACTCGGGCTCTGCACATCACCGATCAGTCCGGACAGGTCCAGGTCGGTGATGTAGCAGCGGTAACGTTCGGTTTCCCGGCGTTGCCCGACGATTTCCCGGGCGACCACTGCAAACAGTTGGTCGCCAAATTCCAGTTCGGAAAATTCGCGCTGATCGCAATACAGGGTAATGCCCACCTGGCCAGGCGCGGCCTTGCCGATAATCGCCTGCACGTCATAAAACGGTTTGTTCGCCGGGTTCATCGGCACCGGGCGCGGTTCGATGCTGCGAGCGCGGCCACTGCCCGACGGCACTAGCTGGTAAAACAGGGTTTGCACTGCGCCCAGCGGTTGCTGCGGGTCCAGCGGCGACAGCGCCTCCCGGCGATAGATGATCGATTGCACAAAGCGCTGCAATGGTGCCAGCAGGCTTTGCTCATCATGGAATGGCAGGCGTTGCTGCCAGAGCGCGTTGAATTCATCCAGCACATACAGCTCGGCGAAACCTTCGTTGACCCGATAGAACACCTGCACGCAATCGGCCAAGCCCATCGGCAGCAGCAAAGCCAGATCGTGATCTTCCAGGGCCATGGCATCCAGGTGCAGCGGGCTGTAGCTGGCCAGTTCTTCGCTGAGGTAGGCGATCAGTGCATCCTGGGTCGGCAGCGACACATGGGTGGCCTGGCCCGGCATCAATTCCATCACGTGATAGTGCCGTTGCACCTGCAACAGGTAGCGATGGTTGGACTGACCCAGCAGCAGGTTCTGCGCCGTGTCGAAAATTTCTTCCACGCGCTGCGCGATGAACTGCGCACGGTTGTGACAGAAGCAGCGCACCCGCAGCCGTGGCAAGTGATCCGGCGGCAACTGGTTGAGGTAGTCGCGCAGGCAGTCGAGCAAGGCGTGGGGGCCGTCATAGCGGTTAACCATCACCTCGTTCCAACTGTTGAGCGTGACCTGGTCCAACGTGAGTACAAGGTTGTCGCGCACGCCGGCATAACTCAGCGAGTCCGTGCGCTCGGTGGTCATCAGGATATTCAGGTCGCGGTGATGCTTGAGCGGGTCGACGCCGACATTGATCAGCAGCAATACCGCTTCGGGCACCGCCGAACGCAGCAGGCGCTCCTCATCAACGGTGGCCAAGGGCAGGGCGACGGTCTGTTGCAGGCTGCCCAGCAGGTTGAACAGCTCGAATTCGGTCATGTCGCTGGTGCCCGGATGCAGCGCCAGGCGGGTGCTGCTGTCGATCACGCCGTTGCGATGGCACCAGGTGAGCATTTCCAGCAGGTCGCGGCTGCGCTTGATCGGCGCGAAATGCTCCCATTCCAGGGCGGTGAGGTTGCCGTTGTACAGGCCCCAGTGGTGCTGGCCCGGCTCCTTGCGATTGGGCGACTGAACCAGCGTCAGGGTGTCTTCGGCCAAATCCGGGGCGATGCCGGGGTTGATGAATTCGACTTTGCCGGCCTTGCGTTCGAAGGCGGCGTACAGGCGCCGGCCCAGCACGTTGAGGTCGCGCTTGTTGATCAGGCTGACGGTTTGCTCGGTGCGCGCGAACTGGGTCAGGAAGCGGTAGCTGTAATTGAGCTCATTGACCAGCGCCCGGCGCTCCGAGGCGACCTGGCGCACTTTCCATTGGCTGCGACTGTCCAGCAGCGCCAGCTGACGCTGGTCCCAGCCCCACTCATGGGCCAGGCGCTCCAGTAACAGCCGTTGCCAACTGGTGGTGCGCTGGCCGGCGCTGAGCTTGCGGTTGACCTTCAGGTACAGCGCACGACGCACCAGCTCCAGGCGTTCGGGCTCGTTGCGGGCCTTGAGGTACTCCTCGATGCGGCGGTACACCACGATGTACGGGTCCAGCTCGTCCAAGTCCATCTGGTTGGCAAACACCGCCCGCTTGAAGCGCAGGCTCAGGCACTGCACATGCGGGTGTTCGCTGGCGTAGACCTCGGTCAGCAGCAATTTGAGCACCGACTTGTAGGGTGACTCGATGCCTTTGAACAGTTGCCACAGCCCGGCGCCGATGAATTCGCCGGGAGGGATGTGCGCCAGGTGACCAAGGTCGAGGGTTTCATCGGCGCGGATGAAGCGCTTGCTGATCAGCGTGTGGGTGAACTCGGCATAGCGGGTTTCCTCATACACCGGCACCAGCCACCAGATCGGCGTACGCCCGGCCAGCCAGATGGCGGTGCGGTAGAACTCGTCCAGCAGCAGGTAATGCTGGGTGGTGCCGCAGTCATCCGAACTGAGCTGGGTGTCGCGCTCGCCGAGCACGAAGCGTGTCGGCTCGATGAGGAAGAAATGCGCCTCGGCGCCCATGCTCAGCGCCCAGGCTTCCAGCAACTGGCATTTCTTGCGCAGCTCGGCCAGTTCATTCTCGCTCAGGTTGGCGGCGTGGCAGACCCAGACGTCCATATCGCTCTGGTCGGCCTGGGCCAATGTGCCAAGGCTGCCCATCAGGAACAGGCCGTGGATGGGCGTTGGCGGATTGCCGCGGCGTGGCTTGTAGGAGAACGAGCGGGTCAGGCGCTGGGCTTCGGCCAGGGCCTGGGTGTCGGGTTCGAAATTCGACAGCCCGGCTGGTGTACTGCCCGACACATAGCCGGGCAGCAGTGGATGGTTGACGTGGAAGAACAGCGGCAGCAGGGTCAGCACGCTTTGCTGGCGCGGCGTCAGCCCTTCGATCGCCCGGGCCATGCGCCCATCGTTGAGGGCCATGAAACGCGCGCGCAATTGGGCCAGCACCTTGCGGTCGATGCCTTCGTCCAGGTCGGGGCGGATTTCATGGGTGCGGGTCATGTCGAACTCGGTGGCTCGCAGGGCCCGACGTGGGCGGCCGTGTAGGAGTTTACAGCCAGTAGCGTAGGAGTTTTAGCGGGAAATGGATTTAGACGTCAGAATTTTCGCTGTTGCACGGCAAAGCCCTCGGAGTCCGCACAGGGCGGACTCCATGGGCGTATCAGGTGTCAGGCGGCTTCTTTGGTCGAGGCGGTGGTCAAGATAGTCAGCAAGGTTTGGGCTTGCTCTGCGGCGTCCCGGCCAAGGCTGGTCAGGTAGCCTCCGTCCGGCTGGTCGATCAATCCTTTCGCGTGGAGGCGTTTGGCAGCAGCGATAGCAGTGGGCGCGGCGGTCTGATGGACTTTCAGACCTTCCTTGGTGCTGTCCAAGGGGAAGAGTACAAGGATTTCCAGTTCGGCAACCAACTCAGGGGTATACGACATAAGGACTCCAGACTTTCTAAAATTTATTAGAGGCTAGCAGGCCATAAGGTGAACGCACTTTGCCGAACTGTCCAGCGTGTTGCAGCGCGGCTGGATTATTCCTTTTCGGGCGGCAGCTCCGGCAGTGCTCGCAACGCGGTTTCATACCATTGGGTATCGAACGCCCGGTCCTCATCCAGCATCGCGTCGATCTCGAAGGCCAGCACGTGGGCCATCAGGTTCAATATCTCTTCGCGTTCGTAGCCCACCAGTGTCAGCTTGTTGAACGTGGCCTTGGCCGCCGGCGGGTTGTCGCTTTCGATCTGGTTCTCGATGGCCTGGACCAGCGTGCTTTCGGTGAATTCTTCTTCGTCGTTGTCGATATCGGTCGGCTCGCTCATGGCAGGCTCCTCAAGGAAAAGGGCATCAGTCTACCGCCATTCAGGCAGGTGATGCTGCTGGTCAGGACGCGCCAGGGCATCTATAACGCTTGCAGCCAACCCCGCACACGGCCTGGAGGCTTTGCGATGCTCAAGCTCTATGGATTTTCGGTAAGTAACTACTACAACATGGTGAAACTGGCGCTGCTGGAGAAAGGACTGCCGTTCGAAGAGGTGCCTTTTTATGCCGGGCAAACGCCGGAAGCGCTGGCGATAAGCCCGCGTGGCAAGGTGCCGGTGCTGGGCGTCGAGCAGGGGTTCATCAACGAAACCAGTGTGATCCTCGAGTATATCGAGCAGACCCAGCAAGGGCCCGCGCTGCTGCCCGCCGAGCCGTTCGAGCGTGCTCAGGTGTTGGCGTTGTGCAGGGAGATCGAGCTGTACATCGAGTTGCCTGCGCGTGCGTGTTTCGCCGAAGCGTTTTTTGGCATGACGGTGCCGGAGGCGATCAAGGAAAAATCCAGGGCGGAGTTACTGCTCGGGATCGGTTCGCTGGGAAGGCACGGCAAGTTCGCGCCGTACGTGGCGGGAGACAGCTTCACCCTTGCCGATCTGTATTTCATGTACAGCCTGAACCTGGCCCTGGGGGTTGGCGAGAAGCTGTTTGGGCTGGATCTGTTGGCTGAGTTGCCAAAGGCCAAGGCATTGCTGGGGCGTTTGAATGAGATGCCCAATGCGCAGAAGGTGGAAGCGGACAGGCTGGCGGCAATGCCGGGTTTTATGGCGAAGATTGCCGCCAGGAAATAGGATTTGGGTGTCTGTGATGACGCCTTCGCGAGCAAGCCCGCTCCCACATTTTGAAATGCATTCCAAATGTGGGAGCGGGCTTGCTCGCGAAGCTTTTAGCGGCTGGCGAGCAGCTCCTGACCACGCACAACAGCGGCCTTCACCTGCGCTGGCGCAGTGCCGCCGATGTGATTACGGGCATTCACCGAGCCTTCCAGGGTCAGTACCGCAAACACATCCTGCTCGATCTGGTCGCTGAACTTGCGCAGTTCCTCCAGGCTCATCTCCGCCAGGTCCTTGCCGGTGTCCACGCCATACTTCACGGCGTGGCCGACGATTTCGTGGCAGTCGCGGAACGGCAGGCCACGGCGCACGAGATAGTCCGCCAGGTCCGTCGCGGTGGAGAACCCACGCAGCGCCGCTTCACGCATGATCGCGTGTTTGGGTTTGATCGCGGGAATCATGTCGGCAAACGCACGCAGCGAGTCGCGCAGGGTGTCGGCGGCGTCGAACAGCGGCTCCTTGTCTTCCTGATTGTCCTTGTTGTAGGCCAGAGGCTGGCCCTTCATCAGGGTCAGCAGGCCCATCAGCGCGCCGAACACACGGCCGCTCTTGCCACGTACCAGTTCAGGCACGTCGGGGTTTTTCTTTTGCGGCATGATCGAGCTGCCCGTGCAGAAACGGTCCGGCAAGTCGATGAACTGGAATTGCGCGCTGGTCCACAGCACCAATTCCTCCGAGAAGCGCGACAGGTGCATCATCGCGATACTGGCGGCGGCGCAGAATTCGATGGCGAAGTCACGGTCCGACACACCGTCCAGAGAGTTGCCGCCAACGGCGTCAAAGCCCAGCAGTTGCGCGGTGTATTCGCGGTCGATCGGGTAGGTGGTGCCGGCCAGCGCGGCGCTGCCCAGCGGCATGCGGTTGGCGCGCTTGCGGCAGTCCACCAGGCGCTCGTAGTCGCGGCTGAGCATTTCGAACCAGGCCAGCAAATGGTGGCCGAACGTTACAGGCTGCGCGGTCTGCAGGTGAGTGAAGCCAGGCATGATAGTGTCGGACTCACGCTCTGCCTGTTCCAGCAGGCCTTTTTGCAGGCGTGTGATTTCGGACAGGATCAGGTCGATTTCGTCACGCAGCCACAGGCGGATATCGGTGGCCACCTGGTCGTTACGGCTACGGCCGGTGTGCAGTTTCTTGCCGGTCACACCGATGCGGTCGGTGAGGCGGGCTTCGATGTTCATGTGCACGTCTTCCAGGTCGACGCGCCAGTCGAAGGTGCCGGCTTCGATCTCGCCACGGATAGTGGTCAGGCCGTCGATGATGCTGTCACGCTCGGCGTCGGTCAGCACGCCGACCTTGGCCAGCATCGTCGCGTGGGCGATGGAGCCCATGATGTCGTGGCGGTACAGGCGCTGGTCGAAGGTGACGGAGGCGGTGAAGCGGGCGACGAAGGCGTCGACGGGTTCACTGAAGCGGCCGCCCCAGGACTGGTTGGTCTTGTCGGTGCTCATGGATTCGCTCGTGATCTGCTTAATAAGAGACAGGAAAGTGTGCCGGCGATAATAACAGGGTTGCCTGTTGAGGCGGTGCTGTGGGTTGTCGGCATTTTATTTGCGCAAAGGATGGCTAAGTGCCTTGCCGCCGACCGCGTCCAGGACGAGACTGGGCGCAGGTGCTTTTGAAACCATATTTATCGATTGAGCAATGTCGTCTCGGTGAGCGTCTACAGTTGGACTGACCGTGCGTGGAATGCACCAAAGTCGGGTGACGCGGTCAGAGCCCAGACTATCCATTAAAGAAGGGGGGATTCGGATTGTGTATCAACAAACCCTACGACGATGCCCGCAGGCACCAGGTCTTGGGCGCTATTGAACAGGTCCGGGTAAATATGGGTGCCACTCCCAGGGCACTTTTTGCCGCTCGCGCTAGTCTTAGCGTGGATCGCTGTGACGCAAGTCACCGCACCTGTCTACGCTATCCTTGTGCGAGACTCACGCAGGAATCCAGCGCTATATGAATGTCCTGATCGTTGATGACGAACCCCAAGCCCGCGAGCGACTGAGTCGTTCAGTCAGTGAAATCGAGGGTTATACCGTACTGGAGCCAAGCGCCACCACGGGCGAAGAGGCGTTGACGCTGATCGACAGCCTCAAGCCGGATGTGGTGTTGCTCGATATCCGTATGCCTGGCCTTGATGGCCTCCAGGTTGCTGCCCGACTGAGCGAGCGAGAGTCGCCGCCGGCCGTGGTCTTCTGCACCGCGAGCGACGAGTTCCCCGCACAGACGCTTGAAGCCAGTGGTGTCAGCTTCCTCACCAAACCGGTGGCGGGCGATGCTTTGCTCAAGGCCTTGAAACAAGCCGAGCGCCCAACCCGCGTCCAGCTCGCCGCGCTGACCCAGCCAGCGGCTCAAAGCGGCAACGGGCCGCGCAGCCATATCAGCGCGCGTACACGCAAAGGCATTGAGCTGATCCCTCTGGGCGAGGTGGTCTATTTTATCGCTGATCACAAGTATGTGACCCTGCGCCATCAAGGCGGTGAAGTGCTGCTGGATGAGCCGCTCAAGGCGCTTGAGGATGAATTCGGTGACCGCTTTGTGCGTATCCATCGCAATGCGTTGGTAGCCCGCGAGCGAATCGAGCGTCTGCAACGCACCCCTCTGGGGCACTTTCAGTTGTTTCTGAAAGGCCTTAACGGCGACGCGTTGATCGTCAGCCGGCGGCATGTCGCTGGTGTGCGCAAGATGATGCAGCAGCTTTAGCCCGAGGGCTGTGCAGAGGCCTGCATTCCTTATCCCGGTGCGACGTGGCCAGGGAGGCCTCGCACTTGCTGATTCAAATCAAAGCGTATTTGCCTGAGCTGTTATTATCTGCCGTATCTATTCAGTACGGATTGTTCCATGTCCTCTCGCGAAATCCGCATCGCCACCCGTAAAAGCGCCCTGGCCTTGTGGCAGGCCGAATACGTCAAAGCACGCCTGGAGCTGGCGCATCCTGGTCTCAAGGTGTCCCTGGTGCCCATGGTCAGTCGCGGCGATAAGCTGCTCGACTCGCCGCTGTCGAAGATCGGCGGCAAGGGGTTGTTCGTCAAGGAACTGGAAACCGCGCTGCTGGAAAACGAAGCCGACATCGCTGTGCATTCGATGAAGGACGTGCCCATGGACTTCCCCGAAGGCCTGGGCCTGTTTTGCATCTGCGAGCGCGAAGACCCGCGTGATGCGTTCGTTTCCAACACGTACGCGTCTCTCGATGAGTTGCCTTTGGGCAGCATCGTCGGCACGTCCAGCCTGCGCCGTCAGGCGCAGTTGCTGACCCGTCGCCCGGACCTGCAGATCCGCTTCCTGCGTGGCAACGTCAACACCCGCCTGGCAAAGCTGGATGCCGGTGAATATGACGCGATCATTCTTGCGGCGGCCGGCCTGATCCGCCTGGGTTTCGAAGACCGTATCACCTCGGCCATCAGCGTCGAGGACAGCCTGCCAGCCGGTGGCCAGGGTGCCGTTGGCATCGAGTGCCGTACCGCCGACAGCGAAATCCATGCCCTGCTCAAGCCCCTGGATCACCACGATACCGAAGTGCGCGTCACGGCCGAGCGTGCCCTGAACAAGCACCTCAATGGTGGCTGTCAGGTGCCGATCGCCTGCTACGCCGTGCTGGAAGGTGAAAACCTGTGGCTGCGCGGCCTGGTGGGCGACCCCGACGGCGGCACGCTGTTGACCGCCGAGGTGCGTGGCCCGCAGCGTGACGCCACGGCGCTGGGCGTGCAGGTGGCTAAAGCGCTGCTGGAGAAGGGCGCCGGGGCCATTCTGCAGAAAGTCTACGGCGAGGCCGGCCCGCAGTGACCCAATGGCGTGTGCTGCTGACGCGGCCTGCCGAGGAATCGACGGCCCTGGCGGCGTCGTTGTCCGAAGTTGGCATCTTCAGCAGCAGCTTGCCTTTGCTGGATATCGAGCCACTGCCCGTTACCGCTCAACAGCAGGCGGTCTTTCATGATCTGGGTCGCTACTGTGCGGTCATCGTCGTCAGCAAGCCCGCCGCGCGCCTGGCCGTGCAACAGCTGGACCGAGCATGGCCGCAGTTGCGATGGTTCAGCGTCGGCGCCGCCACCGCCCACGTACTGGCCGAGCACGGTCTGGAAGTTAAGCATCCCCCTACTGGCGACGACAGCGAGGCCTTGCTTCAATTGCCTGCACTGCGCGAGGCTATCGCATGCGCCGATCCCCGGGTGCTGATTCTGCGCGGCGAGGGCGGCCGCGAGCTGCTGGCGGAGCGTTTGCGCGAGAGAGGTGCTAGTGTCGACTATCTGGAGCTGTATCGTCGGCTCCTGCCGGCTTACGACGCCGGGGTACTGATGCGACGCATCCAGTTGGAACGCTTGAACGGCCTGGTGGTCAGCAGTGGGCAAGGTTTTTTACACTTGCGAGCCCTGGCCGGAGCCGATTGGCCACAGGTGGCACAGCTGCCGTTGTTCGTGCCGAGCCCGCGAGTCCAGGAGATGGCGCGGGCCGCCGGCGCAGAAAAAGTTGTGGATTGTCGCGGTGCGAGTGCCGCGGCTTTGTTAGTGGCGATACGGAGCTATACCGTTCCCACTCTCTGATACGCAAAGGACGGATACGTGAGCGAAACAGCCTTGCCTAAAGATGAAGCTCAACCCGCACTTGATGCGCAGGTTGCACCGGCCCCCGCGCCGCGCCGTGGCAATGGCCTGGCAATCGTCGCCCTGCTGCTGGGCGCTGCCGGCGTTGCCGCCGGCGGTTGGGGGATCTGGCAGGTCCGCGCCCTGCAAGCCAGCAGCCAGCAACAGTTGGGTCAGGTGCAGACCCTCGATGAGCAATCCCAGTCCCTCAAGCAAAGCCAGCAACAATTGGCTGCGCGGCTGGCGCAATTGCCCGTCGCGGATGAGCTGGAGGAGCGTCGCCGCCTGGTGGCCCAATTGCAAGGCGATCAGCAGCGCCTGAGCCAGCGCCTGGAAACCGTGCTGGGTTCCAGCCGCAAGGACTGGCGTCTGGCCGAGGCCGAACACCTGATTCGCCTGGCAAGCCTGCGCCTGTCGGCCTTGCAAGATATCAACAGCGCCCTGGCGCTGGTCCAGGGGGCCGACGAGATTCTTCGCGAACAGAGCGATCCGGGCGCCTACGCTGCCCGTGAGCAATTGGCCAAGAGCCTCGTCGCGCTGCGCAGTACCGAGCAGCCTGACCGCACCGGGCTGTACTTGCAGTTGGCGGCCTTGCGCGATCAGGTTGTGCAATTGGCAGCCATTGCCCCGGAATATCAACTGACCGAGCCCGCCTCCCAGGGGCGCTCGACCATCGACACGGACAGCCGTTGGAGTCAGTGGTGGGAGCAGATTTCCCGATACTTCCGCATTGACTTCAACCCGGACGACAACATTCGCCCTCTGTTGGCCGGCCAGGGCCTGAACCAGGTTCGCCTGGCCTTGAGCCTGGCCCTGGAGCAAGCGCAATGGGCGGCGCTCAATGGCGAGTCGGCAGTGTATAGCCGCTCACTCGGCGAGGCGCGCAGCGTGTTGCAGAACAACTTCAACCAGGACAACCCGCAAAGCAAGGCGATGCTGGCGCGTATTGCCGAGCTTGAGCCCAAGGCGGTGTCGGTGGTGACGCCGGACCTGGCCGCAAGCCTGGCTGCCGTGCAGGCCTACCTTGAGCGTCGTCATCTGTCTGCCGACGAAGCCAAGGCGGCAGCGACGCCGGCGGCTCCATCGGCGAAGCAGGAGTAGAGCCGATGAAACGTTTCTATGTGATCCTGGTGCTGGCGATTGCCATCGCGCTGGCGCTGGCGGTGGGCATTTCGAAACACACCGGCTACGTGCTGATTACCTACCCTCATGTGCTGCATTACGAGTCGAGCCTGTGGGCGACCTTGGTGGCGGTGGTTGCCATTGGTTTGGCGATCTACCTGCTCCGCGTGCTGTTGAGCCTGGTCACCACCTCCGGTGGCGTGGTCAACCCCTGGTCGCGGCGCAACCGCAGCCGCCGCGTGCAGATCGCCATTGAGCAAGGCCAGATGGACCTCGCCGAGGGCCGTTGGGCCAGCGCTGAACGTCACCTGCACCGCGCCGCCGAAGCCGAGCGCCAGCCTTTGCTGTACTACCTCGGCGCGGCCCGTGCCGCAAATGAACAAGGGCGTTACGAAGAGTCCGACGGTTTGCTGGAGCGCGCGCTTGAGCGTCAGCCTCAGGCCGAGCTCGCGGTTGCCTTGAGCCATGCGCAGCTGCAACTGGACCGTGGCGACACGGACGGTGCGTTGACCACGCTGCAGGCGATGCACGAACGTCATCCCCATAACGCCCAGCTCTTGCGTCAATTGCAGCGCCTGCATCAGCAGCGGGGCGATTGGTCGTCGGTGATCCGCCTGTTGCCCGAACTGCGCAAGGACAAAGTGCTGCCAGCCAGTGAATTGGCCGAGCTTGAGCGCCGCGCCTGGGGTGAGAACCTGAGTCTGGCGGCCCGGCGCGAAGAGGAGGGTGAGGCCGGTTTGCAGTCCCTTGAGCGGGCCTGGCAGCAACTGACTTCCGCCCAGCGCCAGGAGCCGCAACTGGTTCTGGCGTACGCCGAGCAATTGCGCCAACTGGGTGCCGATGCGAAGGCCGAGGAAGCGCTGCGTGGCGCCATCAAGCGCGGCTACGACAGCCACCTGATCCGGCTGTACGGCCTTTTGCGCGGCAGTGACCCGGCCCGGCAATTGAAGTTTGCCGAAGGCTGGCTCAAGGACCATCCAAGTGATGCCAGCCTGCTGCTGACGCTGGGCCGCCTGTGCCTGCAAAACAGCCTGTGGGGCAAGGCGCGCGACTACCTGGAAAGCAGCCTTCAAGTACAACGCAATCCCGAGGCCTGTGCCGAGCTGGCGCGTTTGTTGGCCCAGCTGGGTGACACCGAACGCAGTAACCAGTTGTTCCAGGAAGGCCTGGGATTGCTGGATAACCGACTGCTGGCGTCGCCGTTGCCGGTACCGGCTCGAGCCTGATGTAGGCAAGTTGGCGAGGGTCGGTTCAGATATATCTGGCAGCCGACCCCGCATTAGGCCCTCAAAGCCGGGAGTTGAGCGATTGTAGGCAAAGTCTGACGCTCAGTTTTCCAAGGTCTTCCATCTTCTGGCGGAAAGTCCGTACCTTCTCGCGGAATTGTCTGCTCTGGCACGTATTGAAAGGGGTCAGGCCTTTCCTCTACCGTAGCGACCTATCTTTCGCGATGCGGATAAAGCATGTCTTTGGCCCCTTCACGCTCCTTGTTTTTCCTTGCGTTCCTGGCGGGTGCGCTGACATTGGGCGCGTCCTTTTACCTCGAGTTCGGCGTGTCGTTGCGGCCGTGTTTCCTTTGCCAGATGCAGCGGGGGTTCCTGGCCGCTGTCACCTTGATCAATCTGGTTGCCGCCCTCCATGATCCCAAGCGTGTGGCTCTGCACTTATACGGGCTGGCCAGCATCGGCTTCGCATTGCTCGGCGCCCTGACAGCCGTGCGCCAGGTGCTGCTACAAAATGCCGCGCCGGACCAGGCCGCCGATTGCTGGCCCAGCCTGCATTACATGATTGAAAACTTGTCGTTCTGGCAGGCCCTGCAATTGACCGTCAAAGGCACTGTCGATTGCGTGGAAACCAACTGGACGCTGTTTGACCTGAGCCCTCCCGAGTGGAGCCTGTTGTTCTTCGTCGGGATGTTGATAGTGGGCGTGATGCAGTTTTCACCGCTGTTTCTGCGCCAGCCTTCGCGCCCCGCGAGGCAGTGAACCCCGTGTTCAGTTTGCAGGGCGGGATTAAACACTTGTATGAACTTTGTGTCCTGCGTACCTTGAAGCCATAGGCATGCGGGCATAATCTGGCCCGCATGCGTTATTGAAACCATTTGTCAGATGCGGCCCTGTCCGGCTGCGGCTTTACCTTGAAGTGTTGCGCGGGCACCAGGCGGCAGCGCCCCCTATAGGGAAGAGAGATCATCATGCTGGAAAGTTGTCAGAATGCTCAGGAACGCTGGGGTGGGGTGCACAAGCTGATCGATAGCTGGCTGAAGGCGCGTCACGAACTGGTTCGGGCCTTTGATGCTCTCGGCGCCAAGCCAGAGGCACTGGCTGAGAATCGTGAGTCGTTACAGGATTTCTGCGGCGTATTGGTTGACTACGTGTCCGCCGGTCATTTTGGCGTCTACGAGCAACTGACCAAAGAGGCACAGGCCTTCGACGATCAGCGTGGCTTGGAATTGGCCGAGACGATTTACCCGCGTATCGACGTTATCACCGAGAAGCTGTTGGCGTTCACCGACCTGTGTGATGCCGGGAAATGTGTTGCAGAAAAATTCAAAGAGTTGGGCGCATTGCTGCACGAGCGTTTCGAACTGGAAGACTGCTTGATCGAAGTGCTGCACAACGCTCACAAGGAAGAGTCCGCGACCCAGGCTTGATCCTAGGTGACGTCACAAAAAAACGGTGCGCATGGCGCGCCGTTTTTTATGGTCAGTGGCGGATGCCGAGCAATTCGATCTCAAATACCAACGGTGTGTAGGGCGGGATCAACTCGCCGGCACCGTCGGTGCCATAAGCCTGGGCCGATGGAATCACCAGGCGCCATTTTGCACCGACCGGCATCTGTAGCAGCGCACTGCTCCAACCGCTGATCACGCTGTCCAGACGAAACCATTGGGGCTGCGCGCTCTGGTCAAATACCGTCCCATCGGGCAGCCGGCCCACATATTTCACTTGAACCTGGTCGCTGGCCTTCGGTTTTTCACCGGTGCCGGGAGTGAGTTCGGTGAGCAGAATCCCGTCCGCCAGTTCACGTACGCCCTTCGCGGCTTTTTCCTTGCTCAGGAACAGTTGTTCGGCCGCCAGCGCTTTTTCGCTTTGGGGGGCCTGTGTGTCGGCTTCGTTTCGTGCTTCATGCTGGGCAAGAATCTGCTCGATGCGTGCATTGTCCAAGGCCAGCGGTTTGCCCTGATAGGCTTGCTTGAGGCCGTCGATCAAGGCCTGGATCTGCAAGTCGGGCACTTCCTGGCGCAGGCGTTCACCGAGGCTGGCACCCAGGCTGTAGGCTAGGTCGTGCTGGTTCTGATCAACGTTTTTTGCAGACGATCCATCACTTGCATCGGCTATCGAAATCGCCAAGCCAAGTACAAGAAAAACGTAACGCGACATGGGTTTGCTCCCGCCGAAAGTGGGACGGATTATGCCAGTGTGAAAGGCTAAAAAGTGCCGCGTATTTTCGTTATATCCATAAGAATTTTCGCCGGCTGCAACGCAAGCCAAACGATACTGTCAACATGCCCTAGCGGCGGTAAGAGCAGAGGGCTAGTATGAGCCGCACCCACGTCAGCCAGGAGGTAAACCATGTCGGCCAAACAGAAGCCTGTTAATACCCCGTTGCACTTACTCCAACAACTTTCGGGCAGCCTGCTCGAACATCTGGAAAGCGCTTGTTCCCAAGCCTTGGCCGATGCAGAAAAACTGCTCGCCAAGCTGGAAAAACAACGCGGTAAAGCGCAAGAAAAGCTGCACAAATCGCGCACCAAACTGCAAGACGCCGCCACTGCCGGCAAGGCCAAGGCTCAAGCCAAAGCCAAGGACGCTGTCAAAGAACTCGAAGACCTGCTGGACGCCCTCAAGGATCGCCAGGCTGAAACCCGCGCCTACATTTCCCAACTCAAGAAAGACGCCCAGGAAAGCCTGAAATTGGCCCAGGGCATTGGCCGCGTTAAGGAAGCCGTAGCTAAGGCGCTGAGCACTCGTACGCCTGCCAAGGTTGTTGCAGAGAAGGCGCCTGCCAAAGCGGCCGCAAAACCTGTGGCCAAGCCAGTCGCTAAATCCCCTGCCGCGAAACTGGCTGCCAAGCCAGCGGTTAAAACTGCTGCCGCGAAGCCAGCCGCCAAGCCAGTTGCCAAAACCGCTGCTGCGAAACCGGCCGCCAAGTCAGTTGCTAAAACTGCTGCCGCGAAACCAGCCGCCAAGCCAGTTGCTAAAACTGCTGCCGCGAAACCAGCCATCAAGCCAGCGGCTAAAACTGCTGCCGCGAAACCGGCCGCCAAGCCAGCTGCTAAAACTGTTGCCGCGAAACCGGCCGCCAAGCCAGCTGCCAAAACCGCTGCTGCGAAACCGGCTGCCAAGCCAGCCGCTAAAACTCCTGCCGCGAAACCAGCCGCTAAGCCAGTTGCCAAACCTGCTGCCGCGAAACCAGCCGCCAAGCCAGCTGCCAAACCTGCTGCCGCGAAACCGGCCGCCAAGCCAGTTGCCAAACCTGCTGCTGCGAAGCCAACCGCCAAACCAGCCGCAGCCAAGCCGACGCCTGCTGTCGCTCCGGTAGCGTCCACCGCTCCAACTACACCGGCCAGCAGCACGCCTGCACCGGCAGCGCCAAGCGCCACCCCAACCAGCGCTTCCTAAGCGCTGGTGGCCGCGACGCGCAGCGCTTGCAGCGCGTCGTGGTCAAGGTTGGCGGCATCCTCAGCCGCCAGTCCTTCCAGCCACCGTTGCTGAGCCATTGCATCACCCGTCGGCCATAAGTGCGCCAGTGCTTCCAGGCGCGTCAGCAGCTGCCGTTCGGCATCCAGCTCCAGGGTCTTGACCCGCTCGCGTAATCCCGCCAGATTTTCATCGTGCTGCGCCGTTTCGCGCCACTGCCTGCGCACCTGTCGTAATGGCTCGATTACCTGCGCTTGCCAAGGTCCGGCGGTCTGTTTCAGCGCCTGTATACGCTCGGCGGTCACGGCAACAGCGCGTTGCTCCAACCACGCGCCGCAGAGCAACAGGCACACATCCGCACCTTGCTCCTGCAAACGCAGGCACGCCGCTTCGACGCCCGGGTGGGCGTAAGTCGAGAGGGAAAAGCTCCACAGGTCAGCGCACATATTCACACCCAAGCCAGCGGGCAACGAAGCTGGTAGACTCCGCCGCCATTATGATCCGACTTCAAAGCCTAACATTACAGCGTGGCCCGCAACGTCTTCTCGAAGACGCCGAGCTGACCCTGCACGCCGGTCACAAAGCCGGCCTGATCGGTGCCAATGGCGCCGGCAAATCCACATTGTTCGCCCTGTTGCTCGGTGAGCTGACCCCGGACTCTGGGGACTGCCTGCTGCCGGCCGACTGGCGCATCGCCCATATGCGCCAGGAGATCGACACCCTGGACCGCATTGCGATCGACTACGTGCTCGATGGCGACCTGCGCCTGCGCCAGGTGCAACACGACCTGGCCGAAGCCGAGAAAGCCCAGGACGGCGCCGCCCAGGCGCGCCTGCATTCGGAACTCGACAGCGCCGACGGCTACACCGCCGATGCCCGCGCCCGCAAGATGCTGGCCGGTCTTGGCTTTACCAACGAACAGATGGATCGCCCGGTCGCCGACTTCTCCGGTGGCTGGCGCATGCGCCTGAACCTGGCCCAGGCGCTGATGTGCCCGTCGGACCTGCTGCTGCTCGACGAACCAACCAACCACTTGGACCTCGATGCGATCCTGTGGCTGGAGGACTTCCTCAAGAACTACCAGGGTACCTTGCTGCTGATTTCCCACGACCGGGACTTCCTCGACGCCGTGGTCGACAACATCGCCCACGTCGAACAGAAGAAAATCACCCTCTACCGGGGCGGCTACACCGCGTTCGAACGCGCCCGTGCCGAGCGCCTGGCCCAGCAACAGCAGGCGTTCGAGAAGCAACAGGCGCAGCGTGCGCACATGGAAAGCTACATTGCCCGGTTCAAGGCCCAGGCCACCAAGGCCCGTCAGGCGCAGAGCCGAATCAAGGCCTTGGAGCGCATGGAAGAACTCTCGGCGGCCCACGTCGATTCGCCGTTCGACTTTGTTTTTCGCGAGTCGGTGAAGATCTCCAGCCCGTTGCTGGATCTCTCTGACGCACGCCTGGGTTATGGCGATAAAACCATCCTCGAAAAAGTGAAGCTGCAGCTCACGCCGGGCGCGCGCATCGGTTTGCTCGGGCCTAACGGCGCGGGCAAATCGACGCTGATCAAAAACCTGTCGGGTGAGCTGCAACCGTTGGCCGGCCGCCTGACGCGCGGCGAGAACCTGGTGGTGGGCTACTTCGCCCAGCATCAGTTGGACTCGCTCGACGCCAAGGCCAGCCCGTTGCTGCACCTGCAGCGCCTGGCACCGACCGAGCGCGAGCAGCCCCTGCGCGACTTTCTTGGAGGTTTCGACTTCCGTGGCGCGCGTATCGATGAGCCGGTGCTGAACTTCTCCGGCGGCGAAAAAGCCCGCCTGGCGTTGGCGTTGATCGCCTGGGACCGCCCGAACCTGCTGCTGCTCGATGAACCGACCAACCACCTGGACCTGGAAATGCGCCTGGCGCTGACCATGGCCCTGCAGGAGTTCAGCGGTGCGGTGCTGGTGGTGTCTCACGATCGTCACTTGCTCAAGAGCACCACCGATAATTTCCTGCTGGTGGCGGACGGCAAAGTCGAAGAGTTCGACGGCGATCTGGACGATTACGCACGCTGGCTGACGGATTACCGCCTACGCAACGCGCCGGCCAGCAACACCCCGGTCAACCCGGACAAAACCGACAAGAAAGCCCAGCGTCAGGCCGCCGCTGCACTGCGTCAGCAGTTGGCGCCGCACAAGCGTGAAGCGGACAAATTGGAAGCCGAGCTGGGCAAGGTGCATGAGCGCCTGGCCAGTATCGAAGCCAGCCTGGGCGACAGCGCCGTCTACGAAGCCGCCCGCAAGGACGAATTGCGCGACTTGCTGGCTGAGCAAGCCAGGCTCAAGGTGCGTGAGGGGCAATTGGAGGAAACCTGGATGGAAGCCCTCGAACTGCTCGAATCCTTGCAAGCGGAGCTGGAGGCGCTGTCTTGATGGAAGCGTTGCAGTTGGCGTTACCGGCACAGTGGGTCGAACCCGTATGGATCGGCGTGCAAATTCTGTTGATCCTGCTGGCCGGTTACCTCGCCCAGCGTTTTGTCGGCAAAGGCCTGACTCGCCTGGGTGAGCGCTATCCGTTCCCTCCGCAGCTGCTGATGCCGCTGCGCGGTGGCTTGCGCTGGTTGATCATGGGCAGTGCGCTGATCTTCGTCTTGGGCCGGCTGGGCGTTTCCGCGACGGTGTTGTGGACGGCATTGTCGGGGTTCGTGGCGGTCGCCGCCGTGGCGTTTTTCGCCATGTGGTCGGTGCTGTCGAACCTGTTGTGCGCAATCCTGATCTTTACGGTCGGGCCGTTTCGCCTCGGTGACATCGTCGAGCTGGTGGATACTGTCGATAAGCCAGGTGTGAAGGGGCGGGTCGTGGCGATCAACCTGCTCTACACCACGCTGGTCGAAGTGGCGGAAGCCGGCACCGACAGTGCGATGGTGCAAGTGCCCAACAGCCTGTTCTTTCAGCGCTCGGTGCGACGTTGGCCCGGCACCCACGTGTTCCCGGGTGACCGCTAGTATTCACATCTTGTAAAAAACTATAGCCAGTATTTGGTCGGCGGAGTTAGCTTAAGGCACAACAGCAAACTCCCGATTGAGGTGTGTAATGGCACTCGACACGTGGCTGGCCTTTTTCCTGGCCAGTTGGATCATCTCCCTTTCCCCCGGCGCCGGCGCCATCGCCTCGATGTCCAGCGGCCTGCAATACGGTTTCCTGCGCGGTTACTGGAACGCCATTGGCCTGCAGCTGGGCCTGGCGATGCAGATTGCGGTCGTTGCTTTCGGCTTGGGTGCAATCCTGGCGACGTCGTCCACTGCCTTCTATGCGATCAAATGGTTTGGCGTGGCGTACCTGGTTTACCTGGCCATCAAGCAGTGGCGCGCCTTGCCCATGGACATGACCGACGACGCTGCCGTGCGCCCGATTGGCAAGCCGATCGCCATGATGTTCCGGGGCTTTTTGGTCAACGCCAGCAACCCCAAGGCGCTGGTGTTCATGCTGGCGGTGTTGCCGCAGTTCGTGAACCCGCAGGCGCCGTTGCTGAGCCAGTACCTGATCATCGGTGCGACGATGATCAGCGTCGATATGGTGGTGATGGCGGGGTATACGGGGCTGGCGTCGAAGGTATTGCGCCTGCTGCGTACGCCTAAACAGCAGAAACGCATGAACCGTACGTTTGCCGGGTTGTTCGTGGGGGCGGCGGGGTTTCTTGCCAGCTTGCATCGCGCAACGGCATAACTGACAAAACCGCATCAAAGTGTGGGAGCTGGCTTGCCTGCGATGCAGGCACCTCGGTGTTTCTGAAACACCGTGGTGCCTGCATCGCAGGCAAGCCAGCTCCCACATTTGTTTTGTGGTGCTTGTGCAATAGCGGTTCAGCGCAAGATTTTCGGCGCTTCATCCCTTGGCAGGTTATTGCGCAACGGCGGCTGGCCCGGGTCTTGATACTCGCCGCCCAACTGCTCGGCCAACTGCCGCGCCACATCCTCACCCAGGGCTTTCGACACTTCCTTCACCACACGCGGCCGGTTCAGGCTCACGCGCACGTCACGGCTGTTCACCAGCTTGGTGTCCTGGCCTTCACCCATGGCGGTAAACGCCGAGGTGATCTCATAGGTGCGCGTATTGATCAGGCTGAAATCCGCCACCAGCGTCAGGCCCAGCACTGCCGAGTAGCTGTTGGTGTGGTCCAGGGCGTTGATGTCCTGGGTAAAGTCGATGTCTGACAGCGTGCCGAACAGCACATAGTCCGCCCCCTTGAAGTTGCCGGCCTTGATGCGCTTGATGACGTCGTAGACATCACCTTTGGCATCGGCGGTATAGGGCGTGCCTTGCACCAGCTGGAACTGGCGGGACTTGAGGATCTCGCCCTTGATATCACCGCTGAATTTACGCAGCTCGGTCTGTTCGATGTAGCTGTTACGGCTTTCGTACTCGCTGTAGGTCGACGCGCCGCTGGCGTGGTAGCCGCTTGCCTGGAAGTTATTGCTGGCCGAAACCTGGTGGATGTATTCCTCGACCCGTGCCTCGTAGGCCAGGTCGGTCACCGCGATCTTCGGGGCGGCCGAGGCGCCGAAGGCGCACAGCAGGCCGATCATGCCGATCCATGCACGCATTGTTCAGCGCTCCGTGGTCTTGCGGATTTCTTTTTCGTCCATCCATTCCGCCAGGCCGCTCTCGACGTCGATCAACTGCAGGCTGAATTTGTAGAACACGTCCTTGTAGTCCGAGCTGCGCTTGACGATGGAGCTGATGGAGCCTTCCAGGCGGTACTTGGCGGCGACCATGTTGCCGGTCTTGCTGACAGTGGACTTCTTGTAGAGCCCGCTCTGGTTCTGCAACTTGAGTTGGTCGACCTGGCTCTGCATGTCGGTGTTATCACTGGCGAAGCGTGCGGTACCCGTTTTCATAAGCTGGGTCTTGATCGATGTAGTGATCTCGCGGGTATCGATGTACTCGCTGGTCTTGTTCTTCACGTCATACACCTGCACCACCGGGCGGCCTTGCAGGATGCCGGACTGGGCCAGGGAGCGGGTCATGCTTTCGGCGATCATTTGCAGGTCGGTGGAGCCGAACTCGTTGGTGACCAGTTCCACAGCCTTGGTATCGCCGTAGCTGATGTTCTTGCCACCCAGGACCGGGGAGGTATTGGCGCAGCCGCTGGCCAGGACGACCACGGCGGCAAGGATCGTGAAGCGTGCAAACATGGGGAATTCTCTCAGCAGCAATAAGGAGGGACGGTTCAAGGGGTTTTCACTTCAAGACGGAAGTCGGCTGCCTGCGGCAGATTGGCAATCGCCGGCAGGAAGGTCGCCTGGTTGGCGTACAGGTTCAGCACTTTCCAGGTTTCTTCGTCGCCCACCGGAAAGCCGTCGGCACCCAGCCACGCAAAGCGGTAATACATCATCTGGTTGCTGCTGGTGATATTGCTCAACTGCACTTTGGCGGTCAGAAAGCCGTTTTCGCGCGCAACGCGGATGGCACCGACGGCGATGCCCTTGAACTTGCCCATCACCACGATTTTGCTCGCGGCGCTGCCGGGCTCCGGCGGCGGCGGGGTGGCGCAGCCGGCGAGCAGGACCAGCGCCAGGGCGCCGAGGATGAAATGACGCATAGCGTGCTCCTTAAGGTTGTTTGAGGGCGATGGCCTGGGTGGTTGTGCTCGGCACCACATGGGCGGCCAGGCCACCGGCGAATACCTGGTTGCCGACCACGCGCAGTGTAATGACTTGGTAGCGCTGGTCCGCCTTGACCGTGACCAGCGTGCCGCCGAAGGCGTTGGGCAGGCTGACCTGATGCTCGCCGTGCTTGAGGCGCAGGCGGGCCACTTGGGTCATGTCCGGCAGGGTGCGCCAGGTGCGGGTGTCGGCGCCTTCGGTGACGGCCGACGCGATACCCAGCACCAGGCCTGCCATGGGGTTGGTCTTGTTCAGGTTGTTCTGCGCCACGCCACGGGTAACCGCACGCACGGTCGTGCGCAGGATGATGCCCGGCATGTCATCGCGCAGGGCGCGGCGGGACATGGCCGTGGTGCTGTTGAGTGCGGTGAGGTTCTGTTGCTGGCCGTCGACACCGATCTGGGCAAAGGTCGCGGTAGAGGTATCGGCCTTGATCACCGGGAACGACAGCGGGGTAATTACCAGGTTGCCGTTGATCGGGATCGGCAGCGGCAGGCGAATCGAGTCGCGGGCTGGAGCCAGGCCGCTCTGCACTACGATCAGCACGTCGGTTTCGTCGGCACCGACCTTGGATTTGTCCAGGTTCAGCAGGGCCTGTTCCAGCAACGGGGTGTTGGGGCGCAACTCGGCAGCCTTGCGGTAGCCGGGTGCCGCAAGGTCTTTTTCGCCCAGGGCTTCGTAGACGAAACCGGCCAGGTAATGGCTGAACGCACTCTGGTAGCTGTTTTTCAGGCCGACCACTTCCGGCGCGTCCAGCGCTTGCACCGGGTAGCCGCGCAGGTCTTTCAGCTGGGTGGTCACGCCTTCGCGCTGGGCTTCATCTTCGCGCTTGAGGTATTCCTTGTCCCGCAGGTCGGCGATCACGGCTTCGCGCTCATGGGTCTTCTTGATTTCGGTGCGTGCGCCGTCGAAGTCGTTCAGGGCGAGCAGGTTGAGGGCCATCTGCGTGGTCAGCATGACTTTTTCGTAGTCGTAACCTTCGTAGCGGCGCACTTTGTCGTTGGTCAGGAAGCTGCCGAACTGGGCCAGGTACCTGGCGCTGTCGAACTTGACCGACTCTTCCCACTTGTAGACTTGCAGGTCAGCGCTGCGCCAGGCGGTCTGGCTGCCGGTCAAATCGCCCTTGGCACGCAGCAACTCGCCCTTTTCGAAAAAATAAAGCAGGTCCTTGTCGTCGCCGGTGTTGTTCTTTTCCAGTAGCGTCAGTGCGGCGTCGACATTGCCGGTGGCCAATTGCTGGTTGGTCGCCTGCAGTTCGGTGTCATAGCTGCGAAACATCGAACAGCCGGATAACAAGGTAATCGCCACAAGCGCAAGCGAAGGTAGGGCGCGAAATGCCATGCAGATGTCTTCCCTGAAAGTATCAATCATCGGAATTCCTTATAAAAACCAGGAATCTAATTCCCTTTTGCACTAACAGGGCGCGGCATTATAAGCACCATTAATGGCAAAACAGTGGCTTTTTGCAGCTTGAATTTACAAAGATGCCACCATCCCGCTCTTGAAAGTGCCTGCCTCAAATCACTTACGCCTTGAGTCAAACCCCTTAAGGTTTGACAATGTGTTACTTCGTATTTCCATTTGAGATTCGTTCATGATCGCCCCTTTCCGTTTTCTCGCCGGGCTGCTGCTGCCGGCGTTGATGTCGTGCAGCTTCAACCTGTCCGCCGCGACTGCCGAGGGCGCCCAACAAGCCTTGCATCTGCTGGATTACATTGGCGCTGACTATCCACAGACGGTGGAGGCGGGCAAGGTTATCGACGAATCCGAATACCGCGAACAGCTAGAGTTTCTCGGAGTGTTGCAGGGGCTGGTGGCAGAACTGCCACAGCGCCCGGAGCGCGCGGCCTTGACCAAAGGCGTCGATGAACTGTCAGCAGCTGTAACTGCGCATCAGAACGGCGCGGCGGTCGCTCGCCAAGCCCGTCAACTGGGTGCCCAACTGGCAGTGGCCTATGAGGTTAGCCAGGCCCCGGCGATCACGCCTGATCCAACGCGCGGCGCACCGCTCTACGCCCAGCACTGCTCGGTTTGCCACGGAGCATCGGGCGCGGGTGACGGCCCGGCCAGCGTTGGCATGACGCCAGCACCCGCCAACCTGCGCGACGCCGGGCGCCTGGACCGTCTGAGCCTCTACGCGATCTACAACACCCTTGGCCTGGGCGTCGAAGGCACCGATATGCCGTCCTTCGCCGACCAGCTCGACGACCGCCAACGCTGGGACCTGGCCACCTACATCGCCGGCTTCACCGCCGACCCGGCCGCCGCCCACAGCGAGCAGCCGTTCAATCTGGCCGAGCTGGCCCGCCAGACGCCTGATGAAGTGCTGGCCGCAAATGGCCCGGCTGCCGCGGCGACGTTCCGCGCCCAGCGCGCGCAACCGCCGCAGGTCAAGCGTGGCCCGGCGCAGTTGCTCGACTACACCGCCACCACACTGGACAAGAGCCTGGCCGCGTTCGAGAAGGGTGATCACGAACAGGCCTACGACCTGTCGGTGGCTGCCTACCTGGAAGGCTTCGAACTGGTGGAAAGCTCACTGGATAACGTCGACGCCAACGTGCGCAAGGACACTGAGAAGGCGCTGATGGCTTATCGACAGTCGTTGCAGGACGGTTTGCCGGTCGAGCAGGTGCAGCAACGCCTGGACGTGGCCAAGGGCAAGCTCAGCGAGTCCGCCGGCTTGCTGGGCAGCGACGGCCTGAGCTGGTCGTTGAGCTACATCTCCGGGTTGTTGATCCTGCTGCGTGAAGGTCTGGAAGCGATTCTTGTGTTGGCCGCGATCCTCGCGTTCCTACGCAACACCGGCCAGCAATCGGCGGTACGCAGCGTCAACGTGGGGTGGGGCCTGGCGCTGTTGGCCGGCCTGGCGACCTGGGCGTTGGCCGCGTATGTGATTGACGTAAGCGGCGCCCAGCGTGAGTTGCTTGAAGGCTGCACGGCACTGTTCGCCAGCGTGATGGTGCTGTGGCTTGGCGTATGGATGCACGACCGACGCCACGCAGCCGCCTGGCAGGATTACATCAAGAGCAGCCTGGTGGGCGGCGGCGGGCGTTTCGGCTTTGCGATGCTGGCGTTCTTCTCGGTCTATCGCGAGCTGTTTGAGGTGATCCTGTTCTACGAAACCCTGTGGCTGCAAGCCGGCCCGGCCGGGCACAACGCGGTACTGGCGGGTGGCGCCACGGCGCTGGTGCTGCTGGTGGGCCTGGCGTGGGTGATCCTGCGCGGTTCGGCGAAGCTGCCGTTGGCGCTGTTTTTCGGGATCAACGCGGCACTGCTGTGTGCGCTGTCAGTGGTATTTGCCGGGCATGGCGTGAAGGCATTGCAGGAAGCGGGCATCTTCGGCACGCGGCCGGTGGCCTTCTTTGACTTCGACTGGCTGGGCATCCACGCCGATGCGTACTCCTTGAGTGCGCAAGCGGTGGCGATCCTGGCGATTGTGGTGCTGTATGGCCGTAGTCGGTTGGCCGAGAAACGCCGCGCTGTTGCCTGAGCGTGTGGGAGCGGGCTTATGGAGAGCTGAAAATGCGCGTGTGGATCGATGCAGACGCCTGCCCGCGGGCGGCCAAGGACCAGGTGGTGAAGTTTGCCCTCAAGCGCCAGTTCGAAGTGGTGCTGGTGGCCGGGCAAAGCCAGATCAAGCCGAGTTTTTCGTGTGTGAAGCTGATCGTGGTGCCGAGCGGCCCGGATGCGGCGGATGATTACCTGGTGGAGCACGCAGTGCCCGGCGAGCTGGTGATCTGCAGCGATGTGCCCCTGGCCGACCGTTTGGTGAAAAAGGGCGTCACGGCGCTTGACCCGCGCGGCAAAGAGTTCAGCCCGGCGAACATGAGTGAACGGCTGGCGGTGCGTAACCTGTTTACTGACCTGCGTGAGCAAGGCCAGATGGGCGGCGGGCCACCGCCCCATGGTGAGAAGGACAAGCAGGCGTTTGCCAACGCGTTGGACCGCATTCTCACTCGATTGATACGCCAGGGCTGAACGGGGGCGGCTTCGCCACCCAACGCGGGCGGTGCGACGATTCGACAAGCCCGCTCGCCACAACAAGCCCGTTCATCACGATCAGTCGTTTTCGTGGGTCAGCTCCAACACGCGGTCCACCAGCTTGTTGATCCCCGAGGCGACCTCGCTGATGTTCTTGCCGAGCATGTAGGCCGGTGTGCTCACCAGTTTGCGTGCCTTGTCTTCGACGATATCTTCCACCGTGCATTCCTGATGGGTCGCGCCCATCTTGTCCAGCGCGGCCGCGGTGTCGGCACAGTTGCCGATGGTGCAGGTCACGCCCGGGCCATAGATCTTCGCCGCCAGGGCCGGTGAGATGCAGATCAGCCCCACGGGCTTGCCCGCTTCGGCAAAGGCCTCGGCCAGCGCCAAAACCTGTGGGTTGACGCTGCAGCCGGCGCCCTCCACGGCAAAGGTCGACAGGTTCTTGGCCGCGCCAAACCCGCCTGGCACGATCAGCGCATCGAATTGCATGACGTCGGCCTCAGCGATGTCCTGCACCGCGCCTCGGGCGATCCGCGCCGACTCCACCAGTACATTGCGCGACTCGGGCATTTCTTCGCCGGTGAGGTGGTTGATCACGTGCAGTTGCGCGATGTCCGGGGCAAAGCATTGAACCTGAGCGCCGCGCTGGTCCAGGCGCAGCAGGGTGATCACGCTTTCGTGGATCTCTGCGCCGTCGTACACGCCACAGCCGGAAAGGATCACTGCAATCTTTTTGCTCATGGGCATTTCTCCTGGAGTCTTGGCGTTAAATGTCTACTAATTTGTCATCTGTTGCCAATGGGAACTCGCGTCACTGCACCTACTCTTGATGTAACAAAAATAGACCGGACCAGACCCTGGACTTTGTGCCTTACGCGGTCATCGCCTTGATCATGGTGGAACCGCTTGCCGACCGCTGTGGCGGCGAGCGCAACTGCCGGGGGGCCGATACCATCCACCTCTACATGGATCGCAACTACGGCGGGGTGTTCATTCTTTGGGGCCGGTGGTCAGGCACCTACCAGGAGGGGGACGACAGCTAGCCGGTGATTTTCGGCACAGGTCTACGTCGCCTTGCAGTTCGCGGCGTATGTGGCTTTGGCAGTTATTTGATGAATGTTGGCGAAGGTCTGCCCACGGCAGCGATGGTCCTGGGCTGGCCAGGCTTGCTGACGTGCAGTCTGCTCAGCGTGATCGGCCTCTACGGCTGCAGTGGCCGATTTACTCGACTGGCGTCTTGGGTGCTTCGATCCGGGCGGGCTCGGCGGCAAGCCGGGCCTTTTCATCAGCACAGGCCTGGCGAGCGATACGAGCGTTCTTGAAGCGACGGCGCAGCCAGAGGCCAAGGCCCAGCAGCAGCAACGCGCCCAATACCCATAGCTCATATTTCTTCACGCTACCCAGCATGCCCTCCAGCACCGCGCCAAAGTGATAGGCCGCTGCGCCCAACGCCGCCGCCCAGATTGCGGCACCAATACCGTTAAGGATCAGGTAGCGCAACGGTGGGTAACCGGAAAGACCAATCGCCACCGGCATGACCGTGCGCAGCCCGTAGACGAAGCGGAAGCTCAGCACCCAGATATCCGGGTGCTTGCGGATGTGCTCCAGCGCCTTGTCGCCCATCAACTGCCAGCGCGGCTTGCGCGCCAACAGTTTGCGGCCGTGCTTGCGGCCCATGTAATACCAAAGCTGATCGCCGGCGTAGCTGCCGAAAAAGGCAACGACCACCACCAGGTTGATATCCATGTATCCACGGAACGCCAGGAAGCCTGCGAGGACCAGAATGGTCTCGCCTTCAAAGAAGGTGCCCAGGAAGAGGGCAAAGTAGCCGAAGTCATGCAGAAATTGTTGAAGCATGGTCTGGGTGCTGGCGAAATGAACGCGCAGCCTACGCCTTCACGAAGATTCATGAAAGTATCGAGATGTGTCACGAAGTGAACAATTCCTACGTAGAAGGCGAATGCGACTACAGGTCGCATCCTTAAGCACAACTGTCATACCTTCGTCATAATGGCCGCTTATAACTGCAACGCTCGCCCGTATGCCCGGGCTCAGGAGTCTGTCGTGAGCTTTACCCCTGCCAACCGGCTGTACCCCGCTACTCGCCTGCGTCGCAACCGTCGTGATGATTTTTCTCGCCGCCTGGTGCGTGAAAATGTACTGACGGTGAACGATCTGATCCTGCCGGTCTTTGTGCTGGACGGTGAGAACCGTCGGGAAGCGGTGGCTTCGATGCCGGGTGTGGAGCGCTTGAGCATTGATCTGCTGCTTGAAGAAGCAGCCGGTTGGGTTGAATTGGGGATTCCGGCATTGGCGCTGTTTCCGGTCACGCCGCCTGAACTCAAGTCCCTGGACGCTGCGCAGGCCTGGAACCCGGAAGGGATCGCCCAGCGCGCCACGCGTGCGCTGCGCGAGCGGTTTCCACAGTTGGGCGTGATCACGGACGTGGCGTTGGACCCGTTCACCACCCACGGCCAGGATGGCATTCTGGACGAGGGCGGCTATGTTCAAAATGACATCACCGTCGATGCGTTGGTCAAGCAAGCCCTGTCCCACGCGGAGGCCGGCGCCCAGGTGGTTGCACCTTCGGACATGATGGACGGCCGCATCCAGGCGATCCGCGAGGCCCTGGAGCTGGCCGGCCACGTCAATGTGCGGATCATGGCCTATTCGGCCAAGTACGCCAGCGCGTATTACGGCCCGTTCCGCGATGCGGTGGGCTCGGCCCTCAACCTGGGCAAGGCCGACAAGGCTTCGTACCAGATGGACCCGGCCAATAGCCATGAAGCCCTGCACGAAGTGGCGGCCGACCTGGCCGAAGGCGCCGACATGGTCATGGTCAAGCCGGGAATGCCGTACCTGGACATCCTTTATCGGGTCAAAGAAACATTCAAAGTGCCAACATTCGTCTATCAGGTCAGTGGCGAATACGCGATGCACATGGCTGCAATACAGAACGGATGGCTGAGTGAAGGGGTGATCCTTGAATCCCTGACAGCCTTTAAACGCGCCGGGGCTGATGGCATCCTGACCTATTTCGCCGCCCGCGCCGCCCAATTGCTTAGAGAGCAACCATAGCCCTCACAGGAACATTCCATGAATACCGAAGGACTCACAGACATTGCCGTAAAAGACGCTCACCCGGTGGTTGAACAAGCCACCGAGACGCCGCCGGAGCATGAGCCCGCCGCGCCTGCCGTGCTGGTCGAGCCGCCCGTGCCGGCCCCGGTGGTCACCGTGACCAACCTGGATGACAGCAGCCTGTACATCCACCGCGAGCTGTCACAACTGCAATTCAACATCCGCGTGCTCGAGCAGGCGCTGGATGAGTCCTATCCGTTGCTGGAGCGGCTGAAATTCCTGCTGATCTTCTCCAGCAACCTGGACGAGTTCTTCGAGATCCGCGTCGCCGGCCTCAAGAAGCAAATCACCTTCGCCCGCGAACAAGCCGGCGCCGACGGCCTGCAGCCGCACCAGGCCCTGGCGCGCATCAGCGAGTTGGTGCACGGCCATGTGGACCGCCAATACGCGATCCTCAACGACATCCTGTTGCCGGAACTTGAGAAACATCAGGTCCGCTTCATTCGTCGCCGCCACTGGACCACCAAGATCAAAACCTGGGTGCGTCGCTATTTCCGTGACGAGATTTCACCGATCATCACCCCGATCGGCCTCGACCCGACGCACCCGTTCCCGTTGCTGGTGAACAAGAGCCTCAACTTCATCGTCGAGCTGGAAGGTATCGACGCCTTTGGCCGCGACTCTGGCCTGGCGATCATCCCGGCGCCGCGCCTGTTGCCACGGATCATCAAGGTACCGGAAGAGGTAGGGGGCGCTGGCGATAACTATGTATTCCTGTCGTCGATGATCCACGCGCACGCCGATGACCTGTTCCAGGGCATGAAGGTAAAAGGCTGCTACCAGTTCCGCCTGACCCGTAACGCTGACCTGGCGCTGGATTCCGAAGACGTCGAAGACTTGGCCCGAGCCCTGCGCGGCGAGCTGTTCTCGCGGCGCTACGGTGATGCGGTGCGCCTGGAGGTCGCCGACACCTGTCCGAAACACCTGTCGGACTACCTGCTCAAGCAGTTCAACCTGGCCGAATCCGAGCTTTATCAGGTCAACGGTCCGGTGAACCTGACGCGCCTGTTCAGCATCACCGGCCTGGACAGCCACCCGGAGCTGCAATACACGCCGTTCACCCCGCAGATCCCGAAACTGCTGCAAAACAGCGAGAACATTTTCAGTGTGGTGAGCAAGCAGGACATCCTGCTGCTGCACCCGTTCGAGTCCTTCACCCCGGTGGTCGACTTGCTGCGCCAGGCCGCCAAGGACCCGCATGTACTGGCCGTGCGCCAGACCCTGTACCGTTCCGGCGCCAACTCGGAAATTGTTGATGCGCTGGTGGACGCCGCGCGCAACGGCAAGGAAGTCACCGCGGTGATCGAATTGCGTGCGCGGTTCGACGAAGAGTCCAACCTGCAACTGGCCAGCCGCCTGCAAGCGGCCGGTGCGGTGGTGATCTACGGCGTGGTCGGCTTCAAGACCCACGCCAAGATGATGCTGATCCTGCGCCGTGAAGCCGGTGAGATCGTGCGTTACGCGCACTTGGGCACCGGCAACTACCACGCCGGCAACGCCAAGCTCTACACCGACTACAGCCTGCTGACCTCCGACGACGCGCTGTGCGAAGACGTCGGCAAGTTGTTCAGCCAGTTGATCGGCATGGGCAAGACCTTGCGCATGAAAAAACTGCTGCACGCGCCGTTCACGCTCAAGAAGGGCATGCTCGACATGATTGCCCGCGAGACCCAGTTCGCGCTTGAAGGCAAACCGGCGCACATCATCGCCAAGTTCAACTCGCTGACCGATCCGAAGATCATCCGCGCGCTGTACAAGGCCAGCCAGTCCGGCGTGCGGATCGACCTGGTGGTACGCGGCATGTGCTGCCTGCGTCCGGGCATTGTCGGAGTGTCGCACAACATTCATGTGCGCTCGATCATCGGTCGCTTCCTGGAACACACGCGAGTGTTCTACTTCCTCAACGGCGGCGAGGAGCAGATGTTCCTTTCCAGTGCCGACTGGATGGAGCGTAACCTCGATAAGCGCGTCGAAACGTGCTTCCCGGTAGAAGGCAAGAAGCTGATCATGCGGGTCAAGAAGGAGCTGGAAAGCTACCTCACCGACAACACCCACAGCTGGAGCCTGCAATCGGACGGCCGCTATATTCGCAACACGCCGACCGGCAACCAGAACCCGCGCAGTGCGCAGGCGACGTTGTTGGAGAAATTGGGCAGCCCGATTCTGACGGTGAATTGAGGCTGAAACCGGCGCAAAAAAACGGCCCTCTCAAGGGCCGTTTTTATTTGTTTGGGGGCGAAATCGTTTCTGTAGGAGCGAGCTTGCTCGCGAAGAACTCACAGGTACCGCGTTTATCCAGGATGTACGGGTTATTGTTGACGTTTTTCGCGAGCAAGCTCGCTCCTACAGGAGGCAGCATTAAGGCAAGCCCCCCACATTTGTTTTTCGGTGTTCTCCTAGTGCAGGTTCAGGCTGAACCCTACCCGCGTCAGCCATTCCGCTTCCTGGGCAAAGTCCGCCTGGGTCAGTTGGTTCTCATCCAGCCACCCGTTCGGGAACACCACGTCCAGGCTGTCGCCGTCGGCACGCAGGGCCACCTGAGGCATTTCCTGCGTGCCACGGATATGGTGGAACAGGATTGCAAAGCGCAGCAGCACGCACAGGCGAATCAGCTTGATGCCGTCGTCGCCGAACTCGGCGAATTTGTCCTTGGGGATGTTACGACGATGGCCACGCACCAGCAGGGCGAGCATTTGCTGGTCTTCCCGGGAGAAGCCCGCCAGGTCCGAGTGCTCGATCAGGTACGCGCCGTGCTTGTGGTAATGGTAGTGAGCGATGTCCAGGCCCACTTCATGCACCTTGGCGGCCCAGCCCAGCAGTTCGCGCCATACGCCGTCTTGCAGGTCCCAGTCTTCGGCCACTTGGTCGAAGGCATGCAGGGCTTTGCGCTCCACGCGAGCGGCTTGTTCCTGGTCGACGTGATAGCGCTCCATCAGCGAGGTCAGCGTGCGCTCGCGCACATCTTCGTGATGATGACGGCCCAGCAGGTCGTAGAGCACGCCTTCGCGTAGCGCGCCGTCACAGTGGTCCATGCGCTGCAGTTCGAGGGCGTCGAAGATCGCTTCGAGAATCGCCAGGCCGGCCGGGAAGATGGTGCGACGGTCGGGCTTGATGCCGTCGAAGTCGATTTTCTCGGCATCCCCCAGCTTGAACAGCTTGCGCTTGAGCCACGCCAAGCCTTCGGCATTCACCTCGCCGGTGCCGTGGCCGCCGGCTTTCAAGGCCAGGCCGATGGCACGGATGGTGCCGGACGAGCCGATGGCTTCATCCCAGGTCAGGCGGTGCAGGGCGTGCTCGATGCTCATGATCTCCAGCCGCGCTGCCGTGTAGGCCTGGGCGTAGCGCGCCGGGGTGATCTTGCCATCCTTGAAATAGCGTTGGGTGTAGCTGACGCAACCCATCTGCAGGCTTTCGCGCAGCAGCGGTTCGAAGCGCTGGCCAATGATGAATTCGGTACTGCCGCCGCCGATGTCGGCGACCAGGCGCTTGCCGGGGGTATCGGCCAGGGTATGGGACACGCCGAGGTAGATCAGCCGAGCTTCTTCACGGCCGGAGATGACTTCTACCGGGTGCCCAAGGATCTCTTCGGCGCGGCGGATGAATTCGCCACGGTTACGGGCCTCACGCAACGCATTGGTGCCGACGATTCGCACGGCGCCCAAGGGCATGCCGTTGATCAACTGGGCAAACCGCTTGAGGCAATCGAGGCCGCGCTGCATGGACTCTTCGTTGAGTTTGCGCTCGTCGTCGATGCCGGCGGCCAGTTGTACTTTTTCGCCGAGCCGCTCAAGGATGCGGATTTCGCCGTTCTGGGCCTTGGCCACGACCATGTGAAAGCTGTTGGAGCCCAGGTCGATGGCGGCGATCAGGGACAGATTCTTGGCTTGGGATTGCGGCATGGTAAGGGGGTCTCGGTCGATAACCCAGCCATCGTGCCACGATCGACCTGTGGTGCCAACGCGTACTGCTTGGGTAATTTGCCCATGGGGGGCTGTGAGTAATTCTTGTGGGAAATGTAAGGGGTCGCTCCAAGCTTTCTGCGAACGAGGTTTTGTAGTTGTAGGCGCTATTAACCTCTTACTGTAATTATGCCGCTTGTGACTTTGCCTACAAGGACGCGGGTAATAACTTGTTGGCTTCATACTTGGGCCTACCCAATGAGGAGGCTTGGCTCACTTATAATTTTTACGGCTCCCACAATTCCTATCGTGTTCTCTGATTCTTTAATCAGGTACCAAAGCGACAGACTGTCACTCGGCAATTTTGCCGTGGTGTTATTTATTTATGGTCGATTGTTACAAGGAAGAATAATTGATGGGTGATGGAGGCCCGGCCATCGTAAAAACACCTCCATTCCAGATGACAGGTTAAACATGAAGAAAAATATGCTTGGTTTGACAATAGGTACTTTTTGTCTGGTAGCGAGTATCGGTGCTCATGCAACAACGGCCGCCGAGCTGATTGTACGCGGGACTATCAAGCCGCTGGCTTGCAACCTGAGCCTCGCCGGTGGTGGCATCGTCGATTACCAGGTCATTCCCTCCGGTAGTTTGTCTGCAACGCAGTTCAATCCTCTCGCGCCGAAATCCGTGAGCCTGTCCGTCAGTTGCGGCCAAACACCCGCGAAGTTCGGCCTGGCGCTGACTGATCTGCAATCGGGCAGCAAGGTTCCGGGGATTCTCGGTGCCGGGTTCACCGAAGCGCAGAACTACGGGCTGGGCGCTGTCAGCGGCAAGCGTACCGGCGGCTACTCGGTTACCCTCAAGGATCTGCGCTCATCCACCGGGAACCTTAGCCCGCTCATGCGTGTGGGCACCACCGGCTCCTGGCAGTCCAGCGACGGCAAGGTCGCTCAAAAGCCTAGCCAGTACTCGTGGCGCAACGGAGCCAGCCTGGTCCCCGCGTCCATCACCCAACTCAATGGCACGCTTGAAGTGAAAGCCGTTATCAACCGCACTCAGGACCTGGACCTGACCCGCGATGTAACGCTGGATGGTCGCGCCACGCTGGAATTGACTTACATCTAAATACGTCATCAACAGCCGACATTAATGCAAAGGCAGCTTCACGTCTCTGTTTGGTGCCGGCTGTTTTACGTGGGTGTTTTTTAATTGTGGGCTTTATAGCTGTGGGTAAACTCGTGAATGGTCTATCAACAAGAGTGATGTCGTTGCTGCGATTCATAAGTTTGTGTTTTTGCTTGTGTGGTATCGCAGTAGCCGACGGCATGCAGCCTGAAACAACAGTCGTGATTCTGAATGAAGAAGACGGCGAGGCAACGCTTAATATTAAAAATACCGACCCTGGGCCGGCGTTGCTTCATTCGGTCATAGAAAACATACCGGAGGACCAGGAACCCTTATTGATCGTCACGCCGCCTATTACCCGGGTCGAAGCGGGCGACACCCAACTTGTGCGTTTCATCAGCACGCTGAAGGCCCCGCTCAAGACCCAGCGCCTGAAGCGGGTCTCCTTTGAAGGCATCCCCCAGGCGCGCACGCCCGGCGGTGCGACCATTGGTATCACCCTGCGGCAGAACCTGCCGTTGATCCTGCATCCCAAAGGGTTGCCCAGGCACGACGCGCCCTGGCAGTTGCTGACATGGACGCGTGAAGGGGGGCAATTAAAGGTTCACAACGGAAGCGCCTACGTCGTGCGCATGTCGCTGGAAGTGCAACTGCATCCGCAGGCACAGGCGGGGACGTTGCCGCGCACCTACATCCTGCCGGGCGAAGTGCTGACGGTCGCGTCGGCCGGCTCAACGGCGGGCGTGGTTGCGGTGGAGTTCCAACCGGCCACGGTCTATGGGTTCACGGTGGACAGCTACCGCGCGCCTGTTGTGGCTGGCGTGGATTGACTGACCTATGAAAAAGATCAGGCATCCAAATCGCGCGGCCAGTAATGGCTTGCAGGCGCGCTCCAAGGTCCTGCTGGGTCTCGCGACGCTGTGTGGCTTGCCAGGTTCCAGCGCGGCTGTGGGCCTGGGGGAAGGCTTTGACCTGGCCGCGTTGACATCGCTGGGCATTGATCCCCAGGTGTCCGAGTACTTTCGCAGCGCGGCACGCTTTCGCGAAGGCGTGCATGTGGTCGGGCTACGCGTCAATGGCACACCGCTGGGGTTGGTTGACGCACGCTTCGATTACCAGGGCCAGCTGTGCTTCACCCCGGCATTGCTGGCCAAGGCCGGTCTGGTCACGCCGTCCAAGGTGCTGCGCGAAGGCATCAACCCCGACCAGACCTGCCATGATTTCGTTGGGCAATACCCGGCGACCATGGTGCGCCTGCGCCCCAGCAGTGATGAGGTGACCCTGGTGGTGCCAACCCAGTCGCTGCGTACGCCGGAGTGGGAGGCCGGGAATTTTTCCCAGGGCGGCGCGGCGGCTATTTTCAATTACACCGTGTTGGGTTACGACACCCATTCGCGAAGTGGGCCGAGTCGCTTTGTATCGGCCTATACCGAGGCTGGGTTCAACCTGGGTAACTGGATTGTCCGCAGCCGTCAGTTCTATGTTTCCGACAATGGCCGGGCGCGGACCGAGCAGGTGGATGCCTACGCCCAGCGTGATATTGCAGCGTTACAGTCGACCTTCCAAGCGGGGCAGATTTCCAGTAACAACCCGATATTTGGTGGCGTACAGCTGACCGGCTTGCAGTTCTTCCCGGATGGCCAGCAGCGCGGGGGAGCGGGCAGCAGTGAGGTGGTGGTTGAAGGCCTGGCCCAAAGCCAGTCACGGGTCGAAGTGCGCCAGTCGGGCGCGTTGATCCATTCCACGCTGGTACCCGAAGGGCCGTTCAGGCTGACCGGTCTGCCGTTGCTCAACAGCACCAGTGACCTGGATGTGAGCGTGATTGACGTGCGGGGCGCCAAGCGCAGCTTCGTCGTGCCCGCTGCGTCTTTTCGCGGCGGGGTCCCCGTAACGCCGGGCTACTACTTCTCTCTCGGTAAGGTGCGCGAAACGTCCATCGACAGCCGGGAACCGGACTCGCCCGTGGTCGCGATGGGCAGTGGAACCTGGGGGCTGGGACAGCGCTCATCGGTGGGTTTCGGTTTGCTCAGTACCGACGAGTACCAATCGGCAGGCGGTACCCTGAGCAGCGTGTTTTTTCATCAGGTAACGGTGGACTTACGCCATAACCTGTCCCGTGATGGGCTCGACGGAGTAGAGGGCGCGCGCAGCACGCTGTCTCTGGGCAGCCCGTTGTTCGCCAACCTCGACATGAACCTGAGTGCCTCGACACAGAACAAAGGCTATCGGGAAGTGCTGGACGCAGGCCAGGCCTCACGGGGATACGACCTCGATGCGCGTTTCAAGCGCCAGTACACGGCGGGGCTGAATTGGGCGGATCCGTTCATGGGGGGCTTTTCCCTCAGTTTCACCCGTAGTTCGCAATTTGACGGGCGATCCACCGATCACCTCTTTGCGTCATGGAACAAATCGTTCAATGGCGTTGACGTGGCGTTGATCGCAGACGCACAGGTCGGTGGGTCCAGGCCTCGACGCCTGGACCGAACAGCGGGAGGGCGCCGCGATGAAAGGCTGGACGAAGACACCTCCGTCAGGCTGCAGGTCACCCTGCCCCTGGGCGGTGATCGCCGCGTGAGCAGCTACGTCAGTCGCCGAGGCGATCGCCTGGATGCCGGCACGGCCCTCAGCGAGCGGGTCAACGACTATGTGGACTATGAAGTCGGCGTTGATCGAGACGTGAACGAGCGCGAACAGCGCGTGCGCGGCCGCGTAGACCTGTTGCCGCTGTATACCCGCGTCAGCCTGGGCGTCAGCCGTGATCCCTCGAACACCCACTATTCCGGTCAGTTGCAAGGCGGCATCGTGGCCCATGAGCATGGGGTGACGTTCTCGCCGTACGCGGTGCAGGACACCTTCGGCATTGTCTCGGTGGGCGATATCGGCGGGGCGAAGGTTTCGACGCCTCAAGGGCCGGTATGGACCGACTTCAGCGGCCAGGCGGTCATTCCCGGACTGCAGGCCTACGGCAACAACCATTTGCAAGTACAGACCCAGTCGCTGCCCAAACGCGTCGACCTGAAGAACGGCACCCAGGTGCTCGCAGCCGGCCGTGGTTCAGTCAACATCCTGGACTTTGATGTGGTGAAAGTTCGGCGCCTGTTGCTTGAAGCCCAGGACGAACAGGGCCGTCCCTTGCCTCAAGGGGCCGCGGTGTTTGGCCAGGACAACAACTTTGTGACCAGCGTGGTAGGCGAAGGCATGATTTTCCTCAGCAACATCGATGGGCAGCAAACCCTGAGGGTTTCATTGCCGGACTCGGCGTCCTGCCTGCTGCACATCAACCCTGAGCAAGAGCCTGACGATGATCAACTTTACGAAACCGCACCGGTGGTATGCCATGCTCGCTGAGCGGATGAGCGGCCCGCTTGTCTGCGGCCTGTGCCTGGTGTGGGTTGCCCTCATGGCAAGCCAGGTGCGTGCCGATGACTGCCGGATGACCCTGAGCGAGCCGAGGGTCGACTACGGGGTGATTCGTCCCACGCAAGCGTCAGCCGGAAGGGATGCCGTGCGACTCGATACGCAGCGTACGCTGCACTTGAGTGTGCTTTGCGCAAACCCCGCCGCGATGGCGCTGCGCTTCAGCGGTGCAGCGGCCGATGCGCAAGGCTTTCAATTCGGGCGTCAAGGGCGTTTCACCTTGAGCCTGAAGCAGGCTCAGGTGGATGGCCGGCCGGTCACCTGGCAGCCCGACGAAGCTGCCGGCGGGCGGCTGCTCCCCGGTCGTGCGTTGTATGCGAGCGTAGCCGGTGTCCCCGTCACGGGCCTTCGGTTGACCGCCCAGGTGGAGATCGACGTTCAACTGCCGGCCGACGCCCTTGCGGTGCGCCGAGAGACGCTGCTGGAAGGGCACGGCCGGTTTGAGCTGGTCAGTCCGGCTGTTCCGTAGAACCAATGAAATTGGCCAGTTCGGCGGTTTGCGGGTGCGCGAACAGGCGTTTCGGGTCGCCCACTTCATGCACCTTGCCCTGGTGCATGAACACCAGTTTATCGCCGACTTCCCTGGCAAAGCGCATCTCGTGGGTCACCATGATCAGGGTCATACCGTCCCGGGCCAGCTGGCGCACCACGCTGAGCACTTCATTGACCAGTTCCGGGTCGAGGGCCGAGGTGATTTCATCGCACAGCAGCACCTTGGGTGACATCGCCAGGGCCCGGGCAATCGCCACACGTTGCTGTTGGCCGCCGGATAAGCGATCGGGAAAGGCGTCGAACTTTTCCCCCAGCCCGACGCGCTCCAGCATTTGTCTGGCCAATTGGGCGGCCTTGGCCTTGGGCACTTTCTGTACCACCTGCGGCGCGAGCATGACGTTTTCACCCACGGTCAAGTGGGGGAACAGGTTGAATTGCTGGAACACCATGCCGACTTTCTGTCGCAGGCTGCGCAGGTCGGCGCGGGCGGCGTCGAGGTACTCGCCATCGACTTCGATCACGCCGTCGTTGATGGATTCCAAGCCGTTTAGGGTCCGCAGCAACGTGGATTTGCCCGAGCCGCTGCGGCCAATGATCGCCACCACCTGGCCTTCTTCAACCGTCAGGTCGATGCCCTTGAGCACGTGGTGATCGCCGTAATACTTATGCAGGGCGGAAATTCTAAGCAGAGGCATGCAGTCTCCTTTCCAGGTAGCGCGCGCTGAGGGACAGGGGGTAGCAGAGCAAAAAGTAACCAAGCGCCACCAGGCCGTAGACCATGAAGGGTTCGAACGTCGCGTTGGCGAGCATGCCGCCGGTCTTGGTCAGTTCGGTAAAGCCGATGATCGAAGTCACGGCGGTGCCTTTGACTACTTGCACCGAGAACCCCACAGTCGGCGCCACGGCTATTCGCAGGGCCTGGGGCAGGATCACGTAGCGCAGTTGTTCAAGGGGGTTCAGCGCCAGGCTGGCGGAGGCTTCCCATTGCCCATGGGCGATGGAGTCAACGCAGCCGCGCCAGATTTCAGCGAGGTAGGCGCTGGTAAACAGGGTCAGGGCGATCGCCGCTGCCAGCCACGGCGAGATATCCACACCCAGCAGGGCAACGCCGAAGAACACCAGGAACAGCTGCATCAGTAGCGGCGTGCCCTGGAACAGTTCGATATAAGTACGCGCAACGTTGCGTGGGAAGGTCTTGCTACTGATGCGCAGGACCATCACCAGCAAACCGATCAGGCCCCCGCCGACAAACGCCACCAGCGACAGCAGCAGCGTCCATTGCAGGCCCGTGAGCAGGTTGCGCACGATGTCCCAGAAAGAGAAATCACTCATCAGCTGTTCCTCATCACAAACCGCCGACCGATCCAATTGAGCAATTGGCGAATCATCAGCGCCATGCACAGGTACACCAGGGTGGTCAGGGCGTAGGTCTCGAATGCGCGGAAGTTGCGCGACTGAATGAAGTTGGCGGCAAAGCTCAGCTCTTCGGTGGCGATCTGCGAACACACCGCCGAACCGAGCATCACGATGATGATCTGGCTGCTCAGCGCCGGCCATACCTTGCCCAGTGCTGGCAGCAGCACCACGTGCCGGAACGCTTCGAAGCGCGTCATCGCCAGCGCGGCGGCGGCTTCCAATTGCCCTTTGGGGATAGCCTGGATGCCGGCGCGGATGATCTCGGTGGAATAGGCACCCAGGTTGATCACCATCGCCAGTACGGCGGCTTGCCACTCGGTGATCTTCAGCCCCAGGGACGGCAGGCCGAAAAAGATGAAAAACAACTGCACCAGGAACGGCGTGTTGCGGATCAACTCGACATACACACCGAAGAACCAGGCGAACGGCTGGATCTTCCACGCCCGCACCACGGCGCCGACGGTACCCAGGGCCACGCCGAGGATGGCGCCGATGGCCGTCAGCTCAAGGGTGAACAGCGCGCCGCGCAACAGCAGGTCGGTATTGGCCAGCACCGGCACAAAGTCAAATTGATACGCCATGAGTCAGGCTCCGTCGCTTCAGAGGTCTGCGGGCAGCGGCTCTTTGAGCCATTGCATAGCGTTCTTTTCCAGGCTGCCGTCGGCCTTGGCCGCGACCAGGATCTGGTTGACCTTTTCCAGCAGTGCCGGCTCGTTCTTGTTCACGCCCACGTACACCGGCGAGTCCTTGAGCTTCACTTTCAGTGCCGGCACGCGCTTGGGGTTGCGTTCGCTGATCGCCACCATCACCACGTTGCCGCTGGCGATGAGGTCGACCTGGCCGGCCAGGTAGGCGGCGATGGTCGAGTTGTTGTCTTCGAAGCGTTTGATTGTGGCTTCCTTGGGCGCCACGGCGGTCAGCTCGATGTCTTCGATGGCGCCACGGGTCACGCTGATGGTCTTGCCCTTGAGGTCGTCGAGGGTGGCGATGGCGGCATCAGGCGGGCCGAAAACGGCCAGGTAGAACGGCGCATAAGCCTTGGAGAAGTCGATGACCTTTTCCCGCTCTGGGTTCTTGCCCAGGCTGGAGATCACCAGGTCGACCTTGCCGGTGGTGAGGAACGGGATGCGGTTGGTGCTGTTGACCGGGGTCAGTTCCAACTTGACCTTGAGCTGGTCGGCCAGCAGCTTGGCGGTGTCGATGTCCAGGCCGCGCGGCTTCATGTCGGGGCCGACCGAGCCGAACGGCGGAAAATCCTGAGGCACGGCGACCTTGAGGGTGCCACGCGCGACGATGTCATCCAGACCGTTGGCCTGGGTGGGTGCCTGGCTCAGCATCAGGCTGGCAAACAAGGCTGTGAGCAGGGCGCTGTAGCGCTTGGTCATGGCAACTCTCCGAAAAGGGCGAAGGAATTTTCTGAATGGGGTTATTGCCGTGATTGCACAGCCCATGCCATCACTCCTGGGAACGTCTGCAGGCCAGGCATTCAGTGGGTCGTGGTGGTCTTACTGGTCTGAACAGTAGCGATTCTTTTCGCACCCTTTTCGAGCACCCTGAAAACCACGCGAGCCCCTTTGGGGCGTGGCTTGCCGCGGGCCGAGAATAGCTTTACAACTAGCCGTTCAGTTGACTGCAACCTTGAGTTTTTTATGAATTCCATCGCCCAAGCCGTACCGGAAGCGGCCTTGCAGGCCATCCGTAAACTGATCAAGCAGCAAGGCTTCGGGCCGGGCGATGCGTTGCCGTCCCAGCGCGATCTGGCGGTGCAGTTAGGCGTGAGCCGGGCGTCGTTGCGCGAAGCGTTGTCGTCCCTGAGTGCGCTGGGCGTGGTCAGTGTGCAGCCGGGCAAGGGCGTGTTCGTGCAGGCCGCCGAGGAATCGCCGGGATTTGTCTGGCCCTTCGCGGCGCAGGCCACGCCGCTGGATATCTTCCAGTTGCGTTATGCCCTCGAGGGGTTTGCCGCGGGGTTGGCGGCGGTGACGCTGAGCATCGATGAGCTGGACCGCCTGGAAGATAACGTCGAGGCCATGCGCAAAATGCTCAAGGCCGGCGACTTCGAAGCGGCGGCGCGGCTGGACTTCGAATTCCACCAGCGCATCCTCCTGGCCAGCGGCAACCAGGCGATGGTCAGTATTCTGAGCGCGAGTGCCGAGGTATTCCTGGAGAGCCAGAAACTACCGTTCATCCGGCCGGAGCGGGCCATGGAAACCTGGCAGGAGCATCGCAGAATCCTGCGCGCCCTGGCCCGGCGCGCGAGTGCGACGGCGCAGAAAACCATGCAGGAACATGTACGTAATGCAGCATTGCGTACCGGTATCGCGTTTGTGACTCCCGTGTCGCCCTGAGTCGGGCCATACCCTGACTCATGCACCGCCATAGCAAGACTCAATCAGAGGCGGCTTCCTGAACGGGGGAAGGGCGGCTATGATGGGTCACGTTTTTTTTGCTTACAATCCGGAGACATCCATGAGCAACGATCTTATCAAGCACGTCACCGACGCGACCTTTGAGGCCGAAGTACTCAAGGCTCAAGGCCCGGTGCTGGTTGACTACTGGGCTGAATGGTGCGGCCCTTGCAAAATGATCGCTCCAGTCCTGGACGACATTGCAACCACCTACGAAGGCAAGCTGACCATTGCCAAGCTGAACATCGACGACAACCAGGAAACCCCTGCCAAACACGGCGTGCGTGGTATTCCAACGCTGATGCTGTTCAAGAACGGCAACGTCGAAGCCACTAAAGTGGGCGCGCTGTCGAAGTCTCAGTTGCAAGCTTTCCTCGACGCCAACATCTAAGCGTCGTGAAAAAGGCCCCGCAAATCGCGGGGCTTTTTCGTTAAACAGGGCTAGACGCTCCGAAACTCAGGTGGTACATTCGGCCCCGCACTGGTTTCTCCATTGCCCCCTGCAAGCCGTCGCCGACGCATTCCTTTTCGATAGTACGCGATCCTGTCGCCTTCTCTGCGGCGCGGCCTCATTAAGCCAAAAGCTTAATTTCCCCCCTCCATAAATGATTACGTCATTCCTATATGAATCTGACTGAACTCAAGCAAAAGCCGATTACCGACCTGCTCCAGCTGGCCGAAGAAATGGGCATAGAAAATATGGCCCGTTCGCGCAAGCAGGACGTGATTTTCTCCCTGCTCAAGAAGCACGCGAAAAGCGGCGAGGAAATCTCCGGTGATGGCGTGCTGGAGATTCTCCAGGACGGCTTCGGCTTCCTCCGCTCCGCAGACGCCTCCTATCTTGCCGGCCCAGACGATATCTATGTCTCGCCGAGCCAGATCCGTCGCTTCAACTTGCGCACCGGTGACACTATCGTTGGCAAGATCCGTCCACCGAAGGAAGGCGAGCGTTATTTCGCCCTGCTCAAGGTCGATACGATCAACTTCGATCGTCCCGAGAACGCGAAAAACAAGATTCTCTTCGAGAACCTGACGCCGCTGTTCCCGACCGTGCGCATGAAGATGGAAGCCGGCAACGGTTCCACCGAAGACTTGACCGGTCGTGTGATCGACCTGTGCGCTCCGATCGGCAAGGGCCAGCGTGGCCTGATCGTCGCACCGCCGAAAGCCGGTAAAACGATCATGCTGCAGAACATTGCAGCCAACATCGCGCGTAACAATCCTGAAGTTCACCTGATCGTGCTGCTGATCGACGAGCGTCCGGAAGAAGTGACCGAAATGCAGCGCACCGTGCGCGGCGAAGTGGTTGCCTCGACGTTCGATGAGCCGCCAACCCGCCACGTGCAGGTTGCCGAAATGGTGATCGAGAAGGCCAAGCGCCTGGTCGAACACAAGAAGGACGTGGTGATCCTGCTCGACTCCATCACCCGTCTGGCGCGTGCCTACAACACCGTGATCCCGAGCTCCGGCAAGGTATTGACCGGTGGTGTCGATGCCCACGCCCTGGAGAAGCCGAAGCGTTTCTTCGGCGCCGCGCGCAACATCGAAGAAGGCGGCTCGCTGACCATCATCGCCACCGCGCTGGTTGAAACCGGCTCGAAGATGGACGAAGTGATCTACGAAGAGTTCAAGGGTACCGGCAACATGGAACTGCCCCTGGACCGTCGCATCGCGGAAAAACGCGTGTTCCCGGCGATCAACATCAACCGTTCCGGCACCCGCCGCGAAGAGTTGCTGACCGCCGACGACGAACTGCAGCGCATGTGGATCCTGCGCAAGCTGCTGCACCCGATGGATGAAGTCGCTGCCATCGAGTTCCTGATCGACAAGCTGAAAACCACCAAGACCAACGACGAGTTCTTCTTGTCGATGAAACGTAAGTAATACGACGTTTCAGGTCCGAAAGAATGGCGCCCCCAGGGGCGCCATTTTTTTTGCGTCGGTTTTTTAAGCGTTCTGCGTACCCAAATGCATCGCGACAGGCTGCCAGTCGCGGTCATAGCAGGTAGGATGTACGTCTATTTTACGGGTGGCATGGTTAATGAAATTCAAGGATCTTCGGGATTTCGTGCAGCAACTTGAGCAGCGCGGAGAGTTGAAACGTATCCAGATGCCGATCTCGCCGGTGCTGGAAATGACTGAGATTTGCGACCGCACCCTGCGCAACAAGGGCCCGGCGCTGCTGTTCGAAAACCCGACCGGCTATGACATTCCGGTGCTCGGTAACCTGTTCGGCACCCCCGATCGGGTCGCCTTTGGCATGGGCGCCGAGTCGGTCAGCGAGCTGCGCGAGATCGGCAAGCTGCTGGCCTTCCTCAAGGAGCCCGAGCCGCCCAAGGGGCTCAAGGATGCCTGGTCGAAGCTGCCGATCTTCCGCAAGATCATTGCCATGGCCCCCAAAGTGGTCAAGGATGCGGCGTGCCAGGAAGTGGTCATCGAAGGCGATGACGTCGACCTGGCCATGCTGCCGGTGCAGACCTGCTGGCCCGGCGACGTCGGCCCGCTGATCACCTGGGGCCTGACGGTCACCAAGGGTCCGAACAAGGACCGCCAGAACCTCGGTATCTACCGCCAGCAAGTGATCGGCCGCAACAAGGTGATCATGCGCTGGCTGAGCCACCGTGGCGGCGCGCTGGACTACCGTGAGTGGTGCGAAAAACACCCCGGCAAGCCGTTCCCGGTTTCCGTGGCCCTGGGCGCCGACCCGGCCACCATCCTCGGCGCTGTCACGCCGGTGCCGGACAGCTTGTCCGAATACGCCTTCGCCGGGCTGCTGCGCGGTAACCGCACCGAGCTGGTGAAGTGCCGTGGCAACGAACTGCAGGTGCCGGCCACCGCCGAAATCATCCTTGAAGGAGTGATTCATCCCGGCGAAATGGCTGATGAAGGCCCGTACGGTGACCACACCGGTTACTACAACGAAGTCGACAGCTTCCCGGTGTTCACCGTCGAGCGCATCACCCACCGGATCAAGCCGATTTATCACAGCACTTACACCGGCCGGCCGCCGGATGAGCCCGCCATTCTCGGCGTGGCGCTCAACGAAGTGTTCGTGCCGATCCTGCAGAAGCAATTCCCGGAGATCACCGACTTCTACCTGCCGCCGGAAGGCTGTTCGTACCGCATGGCCATCGTCACCATGAAGAAGTCGTACCCAGGCCACGCCAAGCGGGTAATGCTCGGCGTGTGGTCGTTTTTGCGACAGTTCATGTACACCAAATTCGTTATTGTCACCGACGATGACATCAATGCCCGCGACTGGAACGACGTGATCTGGGCCATCACCACGCGCATGGACCCCAAGCGCGACACGGTGATGATCGATAACACGCCGATCGACTACCTCGACTTCGCCTCGCCGGTGTCGGGCCTGGGTTCGAAGATGGGCCTGGACGCCACACACAAATGGCCGGGTGAAACCACCCGTGAATGGGGCCGGGTGATCGTCAAGGATGAAGCCGTCACCGCCCGTGTCGATGCGATCTGGAAAGAATTGGGAATAGATTGATGCGTGTAACCCTGCAACCTTCCGGCGCCGTGCTGGAGCTGGTCCCCGGCGAGCGAATCCTCGAAGGCGCGCGTCGCCTTGGCTACGAATGCCCCCAGGCCTGTCGCAACGGCGTGTGCCACGTATGCGCCGCGCTGCTGGTGGAAGGGCGGGTGCGGCAAGGCGGTGAAGTGCGTGATCATGGCGAGTTCTACACCTGTATCGCCGAGCCGCTGGAAGACTGCATTGTGTTGTGGGATGGCGTGCTGGCGCCGGGAGAATTGCCGTTGCGCAAGCTGGCGTGCCAATTGAGTGAATGCGTGGAAGTGGGTGGCGATGTGTGGCGCGTGCGCCTGCTGGCGCCAGCGGGCAAGGCGGTGCGTTACCACGCCGGGCAATACCTGATGATCGAGCGGGAGAATGGCGAGAAATCGGCATTCTCCCTGGCGTCGGCGCCTCACGCCGGGCGCGAGTTGGAGCTGCACGTGCTGGTGCGCGAAGACAGTGCGCGCACTTTGCTGGAGCAACTGCAACGCAACCGGATGGCCCGCGTCGAGCTGCCGTTCGGCGACACCCACCTGGCCGAATTGCCGGATGGGCCGTTGGTGCTGATCGCCGCCGGTACGGGCATGGCGCAGATGCACAGCCTGATCGAGCATTGCCGTGCCAGCGGCTTCAAACACCCCGTGCACTTGTACTGGGGCGTGCGTCGCCCGGATGATTTCTACCAGATCGAACACTGGGACCAGTGGCTGCAATTGCCCAACCTGTTTCTGCACAAAGTCGTCAGCGATGTGTGTGGCTGGGAAGGGCGCTGCGGGTTGCTGCATGAAGCGGTGTGCGAAGACATCGCCGACCTCAAGTCGGTGCATGTCTATGCCAGCGGTTCGCCGGCAATGATCTACGGCACCCTGGACGCCCTGGTCGACGCCGGCATGGATGCGCACCAGATGCGTGCGGATGTGTTCGCCTACGCCCCCAGACCCTGACTCGACCGCATAAATAACGGGTCTACGCCGATCAAACTGTGGGAGCGGGCTTGCTCGCGAAAGCGGTGTATCAGTACCAGATATACTGACTGACCCACCGCTTTCGCGAGCAAGCCCGCTCCCACATTGGGATCTGCGCCTGGCTTATATCCGGCCTTATTCGCTTACGGTATTTAGCCCTTCAGCCAAATGTCCTTAAGCTATATCTGAAATGGCCAGCTTATTGCTGCTGGTTTGACGACGATAAAGTTGCTGACAGTTGGTAACACAGGAGGCGCACCGTTTTTTGCCATGACCGCCATTGAAACCGATCTTCTGCAATTGGCTTACCCTCCGCGCCTCGATCTGGGGCCGCAACTCACGCACGAACAATTGATGAGCTCGATGCAGGCCACCATGGCTCGGCATAAGGGTGGTCCGGTCTGGCTATTTGCGTATGGTTCACTGATCTGGCGCCCCGAATGTTCGTCAGCCGAGCGGGTGCGGGCGCGGGTTCATGGCTATCACCGGGGGCTTTACCTGTGGTCCCATGAACATCGGGGCACGCCGGAAATTCCGGGTCTGGTTTTCGGCCTGGATCGCGGCGGCTCTTGCAGCGGGTTTGCCTACCGGTTGCCTGAAGACCAGTTGGAAGCGTCGCTTTACGCGTTGTGGCAGCGTGAGATGCCGTATCCGTCCTACCGGCCGCACTGGCTCAGTTGCCGTCTGGAAGATGGCACTACGGTGCAGGCGTTGGGGTTTGTATTGGAGCGGCACCTGCCCAGCTACGCCGGTAACTTGCCCGACATCGTGCTCAACCACGTGTTGCAAAGTGCTTGCGGGCGTTACGGCACTACCCGCGATTATGTCGAGCAGACCGTCAACGCCCTGCGTAGCCACGCCATGCCAGATAAAAACCTGGAGGCGCGGCTCAAGCGTTGTGCAAAGGGTTGCGCAGGGGTTAACGCGCTGAGCTGACGCTGTTGGTGTGCCACAGCGTTGGGATCAGGAAAGCGATTGCCAGTACGCACGCACCAATCAGCAGCACAAAACCGCCGTCCCAGCCGAAATGGTCCACGGTGTAGCCCATGGCCGCGCTGGCTGCCACAGAGCCACCCAGATAACCGAACAGACCGGTGAAGCCCGCAGCAGTGCCGGCGGCTTTCTTCGGTGCCAATTCCAGCGCCTGCAGGCCAATCAGCATCACCGGGCCGTAGATCAGGAAACCGATGGAAACCAGCGCGATCATGTCGACCATCGGGTTGCCCGGCGGATTGAGCCAGTACACCAGCGTCGCCACGGTCACCAGGGCCATGAACACGATGCCTGTGAGGCCACGGTTGCCACGGAAGATCTTGTCCGACATCCAGCCGCACAGCAGCGTGCCCGGGATACCTGCCCATTCATAAAAGAAGTAAGCCCAGGACGACTTGTCGACCGTGAAATGCTTGGCTTCTTTCAAGTAGGTCGGTGCCCAGTCCAGCACGCCGTAGCGCAGCAGGTAGACGAACACGTTGGCGAAAGCGATGTACCACAGCATTTTGTTGTGCAGCACGTATTTGACGAAGATTTCCTTGGCGCTGAATTCGTCTTCGTGGCTGGCGTCGTAGCCTTCGGGGTAATCGTTCTTGTACTTCTCGATCGGCGGCAGGCCGACCGATTGCGGGGTATCGCGCATGGTGATGAAGGCAAACGCCGCCACTGCCAACGCCACCGTGGCCGGCACGTAGAACGCTGCATGCCAGTCGTTGAACCAGGCCATGCCCAGCAGGAATAGCGGGCCGATCAGGCCGCCGCCGACGTTGTGCGCCACGTTCCACACCGACACCACGCCGCCGCGTTCTTTCTGCGACCACCAGTGCACCATGGTCCGCCCGCTCGGCGGCCAGCCCATGCCTTGGGCCCAGCCGTTGATGAACAGCAAAATGAACATCATGGTCACGCTGGACGTCGCCCAAGGTGCGAAACCGAAAATGAACATCACCCCGGCGGACACCAGCAGGCCGAAGGGCAGGAAGTAGCGTGGGTTGGAGCGGTCGGACACCAGGCCCATGAGGAACTTGGACAGGCCGTAGGCAATCGCGATGGCCGACATCGCCAGACCCAGTTGGCCGCGGGTGTACCCCTCGTCGATCAGGTAAGGCATGGCCAGGGAAAAGTTCTTGCGCAGCAGGTAGTACCCGGCGTAACCGAAGAAGATACCGGCGAAGATCTGCCAGCGCAGGCGTCGGTAGGTGCTGTCTATTTTTTCTTCAGGCAGGGGCGCCTGGTGGGCGGCAGGACGAAAGAAAGCAAACATTCAAGAGCTCCAGATTTCTTGTTTTGACTGCGGATGCGAATGTTACAGTTTCGTTACCGAAAATAGCATCGCCTCTTATCTGCAAACACAGGAAATGAGCGCAATTGCATGTTCTTTAATGAACATGTCGCGGATAGATAGGTGCTGGTCGTTATTAAGTTTCTCAGGATGCTGGAGATCCAAATGTGGGAGCGGGCTTGCTCGCGAATGCGGAGTGTCAGCCAATACATAGGTAACTGATCCACCGCTTTCGCGAGCAAGCCCGCTCCCACAGGTGATTGCATTCCAAGTCAGCGGATTTGGACGACAACCTTACCGACAGCCTTGCGCTGGCCGAGGTCATTGATCGCCTGGGCGGCCTGTTCCAGCGGATACACCTGAGACACCAGCGGCTTGAGCCTGCCGTCACCGTACCAGGTGAATAACTGCTGAAAATTCGCCGCATTGTCCTGCGGCTGCCGCTGGGCAAACGATCCCCAGAATACCCCAACCACCGCCGCGCCCTTGAGCAGCGCCAGGTTCACCGGCAGCTCGGGAATGCGCCCGCTGGCGAACCCCACCACCAGCAGGCGTCCGTTCCAGGCGATGGCGCGCACGGCCTGGTCAAACAGGTCGCCGCCCACCGGGTCATAGATTACATCGGCACCGTTGCCGTCGGTGAGGCGCTTGATCTCGTCTTTCAGGTTGGCTTCGCTGTAGTTAATCAGCTCATCCGCGCCGGCGGCCTTGGCCACTGCAAGCTTGTCGGCACTGCTGGCGGCGGCAATCACCCGCGCGCCCATGGCTTTGCCGATTTCCACCGCGGCCAGGCCCACGCCACCGGAGGCGCCGAGTACCAGCAGGGTTTCGCCGGGCTGCAGGTTGGCTCGCTGTCTCAGCGCGTGCATGGACGTGCCGTAGGTCATGCTGAATGCGGCAGCGGTATTGAAGTCCATGCTCGGCGGGATCGGCAGCACGTTGTAGCCCGGCACCGCCACCTGCTCGGCAAAGCTGCCCCAACCGGTCAGTGCCATGACCCGGTCACCGACTTTCAGGTGGCTGACCTTCTCACCCACTTCACTGACCACGCCTGCCGCTTCGCCACCCGGTGAAAACGGGAAGGGCGGCTTGAACTGATACTTGCCCTCGATAATCAAGGTGTCCGGGAAGTTGACGCCGGCGGCATGCACGTCCAGCAGGATCTCGTTCTTCTTGATCGTAGGGCTCGCGATCTCTTCCAGCACCAGGGTTTCGGCGGGGCCGAAGGCTTTGCACAGCACAGCTTTCATCGGACTATTCCTTTTGGCGTCGTGGCCGATAAGTGTAGGAGGGTCCGCTCGTGGGTCAACGAGCATGCCCAGGCCTGATAAGCCGCCATAAGCTTGTACTCAGCCTTGCTAGCGTTATGCTACCTGGCAACCGAATGTGAGGAATGAACTGTGAAAGCGTGGATCCTGTTGATGCTGGCCCTGACCTTGCCGATGGCGGCCCAGGCCGAAGAAGCCAAAGAGGGCGAGGCGCCGAAGGTCAGCTATATCAGCCTGAGCCCGCCGTTCGTGGGTAACTATGGCCTCGATGGCACGGCAAAACTAAAGGTATTCAAGGCCGACATCGCCCTGCGCGTGACCGGCACCGAAGCGGCCGCCGCGGTCAAGGCCAACGACGCGTTGATCCGTAACCAGTTGGTTGCGCTGTTCACCCAGCAGACCAGCGAGGCGATGAGCACTGTGGAAGGCAAAGAGAAACTGCGCCAGGAAGCACTTAAGCAGACTCAGCAAGTGATGAATGATGAGACTGGCAAGCCGGTGGTGGAAGATTTGTTGTTCAACAACCTGATCATTCAGTAGCAATTCAGCGTAGCGCCATCACCGCAGCCCATTGCTCGGCGGTGACCGGCATAACCGACAGCCGGCTGCCTTTTTGCACCAGAGGCATCTCGGCGAGCGCGGTTTGCTGCTTCAGGTAGCCCAGGTCCAGCACCTTGGGAAAGGTCTGGACATGCGCGACGTTGATCGCGCTCCACGGATTCTTTTCCGGCGTGGCCTTGGCATCGAAGTAATGGCTGTGCGGTTCCAGGGCGGTGGGATCCGGATAGGCCGCCTCGATGATTTTGCCGATGCCGGCAATACCTGGCTCGGGGCAACTGGAGTGGTAGAAGAAAAATTCGTCCCCCACCGCCATGGTCCGTAGGAAATTGCGCGCCTGATAGTTGCGCACCCCGTCCCAGCGGGCTTCGCCGAGCTTTTCCAGGTCGTTGATCGAGAGCTCGTCGGGCTCGGATTTCATCAGCCAGTAGGCCATTTTCGGGCTCCTGAAAAAGGCAGTGGGCAAGTTGTCGGGCAATATGATGACAAACCGACAGTCGGTTGGCGCCAAGGTTTGCGTGTTGGTTCACGTTACCGCAGAATGCCGGCTTTTAAAGCTTGACGCAGCTGCAACGGACTACATTGGAACGTTGTTGTCATCGTGTACGAGGTGCCTGAAGGGGGGCAGTCGATGCAACGTAAACCGGATTTACTATGGATTTTGGTTATTTTGTTTGGTCTGGGCGTCGTGACCACCGGGTATGCGCAAAGCTTGTGGTCCAATAAGGCCGATGCGCCTGTAGAACTGTCACCCGTGCAACAGCAATTCAAGCGCTGACACGGCTTCAAGGCGCCGCTGATTCCAGCGGCGTTTCTGCGATATACCACTGCTTATCCGTGACGGTGCCAGCCAGCGGCACATCCCAACTTGCCTGCACCAGTCGCTCGACCTTCTGGCATTCATGGGCCAGGCCCAGCAGCGTCGGCTTGCGCCAGCTCCGGCGGCGCGCCAGGTAAGCCAGGCTGCGATCGTAAAACCCGCCACCCATGCCCAGCCGTCCACCGGCATCGTCGAACCCCACCAATGGCAGCAGCACCAGGTCCAGCGCCCACACCTTGCGTTGGCGGCTGATATTCACCCGAGGTTCCAGAATGCGAAAGCGGTTGGGCAGCAGCTTTTCCCCAGGCCTTACGCGTTGGAACACCATCTTGGTCCGTGGCCAGGCGCTGAGTACCGGCAGGTAGGTGGCCTTGCCACGACGCTGGGCGGCGCGCAGCAGCAGGCGCGGATCGATTTCACCGTCCGTCGGCAGATACAAGGAAATATGTTTGGCCCGGCGAAACAGCGGGTGCTGTGCCAGTTGCCGATACAGGCCTTGGGCGGCCTTGCGTTGCTCGCTCGGCGTGAGGGCGCGGCGGGCGTTGCGCAACATGCGTCGAAGTTGCGGACGAGAAAGCGGCGCAGGTTCGGTCATGGTTTTCGGCTCATAAAACAATGCCAGTCCGAGGACTGGCATTGAGTTTGGGAATTCAGGCTCCCCGACAGAACCGCTGTCGACTTAGCCCTTGAACCCGAAAGTTCAAGGTGGAAGAAGCAGTAGGCTTTAAGGCTTTCCGTCTAGCGGACATGCACACCAGCCCAACGTGCAACTTCCAGGGTAGTGCGAATCGGCTCCGGGACATCGCCGACTGGCAAGCACGCCAGGGAGTGAGGCGAGTATACCTTAAACAGTCGCGGCAATCAGCCCTTGGGTGCGTCCGAATCGCTGGAAAGCACCAGATCAACCCGCTCGAGCAGGTCACGCACTTGCTCACGCGTCGAGCCGCTGGCCTGCGCGTCAGGGCGTTCCTGCTTATGCAGAAGGTCGTGGGTAATATTCAGTGCGGCCATCACGGCGATGCGGTCGGCGCCGATTACTTTGCCGCTGCTGCGGATTTCACGCATCTTGCCATCCAGGTAGCGGGCGGCGCTCACCAGGTTGCTGCGCTCCTCCTGGGGGCAGATGATCGAATATTCTTTATCGAGGATCTGCACGGTGACGCTATTGCTTGAACTCATGAGTCTTGCTCCAGGGCCTTCAGGCGCGAAATCATCGATTCGACCTTACGCCGGGCGATTTCGTTTTTTTCAATGAGGTGAGCGCGTTCCTCGCGCCAGGTCTTTTCCTGAGCTAATAGGAGTCCGTTTTGACTCTTTAGTTGCTCGACGCGGGTAATTAGCAATTCGAGTCTGGCCATCAGCGCTTGCAGGTCGGTGTCTTCCATTGGGTTCCACTGGATTTGTCTGATGAATGGCAACTGCAGGATAAACGATCTGACGCCCTTGATAGTCTTGGTACGTCTGCCGGTGCTAGGATACAGCGCTCCATTCTAGACATTGCGCCGTCTGGCGCCTAGCTCACCATGCCTATTCAGAACTCCCCGTACGACGCTTTTTCCAAACTGCTGAGCACCAGCGGCCACCCCTGCTCGCCTGCCGAACTGCACGGCGTGTTGCTGGGCCGCAGCTGCACCGGCGTTGGCTTTGATGCCGACAATTGGCTGGCCGACGTGGCCGAGCTGCTGGAGACCGAACCTACCGAAAACGTGCGTAATGCGCTGATCGGCCTGCAGGAAATGGTCAAAGGCGAGCTCACAGGTGATGACGTCACCGTGGTCCTGCTGCTGCCCACCGACGACGCCCCGCTCACCGAGCGTGCCGCGGCCCTGGGCCAATGGTGCCAAGGCTTCCTCCACGGTTTTGGCGTCAACGCCGGCGGCCTGGAACTGAGCACCGACGCCAAGGAAGTGTTGCAGGACTTGGCTGCCATCTCTCAGGTGCAGGATGCCCTGGAGGAGTCCGAAGACGGCGAAGGCGACTACATGGAAGTGATGGAATACCTGCGCGTCGCGCCGTTGCTGCTGTTCACCGAGACCCGCAAGTCCGCTGAACCTGCCGCGCCCAAGCCGTCGCTGCACTGAAAAAGGAAGCCCGTCTGCCCATGATCCACATCCCCAGAGCGGAATACACGCGGCGCCGCAAGGCGCTGATGGCGCAGATGGAACCCAACAGCATCGCGATCCTGCCGGCCGCCGCCGTGGCGATCCGCAACCGTGACGTCGAGCATGTGTACCGCCAGGACAGCGATTTCCAGTACCTGAGCGGTTTCCCCGAGCCCTCGGCGGTGATCGTGCTGATGCCCGGTCGCCAGCATGGCGAGTACGTGCTGTTCTGTCGCGAGCGCAATGCCGAACGCGAATTGTGGGACGGCCTGCGCGCCGGCACCGAAGGCGCAGTGCGTGATTTTGGCGCCGACGATGCCTTCCCCATCACCGATATCGACGACATCCTGCCCGGCCTGATCGAAGGCCGCGACCGGGTGTATTCGGCCATGGGCAGCAACGCGGAGTTCGATCGGCACCTGATGGAATGGATCAACGTGATCCGCTCCAAGGCGCACCTGGGTGCGCAGCCGCCCAACGAATTCGTTGCCCTGGATCATCTGCTTCACGACATGCGCCTGTATAAATCGGCGGCGGAGCTGAAGGTAATGCGCGAGGCCGCGCGGATCTCCTGCGCTGCCCATGTACGGGCGATGCAGGCCAGCCGCGTCGGTTTGCACGAGTTCAGCCTGGAGGCCGAGCTGGATTACGAGTTCCGTAAAGGCGGCGCTAAAATGCCGGCCTATGGCTCCATCGTCGCGGCCGGGCGCAACAGCTGCATCCTGCATTACCAGCGCAATGACGCGCTGCTCAAGGACGGAGACCTGGTGCTGATCGACGCCGGTTGCGAAATCGACTGTTACGCCAGCGACATCACTCGCACCTGGCCGGTGAATGGCAAATTTTCACCCGAACAGAAGGCGATCTATGAAATCGTGCTGGCTTCCCAGGAAGCCGCCTTTGCCCAGATCGGCCCCGGCAAGCACTGGAACCAGGCCCATGAAGCGACCGTGCAAGTCATCACCGCCGGGTTGGTGAGACTTGGGCTGCTGCAAGGTGACGTCGATGAGCTGGTCGCCAGCGAAGCCTATAAAACCTTCTATATGCACCGCGCCGGTCACTGGCTGGGCATGGACGTGCATGATGTGGGCGATTACAAAGTGGGCGGTGAATGGCGTGTGCTGGAAGTCGGCATGGCGTTGACCGTGGAGCCGGGCATCTACATCTCGCCGGACAACCTGAACGTGGCAAAGAAATGGCGTGGCATTGGCGTACGCATCGAGGACGACGTGGTGGTGACCAAGCAAGGCTGTGAAATCCTGACCGGCGGCGTGCCCAAGACCGTCGACGAGATCGAAGCTCTCATGGCGGCTGCCCGATGAGCCGGGTCAACCTGGCGATCATCGGTGGCGGCCTGGTGGGCGCCAGCCTGGCGCTGGCGTTGCAGGCAGGGGCCAAGGCACGGGGCTGGAAGATCATGCTGATCGAACCCTTTGCACCGGGCGACAGCTACCAGCCGAGCTACGATGCGCGCTCTTCGGCGCTGTCCTTTGGTGCCCGGCAGATCTATCAGCGCCTGGGCCTGTGGCAGGATATTTCCCGCCGCGCCGAGCCGATCAAGCAAATCCACGTGTCCGACCGTGGGCGTTTCTCCACCGCGCGTCTGTCTGCCATGGAAGAGGGCGTGCCGGCCCTCGGTTATGTGGTGGAAAACGCCTGGCTGGGCCAATGCCTGTGGCAAGGCCTGGATAAGGATGTGGTCAGTTGGCGCTGCCCGGCGGAAGTCACGCGCATGGAGCCGCTGCCGGATGGCTACCGCCTCACGCTCAACGATGAAACCGTGCTGGACTGCGACCTCGCGGTGCTGGCCGACGGCGGCCGCTCCGGCCTGCGCGAACAACTGGGCATTGGCGTGAAGACCCGCCCGTATAACCAGAGCGCGTTGATCGCCAACATCACCCCGAGCGAAGCCCATAACGGCGAAGCGTTCGAGCGTTTCACCGATGAGGGCCCGATGGCCTTGCTGCCGCTGCCGGACAACCGCTGCGCGCTGGTGTGGACGCGCATCGGCATGGACGCCCAGCGCCTGGCCAGCCTGGATGAACGTAGCTTCTTGAAGGAATTGCAGGACGTGTTCGGTTACCGCCTGGGCACCCTGAAGCAAGTCGGCGCCCGTCACTTGTATCCGCTGACCTTGGTGGAAGCCGAGGAGCAAGTGCGCTCGCACCTGGCGATTCTGGGCAATGCGGCCCACAGCCTGCACCCGATTGCCGGGCAGGGCTTCAATTTGTCCCTGCGCGATGCGAATGCCTTGGCCGAAGCCTTGCTGGCCGGGCCGACGGTGCCCGGCGACCTGGCGACTTTGCAGGCCTATCGGGAGCGCCAGCGCATGGACCAAAAGCTGACCGTGGGGTTTTCCGACCAGGTCACGCGCTTGTTCGGCAGTGCGCAACCGTTGGTCGCGATGGGCCGCAACATGGGCCTGCTGGGCCTGGACCTGCTGCCGCCGGCCAAACGCTGGTTCGCTCGTCAGGCCATGGGCCTGGGCACGCGTCCCGATGCGTAAGTGGCTGATCGAGCGCCTGGGCAAGGCGCGGTTGTTGCGTTGGGTCATGACCCTGTACCCGCCGTACCTGGGCGCGGGGGTCAGCGTGCAGCACATGAGCGCCGACTTTCGCCACGTCAAGGTGCGCATGGGCCTGGGCTGGTACAACCGCAATTATGTCGGCACGCAGTTCGGCGGCAGCCTGTATTCAATGGTCGACCCGTTCTACATGCTGATGCTGATGGAGAACCTGGGCCGCGACTACATCGTGTGGGACAAGGCGGCGAGTATCGACTTCATCTCGCCGGGCAAGGGCCCGGTGTTCGCCGAATTTTCCATCGACGAGGCCTTGCTCGATGAGGTGCGTCGGCAGACCGAAGGGGGCGAGAAATATTTGCCTCATCTCAAGGTCCAGATCCATGACGGCTCCGGCACCCTGGTGGCGCGGGTCGACAAAACCCTTTACGTGCGGCGCAAGCCGCCAGTGAGACAGGCTTAAAAGCATGGACATGCGCGCAGATGTGCTGATTGTCGGGGCCGGAATGGTCGGAAGCGCCCTGGCGCTGGCGTTGCAGGGCAGTGGCTTGCAGGTGCTGCTGCTCGACGGAAGCCCGCTGAGTGTCGCGCCGTACGACCGCGATGGCGCCTTCGAACCACGGGTGAGCGCCTTGTCGGCCGCCAGCCAGCGCATCCTCGAACGCCTGGGCGTGTGGGACGGCATCGTGGCGCGCCGCGCCAGCCCTTACGGCCAGATGCAGGTGTGGGACGGCAGCGGCACTGGGCAGATCCACTTTTCGGCGGCCAGCGTGCATGCCGAGGTGCTGGGGCATATCGTCGAGAATCGCGTGGTTCAGGACGCCCTGCTTGAGCGCTTGCACGATTGCGATCTTGGCCTTCTGGCCAACGCACGCCTGGAGCAGATGCGCCGTTCCGGCGATGAATGGCTGCTGACCCTGGCCGATGGCCGCAAGTTACGCGCACCGTTGGTAGTGGCTGCCGATGGCGCCAACTCCGCCGTGCGCCGACTGACCGGCACCGCGACCCGCGAATGGGATTACCTGCATAACGCCATTGTCACCAGCGTACGCACTAGCCAGCCGCACCAGCGCACGGCATGGCAACGTTTTACCGACACCGGCCCACTGGCCTTTCTGCCGCTGGTGCGGGACGGGCAGGAAGATTGGTGCTCGATTGTCTGGTCGACCACCCCCGCCGAGTCCGAACGTCTGATGGCACTGGAGGACGAAAACTTCTGCCGTGAACTGGAGCGCGCCTTCGAAGGGCGGCTCGGTACGGTGCTGAGCGCCGACCCACGCGTCTGTGTACCGTTGCGCCAGCGTCACGCCAAACGCTACGTGGCCGAAGGCCTGGCGTTGATCGGCGACGCGGCTCACGTCATCCATCCCTTGGCGGGGCAGGGTGTGAACCTGGGGTTCCTCGACGCTGCGGTGCTGGCCGAAGTGCTGCTGGCCGCGACCGAGCGCGGTGAGCGCCTGGCGGATGTGAAAGTGCTGAGCCGCTACGAGCGCCGACGCATGCCGCACAACCTGGCGCTGATGGCGGCGATGGAAGGTTTCGAGCGGCTGTTCCAGGCCGACCCATTGCCGCTGCGCTGGTTGCGCAATGCCGGCCTGAAGCTGGTCGACCAGATGCCCGAAGCCAAGGCGGTGTTCGTGCGCCAGGCGCTGGGCCTGACCGGCGACCTCCCGGAACTCGCCAAACCCTGAATTGAAATATGGTTCCCTGTGGGAGCGGGCTTGCTCGCGAAAGCGGTTTATCAGTCGAAGATGTATCGACTGACACGACGCTTTCGCGAGCAAGCCCGCTCCCACATGGGAAATTGTCGCCTGTCCAATTGTCGTGCAACATCTGGTAACGCCTCCACCAAGCTTTACCAAATGTGAGTCCCTATCATTTGCGCTCACTTTGCAAATGAGAGACCGCACCCATGTTGGCACCCAAGCGCCTCCTGACTGCCCTGGCACTTACCCTGATCGGCAGCACCACCGTGCAGGCCGCCGACGAAGTGGTGGTCTACTCCTTACGCATCGACGAACTGATCAAACCGGTATTCGACGCCTACACCCAGAAGACCGGCGTGCAGGTGAAGTTCATCACCGACAAGGAAGCCCCGCTGATGCAGCGCATCAAGGCCGAGGGCGAAAACGCCACCGCCGACCTGCTGCTCACCGTTGACGCCGGTAACCTCTGGCAGGCCGAGCAAATGGGCATCCTGCAGCCGTTCACCTCCGCAGTCATCGACAAGAACATCCCCCTGCAATATCGCTCCTCAAAGCATGCCTGGACCGGCTTGAGCCTGCGCGCGCGGACCATCGCCTATTCCACCGAGCGGGTAAAGCCGGGCGACCTCACGACTTACGAAGCCTTGGCCGACAAGCAGTGGGAAGGCCGCCTGTGCCTGCGCACGGCGAAGAAGGTCTACAACCAGTCGCTGACCGCGACCCTGATCGAAACCCATGGCGCGGCCAAGACCGAAGAAATCGTCAAGGGTTGGGTCAACAACCTGTCCACCGAGGTGTTCTCGGATGACGTGGCCGTGCTTGAAGCCATCAACGCCGGCCAGTGCGACGTGGGCATCGTCAACACCTACTACTACGGACGCCTGCACAAGCAGAAGCCGGACCTGGCGGTGAAGCTGTTCTGGCCGAACCAGGGCGACCGTGGCGTGCATGTGAACCTGTCGGGCATCGGCCTGACCAAGCATGCGCCGCATCCGGAAGCGGCCAAGGCGCTGGTGGAATGGATGACCACGCCTGAGGCACAGAAAATCTTTGCCGATGTGAACCAGGAATTCCCGGCCAACCCGGCCGTAGCGCCATCGGCCGAAGTGGCGAGCTGGGGCAAGTTCGTGGCGGACACCTTGCCGGTGGAAGTGGCGGGCAAGCGCCAGGCTGAGGCGATTCGCTTGATGGATCGTGCGGGCTGGAACTAAGCTCGGTCTCAACAGCACAGCAGATCAAATGTGGGAGCTGGCTTGCCTGCGATACAGGCACCTCGGTGTATCAGTGATACCCAGGTGATGCTATCGCAGGCAAGCCAGCTCCCACATTGGGTAGCGACGGCTTCAAAATCCTTATTTTTTCTGAGAGCTTTTCCTTGGCCCACCCCGCCCAACGCCGCTGGTACCTGCCGGTCTTCACCGTCGCTGCCTTGGTGCTGCTGCCGCTGAGCGTGCTGTTGCTGTCCTGGCAAACCATCGACGTGCAAATCTGGTCCCACCTGTGGGAAACCCAGATGCCGCGCCTGCTGGGCAATACCCTGATCCTGATGTTGGGCGTCGGTGCCGGTGTGACCTTATTGGGCGTCAGCCTGGCCTGGCTGACCAGCCTCTGCGAATTTCCCGGCCGGCGCTGGCTGGATTGGGCGTTGATGTTGCCGTTCGCGATTCCAGCCTACGTGCTGGCGTTTGTGTTTGTCGGCCTGCTGGACTTCGCAGGGCCCGTACAGACCTTGTTGCGTGAATGGTTCGGCACCGGCTTGAGGCTGCCCCGGGTGCGTTCCACCAGCGGCGTGATCATCGTGTTAGTGCTGGTGTTCTATCCCTATGTTTATCTATTGGCGCGCACGGCGTTCCTGGCCCAGGGCAAAGGCTTGATGGAAGCGGCACGGGTGCTGGGACAATCGCCATGGCGGGCGTTCTGGCACGTGGCCCTGCCCATGGCGCGGCCGGCGATTGGTGCCGGGGTGGCCTTGGCATTGATGGAGACCTTGGCGGATTTCGGTGCGGTCTCGGTGTTCAACTTCGATACCTTTACCACCGCCATTTACAAGACCTGGTACGGCTTCTTCAGTCTGTCCAGCGCAGCCCAGTTGGCCAGCTTGCTGCTGCTGGTGGTGATGCTGGTGTTGTATGGCGAGCGACGCGCCCGGGGCGCCAGCCGACCGAGCAACGAGCGGCCGCGTGGCACAGCGCTGTATCACCTGCGCGGGCTCAAGGCGGCAGCGGCCAGCAGTTGGTGTGGGTTGGTATTCGCCTGTGCCTTCGTCATTCCGGTGCTGCAACTGGTTGTCTGGTTCTGGCAGCGCGGCCGCTTCGACCTGGATGAGCGTTATTGCGGCCTGATCATCCACACCCTGTACCTCGGCGGCATCGCAGCCTTGATCACCGTCAGCGTCGCGCTGGTACTGGCCTTCGCCCACCGCCTGGCGCCGACACGGGCGATCCGCTCCGGCATCAGTCTGGCCAACGTGGGTTACGCCTTGCCGGGCTCGGTGCTCGCCGTGTCAATCATGCTGGCGTTCAGCTACCTGGACCGTGAACTGGTCGTGCCGCTGTCCGGCTGGCTCGGCGGTGCGGGCAAGCCCTTGCTGCTGGGCAGCCTGTCGGCGTTGGTGCTGGCGTACCTGGTGCGTTTCCTGGCGGTGGCCTATGGGCCATTGGAAAACAGCCTGGCGCGCATTCGTCCGTCCTTGCCGGAAGCTGCGCGCAGTCTGGGCGTGAGCGGTCCGCGACTGTTTTGCAAAGTGTATCTGCCGTTGCTGCTACCTGGGACCTTGAGCGCAGCACTGCTGGTGTTTGTCGATGTGCTCAAGGAAATGCCGGCCACCTTGCTGATGCGCCCGTTCGGGTGGGACACGCTGGCGGTGCGGATCTTTGAAATGACCAGCGAAGGCGAGTGGGCACGGGCTTCTTTGCCGGCGTTGACCCTGGTGTTGGTGGGCCTGTTGCCGGTGGTCGGGCTGATCCGACGCTCCGCCAGGCCAATCGGTTAGGTGCCAGTCCTACGGCTTGCGGCTACAATGCGCGGCATTCGGTGCGGTCCGTCGTTCGGATCGAGTCGCTGGGCGTAGCTGCGGGCCTTGTTATTCAGGCGTTTGGCACGAACGGCATGCTGCGCACCTTCGCCACGCCCGGAAGGAGAAACCCATGGGACAGCGTACGCCTTTGTATGACCTGCATCTCGCCCTCGGCGCGAAAATGGTCGATTTTGGCGGTTGGGATATGCCTCTGCACTACGGCTCGCAAGTTGAAGAGCACCATCAGGTGCGACGCGACTGCGGGGTGTTTGATGTATCCCATATGACCGTGATCGATGTCACCGGCCCCCAGGCCAAGGAATGGCTACAGCGCCTGCTGGCCAATGATGTCGAGCGCCTGCAAGACTGCGGCCGTGCGCTGTACAGCGCAATGCTCAATGAAAAGGGCGGCGTAGTGGACGACATGATCGTCTACCGCACCGAGGCCGCCTATCGCCTGGTGGTCAATGCCGCCACCCGCGACCAGGACATGGCCTGGATGCATGCGCAATTGGGCGCCTACCAGGTGCAACTGCAGGAACGGTCCGAGTTGGCCATGTTGGCCATTCAAGGTCCCCATGCCCGGCAGAAGATCGCCGAGCTGGTCACCCAGTCCCGAGGCACGCTGATTCATCAGCTCAAACCCTTCGAAGGCCAGGCCGATGGCGATTGGTTTATCGCGCGCACGGGTTACACCGGCGAAGATGGCCTGGAGATTGTCTTGCCGGCCGACCAGGCGCCGGGGTTTTTCAACGACCTGGTGGGCGCCGGTATTTCCCCCATCGGCCTCGGCGCCCGCGATACCTTGCGCCTGGAAGCGGGTATGAACCTGTACGGCCAGGATATCCACCAGGAGGTTTCGCCCTTGGCTTCAAACATGGCCTGGAGCATCGCCTGGGAGCCTGCCGAACGTGATTTCATTGGACGCGCTGCGCTGGAAGCGGAAAAAACGGCGGGCGTGCAATTCAAACTGGTCGGGCTGGTGCTGGAAGAACGCGGGGTTTTACGCGCTCACCAAGTGGTTCGTATCGCCAATATTGGCGAAGGGGAGATCACCAGTGGTAGTTTCTCTCCTACGCTGAGCAAATCCATTGCCCTGGCGCGTGTACCGACGGCAACCGCCGATCGGGCCGAAGTGGAAATCCGCGGCAAGTGGTACCCGGTTCGAGTGGTCAAACCGACCTTCGTGCGCCATGGAAAAACCTTGATCTAACCTTCCGGCAGGCCGATGGCCGCTGACACTTTTTCTTGAGGACACAGACTATGAGCGATATCCCTGCCGACCTGCGTTTCGCCGAAAGCCACGAATGGGCCCGCCTGGAAGCTGACGGCACCGTGACCGTCGGGATCTCCGACCATGCCCAGGAAGCCTTGGGTGATGTGGTATTTGTTGAGCTGGCCGAAGTCGGCGCCACGTTCGAGGCTCAAGGCCAGGCTGGCGTGGTCGAGTCGGTGAAAGCGGCTTCGGATATCTACGCGCCGGTTGCAGGCGAAGTGATTGCCGTCAACGAGGAGCTCAGTGGTAGCCCTGAGTTGCTGAATTCCGATCCTTACGGTGCGTGGATCTTCAAGCTCAAGCCAAGCAACGCGGCTGACTTGGACAAACTGCTGGATGCCGCGGGCTACAAAGCTGCCATCGGCGAATAAACGCAAGACCTCATGTGGGAGCGGGCTTGCTCGCGAAAGCGGTGTATCAGAAGCACATTCAGTGACTGACACTCCGCTTTCGCGAGCAAGCCCGCTCTCACATGGGATTGTGTAAGCTGTGAGTGCTTAGTTCGCCTTCAGTACCGCTTTTACTGCAGCCACCGACCGTTCCACATCCGCCTCTGTCATCGCCGTAAACATCGGCAACGACACGATCAAACGCCCGACCTTCTCCGCGATTGGGAACATACCTTCCTTGAACCCCTGCGCCCGATAAAGGCTCAGCAAGTGGATCGGCGGGTAGTGATAGCCAATGCCGACGCCATGAGCCTGCATTTGCTCCATGAACGTAGCACGAGCCGGCAGACCGTCCTGACGCTCCGGCAGCACCAGTTGGAACAAGTGCCAGTTGCTGTTTTCGAAGTCGGCCGGCGGCAGCTGTGCACCGTACTTTTCTTCAAAATCATGGCCAAAGCATTTGAAATAATGCTGCGCCAGGTTCCGGCGGTGAGCGGTGATCTTCTCGATATGGGCGAATTGCCCCAGGCCGATGGCTGCGGCGATGTCGGTCATGTTGAACTTGCCACCCAGCACATCCACGTCCAGACCGTCGAAGCCTGTGCGGGTAACCCCCTGCAAGCGGTACTTTTCTGCCAGCCGGGCTTCTTCGGCATTGTTCAATACCAGGCAACCGCCCTCGGAAGAGGTGATGTTCTTGTTGGCCTGGAAGCTGAACGACACAAAATCCCCAGTGGCGCCGATCCGCTCGCCATCCCAGCTGGAGCCCAGCGCCTGGGCGGCGTCCTCGATGATGCGCAGGTTGTACTTGTTGGCCAGCGCATACAGCATCGGCATATCCACGGGCAGGCCGGCCAGGTACACCGGGATGATCGCCTTGGTGCGCGGCGTAATCGCCGCTTCCAGCTGGGCCAGGTCGATATTGCGGGTGATCGGGTCAATATCGGCAAACACCGGCGTGGCGCCCACCTCCAAGATCACATTGGCCGTGGCAACCCAGGAGATCGGCGTGGTGATGACCTCATCACCCGGCCCGATGCCGGCAATGCGCAAGGCAATCTCCATGGTGCAGGTGCCCGAATTGAACGTGCGCACCGGCCGACCGCCAAAGTATTGCGACAACTGTGCCTCGAAGGCCTGCACTTTCGGCCCGCTGGTGATCCAGCCCGAGCGCAACACATCGCCAACCGCCGAGATGGTCGCTTCATCGATGGTGGGTTTGGAAAACGGCAGGAAGGGCTGTTGGCTCATGACGACGGAAGCATCCATTTCGGGTGGGCGATAAGTGAACGAGGTATCACTGCCGGCATGGTTGCACGGCGTGACTGAATATAGCCTGTCGCCTGTGAATGAATCGTCACCGTTCGGGCAAAAATAGCCTTCGGCTTCAATGCGTGCGCCGCCCAGGCCGGTCATACCATGGACCGACAACGATGGGTTGATCGGGATGCCCTTTGTAGCCATTGAGCATCAAACGTTGGCTCTGCGCTTGCAGGCTGTTGACGTTAGTATCGAAGGGGGGCGAGTAGAACTTGAAGGTCGAGTTGTTCGGCATCGTGTATTTCCCTTCCTGACGCCAGCCGTTGTCAAAAGCATAGACTGCCGCGAAAGGGGCGACGAATGACTTGGCGTTGTCCGGGGCGTCCACCCATGCGGTCGCTTGGGGGCTGGTCAGCAGCGAACTGGAGAGGTCTTGGCGAGCGTTTTTGAATTTGGCTGAGTCGTACCAGTTTTCTGCCTGGGTATAGGGAGACGCGAATGCAGAGAGCACCAACGCGTAGGCAATTTTTTGCATAAACAATGATTCGCTTTATGTGAAAGGAACCCTAGCTTGTTGCCTGGCAAGATTAGGATCGATAGGATCTCTCGGCATTCATTTGGGAAAGTTTAAGGGCTTAGATAGTACCTCGCGACGAAGATTGTACGAATTTAAGACAAAAAAATGCCGCTTGAAAAAGCGGCATTTTTCGTGGACCCAGTGTTATTCAGTGACTGCGTTTTTCGCCAGGATGGCGTTGGCCAGTTCCATGTCCGTGGCCTGCAGGCCAGGGTTGTCGGCGCGGACTTTCTGCATGGCAGCTTCAAGGTATGGGCCACGGATGCCGCCGTCGCTGGCGACAAAGCTGCCGGCGTCGTCTTGTGCGGCGACCACCAGCTTGTGGTCCTTGAAGGTCAGGTACGTCGAGCCGGTGGTGGCGCCCGACGAGATGACATTGCGCCAGAAACTGTCGGCCATGGCTGAGCCGACAGGGAGGGAAAGCACAGCGAGGGTTGCGACAGCATATTTGAGACGCATGATGGGTGACTCCGGGTGGGTTATCTGTACTTTATGATTGTAGATAGCCCAGGCGAGTTCCATCACTGACTAAACAGTTTCAACCTTTAACAGCACGCCTTCCTGGCTAACCACCCGTACTTGAGCCCCTACAGGGCTGTCCGGGCCGGCCACCATCCATACGCCATCGCCGACCTTTACCTTGCCCCGGCCGTCAACGATCGCCTGATGCACCACGAACGTGCGGCCGATAAGCTCCGAGCCACGCTCGTTCAGCCCCGGCTGGTCACTGGCCTTGGCGCTGCTGCGCTGGCGCCTCCACCAGTACACCGCCGTGACAATCGACAACACGGCAAACAACAGCAGTTGCCACTCCAGCCCCAGAGGCGGCACCAGAAACTTGATCACCCCCACGGCCGCCGCTGCGATACCCATCCACAACAGGTACCCACCGGCGCCGAACACTTCCAGTATCAGCAGTACCGTGCCCAGCGCGAGCCAATCCCAAAACGACAGATGCTGCAGGAAATCCCACATGGCGCTGGCCTCAGCCTTTCTTGTTGTCGAACGTAGCCTTGACGATCTCGCCGATACCGCCGACCGCACCGATCACCTGGCTGGCCTCCAGCGGCATCAGGATGACCTTACTGTTGTTGGCCGATGCCAGCTTGCCCAGGGCGTCGATGTATTTTTGCGCGACGAAGTAGTTGATGGCCTGCACGTTGCCGGTGGCGATCGCTTCGGAAACGACTTGGGTCGCTCGAGCCTCGGCTTCAGCCTGACGCTCGCGGGCTTCAGACTCCAGGAACGCCGCTTGGCGCCCACCTTCGGCCTCGAGAATCTGTGCTTGCTTCTTGCCTTCAGCGGTCAGGATCGCCGACGCCCGCAGGCCCTCGGCCTCCAGGATCTGGGCACGCTTGATCCGCTCGGCTTTCATCTGGCCCGACATGGCGGCCATCAGGTCGGCGGGCGGGCTGATGTCCTTGATTTCGATACGGGTGATCTTGATCCCCCAAGGTGCGGTGGCTTCGTCCACGGTCCTCAGCAGCTTTTCGTTGATACCGTCACGTTGGCTGAGCATGGCGTCCAGTTCCATGGAGCCGAGCACGGTACGGATATTGGTTTGCAGCAGGTTGCGGATGGCGTGCTCGAGGTTGTTGACCTCGTAGGCGGCCTGGGCGGTATTGACCACCTGGAAGAAGCACACGGCATCGATTTGCACGGTGGCGTTGTCGGCGGTGATGACTTCCTGGGGCGGGATATCCAACACGCTTTCCATCACGTTGATCTTGCGACCGATGCGGTCCATGACCGGAATGATGATGTTCAGGCCAGGCTTTAGAGTGTTGGTGTAGCGACCGAAGCGCTCGACCGTCCACTGGTAACCCTGTGGGACGACCTTGAAACCCATGAAGAGAATGGCGATGGCCAAACCCACGAAAAGAAGCAGTACGGTTCCGATCTGCATAGCGATTCCCTATCTGGAGATGTCAGTAAAACGACGTTCGGCCGATTGTAACGGCGTTGCCACCGATAAGAACGTTTTCACCGTGTAACAAACAAAGGATTTGTTACTGAATCCCCAGGGGTCACCCGCAGCACTTCCGCCATCGTGGTCAGCCCCGCTTCGACTTTTTGCAGGCCGGCCATGCGCAGGCTGCACATGCCTTGGGCCACCGCGGCCTGGCGCAGGGCCTGCACGTCGGCGCCGGGCGTGATCAGCACTTTGAGTGCTTCGTTCAATACCATGATTTCGTAAACGCCGGCCCGTCCCCGATAACCACTGTTTCGACATTCAACGCACCCGACAGCCTCGTGGGCCTCACCCCGTGCGCGCTTGCAGTGCGGGCACAGCACCCGCACCAACCGTTGCGCCATGACGCCCAGTAACGTGGCCTTGATCAAATAATGAGCAATGCCCAGCTCCTGCAGGCGGCTGATGGCGCTGGGGGCATCGTTGGTGTGCAGGGTCGACAGCACCAGGTGCCCGGTCAATGCGGCCTGGATCGCCATTTCGGCGGTCTCCTGGTCGCGGATCTCGCCGATCATGATGATGTCCGGATCCTGGCGCAGCAGGGCGCGGATGCCGCTGGCAAAGGTCAGGTCGATGTTGTGCTGCACCTGCATCTGGTTGAATGCCGGCTCGACCATCTCGATCGGGTCTTCCACCGTGCACAGGTTGACCTCCCGGGTCGCCAGTTGCCTGAGCGTGGTGTAGAGCGTGCTGGTCTTGCCGGAGCCGGTCGGGCCGGTGACCAGGATGATGCCGTTGGCCTGGCCCGTCATGGCGTGCCAGCGGTGTTGGTCATCAACGGACAGGCCCAACTGATCAAAGCCCTTGAGCAGCACCTGTGGATCGAAAATCCGCATCACCAGTTTTTCGCCAAATGCGGTGGGCAGGGTGCAAAGGCGCAGCTCGACTTCCACCCCTGCCGGGCTTTTGGTCTTGACCCGGCCATCCTGGGGCCTGCGCTTCTCCGCGACATTCATGCGGCCCAGGCTTTTCAGGCGGCTCACCACAGCCATCGTGACCTGGGGTGGAAACTGATAGACGTCATGCAGCAGCCCATCGATGCGAAAGCGCACACGGCCCTGTTCTCGGCACGGCTCAATGTGGATGTCACTGGCGCGCTGGGCGAAGGCGTATTGCAACAGCCAGTCGACGATATTGACGATATGCGCGTCGTTGGCATCCGGCTCCTGGTCGCTGGCGCCGAGGTTGAGCAATTCGAAATTGCCAGGCGTCGCAACCTTTTGATCTGCACCGCTGACGGATTTGGCCAGTCGGTAAAACTCGCCGATACAGCGTGTTATGTCCTGGGGGTTGGCGACCACGCGCTTGATCGAACGCTTGAGCACCTGCGCCAACCCGGCCTCCCAACAGGTGATGTAAGGCTGGGCGCTGGCGACGGTGACGGTCTGCGCATCCACCGCCACCGCCAGGATGGCGTGGCGTTGGGCGAATGCGTGGGACATCAACGGCACCACCGTCGCGACGTCGATCCTCAATGGGTCGATACGCAGGTAGGCTTGCCCGGCATGCCGGGCAAGCCATTCGGTCAGGGTTTCCAAGTCGGGCCCAAGGGCGGCGATGCGTTCCAGGGGGTGCTGGGTATTGCTGGTCGGCAGCGCCGACAAGCGCTGCGCGAGCTCGGGGGTGATGAGTTTCCCGTCGACCAGGGCCGGTAGCAGTTGATGCAGTTCCAAGCGTTGATCAGCGGGCATTTAAGGTGTTCCTGGGTGGCAGTGGGCGTAAATCCCAGACTAGCCAACCCGTGAATATCCTCCTCCCAGCGTGTATTGCAGGTTTTTACCGAACGATTGCCACCACTGTTTGCCAGTATTGCGCGGACCCTGTGTGCGGGCTTGCTCGCGAAAGCGGTCTATCCGTCACAGATGTCCCGACTGACACGGTGCTTTCGTGAGCAAGCCCGCTCCCACACTTTGATCGAGGTGCCCTTTGGATTACAGACGCAGCAAGGTCTTCCAGGCACGATTCTGATACACCGCAATCGCCTGGTGCATCCGCGCATCCAGGCTCTCATCGGTGATCGGCTGGTTGGCCAGGAGCGCCAACTTGTTCAACTCGCCGTAGAGGCGGTCCAATTCCGGAATGTCGACGACGTGACGCGCATGGTGCAACCAGGCCTGGATGCGTTCGATGCGCGGCAGTTGCTCGGCCAGGTCTTCGGGCTGTTGCTGGTAGCGCGGCAGTTGCAGGGCGACAGCATCGTCGGCCAACAGGCGCGGCAGCCAGTTGGTGATTTGTGCAGCGCCCTGGCGGTTGCCGCGCACGTTGCGGTCGGCGGTCCAGGTACGTGCCAGCAGCCAGCGCGACGCGGTCAGTGAGAACAGGCCCCAGCGCACGTCTTCCAGCTCTTCGGCGAACTGTTCCGGCGCTGCTTTGCGAATGTCTTCGTCATCGTCACCGGCTTGTACCAGTGGGCGCCAGTCTTCCAGCAGGGCATCGAGGGCGCTGCGCAGTTCGCTGGTGGATTGGCGCGGTGCCGCTTGGCCGAGGCTGCCGATCAGGGCGCGCAGTTCGCCGAGGGTGTCGACCCAGTCTTGCAGCAGGCGCCAGTGACCATTGAAACGATATTGCTCGGCCAGGCGCTGGCTGCTGCCCAGCAAGTGCCACATGATCGCAGCGAAGGCGTCGTCCAACGGCATTTCGGCGTGGATCTGCGGCGCCGGCAGGCTCAGCGAGTAGCTGTCGGCGTCGTACAGGCGATAGCCGCGCTCGGCCTTGCTGATGTCGCATGGCATCAGGGCCAGGGTCGCGGCCAGTTCGGCGGCCAGTTCCAGCAGGGCAGCCGGTTCGCCTTCGCGCAGTTCCAGTTCCAGCTCGCAGATTTCTTCCTTCTGCTTGCCGATCACCACGTGGCCCAGGTCCAGGGCGGCTTCGATCACGACTTTGGCCTTGCCACGGCCCCAGGCGATTTCGGCGCGTTCACGCACAAAGTCGGTGGTGAAGATCGGCTTGAGGGTCTTTTTGTCCAGTTCGGCCAGTTGCTCGGGCCAGCATTCGCCGTCGAGTTTCTTCACATCGAGCTTGGCTTTGGGCAGTTCCCAGTTGTATTCGTTACGTTCCGACAAACCGGCAACGCTCTGGCCGCGGGTCTTGAGGGTCTGGATGATATCGTCACCGTCCTTGCGCAGGCGCAGGGCGACTTTGGCCTGGGCCAGGTCGCGCTCGGGGGTGTCGAAATATTGGTTCATCAACTCACGGCGTTCCCAGCCACTTTTGTTGCGTTTTTTCAGTAGCGGGTGCTCACGCAGCGCGGCAAGTGTTTCGCGGCTGACGCGCAGCTTTATTTCGGTTTCTTTATGCATGGCCGGAAAATCCAGGATCGGGAGCGCAGCCGGGGAAAAGTGTGGCTGCCAAGGTCGTGCAGTGTACAGGACTGAGCCCGGCAACGCGCCGCAACGGTTTATTGTGGCGTGCAGATGGTTCTATAGTGGGCTTCATCCGGGAACCAGGGAGACCGCGCATGCCGTTACCGTCTATGCAAGAGCAGTTCGCCGCACTGATTGCCGCGCCGTCGGTCAGTTGCACCCAAGCGTCTCTCGACCAGAGTAACCGCCCCGTCATCGACTTGCTCGCCGGTTGGTTGGGGGACTTGGGGTTCGCCATCGACATACAGCAGGTCAGCCCCGGCAAGTTCAACCTGCTCGCCAGTTTCGGCAGCGGGCCGGGTGGGCTGGTGCTGGCCGGCCATAGCGATACCGTCCCCTACGACGCCGCACTGTGGAAGACCGACCCGCTCAAGCTGACGGAAGTCGACGGCCGCTGGGTAGGACTGGGCAGCTGCGACATGAAGGGTTTTTTCGCATTGATCATTGAAGCCGTGCTGCCGCTGCTGGACCAGCCATTCAAGCAGCCACTGCTGATTCTCGCGACCTGCGATGAAGAAAGCTCCATGGCCGGCGCCCGCGCGTTGGCCGACGCTGGGCGCCCGTTGGGCCGCGCTGCCGTGATTGGCGAGCCGACCGGGCTCAAGCCGATTCGCCTGCATAAAGGCGTGATGATGGAGCGCATCGACATCCTCGGCCAGAGTGGCCATTCGTCGGATCCGCGCCTGGGTCACAGCGCCCTTGAAGCCATGCACGACGCCATTGGCGAACTGCGTGGCCTGCGCCTGGCCTGGCAGCGCGAGTACCGCAACCCGCAATTCAGCGTGCCGCAGCCGACCCTGAATTTGGGCTGCATCCATGGTGGTGACAATCCCAACCGCATCTGTGGCCAGTGCTCCCTGGAGTTCGACCTGCGCCCCCTGCCGGGCATGGACCCCGAGGTGTTGCGCGCGGCCATCCGGCAGAAGCTCGTGCCCTTGGCCGAGCGCCATCAGGTCAAGATTGACTACGCGCCGTTGTTCCCCGAAGTGCCGCCGTTCGAGCAGGCTGAAGATGCCGAGCTGGTGCGGGTGGCGGAACGTTTGACCGGCCATCGTGCCGAAGCAGTAGCGTTCGGCACCGAAGCGCCTTATCTTCAGCGCCTTGGGTGTGAAACCCTGGTACTCGGCCCTGGCGACATCGCCTGCGCGCACCAGCCGGGCGAGTACCTCGAAATGTCACGCTTGACGCCTACAGTGCGTCTATTGCGGGAACTGATCGAACATTACTGCCTGAAACCCGCATAAATTAACCCCTGCCTGTTCGTACATAAAAGGAGAGTGAGCGTGTCGCCAAGCCTGTTCCGACGATAACCATCAGCCCGCCGTGCGCTTTCACGATTCATCCTTTTTCGGCTGCTTTTTATTACAGGCCCAGGTTCTATGCCCGACTACGTTAATTGGCTTCGTCACGCTTCCCCTTACATCAATGCCCACCGCGACTGCACCTTTGTCGTCATGCTGCCCGGCGACGGTGTGGAACACCCCAACTTCGGCAATATCGTCCACGACCTGGTGCTGCTCCACAGCCTTGGCGTGCGGCTGGTGCTGGTGCACGGTTCGCGCCCGCAAATCGAAGTGCGCCTCGAGGCGCGCGGCCTCACTCCGACTTACCACGAAGGTATGCGCATCACCGATGCGGCGACGCTGGAGTGTGTGATCGACGCGGTCGGCCACCTGCGTATCGCCATTGAGGCGCGCCTGTCGATGGACATGGCCTCGTCGCCGATGCAGGGTTCGCGCCTGCGCGTGACCAGCGGCAACTTCGTGACCGCACGGCCCATCGGCGTACTGGACGGAGTGGACTACCACCACACCGGCGAAGTGCGCCGGGTAGACCGTAAGGGCATCAACCGCCTGCTGGACGAGCGTTCCATCGTTTTGCTGTCACCGCTGGGCTACTCGCCCACGGGTGAGATCTTCAACCTGGCCTGCGAAGACGTCGCCACGCGCGCCGCCATCGACCTGGGCGCCGACAAATTGCTGCTGTTCGGCGCTGATCTTGGCCTGATCGACGAAAACGGGCGCCTGGTGCGCGAACTGCGCCCGCAACAAGTACCGGCCCACCTGCAACGTTTGGGCAGCAACTACCAGGCTGAATTGCTCGACGCCGCCGCGCAGGCTTGTCGCGGTGGAGTAGGGCGCAGTCATATCGTCAGCTACGCCGAAGACGGCGCCTTGCTCACCGAGCTGTTTACCCGTGACGGCGGCGGCACGCTGGTGGCCCAGGAACAGTTCGAATTGGTGCGCGAAGCGGCGATCGAGGACGTGGGCGGCTTGCTCGACCTGATCAGCCCGCTGGAAGAGCAGGGCATCCTGGTGCGCCGCTCGCGAGAGGTGCTGGAGCGCGAGATCGAGCAATTCAGCGTGGTGGAGCGCGAAGGCATGATCATCGCGTGTGCGGCGCTGTATCAGATCGCCGATTCGGACGCGGGTGAGCTGGCGTGCCTGGCGGTGAATCCGGAGTACCGGCACGGCGCCCGTGGTGATGTGTTGCTCGAACGTATCCAGACCCGTGCCCGGGCGCAGGGTTTGAAGACCTTGTTCGTGCTTACCACCCGCACTGCCCACTGGTTCCGTGAGCGCGGGTTTGAGCCGAGCAGTGTGGATCGCCTGCCATCGGCGCGGGCGTCGCTGTACAACTACCAGCGTAACTCGAAGATTTTCGAAAAGGCCCTCTAAGGGCCCAGGCCTGGCCTGTGTGGGGAGCTGGCTTGCCTGCGATAGCGTCACCTCGGTCGAACTGAAAAACCGAGGCGTCTGCATCGCAGGCAAGCCAGCTCCCACAGGGAATCGCATTTATTCCGCGATTTTCGGCCCAAGGCTTCCCACCCATGCTTCAGAACTATTGATCCAGGCCGATACGATGGGCAGGGCGAGAGGGGATTCGGCTGGCCGCTGCTGAACTGGACGGCTTTGACACCAAAAGAAACTATTAGTGACATAAAAACTGTAACAAATTGACGGGAGGATATGTGTTTCGCGATGATGCGTCGCCTTCCGGACCTTGGGTGATGTACGCAGCATCGCCACACTGGGCGACTCAAAAAATAAAAAATACCTTTTAGGAATTAGCTTTTGGCGTGGTTCGTCTAGGCTGACTGACTTGCGTCATAAAAATACTTATTCCTAAAGGGTATGAAAAAGAAAGAAACAATTCTTTTTGGGTGTATGAAAAACTCATTACCCTGCAGGGACCAAATCAACTGCAGTTAGACGAAGGTAGTAGACACACAAGGTTACGATTGACTTGGTGGTCACTATCCGGTGCTAATCGCGCATCTGTGGATCGAGGGCGTCAGACCCGAGACCGAAGAAATACAAAAATTAGAAACGAGAGGAGCGGTACATGAATAAGTCCACCTTGGCTTTGGCTGTAGCTTTGGGCGCAATCGCCCAGCAAGCAGGCGCTGCCGGTTTTATCGAAGACAGCAAGGCGACACTGGGGCTGCGTAACTTCTACATCAACACGGATAACCGTGACGACGCTACCAAAGCGGCCGGCGCGCAGAACAAGCAAGAAGAATGGGGCCAAGCCTTCGACCTGCGTTTCATCTCGGGTTACACCCAAGGTACTGTGGGCTTCGGTATTGACGCTATCGGTCTGCTGGGCGTGCGTCTGGATTCGGGCGGCGGCACCAACGGCGCTAGCGGCAAGACTGCTACCAACTACGGTTCTTACGGTGGCACGGTTTTCCCGAGCAAATCCAACGGCGAAGCTGTTGATAACTACTCCAGCCTGGGCCTGACCGCCAAAGCCAAGATTTCCCAGACCGAACTGAAATTGGGCACGTTGCAACCTAAGTTGCCCGTTATCGTGACTAACGACGGCCGTCTCCTGCCGCAGACTTTCCAAGGTGGCCAGATCACTTCGGGCGACATCAAGGACCTGACGCTGGTTGCCGGTCAGATCGAAAAGGCCAAGGGTCGTAACTCCAGCAACGTTGAAAACCTGTCCATCGCGGGTGCCAACGGGCGTACTGCCTCTGGTCGCGACAGCAACAAGTTCTACTATGCTGGCGGTGACTACAAAATCACCAAAGACCTGACTGCCCAGTATTACTACGGCAATCTGGATCAGTTCTACAAGCAACACTTCCTGGGCCTGCTGCACAACTGGGCCATCGGTCCTGGCGTGTTGAAAACCGACTTGCGTTACTTCAACAGCCGCTCTGATGGTAACAACAGTAACGATGCTAACTACTTCACCAGCGGTGACTACGGCACTAACGCCGCGGGTAACAACATCACCAAAGGTAAAGTCGACAACAACCTGTACAGCGGCCTGTTCCTGTATTCGGTGGCAGGTCACACTTTCGGTGGTGGTTACCAGGTCAGCAATGGCGACAGTGACTTCCCGTTCTTGAACCAGGGCGATGGGGCGTCGGCTTACCTGACCACTGACTCGCAGATCTCCAAGTTTGCCCGTGCTGGTGAACGTACCTGGCAGGCTCGCTACGCCTACGACTTCGCCAAGATTGGCGTACCCGGCCTGACCGCTGGCGTCGTTTACCTGCGTGGCGACAACGTCGATACCCGCGGTGCCGTCGGTGCTACCACACCACAACGGACTGTGAACTCCAATGGCGCGAACGAGTGGGAACGTGACATCACTGTTGCCTACGTCGTACCAGAAGGTCCACTGAAGAACGTTGGTGTTGCTTGGAAAAACGCAATGTGGCGCAACGACATTGCCGGCCAGCGCAATCAGGACGAAAACCGTCTGATCGTCAGCTACTCGCTGCCACTGTTCTAGTAGCGTAAAGCGGTTGTAACTGTATAAAACCTTGCCCGGTGCAACACCGGGCAAGGTGTCTTGCCTTCAAGTCGGGCTAAACCCCCGCAAGCCCTTCCTGACCCCTCTGTACAACGTATCAAGGCCTTCTCAAACCTTGAAACCGATCGTGCTCTTCGTCTTTGCCTGCGTCCAATGAACAGATTTTTAATATTCCTTTATCGTCTAGATAAATCGATATTTATTCTTTTTAAATAATCCCCGTTGCATGCACAGTGGGCTCCATAAGCACTCACCAGGAGCCACACCATGAGCCTAAGACTGGGCGATATCGCCCCCGACTTCGAACAGGATTCCAGCGCCGGCAAAATTCGTTTCCACGAATGGCTGGGCGATAGCTGGGGTGTGCTGTTTTCCCACCCAGCAGACTTCACCCCGGTGTGCACCACTGAGCTTGGCTTCACCGCCAAGCTCAAGGACGAGTTCGCCAGGCGTGGCGTCAAGGCCATCGCGCTGTCAGTCGACCCGGTGGACTCGCACCACAAGTGGATCGAAGACATCAATGAAACCCAGCATACCGTGGTCAACTTCCCGATCCTGGCGGATGCCGACCGCAAGGTGTCCGACCTGTACGACCTCATCCACCCGAACGCCAGTGACACCCTCACCGTACGCTCCCTGTTCGTGATCGACCCGAACAAGAAGATCCGCCTGACCATCACCTATCCGGCCAGCACGGGCCGCAACTTCCACGAGATCCTGCGGGTGATCGACTCGTTGCAGCTGACCGACAACCACAAGGTCGCCACCCCCGCCAACTGGCAGGACGGCGATGAAGTGGTGATCGTGCCGTCGCTCAAGGACGAGGAAGAGATCAAGCGACGCTTTCCGAAGGGGTATCGCGCCGTGAAGCCTTACTTGCGTCTCACCCCGCAACCTAATCGTTGACACAGAACCCCTGTGGGAGCGGGCTTGCTCGCGAATGCGGTGGGTCAGTCGATACAGGTGTGACTGACCCACCGCATTCGCGAGCAAGCCCGCTCCCACAGGTTTGACCGCATTTCAATTCTCACATAGCAGGGGTTTTCAGGCCGTTTCGACGGCCTTTTTTTTCGCCCGATGATTCACGGAACTAATATGCATTTAAAGAATAACCAAATGAAAAAATAAGATTTATAGATATATAAATCTGCTGATATGGTCTGTTCCATCTTGGCGCCATCGCCACACAGCGAACCGCCGACACCCGCTCAAGGAATTCCTGCATGTTGGTCGTAACACTTGGAGGCAGTCCCAGTCAGCGTTCCCGCTCCGGGGTGCTGCTGGAAAAAACCCGTCAGTGGTTGCAAGACAAAGGCGTAGAGGTGGTGAGTTACCAGATACGCGACTTTCCGGCGCAAGACCTGCTGCACGCGCGCTTCGACAGCCCCAAGGTCGTCGACCTGCTGCAACAGGTGGCGAACGCCGACGGCCTGGTGATCGCCACGCCGGTGTACAAGGCTTCGTTTTCCGGCGCACTGAAGACCGTGCTCGACCTGCTGCCCGAACGCGCCCTGGCCCACAAGATCGTGTTGCCGATGGCGACCGGCGGCAGCATCGCCCACATGCTGGCGGTGGACTACGCCTTGAAGCCGGTTCTGTCGGCGCTGAAAGCCCAGGAATTGCTCCACGGTATTTTTGCCGAAGACAGCCAGATCGCCTATGGCGAAGGCAGCGTCCAGGCGCAGTTGGTTCCGGTGCTCGAGCAGCGTTTGCACGAGGCATTGGAAACGCTCTACAGCGCCATGGCCCGCCGCCCGCAACCGCTGGACCCGAATGCGTTGAATGACCGTTTATTGACTGCTCGCTGGAGCATTTAAGCCTTACCCGAAACCTGGAAAAACCCTCACCTTACTCAGCCGCCAACGGCCAAGCAGGTGCAGCCAAAACCCTCATCGCATTTTTGGAGAGAGCGCCATGCGCACTGTCATCTTGCGTCGTGGTCTGGTCGCACTGTTTGCTGCGGCTGTGTCCTTCGGCGTCATTGTTCAAGCTCAAGCGGCCGAGACCTTGCGTATCGGTTATCAAAAGTACGGCACGCTGGTGTTGCTCAAGGCCAAGGGCACCCTGGAAAAACGCCTGGCCGCCCAGGGCGTGAACGTGCAATGGACCGAGTTTCCTGGCGGCCCGCAATTGCTCGAAGGCCTGAACGTCGGCTCCATCGACTTTGGCGTGACCGGCGAAACGCCGCCGGTCTTCGCCCAGGCGGCCGGTGCCGACCTGCTCTACGTCGCCTACGAGCCGCCGGCGCCGACCAGTGAAGCGATCCTGGTGCCCAAAGACTCGCCGATCAAATCCGTGGCCGAGCTCAAGGGCAAGAAAGTCGTGCTCAACAAAGGCTCCAACGTGCACTACCTGCTGGTGCGTGCCCTGGAAGACGCCGGCCTCAAATACACCGACGTGCACACCGTGTTCCTGCCGCCCGCCGATGCGCGTGCCGCGTTCGAGCGTGGCAGTGTCGACGCCTGGGTCATCTGGGACCCGTACCAGGCTGCCGCCGAGAAACAGCTGCAAGCGCGCACCCTGCGCGATGGCACCGGCATCGCCGACAACCATCAGTTCTACCTGGCAACCAAGCCCTATGCAGAGCAGCACCCTGAAATCGTCGCGGCGCTGGTGGAAGAAGTGCGCGCCGTGGGCGAATGGGCCAAGGCCAACCCCGAACAAGTCACCGCGCAGGTAGCGCCGCTGCTGGGGCTGCCCGCCGATGTCACCTTGACCTCAATGAAGCGCCAAGGCTTCGGTGCGGTGTTCCTGACCCCGGCAGTGGTCGCCGCCCAGCAGAAAATTGCCGACACCTTCTACCAGCTCAAATTGATCCCCAAGCCCTTGAGCATCAAGGACGTGATCTGGACACCGCCCGCCGCCGTGGCTAAAGCGCCGTAATCCGACTTTTTCAGGAGACAACTCCATGAGCCTCAATATTTTCTGGTTCCTGCCTACTCACGGCGACGGCCATTACCTCGGCACCGCCGAAGGCGCTCGCGCCGTCGATCACGGTTACCTGCAGCAAGTGGCCCAGGCCGCCGACCGCCTGGGTTTCGGCGGGGTGCTGATCCCTACCGGGCGCTCCTGCGAAGACTCCTGGCTGGTGGCTGCGTCGCTGATCCCGGTGACCCAGCGTTTGAAATTCCTCGTCGCGCTGCGCCCCGGGATCATTTCCCCGACGGTGGCCGCGCGCCAGGCCGCGACCCTGGACCGGTTGTCCGGCGGCCGCGCGCTGTTCAATCTGGTCACTGGCGGCGACCCGGAAGAGCTGGCCGGCGACGGTTTGTTCCTCAACCATGAAGAACGCTACCAGGCCTCGGTGGAGTTCACCCGCATCTGGCGCCGTGTGCTCGAAGGCGAAACCGTGGACTACGACGGCGAGCACATCAGCGTCAAAGGCGCCAAGCTGCTCTACCCGCCGATCCAGCAGCCCCGTCCGCCGCTGTACTTTGGCGGTTCCTCCGAAGCGGCCCAGGACTTGGCCGCCGAACAGGTTGAGATGGTGCTGACCTGGGGCGAGCCACCGGCCGCCGTCGCGGAAAAAATCGCCCAGGTGCGAGCCAAGGCCGCGAAGCTTGGGCGCACCGTGCGCTTCGGTATTCGTTTGCATGTGATCGTGCGCGAAACCAACGCCGAAGCCTGGCAAGCCGCCGACAAACTGATCTCCCATGTGGACGATGAGACTATCGCCCGCGCCCAGGCGTCGTTGTCGCGCTTTGACTCGGTGGGCCAGCAACGCATGGCCGCCCTGCATGGCGGCAGCCGCGACAACCTGGAAGTCAGCCCCAACCTGTGGGCCGGTGTCGGCCTGGTACGCGGCGGTGCCGGTACCGCGCTGGTAGGCGATGGCCCAACCGTAGCGGCACGGGTCAATGAGTACGCGGCGCTGGGCATCGACACGTTTATTTTCTCCGGTTATCCACACCTGGAAGAGTCGTATCGGGTCGCCGAGCTGCTATTCCCACACCTGGACGTCGAACGTCCCGAGCTGCCAAAGGGCGCCGGGTATGTGAGCCCGTTCGGCGAGATGGTGGCCAACGATATCCTTCCCAAAGCTGCGTCGCAGAGCTGAGGCAGCGCCATGAATGTTGAAAAACTAAGCCATCGTGTGGCGCCCTGGATCTTGCCGATTCTGCTGCTGGCGGTGTGGCAGCTGTCGGTGTCGGCGGGCTGGTTGTCGACACGCATCCTGCCGGCACCCAGTGCGGTGATTGAAGCGGGCGCCAACCTGATAGCCAGCGGTGAGATCTGGACGCACCTGGCCATCAGCGGCTGGCGCGCGGGCCTGGGTTTTGTGATCGGCGGCAGCATCGGCCTGGCCTTGGGTTTCATCACCGGCCTGTCGACGTGGGGTGAACGCCTGTTGGACAGCTCGGTGCAGATGATCCGCAACGTGCCGCACCTGGCGCTGATTCCCTTGGTGATCCTGTGGTTCGGCATCGACGAGACGGCGAAGATTTTCCTGGTCGCGCTCGGCACGCTGTTCCCGATTTACCTGAATACCTACCACGGCATCCGCAACGTCGACCCGGCGCTGGTGGAAATGTCGCGCAGTTATGGCTTGTCCGGCTTCAGCCTGTTCTGGCAAGTGATCCTGCCGGGCGCGCTACCGTCGATCCTGGTGGGCGTGCGGTTTGCCCTGGGCTTCATGTGGCTGACGCTGATCGTTGCGGAAACCATCTCCGCCAGCTCGGGCATCGGTTACCTGGCGATGAACGCGCGTGAATTCCTGCAAACCGACGTGGTGGTGCTGGCCATCGTGATGTACGCCATCCTCGGCAAGCTCGCCGACCTGGCGGCGCGCGGCCTGGAACGTGTGTGGCTGCGCTGGCATCCGGCTTATCAAGGCAACAAAGGAGGTGCGGCATGACAGCTCAACAACCCCCGCGCCTGCTCAAGGGCATTCCCTTGGCGGTACGCAAACTGCGCAAGGCCTTTGGCGCGCGCGAAGTGCTCAAGGACATCGACCTGCACATCCCTGCCGGCCAGTTCGTGGCGGTGGTCGGGCGCAGCGGTTGCGGCAAAAGTACCTTGCTGCGCCTGCTGGCAGGCCTGGACAAAGCCAGCGGCGGTGAGCTGCTGGCCGGTTCCGCGCCGCTGGCCGAGGCAATCGCCGACACGCGGTTGATGTTCCAGGAGGCGCGCCTGCTGCCGTGGAAAAAAATCATCGACAACGTCGGCCTGGGTCTTAAAGGCAACTGGCGGCCTAAAGCCCTGGACGCCCTGGAAGCGGTCGGCCTGGCCGAGCGGGCCAATGAGTGGCCGGCGGCGCTGTCCGGTGGGCAGAAGCAACGCGTGGCCCTGGCCCGCGCCTTGATCCACCAACCGCGCCTGCTGTTGCTCGATGAGCCGTTGGGCGCGCTGGATGCCCTGACCCGTATCGAGATGCAGCAACTGATCGAAAACCTCTGGCAGAAACACGGTTTTACCGTGTTGCTGGTGACCCACGACGTCAGCGAAGCGGTGGCGATTGCCGACCGCGTAATCCTGATCGAAGACGGCGAAATCGGCCTCGACCTGATCGTCGACCTGCCACGCCCACGGGCCCGCGGCTCGCACCGCCTGGCCGCGCTGGAAGCCGAAGTGCTCAACCGTGTGCTGTCTCTGCCCGGCACGCCGCCGGAACCTGAACCTGTTTCACCGCTGCCGACGCAATTGCGTTGGGCTCAATAACTCACACAGGAAAACACCATGACTATCAAAGCCATCAACGTACGCAACCAGTTCAAGGGCACCATCAAGGAAATCGTCGAAGGCGACGTGCTGTCGGAAATCGATGTGCAGACTGCGTCCGGCATCGTCACGTCCGTGATCACTACCCGCTCGGTCAAGGAGCTGGAGCTGGTGATTGGCAGTGAGGTGATTGCCTTTGTGAAATCCACTGAGGTGTCGATTGCCAAGTTGTGATTGGCGTTGCCCTTGAGGCCCACATCGCGGGCAAGCCCGGCTCCCACATTGACCGCATTTCAAAGGTGAAACTCGGTCAATGTGGGAGCTGGCTTGCCTGCGAAGAGGCCAGTCCGGCCAGTACAAAACTCAGCGCTTAGGCAAATACGCCGGCAAATAAAGCCCCACATACGCATCAAACACCCGCATCCCTTCCTCCGCCATGCGCGGCGTGATCAGCCCATGCTGATGCATCGAGCGCGCATAGACGCGGTCGCTCAACTCCAGCGCCAGGGCAAACACATCCACATCGCTCGGTAGCGTTGGCACTTCGAAGTGACGGTTGAACACCTCCAGCATCAAGTCCCCCAACTCCAGGTCATGCTGACGGTCGGCCTGGGTGACCTCGGTGAGCCCGTGCTGCGCCAGGATCAACTGGCGTGCGGCGGCGTCCTGGTCGTAGATGACGAGCATGCGCTGCTCGACGATGCAGGACACATCGCGCCAGTGCTTGAGTGAATCATGCTCGATGGGCGCCTGGATCGCGGCGCGGAAAGCGGCGTGCACATCGGCGGTCAATGCTTCCAGGAGCGCCGGAACGCTGGCGAAAAAATGATACACCGACGACGGCGGAATCTGCGCCCGCTCGGCCACGCTGTAGATCGACAAACTCGCCACGCCTTCGGTGGCCAGCAAGGTGCGGGCCGCGTCGAGGATCGCGTCGATCCGCGCCTGGCTGCGGGCACGGGGTTTGCGAGGGGCGGGGCGGGTGGTCATGGAAGTCTCCTACAAGGCAGCGGGCATTGTATGAGCAGGAATCTGTGTTGTCTGCCAGGACGCCATCGCAGGCAAGCCAGCTCCCACACTTGAATGCATTCACAAATCAAATGTGGGAGCTGGCTTGCCTGCGATGAAGCCACTGCGGTCTACCGGAAGAAACCCATAAAAAAACGCCGCTGACCCAAGTCAGCGGCGTTCCTCTACTGCTGCAACCGCTTACACGGTATGCAGGTACCAGTTGTACTCAAGGTCGGAGATGGAGTGTTCGAACTCCTCCAGCTCACTTTCCTTACAGGCCACAAAGATATCGATGTATTTAGGATCGATGTACTTGGCCATCACTTCGCTGTCGTCCAATTCGCGCAGTGCATCACGCAGGTTGTTCGGCAGGCTTTGTTCGTTCTGCTCGTAGCTGTTGCCTTCCACCGGTGCGCCAGGTTCGATCTTGTTGGTCAGACCGTGGTGCACGCCTGCCAGGACCGAGGCCATCAGCAGGTAGGGGTTGGCATCGGCGCCGGCCACGCGGTGTTCGATACGTACGGCATCGGACGAGCCGGTCGGTACGCGAATCGCCACGGTACGGTTATCCAGGCCCCAGCACGGCGAGTTCGGCACGTAGAACTGTGCGCCGAAACGACGGTAGGAGTTCACGTTAGGGCACAGGAACGCCATCTGGGCGGGCAGGGTCTCGAGCACACCGCCGATCGCGTGACGTAATGCGGCGTTCTGCTCGGGATCCTCGCTGGCAAAGATATTCTTGCCGTCCTTGTCCAGAATGGAGATGTGTACGTGCAAACCGTTGCCTGCCTGGCCCGGGTAAGGCTTGGCCATGAAGGTGGTGTCCATCTCATGGTCGTAGGCGATGTTCTTGATCAGGCGCTTGAGCAGTACGGCGTAGTCGCAGGCCTTGATCGGGTCGGCCACGTGGTGCAGGTTCACTTCGAACTGCGCCGGGGCACTTTCCTTGACGATGGCGTCGGCCGGGATGCCTTGTTCCTTGGCGCCTTCCAGAATGTCCTGGAGGCAGTCGACGTATTCGTCGAGGTCGTCGATCAGGTAGACCTGTGTCGAGTGCGGGCGTTTGCCCGAGATCGGCGAGCGCGGCGGTTGAGGGCGGCCGTTCACGTTCTCCTGGTCGATCAGGTAGAACTCGAGCTCGAAGGCAGCGCAGATGGTCAGGCCCATGTCGTCGAACTTGCTGACGACTTGGCGGAGCACTTCGCGCGGATCGGCGAAGAAGGGTTCACCTTCCAGTTCGTGCATGGTCATCAGCAGTTGCGCGGTAGGGCGCTTTTGCCAGGGCTCATTGCACAGGGTGTCGGGGATTGGATAACAGATTCGGTCAGCATCACCGATGTCCAGGCCCAGGCCGGTGCTTTCCACCGTAGAGCCGTTGATATCCAGGGCAAATAAAGAGGCAGGCAGGTTAATGCCCTTCTCGTAAACCTTGTGGAGGCTGGTGCGTTCGATGCGCTTGCCGCGCACCACACCATTCATATCCGCAATTAGAAGGTCTACGTACAGAACCTCAGGATGATCCTTAAGGAACGCGTTCGCTTCGTTAAGCTGAACGGCACGCGGGGGTACCGACATGATGCAACACCTTTGTTGTTAAAAATATCAATCATTGATCTTTTCTGGTTTCAGTCAACCCGAACGGCATGCCGAAGTCAAGCGAGGGCTTTTTTGCCCTAAAAAAGCGCCACGAAGGCTTTTTTGGGGCTTTTTGGGGCGGTTTTTTGGGTTTGAAGGTCTTGGGACTCGCAGGCTTGAGCGGCCCGTGTTGTATTTTTTACGGGGGTGTTGTGTAAAAAAATGAACAAGGCTAAGCTCGATTCAAACCCATAACAGCAATAATACCGGGGTGCTTCATGTTTCTCCTGCCGCCGCCTGGCGTCTTGGCCTGCTCCAGACAGGCTGTGTCACCCGTTCATCCTTCCCGCGTAAATGCCCGCGAACCGGCCAATATTCTTGACGCCCGGGCCGACCTCTTTTTTACCTCCTCATTCTGCGCCGAACCGCCTGAGCCCACTACGCTGCTCAAAATTACGCACAACGTTGGCGTGAGGAATGCAACGTTGCAGCAAATGGCAGGTAAGCTCCTACCCTGAATGAAAAAACGACGCGGATGCTGCGTCAACCAACGCCTGGCCTTTAATGGATGCCAGGAAACCCAGCCCAGAGGCATTTATGAGTAACAACCTCGACCAGCTCACCGATTGGTTGAAAGACCACAAGATCACAGAAGTCGAATGCATGATTGGCGACCTCACCGGCATCACCCGGGGCAAGATCTCGCCGACCAACAAGTTCATCGCCGAAAAAGGCATGCGCCTGCCCGAGAGCGTTCTGTTGCAGACCGTGACCGGGGACTATGTCGAAGACGACATCTATTACGAATTGCTCGACCCGGCGGACATCGACATGATCTGCCGCCCCGACCAGAACGCGGTGTTCCTGGTGCCCTGGGCCATCGAGCCGACCGCCCAAGTGATCCACGACACCTACGACAAGCAAGGCAACCCGATCGAGCTGTCGCCGCGCAACGTGCTCAAGAAAGTCCTCAAGCTCTACGCTGATCGCGGCTGGCAGCCCATCGTCGCGCCGGAGATGGAGTTCTACCTGACCAAGCGCTGCGAAGACCCGGACTTCCCGCTGCAACCGCCAATTGGCCGTTCCGGTCGCCCGGAGACCGGTCGCCAATCCTTCTCTATAGAAGCGGCCAACGAATTCGACCCTTTGTTCGAAGACGTCTACGACTGGTGCGAACTGCAGGAGCTGGACCTCGACACCCTGATTCATGAAGACGGCACCGCGCAGATGGAAATTAACTTCCGTCACGGCGATGCCCTGTCCCTGGCCGACCAGATCCTGGTGTTCAAGCGCACCATGCGTGAAGCCGCGCTCAAGCACAACGTGGCCGCCACCTTCATGGCCAAGCCCATGACCGGCGAGCCTGGCAGCGCGATGCACTTGCACCAGAGCATCATCGACATCACCACCGGCAAGAACGTCTTCTCCAACGAAGACGGGAGCATGAGCCAGCTGTTCCTCAACCACATTGGCGGCCTGCAGAAATTCATTCCCGAATTGCTGCCGTTGTTCGCCCCCAACGTGAACTCATTCCGCCGCTTCCTGCCTGACACCTCGGCGCCGGTGAACGTGGAGTGGGGCGAAGAAAACCGCACTGTCGGCCTGCGCGTACCGGATGCCGGCCCGCAGAACCGGCGGGTGGAAAACCGCCTGCCGGGCGCCGACGCCAACCCGTACTTGGCGATTGCCGCCAGCCTGCTGTGCGGCTACATCGGCATGGTTGAAGGCCATAACCCGAGCGCGCCGGTGGTGGGCCGTGGTTACGAGCGCCGCAACCTGCGCCTGCCGTTGACCATCGAAGACGCTCTGGAGCGCATGGAAAACAGCAAGACCATCGAGAAATACCTGGGTCAGAAGTTCATCACAGGCTACGTCGCGGTCAAGCGGGCCGAGCATGAAAACTTCAAGCGCGTGATCAGTTCGTGGGAGCGGGAATTCCTGCTCTTCGCCGTCTGATGCGCCGGGCGCGCTGTGGGAACAGTGCGCCCTTCACTGAAAAGTCTAGGAGAGTGGTATGTCCAGCAACAACCCGCAAACCCGTGAATGGCAAGCCTTGAGCAGCGATCACCACCTGGCGCCGTTCAGCGACTTCAAGCAATTGAAGGAGAAAGGCCCACGCATCATTACCAAAGCCCACGGCGTTTACCTGTGGGACAGCGAAGGCAACAAGATCCTCGACGGCATGGCCGGCCTGTGGTGCGTGGCGATCGGTTACGGTCGCGATGAACTGGCTGACGCCGCCGCCAATCAGATGAAAGAACTGCCGTATTACAACCTGTTCTTCCAGACCGCTCACCCGCCGGTGCTGGAACTGGCCAAGGCCATTTCCGATATCGCGCCTGCCGGCATGAACCACGTGTTCTTCACCGGTTCCGGCTCCGAAGGCAACGACACCATGTTGCGCATGGTCCGCCACCACTGGGCGATCAAGGGCCAGCCCAACAAGAAAACCATCATCAGCCGCAAGAACGGCTACCACGGCTCCACCGTGGCCGGCGCCAGCCTGGGCGGTATGACCTACATGCATGAGCAGGGCGACCTGCCGATCCCTGGCATCACCCACATCGCCCAGCCGTACTGGTTTGGCGAAGGCGGTGACATGAGCCCTGAGGAATTCGGCATCTGGGCGGCCAACCAGCTGGAAGAGAAAATCCTCGAACTGGGCGTGGACAGCGTCGGTGCCTTTATTGCCGAGCCGATCCAGGGCGCCGGTGGCGTGATCGTTCCGCCTGCTAGCTACTGGCCGCGCATCAAGGAAATCCTCACCAAATACGACATTCTGTTTGTCGCCGATGAAGTGATCTGCGGTTTCGGCCGCACCGGTGAGTGGTTCGGTAGCGATTTCTACGACCTCAAGCCCCACATGATGACCATCGCCAAGGGCCTGACCTCGGGTTACATCCCCATGGGTGGCCTGATCGTGCGCGATGAAGTGGTGGCCGTACTGAACGAAGGCGGTGATTTCAACCACGGCTTCACCTACTCCGGCCACCCGGTGGCCGCTGCGGTGGCGCTGGAAAACATCCGCATCATGCGCGATGAAAAGATCGTCAGCCGCGTTCACGACGAAACGGCACCGTATTTGCAGAAGCGTCTGAGGGAATTGGCGGATCATCCGCTGGTGGGCGAAGTGCGCGGTGTGGGCATGCTCGGTGCGATCGAGCTGGTGCAGGACAAGGCCACGCGCAAGCGTTATGAAGGCAAAGGCGTGGGTATGATTTGCCGCAATTTCTGCTTCAATAACGGCCTGATCATGCGCGCGGTGGGCGACACCATGATCATTTCGCCGCCACTGGTGATCAGCAAGACCGAAATCGACGAGTTGGTGACCAAGGCGCGTACATGCCTGGACCTGACCTTGGCGGCATTGCAGGGCTAAGTGCTAGTCTGCGCCTGCGGCAAATAACGCAGGCTGTGGCTAATAAAGAAAAAAATTGGAGCATCACCAAATGAAGGCATCAGGTTTGAAGAACGCCGGCAAGACCCTCCTCGCCTTGTCCCTGATGGGCGCAATGGCGGGCGCGGTGCAGGCAGACGATAAAGTGCTGCATGTGTACAACTGGTCCGACTACATCGCACCGGACACCATCGCCAACTTTGAAAAAGAGTCGGGCATCAAGGTGGTGTATGACGTTTTCGACAGCAACGAAACCCTGGAAGCCAAGCTGCTGGCAGGCAAGTCCGGCTACGACATCGTCGTGCCGTCGAACAACTTCCTGGCCAAGCAGATCAAGGCCGGCGTCTACCAGGAGCTGGACAAGTCCAAGCTGTCCAACTACGACAACCTGAACAAGTCTCTGCTTAAAGCCGTGTCGGTCAGCGACCCGGACAACAAGCATGCCTTCCCGTACATGTGGGGTTCGATCGGCATCGGCTACAACCCGGAGAAGGTCAAGGCTGCGCTGGGCGTGGACAAGATCGATTCGTGGGACGTGCTGCTCAAGCCTGAGAACATCGCCAAGCTCAAGAGCTGCGGCGTGAGCTTCCTCGATTCGCCCACCGAAATGCTGCCGATCGCCTTGCATTACCTCGGCCTGCCCACCGACAGCCAGAAAAAAGACGACTTGAAGCAAGCCGAGGCGTTGTTCCTCAAGATCCGTCCTTCGATCGGTTACTTCCACTCGTCCAAGTACATCTCCGACCTGGCCAACGGCAACATCTGCGTAGCCGTGGGCTACTCGGGTGACATCCAGCAGGCCAAGTCCCGCGCGGCTGAAGCCGGCGGCAAGGTGAAAGTGGCCTACGACATTCCGAAAGAAGGCGCCGGTAGCTTCTTCGACATGGTCGCCATCCCTAAAGATGCCGAAAACGTCGACGCCGCCTACACGTTCATGAACTACTTGCTCAAGCCAGAAGTGATGGCTTCGATCACCGACAGCGTGCGTTTCCCGAACGGTAACGAGAAAGCCACCGCATTGGTCGACAAAGACATCACCAGCGACCCGGGCATCTACCCGCCAGCGGATGTGCAGGCCAAGCTCTACGCCATTGCTGATTTGCCGGCTGCAACCCAGCGTGAAATGACACGCAGCTGGACCAAGATCAAATCCGGCAAGTAACGCAAAAAACCTGCAGGAGCGAGCTTGTGTGGGAGCGGGCTTGCTCGCGAAGGCGGTGTGTCAGCCAGCCTATGTATCGACTGATACGCCACCTTCGCGAGCAAGCCCGCTCCCACATAAACCAGCTCCTGCAAATTAAGTGATAGAAAGTTTTGCCGGATCGGTTTATCGAGGGTAAGTTGCGCGCCGGTTTTGTTGCCGGGCAACAACTTTAAGGCCCAACTATTTTAGAGGACCTCCACTTGCCAATTTCTTTATTTCGCAAAGCCTTGCTGGTGGGTGCAGGTATCACGCTGGCTGTCAGCGTGCAGGCCGCACCCACGGTGCATATTTATAACTGGTCGGACTACATCGGTACCGACACCCTGGCCAACTTCGAAAAAGCCAGCGGCATCAAGCCCGTGTATGACGTCTTCGACTCCAACGAAACCCTGGAGGGCAAGCTGCTGGCCGGGCGTACCGGCTACGACGTGGTCGTGCCGTCCAACCACTTTCTCGGCAAGCAGATCAAGGCCGGGGCGTTCCAGAAGCTCGACAAGTCATTGCTGACGAACTACGCCAACCTCGACCCGGCGTTGCTCAAACGCCTGGAAAAGAACGACCCGGGCAACCAGTACGCCGTGCCGTACCTGTGGGGCACCAACGGCATCGGCTACAACGTCGATAAAGTGAAGGAAGTGCTGGGCGTCGACCATATCGATTCCTGGGCCGTGCTGTTCGAGCCGGAAAACATGAAGAAGCTGGCCTCGTGCGGCGTATCGTTCATGGACTCGGCGGATGAAATGCTGCCGGCGGTGCTCAACTACATGGGCCTGGATCCCAACAGCAGCGACCCGGAAGACTACAAGAAGGCCGAAGCCAAGCTGCTCAAAGTGCGTCCTTACGTGACCTACTTCCATTCTTCCAAGTACATCTCGGACCTGGCCAACGGCAACATTTGCGTAGCGGCAGGTTTCTCCGGCGACGTGTTCCAGGCCAAGGCCCGCGCGGCCGAGGCGGGCAAAGGCGTGAACATTGCCTACGTGATTCCCAAGGAAGGCGGCAACCTGTGGTTTGACGTGCTGGCCATCCCCAAGGATGCGACCAACGTCAAGGAGGCCCACGCGTTCATCAACTATTTACTGCAACCTGAGGTGATCGCCCAGGTCAGTGATTATGTCGGTTACGCCAACCCCAACCCTGGGGCGGACAAACTGATGGAGCAATCGATACGCACCGACGAAGCGGTTTACCCACCGCAGGCGGTGCTCGACAGGACATTCGTCAACTTCGAGTTGCCCCCCAAGGTGCAGCGTTTAATGACCCGCAGCTGGACCAAGGTCAAGACGGGCAAGTAAGGCTCAAACTATCCAAGTTCGCTCACCTGGGGCGGACTGCAAATTTGTTGGGAGTTTCGTAAATGGCAGTTGCCTCCGGCGCCTATAAGAAAGCCCTCGAGGGCGACCAGACACCGAAAAAGGTGCTGGTCAAAATCGACCGGGTCACGAAGAAGTTCGACGAGACGATTGCCGTGGACGATGTGTCCCTGGAAATCAAGAAAGGCGAAATCTTCGCCTTGCTCGGCGGTTCGGGTTCGGGCAAGTCCACCTTGCTGCGTATGCTCGCGGGCTTCGAGCGCCCGACCGAAGGCCGCATCTACCTCGACGGGGTGGACATCACCGATATGCCGCCCTACGAGCGGCCGATCAACATGATGTTCCAGTCCTACGCTTTGTTCCCGCACATGACCGTGGCGCAGAACATCGCCTTCGGCCTGCAACAGGACAAGATTCCCAAGGCCGAGGTCGACGCCCGTGTGGCCGAGATGCTCAAGCTGGTGCAGATGAGCCAGTATGCCAAGCGCAAGCCGCACCAGTTGTCCGGCGGCCAGCGCCAGCGTGTGGCCTTGGCCCGCTCTTTGGCCAAGCGCCCGAAACTGTTGCTGCTCGATGAGCCGATGGGCGCGCTCGACAAAAAACTGCGTTCGCAGATGCAGCTTGAGCTGGTGGAGATCATTGAGCGCGTCGGCGTGACCTGCGTGATGGTGACCCACGACCAGGAAGAGGCCATGACCATGGCCGAGCGCATCGCGATCATGCACCTGGGCTGGATCGCGCAGATCGGCAGCCCGATCGACATCTACGAAACGCCTACCAGCCGCCTGGTGTGCGAGTTCATCGGCAACGTCAATATCTTCGACACCCAAGTGGTGGATGACGCCGAGGGCCACGCGGTGCTCAAGTGCCCGGACCTGGACCGTGACATCTACGTCGGCTACGGCATCGCCACCGCGGTGGAAGACAAGTCGGTGACCTACGCCATCCGCCCGGAAAAGCTGCTGGTCACCACCGAAATGCCGACCTGCGAGCACAACTGGTCCAGCGGCAAGGTGCATGACATCGCCTACCTGGGCGGCCACTCGGTGTTCTACGTGGAGCTGCCGAGCGGCAAGCTGGTGCAGTCCTTCGTGGCCAACGCCGAGCGCCGTGGCCAGCGTCCGACCTGGGGTGACCAGGTCTACGTGTGGTGGGAAGACGACAGCGGCGTGGTACTTCGCTCATGAACATGAAGAAGTTCAAGCGGCGCTTGGATCGCATCGTCCCCACCGGCAAGCAGGTGGTCATCGGGATTCCGTTCCTGTGGCTGTTCCTGTTTTTCGCACTGCCGTTTTTCATCGTGCTGAAAATCAGCTTTGCCGAAGCCGACGTGGCGATTCCGCCCTACACCGAGATCTACACCTACGTTGAGCAAAAGCTGCAGCTGGTGCTGAACCTGGCCAACTACCAACTGCTGGCCGGCGACGACCTGTACATCTCCGCGTACCTGGGCTCGCTGAAGATGGCGTTCTTCAGCACGCTGTTGTGCCTGCTGATCGGCTACCCGATGGCCTACGCCATTGCCACTGCGCGCAAAGAGATGCAGACCGTGCTGGTGCTGCTGATCATGATGCCGACCTGGACCGCGATCCTGATCCGCGTGTATGCGTGGATGGGCATTCTGAGCAACAACGGTCTGCTCAATGGCTTCCTGATGTCCATGGGGCTGATCAACGAGCCGCTGCAGATCCTCAACACCAATATCGCGGTGTATATCGGCGTGGTCTATTCCTACCTGCCGTTCATGATCCTGCCGCTGTACGCCAACCTGGTGAAGCACGACCAGAGCCTGCTGGAGGCCGCGTCCGACCTGGGATCGAGCACTTTCAACAGCTTCTGGAAGATCACCGTGCCGCTGTCCAAGAACGGCATCATTGCCGGCTGCATGCTGGTCTTTATCCCGGTAGTGGGCGAGTTCGTGATCCCGGAACTGCTCGGCGGTCCGGAAACCCTGATGATCGGTAAAGTGCTGTGGCAGGAATTCTTCAACAACCGTGACTGGCCGGTGGCGTCCGCCCTGGCGGTGGTGATGCTGGCGATCCTGATCGTGCCGATCATCCTGTTCAACCGCAGCCAGGCCAAAGAGCTGGAGGGCAAGATATGAAACGCTTTCGTTTCTCCAGCTTCATGCTGGTCGTAGGCTTGTTGTTCATCTACTTGCCGATGCTGATCCTGGTGATCTACTCGTTCAACGAGTCCAAGCTGGTAACGGTGTGGGGCGGCTGGTCGATCAAGTGGTACGTGGGCCTGCTGGACAACACCCAATTGATGGGCTCGGTGGCGCGTTCGCTGGAAATCGCCTGCTACACGGCGGTGGCTGCGGTCGCCCTGGGTACGCTGGCGGCATTCGTGTTGACGCGCATCAGCCAGTTCAAGGGCCGCACGCTGTTCGGTGGCCTGGTGACGGCGCCGCTGGTGATGCCGGAAGTGATCACCGGTCTGTCGCTGTTGCTGCTGTTCGTGGCCATGGCGCAGATGATCGGTTGGCCCCAGGAGCGTGGCATCGTCACCATCTGGATCGCCCACACCACGTTCTGTGCGGCCTATGTGGCGGTGGTGGTGTCGGCGCGCCTGCGTGAGCTGGACCTGTCGATCGAAGAAGCGGCGATGGACCTGGGCGCGCGGCCGTGGAAGGTGTTCTTCCTGATCACCATTCCGATGATCGCGCCGTCGTTGGCGGCAGGCGGCATGATGTCGTTCGCGTTGTCCCTGGATGACTTGGTATTGGCCAGCTTCGTGTCGGGACCGGGTTCGACGACATTGCCGATGGAAGTGTTCTCGGCGGTGCGCCTTGGGGTCAAACCCGAGATCAACGCCGTGGCCAGCCTGATCCTGCTGGCGGTGTCGTTGGTGACCTTCCTGGTGTGGTTCTTCAGCCGCCGTGCCGAGGAACACCGCAAGAAGGCCATCCAGCAAGCGATCGAAGAAGCGGCTGCCGATGGTTGGCAGCAGCCGGACAAGCGCCGCGCGCCTGCACCGGTCTAACTGACGGAACGCGGTAAAAAATGTGGGAGCTGGCTTGCCTGCGATGAGGCCGTGCCAGTCGACTCATCTGTCGACTGATACACCGCTATCGCAGGCAAGCCAGCTCCCACAGTTGATTGCATTTCAGGTCAACTAAGCCACCCACGGCGACTTACGAATCACCTCCACAAAGTTCATCGGCTTGAACCCCGGCTCCTGATCCACCAGCACATCGGTCTTCACGTTGCCAAACGTGGTCTGCGGGCGATGGCGCAAGCCGTCGGCGAAGGCGCAGATGATGCACTCCTTGAACCCTTCACCGCGTGGATGCGCATGCACCACGGCTTCGCGCTGCACAGTGCTGAACGCGGCATAGTCCATGCCCAGCACATCCATTTCCACCCCGGCAGTCACCAGCGCCACGGTCGGCCGCAAATGCTGCGGCACGCCTGGCGTGGTGTGCAGTGCAATGGACAGCCACACTTGCTCGATATCGTCATCGCTCAGCCCGTAAGGCTTGAGAAAGGCAGCGGCTGCGTTGGCGCCGTCCACTTCGAAGCGTTCATTGTCGCTGCGGTGGCCTTCGACCAGGCCCAGGTCATGGAACATCGCGCCGACATACAGCAGCTCTGGGTTGTAGGCCAACTGTTTGCGCTCGCCGCTCAGCGCGCCGAACAGGAACACCCGGCGGGAATGGTGATAGAGCAGATCGGATTCGACGTCACGGATGTATTCGGTGGTGGCCCTGGCCAGGGCGCTATCGGGGATCTGGATGCCGGCGATGGTGGTGCGCATGGTGGTTCTCCTCTGGAAAGGGTTCCAGTCTGGTCGCGTGTCCGTGAGGCAGCTACCTTGGCGGGGGAGCGATGTCGGCCAATGTGCCTTCACATCGCGCCAAGGGTGTACCCGATCAAATGTGGGAGCTGGCTTGCCTGCGATAGCATCTACTCGGTATACCTGATGGACCGGGGCGTCTGCATCGCAGGCAAGCCAGCTCCCACAGGGATTTGTGTTTATCCAGTTAGATAAGGTGTGTCGTGCATGGGCAAAACCGTCGCCATCCTGATCTTCCCCGGCGTCCAGTCATTGGACGTGACCGGCCCCATGGACGTGTTCTGCGAGGCCAACCGGTTTCTGCCACCGCAGGAGCACTATCAGTTGGAGGTCATCGGTTTCGGCCACGGCAATATGGCGGCTTCCAACGGCCTGTCGTTGCAGGCCCACCGGCATTACAGCGAAGCCCTGCAGGCCTACGACCTGCTGCTGGTCGCTGGCGGCCCGCAGTTGCCCTTTGAAGACTTTGGCGCCGAGTTCGATGACTGGCTGCGTGGCGCGACCGCGCGTGCGCAGCGCTTCGGTTCGATCTGCAACGGCGCTTTCATGCTGGCCCGTGCCGGGTTGCTGGACGGCAAAACCGTCACCACCCATTGGAACGATGCCGCCGAGCTGGCGCGCCTGTGCCCCACGGCCCAGGTCGAAGCCGACCGCCTCTATGTTCAGGACGATAACCTCTACACCTCGGCCGGGGTGACGGCGGGTATCGATTTGTCGTTGTATTTGCTGGCCCAGGACCACGGCCCGGAAGTCGCGCTGAGCGTGGCCAAGCGGCTGGTGGTGTTCACCCAGCGTGCGGGCGGGCAGTCGCAATTCAGCCCGTTCCTCACGCCGCACGCTGAAACAACGTCAGCGGTAGCGCAGGTGCAGCTTTACGTATTGGCGAACCTGACGGGGGATTTGGCCATCGCCGACCTGGCCAGGGCGGCCAATATGAGCGCGCGCAATTTCTCCCGGGTGTTTGCCCGTGAGGCGCGGATAACGCCCGCGGAGTTTGTCGAGCGCGCGCGGGTGGACGCGGCGCGGGTGATGCTCGAAAGCAGCCCCGTGCCGCTCAAGACCGTGGCCTATCGATGCGGGTTCCGTGATGCCCAGCACATGCGCAGTGTGTTCAACCGCCGGCTGGGCGTGACGCCGCAACAGTTCCGGCTTAACTTTGCGGCGCCGGTTTGAGCGTGTCGTAGGCTTCCAGCGCGCGCAGCGAGTAGATGTACGCCGCGCCGGCATTCAGCGAGATCGCCGTGGCCAGCGTGGCGGCGACTTCCTCGCGGGTGGCGCCGGCCTTGATCGCAGCGTCGGCATGCACGCCGATGCAACCGTCGCAGCGTGTGGTGATGGCCACGGCGATGGAAATCAGCTCGCGGGTCTTGGCGTCGAGTACATTGTTTTCCTCGGACGCTTCGCCCAGCGCCATGTACGCTTTGACCATCTTCGGATTGCTCTTGCCCAGCGCGCCAAAGGCTTTCTTCACGGTAGGCAGCAAGTCGGACCAGTTATTGAACATTGCGGTAACTCCTGAACGGGTGGGTGGTGTAAAGCTAGTCTGTACCGTTCGGACGCGGCGTTATTGTTCAATCCGTTCATCTTTTTGACCGATGCTCGCAAATGAATTCGATCGACACCCTCATCGCACTGGCCAACCTGCGCGGCAGCCTGGATTTGCGCTGCCAGTTCCAAGGCGAGTGGGCCCTGGACCACGCCCCGGAAAACCTGGGCGTAGCGCCTTATCACATCGTGCTCGGCGGCACCTGCCGTGCCGAGTTGTCGGGTGGGCAGCACGTGACCTTGGAGGAGGGCGATGTCCTATTGATGCCTGGCGGCGCCACTCACCTGTTGCGCAGCCAGGGCGCGCGGATCAAGCCTATGCAGCCCAAGGTGATCGAAGGCGGTGTGCTCAGGGTGCACCGATTGGGCGGCGACCGGCCGGACCTGGACATGCTCTGCGGCAGTTTTCATTACAACCGCCAATCACTGTTGTTCGGCGCGTTGCCGGAATACCTGGTGGTGTCCAGCCGGCAATGGCAGGCCGATGGGCAGCTTGCGGCCTTGATCGCCTTGTTGCGCAGTGAAGCGGACGGCCAGCAGGTGGGCGCGCGCGCCTTTATCGACGCGTTGTCGTCAGCCCTGTTTACCCTGATTCTGCGCGCCTGGCTGACCCTGCAGGCGCCGGCTGCCGGCACCTTTGCCCTGCTCACCGACAAGCGCTTGAGCAAGGCATGGCAGGCGATGCTGAGCGATCCTGGGCATGCGTGGACCATTGACAGCCTGGCCGCTGCCGCAACGATGTCGCGCGCCACGTTCATGCGTGCATTCGTCAAAGTGGCGGGCGTGTCGCCTTGGGTGTTGCTGACCCAGTTGCGCATGGAACGGGCATTCAACCTGCTGCGTCAGTCGCGCCTGAGCCTGCTGGATATCGCCGCCCAGGTGGGCTACCAGTCCCAGGCGGCGTTCAGCAAGAAATTCAAGGAGGCCTACGGCGAGGCGCCGGGGCGGTTGCGGGCAAAATAACAGCCTCGGTTTAGCTTCAATGTGGGAGTGGCTTGTGTGGGAGCTGGCTTGCCTGCGATAGCATCACGTCGGTTTAACTGGAAAACCGAGGCGTTTGCATCGCAGGCAAGCCAGCTGCCACATTGATTGCGGTCATCTGGCAGGTAGCAGCTTGAGCGTACCGCGCGTATTCGCCGTTACTTCCTCATCGCTAAAGTGCGCCTGTTCGTAGCCGCCTTCGATGTAGGTTTGCGCCTGGTCGCCGTAGTGCCGGTCAAATGGCGCACCGCTTTGCCCCACGGGGTTGATGGTCAGTGCGTGGGCCGCGTCGGCGAAGTCGATCAGGCGGCGGGTGGATGGCCCATAGGTGACGGGCCAAGGCGCGGGGCCGATGTTGGCCGACTGGTTGTTCGGCACTTCGTGGCTGCCCGGTGCCGGGAACGGGCCGACATTGAAGATCAGGTCCAGTGGCTTCTGCGAGCCCAGCGGGTGGCCGTGGGTCAGGGTGTGTGCCTTGCCCCATTGCCATTGGCTCGGGTCATCGCCGAAGGTGGCCTTCAGATGCGCAAGGCTGTTGTCCCAGGCGAGCTTGACGGTGTCGGCGCGCTTGCCGTCCCACCACGGCGAATCCTGCGTGGCGGCCAGGCGGGGCAGGGCGGCGTCGATCACGCGGGTGCTGAGCAGGGTCTTGAACATGGCGTCGCCGAGCTTCGGGCGCAAGGCCGCGTCAGCCAGGTTGAACAGGAACTGGTTGAATAACGTGGCGCTGGTGGAATCGAGCGGGTAGTCGCCTTTCCAGGCGGCCAGTTGCTCCACCTGTTTCAACTGCGCCGGGTCCTTGACCACGTCGCGCAGCACCGGCAACAGCGGCGCCAGCAGGCGCGGACCGAAGGCCGTGGTGGTGCCCAACTGCAAGGCCTGGCTGTTGTCGACATCCCACTTCACACGGTTATCGCTCAGTTGCAGGTTCAATTGCTGGCCACGGTCGGCCAAATTGTAATAGCCGAGGATCTCCATGCCGGTCGGTGAAACCGGCTGGGCATTGGCCGAGACCAGATAACCGCGCGCCGGGTTCTCTTCCTGCGGGTTGGCGCTGAACGGGTAGAAGCCCAGCTTGTCAGCCTGGGCGGTGCTGCCGTCGAGGATAAAACCAGGTTGGGTTCCGGCCGGGCGAATCGGCAACTGCGCCGCCGCCCACCAGCCGATATCGCCCTTGGAATTGGCCCACACGATATTCAGGCCCGGCGCGGACACCTTCGACGCCGCCGCGCGTGCCTTGGCCAGGGTGTCGGCGCGGTTGAGCTGGTAGAAACCTTCGAGGATCGGGTTCTGGGTGTCCAGGAATGCCCACCACATGGCGATCGGGGTCTTGCCTGCGCTCTCGCCGAGCACGTCATTGATGATCGGCCCGTGAGGGGATTGGCGCAGGGTCAAGGTCACCGGCGCCTGGCCTTTCACCGCAATCTGCTGCTCTGTGCGGGTCATGTCCACCCATTGGTCGTGGTACCAGACCTGGTTGGGGTTGTCCGGGTTGAGCTTCTCGGCGATCAAGTCGAGGTCATCGTTCTGGAACATCGTCAGGCTCCAGCCGAAATCCAGGTTATGCCCCAGGAAGGCCACCGGCACCAGTGCGTTGTGATAACCGTACAACTCGAAACCCGGCGCCGACAGATGCGCCTCGTACCATACCGACGGCACCGAAAAACGAATGTGCGGATCACCGGCCAGCAACGGCTTGCCGCTCTTGGTGCGGTTACCGCTGACGGCCCAGGCGTTGCTGCCTTCGAACTGCGGCAAGCCGTTGTCGGCCAGGGCCTGTTCGCTCAGGGCGGCGATGGCGCCCAGGGTTTGCCAGTCACTGGCGGCGAGGTTGAGGGCGCCTTGGGGCTGCCAGTCCAGGTCGAAGATTTTCAGGTAATCGCTGCCCAATTGATCGCGTACGTAAGTCAGCAGGGGCTCGGTGCGAAACGCAGCAGCAAAGCTGTAGGCCATATACCCGGCAACGCTGATGCTGTCTTCGGCGGTAAACGGTCGCTTGGGGATGCCCAGTACGTCGAACTCCATCGGCCGCGCGTGGCTGTCCTGATACTGGTTGATCCCGTCCAGGTAGGCTTGCAAGGCGTTCCAGTGGGCCGACGTATGATCGAGCTGCGCCACATAGGTGTCGGCGCGCTCTCGGATGCGCAGGCTGCGAAACAGCTTGTCGGTCTCCAGCACCTTGGGCCCCAGCACCTCGGCCAGCTCGCCACGGGCCAGGCGCCGCATGATTTCCATCTGGAACAGCCGGTCCTGGGCGTGCACATAACCCAGGGCGCGATACAGGTCGGTTTCGTTCCGGGCACGAATGTGCGGCACGCCGCGGTCGTCGTAACGCACGGTGACCGGGCCCTGCAGGTTGGCCAGCGTCACTGTGCCCTGGCGCGTGGGCTGCTTGCTGTATACGTACCAGCCGGCGCCGAGGGCGATCAGTACCGCAAGCACCGCGAGGGTCCTCATGACGCGCTTCATGGACATTCCTTACCAAGAGTTGGGTGGCAGCTATGAGCCTTTTGGCCACGAACAATAGCAGCCCACCGCCAGGGTGTGCGTGGCATTCACCGGTCGCCCCGCTTCAAGGGCCTTCAAGATCGGTTCGATAAAGCTGTTGCTGGCATTGCACGTAAGGCCTTCGCTGTAGGGGCCGAAATAGGCGAGCTTGCCGCTGCGATCCCAGATGCCCACGGCTGGGCTGGCCGGCACTTGATCAGCGCCGGGCAGGGCATCGAGGATTTTCATCCGGCGCAGGTTCTCGGGCAGTTGGCCATGGCTGCCGGGTTTTTGCAGGGCGTAGAACTCGACGCCTTTGGGCGCGTATTGCTCGATCAACTCGCCCAAGTGCTGTTGGTTGCCGACGTTGCAGGGGCAGGCCGGGTCCCAGAAGTGCACCAGGCGGATCGGGCCCGGGCCCGCAAGCTCGGCCGGCAGCCTCAGCGGGTCACCGGAGAAGACCGCCGTGTGTTCGCTGAAGGCGCGCAGGTAGCGGCCCTGGAACCAGTCATAGGCCACCCACAGCACCCCGGCGCAGATAACCAGGATCAGGCTGGCGAACAAGGCGGTGCGGTGGGGTTGTCGCATTCAGATGTATCCTCGAAGGTCGCGTAGCTTGCCATGCTTGTCCTGACAGATGAATATCGCACCTTGAAATTCATCTCTGCCGTCAGTCTGGAACCCTTTATGCCTGTGACCTTTGACCCCGATCATCTGCGCGAAAGCCTGCGGCCCCTGGTGGATGCGCAACCGCTTTCGGCCGAGGCGCGGGTCTACCAGCGTTTCTATGGGCTGGATCTGGCTGCACGCACCGTCCCGGTGGTGAGCCGGCTGGGGCGTTTCGAGGTGGATGGCTTTGAGGTGGTCGCCCAGGTGTGGTGGCCGCCAGTGCCGGTGGCGACGATGTTCCTGTTCCACGGCTTTTATGACCACATGGGGTTGTACCGCCATGTGGTGGACTGGGCGCTGGACCAGGGTTTCGTGGTGATCGCCTGCGACCTGCCTGGCCATGGTTTATCGAGCGGCCCGCGCGCCAGCATCGATGAATTTTCGGTGTATCAGGACGTGGTGCAGGCCCTGTTCAGCCAGGCCGAGGCATTGCAATTGCCGCAGCCCTGGCACTTGTTCGGGCAAAGCACCGGCGGGGCGGTGGTGGTGGATCACCTGCTCAACCATGGCGCCGGCAGCCCGGCCCAGGGCAAGACCTTCCTGCTATCGCCGTTGGTGCGGCCACGTGCCTGGGGCTGGTCGCAACTCAGCTACTACCTGCTGCGGCCGTTCGTCAACGGCATCGCGCGGCGGTTCAGCGAGAACACCCACGATCCCGCGTTCAAACCTTTCCTTGAGGCCGACCCGCTGCAGCCGCGCCAACTGCCGACCGCCTGGGTGGGCGCATTGGCGCGCTGGATCAAACGCATCGAAGCCGCGCCGCGCAGCCCGAGGCGGCCAGTGATTGTGCAGGGCGAGGAGGACATGACGGTGGACTGGCAGCACAACCTGCAGGTGCTGCGCAGCAAGTTCGAGCAGCCCGAGGTGTTGATGCTGCCGAGGGGCAGACATCATTTGGCGAATGAGATTGAGGAGATTCGCGAAGAGTATTTCCGCTATTTGACGGATCATCTGAAGTAACACGGCCCAACTGTGGGAGCTGGCTTGCCTGCGATAGCGGTGTGTCAGCCACCACCGCTATCGCAGGCAAGCCAGCTCCCACAGGTTACTGCGCCAGGCTGGAGGTACTTTGGCCGACTGCAAGGCCGGCGCGTATGGCCGCCAGCGCCGCCTGGTAATACGCCTTGCCCTCCGGCGATTCGGCAAAGGTCGCGAATTCTTCCAGCTCCGGGTCAGACAAATCCCGATAGACATACAACAGGGTGTTGTTCAGGTCCTTGTCGATCTGCTGCATCAACCGCTCACGCTGGCCATTCAACATGCCCTGTGCCTGACCGCCGCCCAACAGGCCGGGGATCATCTGGCTAAGGCTGTCGGCCGCCACACCGGCAATCGCCAGGCTGACTTCGGCGCCGGCTTCACGGGCCGGCAGCGCCTGGGCCAGGTGGCCGATGATCAGACTGCGGGTGGCATCGGCCTCGATTTTCGGCAAGCCCTGAGCGTTTTTCGCCAGTTGGTCGCGGCGTGTGGCCTGCAACTCGGCGGCCACAATCTTGCGGCCCAAGGGCGATTGAAAAAACGCCAGGGCGGGTTTGGGGTCCGCCAGGTGCTTGCGCAATTGCGCTTCGGCACGCTGGTCCATGGCCTGGGCGGCAAAACGCTTGTTGCTGTTGTCCACCAGCGCCTGGTACACCGCCGGCGGCAGGCTGTTGCGGTAGCGCTGCTGGGCGGCACTGAGGGCGTCATTGAAATGCGCACGTTGTTCGGCCCAGCCGGCGACCTTGTACAACTGGTCATGGCCGTCTGCCCAAGCGGGCAAAACGCAGAACATCAACAAGGAAAAAAACAAACGACGCATATGGACTCCTGTCAGTCGGCCACTATTGTCCGTGTCGGGCGTAGGATTTGTCGAGAAGTCCTATCAGTCACCTGACTAAAGTGTATTCAGACGCTCGGCGGCTCTGTCGGATTCACAGGCGTATGGATACTATGCGCGCCATGCAAATACCCCTCGATCACCCCTTGCTGCAACGCATTGTCGACGACCTGGCCGAAAAGGGCTGGTCCCGGCAGGACGGCTTCCTGCCCCAGGCTCTGACCCTGGAACTGGCGGCTGAGTGCCGTAAACGTGCGGCCGAGGGTGAACTGGCCCCGGCGGCGGTTGGGCGCGGCCCGGCCCAGGAAATCCGCGAGGGCATTCGCGGTGACCATATCCAGTGGCTGGAAGAGGGCGATGCGCCAGTCTGCGAGAGTTATATGGCGATCATGGACAGCCTGCGCCTGGCGATGAACCGCGGCCTGTTCCTCGGCCTGGAAGATTTCGAAAGCCACTTTGCGATGTACCCGCCGGGAGCGTTCTACCTCAAGCACCTGGACCGTTTCCGCGACGATGACCGGCGCATGGTCTCGGCGGTCATCTACTTGAACGACGCCTGGCTGCCCGAGCATGGCGGCCAGTTGCGCATGTACCTCAAGGACGGCGTCGAATACGACGTGGTGCCCAGCGGCGGTTGCCTGGTGGTGTTCCTCTCGGGCGAAGTGCCTCACGAAGTCATGCCCGCCACGCGCGAACGCCTGTCCCTCACCGGCTGGTTTCGCCGGCGGGGCAACGAGCCGTTTTGAGCCTGCCCAGCTCTGTGAAGCTATAGGTCAAATCCAAAGCGTCACTGCGTCTTGATGATTGGTGTTTCGCCTTCCAACCACTTCTGCGCCAGTGCCTTCAATCGCCCGTCGTCCTTCACCCGCTTCAGCGCCCCATCCAAACTTACCTTGAACGCCGGATTACCCTTCTGAAACGGTATCGCCAGCTCAGGCTTCTCGTTGTAAGGCACACTGAAATCGAAACGATCCTGCAGCGCGGCAGTCATAGCGATATGGTTGATGGCCACGTCGTACTTGCCGGTTTCCACCCCCGGCAGCAGGTCGGTGTCATCGGTGGTGATAAACGAGGGGCGCACGTCCATCTCTTGGGCCAATTGCTCACCCAGCTCCACTTCGAAACCCGTGAGTTTGTCGCCTTGCTTGAAGTTGAACGGCGGTGTGTTGGCTTCAACGGCGATGCGCAGTTCGCCACGGTCATTGACGTCGTCGATTAATTCGGCATGAGCCAATGGGCTCAGAAGAGGAAGCAGCAGTAACAGGCCAGGCGAAAAGCGCATGGTCACTCCTAGAAAATTCAGATGTGCGAGGCGCCGTTCAGCATCGCTTTGCTATGGTGTCGAGTGCCTTGGACAGCAATTTGTCACGAAGTTGTCATCCCCCTACAGATTTCACAGAAAAACTGGAGAAGCGAATGAAAGCCCTTTTGTCACGTGCAACCCTGGCCTCCCTGATGTTGGGTGCTTCGATGCTGGCCACCGCCGCCGACGGCATTCCGCGCAGTGCGCCGCCTGAAGGCGCCAAAGTGTTCATCGTGTCGCCAAAGGATGGCGCCACCGTCGACAAAACCTTCACCGTCAAATTCGGCATGGAAGGCCTCAAGTTGGCCCCGGCCACCGACCAAACCGCTGGCACCGGCCATCACCACTTGCTGATCGACCAGAAAGAACTGCCGGACGCCAAGTTGCCAATCCCGGCCACCGACACCGTGATCCATTACGGCAAGGCCCAGACCGAAACCGAACTGACCCTCGCCCCTGGCAAGCACACCTTGCAACTGGTGGCCGGCGACAAGCTGCACATGCAGTTCAACCCGACTGTCGCCTCGACAGTCATCACGGTTAACGTCAAGTAAGCGTTGTTCAGACAAAAAAATGGGAGACCCCTGCGGGGCCTCCCATTTTTTATGCGGCGTTTGAAACGTTAGAACAACACGCGGCTACGAATCGTGCCGGTGATGTGCTGCAGCTTCTCTTGCGCCAGGTCCGAGTACTCGGCATCGACGTCGATCACCACATAGCCGACCTTCTCGTTGGTCTGCAGGAACTGACCGGAGATGTTGATGCCGTTTTCCGCGAAGACCTTGTTGATCTCCATCATCACGCCAGGAATGTTCTGGTGGATGTGCAGCAGGCGGTGCTTGCCAGGGTGAGCCGGCAGGGCCACTTCCGGGAAGTTGACGGACGATACCGAGGTACCGTTGTCGCTGTACTTGACCAGCTTTTCCGAGACTTCCAGGCCGATGTTGGCTTGGGCTTCAGCGGTTGAGCCGCCGATGTGCGGGGTCAGGATCACGTTGTCCAGGCCACGCAGCGGGCTTTCGAAGATGTCGTCGTTGGAGCGTGGCTCCACCGGGAACACGTCGATGGCGGCGCCGATCAGGTGCTTGTCCTTGATCGCGTCGGCCAGGGCGTCCAGCTCGACCACGGTGCCGCGCGCGGCATTGATCAGGATCCCGCCTTTCTTGATGGCGCGGATTTCCTTCTCGCCGATCATCCACTGGGTCTCGGCGGTTTCCGGAACGTGCAGGGTGACGATGTCGGACATGCCCAACAGCTCGGTCAGGCTCGACACTTGCGTGGCGTTACCCAACGGCAGCTTGGTCAGGGTGTCGTAGAAGAACACCTGCATGCCTAAGCCTTCAGCCAGTACCGACAGCTGCGTGCCGATCGAGCCGTAACCGACGATGCCCAGCTTCTTGCCGCGGATTTCGAAGGAATTGGCCGCGCTCTTGATCCAGCCGCCACGGTGGCAGGAAGCGTTCTTCTCGGGGATACCGCGCAACAGCAGGATGGCCTCGGCCAGCACCAGCTCCGCCACGGAACGGGTGTTGGAGTACGGTGCGTTGAACACCGCGATGCCACGCTCGCGCGCTGCGTTGAGGTCGACCTGGTTGGTGCCGATGCAGAAACAGCCAACCGCCACGAGCTTCTTGGCGTGGTCGAAGATCTCTTCGGTCAGCTGAGTGCGTGAGCGAATGCCGATAAAGTGCGCGTCGGCGATCTTTTCCTTGAGCTGGGCTTCCGGCAGAGAACTGGTGATGTACTCAATGCTGGTGTACCCGGCGGCTTTCAGAACGTCGACAGCCGATGGGTGGACGCCTTCCAGAAGAAGGAACTTGATCTTGCTCTTATCGAGAGAAGTCTTGCTCATCTGCGTAAACCTGTATCCCGGAGAAAAATGGCAGGGAATCGGATCGCTTAAGCTGACCCGGACGGCAGGAAAGCCGTCACCGCAGAAACGCCCTTGGGCTCTGTCCTGCGGGGGCGGTATGCTAGCATACGCGCCCCGCTAAACACCTATTCCTGCGACGTGAAGCGTTCTCAGGATGACCATGAATTGTTCGAGAGTTCTGTCGATGACCCATCCTGCCCTGATTGATGAGCTGAAGACCCTGGTTGAGCCCGGCAAAGTGCTGACCGACGCCGACTCCCTGGAGGCTTACGGCAAGGATTGGACCAAGCACTTCGCACCCGCGCCGACTGCCATTGTCTTTCCCAAGACCACCGAGCAGGTACAGGCCATCGTGCGTTGGGCCAATACGCACAAGGTGGCGCTGGTGCCTTCCGGCGGGCGTACCGGCCTGTCGGCAGCCGCCGTGGCGGCGAATGGCGAAGTGGTGGTGTCGTTCGACTACATGAACCAGATCCTCGACGTGAACCTCACCGACCGCACCGCCGTGTGCCAGCCGGGCGTGGTCACCAAGCAATTGCAGAACGTCGCTGAAGAAAACGGCCTGTATTACCCGGTGGATTTCGCATCGTCCGGCTCCAGCCAGATTGGCGGCAACATCGGCACCAATGCCGGCGGCATCAAAGTGATTCGCTACGGCATGACCCGCAACTGGGTGGCCGGCATGAAGGTTGTCACCGGCAAGGGCGATGTGCTGGAACTGAACCGCGACCTGATCAAGAATGCCACCGGCTATGACATGCGCCAGCTGTTCATCGGCGCGGAAGGCACATTGGGCTTTGTGGTCGAAGCCACCATGCGCCTGGACCGTGCACCGAAAAACCTTACCGCGATGGTGCTGGGGACCACCGACTTCGACTCGATCATGCCGGTATTGCACGCGTTCCAGAGCAAGCTCGACCTGACCGCCTTTGAGTTCTTTTCGGACAAGGCCTTGGCCAAAGTCCTCGGCCGTGGCGACGTGCCAGCGCCGTTCGAAACCGAGTGCCCGTTCTACGCGCTGCTGGAATTCGAAGCCACCACTGAAGAAGTCGCCAACCATGCCCTGGAAACCTTTGAGCACTGCGTCGAGCAGGGCTGGGTGCTGGACGGCGTGATGAGCCAGAGCGAAACCCAGCTGCACAACCTGTGGAAGCTGCGCGAGTACATCTCCGAGACCATTTCCCACTGGACACCGTACAAGAACGACATTTCGGTCACCGTCTCCAAAGTGCCGGCGTTCTTGCAGGAGATCGATGCGATTGTCGGTGAACACTACCCGGACTTCGAAATCGTCTGGTTCGGCCACATCGGCGACGGCAACTTGCACCTGAACATCCTCAAGCCGGAAAACCTGAGCAAGGATGAGTTCTTCGCCAAGTGCGCCACCGTGAACAAGTGGGTATTTGAAACAGTTGCGAAGTACAACGGTTCGATCTCCGCCGAGCATGGCGTGGGCATGACCAAGCGCGATTACCTGACCTACAGCCGTTCGCCGGTTGAAATCGAATACATGAAAGCAGTGAAAGCCGTGTTCGACCCCAACGGGATCATGAACCCTGGCAAGATCTTCGCTGTTTAACCGCCCCTGAAGGAGTCGTTTCATGAGCTACCAGCACAAGTACGTCGACGGCACCAACATCCACTTTCCGGTGGGCAAAGTCGTGTGTATCGGGCGTAACTACGCCGAACATGCCAAGGAACTGGACAACCCGGTACCCACCGAGCCGTTGTTGTTCATCAAGCCGGGCAGTTGCGTGGTGCCGTTGGAAGGCGGTTTCAGCATCCCGACCGAGCGCGGTTCGGTGCATTACGAGGCGGAGATTGCGGTACTGATCGGCAAGCCGTTGTCGAACAAGCCCAGTCGTGAAGAAGTGTTGGACGCCATCTCCGGCTTCGCTCCGGCCCTGGACCTGACCTTGCGCGACAAGCAGGCCGAGCTCAAGGCCAAGGGCCTGCCATGGGAAATCGCCAAGTCCTTCGACGGCGCGGCGGTGATTGCACCGTTTGTGGTCAGCAGTACCTTTGCCGACGTGACCGACATCGGCATTCGCCTGAGCATCAATGGCCAAGTGCGTCAGAACGGCAACAGCTCGCAAATGCTCAACCCGATCATCCCGATGATCCAGCACATGGCCGGCTGCTTCTCGCTGCAGGCGGGCGACGTGATCCTCACCGGCACCCCGGCTGGCGTGGGTCCGCTGAATGTGGGCGATGAGCTGGTGTTGGAGTTGTCGGGTGTGAATCGCTTCGAAAGCTCAGTTCGTTCAGCCTGAAGAAATGCGATCGAAATGTGGGAGCGGGCTTGCTCGCGAATGCAGTGTGTCAGTCGCATAAGTATTGACTGAGCCACCGCATTCGCGAGCAAGCCCGCTCCCACAGGGTTCGTGTGCAGCCGCAAACTCCAAGGTTTTGCATTTTTTTCACACGCCATCCGGATAATCCTTGGCCTTGTGCTTCCCCCCCAATGCTGACTTTCCGGAAAAAGCGCCCAATGGCCGTGCCTCTGCCCTCCGCCACACCCAAGCCGCGTTCTCGTTTTGCCCTGCGCTGGTACTCCTGGCTGCTGCTGACCGGCGTTATCGTGTATGGCGTTGCCTGGATCATGCACTGGGATGATCGCGGTGTGCTGTGGGTGCTTGAAGGCTTCGAAACTTCCGCCGAGCGCCAGGAAAGCGTATGGCTGCCGGACTACCATGCAGTCATCGATGGCAAGCTTTTGCCCGGTATGGAGAAGGATGAAGCATCCGACATCGCCTACAACCCTCAGACCAAAACCCTGTTTGCAGTGATGGGCAAGAACCCGTTCCTCGTCGAGTTGAGCCTGCAAGGCGAGGTGCTGCGCAAGATGCCGCTCAACGGCTGGGATAACCCGGAAGGCGTGGCGGTGATGGAAAATGGCCTGATCGCCGTGGTCGACGAGCGCCAGCACAGCCTGTCCATCGTCAAGGTCGACGCCGCCACCCAGCAATTGAACAAGACTGACTTCCCAACGTATGACCTGGGCCCGTCCAAGGATCAGAACAAAGCGTTTGAAGCCGTTACTTGGGACAAGCGCAACCAACAGCTGATATTGGGCGAAGAGCGCCCGCCGGCGCTGTTTACCTGGAAAAGTGACGGCGGCCAGACGTTGGCCGGCGACAAGCAAAAGCGGGCCAGCACCGAACTGGACATGCGTAACCTCTCTGCCCTGGCCGTCGACCCGCGCACGGGCCATCTGCTGATGTTGTCGGCCGACTCCCATCTGTTGCTGGAGTTGGACGGGAAGGGCGAACAGGTCAGCTTCATGACCTTGCTCGGCGGGTTCAACGGCCTCAAAAACACCATTCCACGGGCGGAAGGGGTGACCATGGACGAGGACGGCACGCTGTACATGGTCAGTGAGCCAAATCTGTTCTATCGCTTCGAAAAGCAGAGATAGCAGATAAATCACGTCGGATATTTCTCTAAAAGCGGCATTGGCCAGACACCGTGGTGCGTTTAAGTTTAAATTCAGACAGGCGTGATATTCATTCGCCACTTTTGATTTTGAGCCCGCCCAATGCGACGACTAGCCCGCCCCAAACCCATTTTCTTTCTTCTTGCGCTGATCGCCCTGGTCAGCGCCGGGGTCGTTGCGCAGCACTTTCGCCTGTTCGAGCGCGCCTGGTTCAACTGGCAAGCGTGGCGCCAGCCGGCCAATGAGCGTTCCATTGGCCTGGCGGATTACCGTGTGGCCATCGAGGCCCAGGTAATCGAAGGGCTCAATGACGATGTTTCGGCCCTGACCTACGACCCGGTGCGCAAAAGCCTGTTTACCGTCACCAATAAAAATGCCGAGCTGATCGAGCTGTCCCTGGAGGGCAAGATTCTGCGACGCATTCCCTTGGTGGGGTTTGGCGATGCCGAAGCAGTGGAATTTATCAGCGACAACATCTATGTCATCAGCGATGAACGCCAGCAGCGCCTGATCAAGGTGCATGTGGATGACGACACGCAGTTTCTCGATGCCGCCGATGCGGAGCAAATGACCCTGGGCCTGCACGTTGGCGGCAATAAAGGCTTTGAAGGCCTGGCCTATGACTCGGTGGGCAAGCGCTTGTTCGTGGCCAAGGAGCGCGACCCGATGTTGATCTACGAGGTCCACGGTTTCCCCCATTTCAAGCCGGAAAAAACCTACTCGGTGCATGTGATCAACAACCCCAAGCGTGACGCCGGGTTGTTTGTGCGCGACCTGTCGAGCCTGCAATACGATGAACGCAGCGGCCATTTGTTGGCGCTGTCGGATGAGTCGTTCCTGGTATTGGAGCTGGATATCGACGGTCGCCCGCTAAGCAGTCTGTCACTGCTGAACGGGCGCCATGGCCTGAAAAAGCGCGTGCCCCAGGCGGAAGGGATCGCGATGGATGATGACGGTAACTTGTACCTGACCAGCGAGCCGAACTTGTTTTACGTGTTCAAAAAACCGGATTCCTGAGCACACTGCTGAACCCCTGTGGGAGCTGGCTTGCCTGCGATGGCATCGCCCCGGTTAGACTGACAGACCGAGGTGACTGCATCGCAGGCAAGCCAGCTCCCACAAAAGCACAGCCGATTTGCATCAGGCCTTGAGGGTTTTGACGCCTTCAGATGTGCCGAGCAGCAGGACGTCGGCAGGGCGCGCGGCAAACAGGCCGTTGGTGACCACGCCGACGATCGCGTTGATCTGCGTCTCCAGCTTCACCGGATCGGTGATCTGCATGTTGAACACGTCGAGGATGATGTTGCCGTTGTCGGTCAACACGCCTTCGCGGTACACCGGGTCCCCCCCCAATTTCACCAGCTCGCGGGCCACGTGACTGCGGGCCATCGGGATCACTTCCACCGGCAGCGGGAACGCGCCGAGTACCGGCACCAGCTTGCTGGCGTCGGCGATGCAGATAAAGGTCTTGGCCACGGCCGCGACGATCTTCTCGCGGGTCAGGGCCGCGCCGCCGCCCTTGATCAGGTTCAGGTGTTCGTCGCTTTCATCGGCGCCGTCGACGTAGAACTCCAGGTCGCTCACGGTGTTGAGCTCGTACACCGGAATGCCATGCCCTTTGAGGCGCGCGGCGGTGGCTTCGGAGCTGGCCACGGCGCCGTCGAACGCGCCTTTGTGTTTGGCCAGCGCATCGATGAAGCAGTTGGCGGTGGAGCCGGTGCCGACGCCGACGACGCTCTTGTCGTCGAGTTTGGGAAGGATTAAATCGACAGCGGCCTGGGCCACTGCCTGTTTGAGTTGATCCTGGGTCATGCGGGCTCCGGAACGGGCGGGAACTAAAGGGGGGCGCGAGTATAACCCAACAAAACCTCGGGATTCGTGTGGTCGCCCGGCCAAACGCTGGGTTAGACTCCCTGGCCCTGTCCAACCCGCCCAAGTGAACCTGCGCCGATGCTTGAACACTACGTCAAAAAGATCCTCACCTCGCGCGTTTACGACGTTGCCGTAGAAACCCCTTTGCAGACCGCCCGCCAGCTTTCCGAGCGGCTGGGCAACAAGGTCTGGCTCAAGCGTGAAGACTTGCAGCCGGTGTTCTCGTTCAAGATTCGCGGCGCCTACAACAAGCTGACCCAACTGACCGGTGAAGAGCGTGCGCGCGGCGTAGTCACGGCTTCGGCGGGCAACCACGCCCAGGGCCTGGCCCTGGCGGCCAAAGTGCTGGGGGTCAAGGCCACCATCGTGATGCCCAAGACCACGCCGGAGATCAAGGTCGAAGGCGTGCGCTCCCGTGGCGGCAAAGTGGTGCTGCATGGCGATTCCTTCCCGGAAGCCTTGGCCTATTCGCTGAAGCTGGTCGACGAAAAAGGCTACGTCTACATTCACCCCTACGATGATCCGCACACCATTGCCGGGCAGGGCACCGTGGCGATGGAAATCCTGCGCCAGCACCCAGGGCCGCTGGACGCGATCTTCGTGCCGGTGGGCGGCGGCGGGCTGATCGCCGGTATCGCGGCGTATGTGAAATACCTGCGCCCGGAGATCAAGATCATCGGCGTCGAACCGGACGATTCCAACTGCCTGCAGCTCGCCATGGCGGCGGGCGAGCGCGTGGTGCTGCCGACCGTGGGCCTGTTTGCGGATGGTGTGGCGGTGGCGCAGATCGGCCATTACACCTTTGAAATCTGCAAAGACTATGTCGATGAAGTGATCACCGTGAGCACCGATGAAATCTGTGCGGCGATCAAGGACATCTATGACGATACCCGTTCCATCACTGAGCCGGCAGGGGCATTGGGTGTGGCCGGTATCAAGAAGTACGTCGAGACCCGCGGCGTTACGGGGCAGACGCTGGTGGCCATCGACTCCGGTGCCAACGTCAACTTCGATCGCCTGCGCCATGTGGCCGAGCGCGCCGAGCTGGGTGAAGGGCGCGAAGCTATCATCGCCGTCACCATCCCCGAGAAACCCGGCAGCTTCAAGGCCTTCTGCGAGGCCGTGGGCAAGCGCCAGATCACCGAATTCAACTACCGCTACCACACCGGCAGCGAGGCGCACATTTTCGTCGGCGTGCAGACGCACCCGGAAAACGACCCACGCAGCGCGCTGATCGCCAGCCTTACCAGCCAGGGTTTCCCGGTGCTGGACCTGACTGAAAATGAACTGGCCAAGTTGCACATCCGTCATATGGTCGGCGGGCACGCGGCCAAGGTCAGTGATGAAGTGGTGTTTCGCTTCGAATTCCCGGAGCGCCCGGGTGCCTTGTTCAACTTTCTTAACAAATTGGGCGGGCGCTGGAACATCTCGATGTTCCACTATCGCAACCACGGCGCAGCCGATGGCCGTGTGGTCGCCGGCCTGCAAGTGCCGGCGCACGAGCGTCACCTGGTACCGGCCGCGCTGGAAGCGATTGGCTACCCTTACTGGGATGAAAGCGATAACCCGGCCTACACCCTGTTCCTCGGCTGAGCGACTACGCTGGTGGGGACGGCCTTTAAGGAAAGTGACACATGGAAACCCTGACCACCCTGAAAGTTATCCACATCGCGGCCACCGTGTTGTTGTTGCTCAGTGGCCTTGGCCTGGCGTTGCTGGCCTGGCGCAAACGCAGCGCCGGCGCGGCGGTGATGGTGCAGCGGCCGTGGGCCTTCATCTGGTTATTGATGGGCGTTTGCCTGGTCAGCATGCCGTTCACCGGCTGGTGGCTGGTGCACCTTGTTGGCTGGCCGTTGGGGCAGACCTGGATCCTGGGGTCCAGCATCCTTTACACCGTAGCGGCGCTGGCGTGGTTCTGGCTGGTGGCGCGGCTCAATCGGCTGCGCAAGGGCGAGGGCGGCAGCCTGAATTTCACCCTCGTGCTGGCGGTGGTCAGCCTGGTGGGTTTTGTGGCGATTGCCGGGTTGATGGGTGCCAAACCGGTCTAAAGGAGTGTCATGAACATTCTTCTGGTGGGCGCCACCGGGTTTGTCGGAGGCCACCTGCTGCGGGCCTTGCAGCAAGCGGGGCACCGCGTGATTGCAACCTGTCGCGAGCCTCGAGGCCAGGATTGGCCTGGGGTGCAGTGGCGCTCGCTGGATCTGGGCCTGCTGGCTACTGACCCCGAAGCTTTCAACTTTCCCGAGTCCGTTGATGTATTGATCAATGCAGCCGGTCTGCTGAGCGTGGATGCGGCCGAATTAAGTCGGGTGCAGGATCGGGGCACTTGCGCGTTGTTTGATCTGGCGGCGCGGCGTGGCGTTCGGGTCCTGCAGATATCGGCCTTGGGCGCCTCAACGCAGGCCGACGTGCCTTTTCTTGCCAGTAAAGGCGTAGCTGACGATTACCTGCTCGGCCTGAACATCCATTCAGTGGTGCTGCGCCCCTCATTGGTGGTGGGTGAGGGCGGCGCCAGCAGCGCCTGGCTCGCCGCGCTTTCGCCCTGGCCGCTGATCCCGCTGCTGGACCTCAAGGCCCACCTGCAACCGGTGCATATCGATGACGTGGTCGGTGCCGTGCTGGCGCTGCTGCGCCGCTGGCCTGCCGAATCGATGGTATTGCCCTTGGTGGGGCCTGAACCGATGCGGCTGAGCCAGGTCATCGATCATTTGCGCGCCGCCCAAGGCTGGGGGCCGGGTCGATACGTGCAAGCCCCGTTGCTGAAATTGGGCGGCTGGATGGGCGACCGCCTGGGTTGGCGCGCGCTCAACAGACAAAGTATCACCCTGGCGCAACAGGACAACGTGGCCGACCCCGAGGTGCTGGCTTCGGTCTGCGGCTATTCGGCGGCGCCGTTGTCCTCGCGTTTGCAGGGCTGGCCGACAGCGGCCGTGAGCAGCCAGCTCACGATCCGGCCCCTGATGCTGGCGGTGCTGGTGCTGATCTGGCTGGGCACCGCAGCCGTGTGCCTGGGGCCGGGATACGACTGGGGCTTGCGCATCATGGCGCAAGCCGGCGTGCACGGTGCCTGGGCGATGCTGGCCGTGATCGGCGGTGCGCTGTGCGATGCTCTGCTGGGCCTGGGGCTGCTGGTCCGGCGCTGGCGGCGCACAGCCCTGATGTTGCAACTGCTGCTGATGACCGGTTACACCCTATGCATCAGCTTGATTTTGCCCCAGTACTGGTTCGACCCCTATGCCGCCGTCGCCAAGAACCTGGTGTTGATGGTGGCCACTTTATGGCTATTTTGGACTGAGCCCCGTCGATGAGCGCTTACCTGCTGTTGAAAACCCTGCATATCCTGTCATCCACCGTCCTGTTCGGCCTGGGCGCGGGCTCGGCCTACTACGCGCTGCGCGCCTGGCGCAGCGGCAAGGTGGAAGTCATCGCCGTGACCTTCAAGCACCTGGTGTTCGCCGACTGGGCGTTTACCGCGACCACGGCGGTGTTCCAGCCGTTGAGCGGTATCGGCTTGATGCACCTGGCGGGGTGGTCGTTGCAGCAGAGTTGGCTGCAATGGACGTTCGGGTTGTACGTGCTGGCGGGGATCTGCTGGCTGCCGGTGGTGTGGTTGCAGATTCGTGTGCACAAAATGGCGGAGCAGGCGCTGAGGGAAGGCACGGCGATGCCGCTCAAGGCGGCGACTTATATGCGCTGGTGGTTTGGCCTGGGGTGGCCGGCGTTCCTGGCATTCATGGTGATTTTCTATTTGATGGTGGCCAAGCCCATGTAAGGCATTGGACCGAGTCGACTTCATTCGCGAGCAAGCCCGCTCCCACATTCGAGCCGATTTCTTCAGGGAGACTCGGTCGAATGTGGGAGCGGGCTTGCTCGCGAAGGCATTATCAGCCGCGCAGCGTAATCACGGGCCAGCCGCGCTTCTGCGCCTCAGCCCGCAGACTCGGATCCGGATCCACCGCCACCGGATGAGTTACCTGCTCCAGCAGCGGCAGGTCATTCATCGAGTCGCTGTAGAAATAGCTGTCTTCCAGACTGAAGCCGGTTTCTTCCAGCCAGCGGTTCAGCCGCGTCACCTTGCCCTCACGAAAGCATGGCACATCAGTGCTGCGCCCGGTATAGCGGCCGTTTTCCATCTCGCACTCGGTGGCGATCAGGGTGTCCACGCCCAGGCGTGCGGCAATTGGCGCGGTGACGAAACGGTTGGTGGCGGTGATGATCACCAGCTTGTCACCGGCGGCGCGGTGCTTGGCCAGCAGTTCCACAGCCCGCGGCAACATGATCGGTTCGATGCAGTCGCGCATATAGTCGTTGTGCCACTCATCGAGCTGGGCCATCTCGGTGCGGCCGAGGATTTCCAGGCAAAAGTTCAGGTAGGCGGCGTTATCCAGCTTGCCGGCGAGGTAATCCTGGTAGAACTCATCGTTGCGGGCTTTATAGGCCACCGGGTCGAGAATCCCGCGTTCGCACAGGTAATCGCCCCAGGCGTGGTCACTGTCACCGCCCAGAAGGGTATTGTCCAAGTCGAATAAAGCCAGGCGCATTGCAGTTACTCGCTGAAAAGTCTGTAAAAAGGCGTCCAGAATACGGTCTTTTCACAAGAGTGCACATAAGGTAAGAAGCCTCGTTGCTGCTGGAACAACCTTTGTGGAACAATGCGGCGACATGCGTTTGCGAGGTTGTTGCCGTGATCGACCCCGATGGTTTCCGTCCTAATGTCGGGATTATTCTTACGAATGATGCCGGACAGGTGCTATGGGCTCGCCGAATCAACCAAGATGCCTGGCAGTTTCCTCAAGGCGGAATCAACCCCGACGAAACCCCTGAAGACGCCTTGTACCGTGAGTTGAATGAAGAAGTCGGCCTTGAGCGTGAAGATGTGCAAATTCTGGCCTGTACCCGTGGCTGGTTGCGGTATCGTTTGCCGCAACGCCTGGTGCGTACCCACAGCCAACCGCTGTGCATCGGCCAGAAGCAGAAATGGTTTCTCCTGCGCCTGATCTCCAACGAGCAGCGGGTGCGGATGGATTTGACCGGTAAACCGGAGTTCGATGGCTGGCGCTGGGTCAGTTATTGGTATCCGTTAGGCCAGGTGGTGACATTCAAGCGCGAGGTTTATCGTCGCGCGCTCAAAGAGCTTGCCCCGCGCCTTTTAGCGCGCGACTGACGACGGAGTTCGACCCCGAGCCATGCTCAATACGCTGCGCAAGATCGTCCAGGAAGTTAACTCCGCCAAGGATCTCAAGGCGGCGTTGGGGATTATTGTGTTGCGCGTCAAGGAAGCCATGGGCAGCCAGGTCTGCTCGGTTTACCTGCTGGACCCCGAGACCAACCGTTTTGTGCTGATGGCCACCGAGGGCCTGAACAAACGCTCTATCGGCAAGGTCAGCATGGCGCCCAACGAGGGTCTGGTGGGCCTGGTGGGGACGCGTGAAGAACCCCTGAACCTTGAACACGCGGCCGATCACCCGCGTTACCGCTACTTTGCCGAAACCGGCGAAGAGCGCTACGCCTCGTTTCTCGGCGCACCGATCATTCACCACCGTCGCGTTGTCGGCGTGTTGGTCATCCAGCAAAAAGAGCGACGCCAGTTCGACGAAGGTGAAGAAGCCTTCCTGGTCACCATGAGCGCGCAATTGGCCGGGGTTATCGCCCACGCCGAAGCGACGGGCTCGATCCGTGGCCTGGGCCGCGAGGGCAAGGGCATCCAGGAGGCCAAATTCGTGGGCGTGCCGGGTTCGCCGGGCGCTGCGGTCGGTACGGCGGTGGTCATGTTGCCGCCGGCGGACCTGGACGTAGTGCCGGACAAGACCGTCAAAGACATCGACGCCGAAATCAAACTGTTCAAGACCGCCCTGGAAGGCGTGCGCGCCGACATGCGCAACCTGTCGACCAAGCTGGCGACCCAGTTGCGTCCTGAAGAGCGCGCGCTGTTCGACGTGTATCAGATGATGCTCGACGACGCGTCGCTGGGTAACGAAGTCAAGACCGTGATCAAGACCGGCCAGTGGGCCCAGGGCGCGCTGCGCCAGGTGGTGACCGATCACGTCAACCGTTTCGAATTGATGGACGACGCCTACCTGCGCGAGCGCGCCTCGGACGTGCGCGACCTCGGCCGCCGTCTGCTGGCCTATCTGCAGGAAGACCGCACCACCAACCTGGTCTACCCCGACAACACCATCCTGATCAGTGAAGAGCTGACGGCCACCATGCTCGGTGAAGTGCCGGAAGGCAAACTGGTGGGCCTGGTGTCGGTACTCGGCTCGGGCAACTCCCACGTCGCGATCCTGGCCCGGGCCATGGGCATCCCGACGGTGATGGGCCTGGTGGACCTGCCGTACTCCAAGGTCGATGGCATCGACATGATCGTCGATGGCCACCGTGGCGAAGTCTTCACCAACCCCAGCGAGCTGCTGCGCAAGCAGTACGCCGAAGTGGTTGAAGAAGAGAAACAGCTGGCGCTGGGCCTGGACTCATTGCGCGAGCTGCCGTGCGTGACCACCGATGGCCACCGTGTGCCGCTGCTGGTCAACACCGGCCTGCTCGCCGATGTGGCCCGCGCGCAACAGCGCGGAGCCGAAGGGGTGGGCCTGTACCGCACCGAAGTGCCGTTCATGATCAACCAGCGTTTCCCGAGCGAGAAGGAGCAGCTGGCGATTTATCGCGAGCAATTGCAAGCCTTCCACCCGTTGCCGGTGACCATGCGCAGCCTGGACATCGGCGGCGACAAGTCACTGTCATATTTCCCGATCAAGGAAGACAACCCCTTCCTCGGCTGGCGCGGCATTCGTGTGACCCTCGACCACCCTGAAATCTTCCTCGTGCAGACCCGCGCCATGCTCAAGGCCAGCGAAGGCCTGAACAACCTGCGCATCCTGCTGCCGATGATCTCCGGCACCCATGAGCTGGAAGAGGCGCTGCACCTGATTCACCGTGCCTGGGGCGAAGTGCGCGACGAAGGCGCCGACGTACCGATGCCACCGATTGGCGTGATGATCGAAATCCCGGCGGCGGTATACCAGGCCAAGGAGCTGGCGCGGCAGGTGGACTTCCTGTCGGTGGGCTCCAACGACCTGACCCAATACCTGCTGGCCGTGGACCGCAACAACCCACGGGTGGCCGATCTTTACGACTACTTGCACCCGGCAGTGCTGCAAGCCTTGCAACACGTAGTGCGCGACGCCCATGCCGAAGGCAAGCCGGTGAGCATCTGCGGTGAAATGGCCGGCGACCCGGCGGCGGCGGTGCTGTTGATGGCGATGGGCTTTGACAGTCTGTCGATGAACGCCACCAATTTGCCAAAGGTGAAGTGGATGTTGCGCCAGGTTGAATTGAGCATGGCCAAGGACCTGCTGGCGGAGCTGATGACCATCGACAACCCGCAAGTTATCCACAGCTCGTTGCAACTGGCCCTGAAGAACCTCGGGCTGACGCGCATGATCAACCCGGCCTCGGCGAAAACCCTCTGACTTCAGATGGTGGGCTTTTGTAGTGAGCGGGCTTGCCCCGCGCTGGGCTGCGAAGCAGCCCTAATACAATCACCGCATGCTTTCAGATAGAGCCGGTTAGCTGGTTTTGGGGCGGCTTCGCCACCCAGCGCGGGGCAAGCCCGCTCACTACAAGCTGAGTTCTACCTCGCCAAGTCGCCCACCCTGCGGCCCAAAACTGCGTTCCACCATTTGCCGCGTCCCGTCGGCATTCACAATCAACACCGTACTTGCCCGCGTCCCGTAACTCGGGCTGGCGATAAACACGCTCGACAACAGGCTTTCCGTCGCCAAGCCCACGCCGGTATCCGGCAGCTCGGCAAACGCTGCCGTCTGCGGATCACTCAATATCGCCAGCAACGCCTCAGGTTGTGGATCTTCCAGTACTTCGCTCAACGCCGCCTTGGCCTTGAGCAGCTTGGGCCATGGCGTGTCCAGCCCGGCATTGGACAGCCCATACACCCCGGCTTCCAAGCGCGTGGGTTCGGTCTGATTGGCGTTGTAGTGCCACAACTCATCCCGCGTGCCCACCAGCAGGTTAAACCCGGCATATTCGATCGAACGGCCGTTAACATCGGCCAAATAATCCTCGATCGGCAGCGAACCACTGAGAAACCGCGCCACCAACTCACCGCGTGATTTACGTGCCAGCGGCTGGTGCGGGTCGCGGATGTTGGTCAAGGCGGCGAAGCGTCCGTCGGCACTCATCCCCAGCCAGGTGCCGCCCGCTTCCTGGTCGCGGCCGGCATACACGTGCGGCGCATCCGGCCACTGGGCCAGCGGCAGGCTGGGGCGGGCGTAGAACTCATCGCGGTTGGCCGCAACGATCAGCGGCTGGGCGTGGCCCGGCCGCCAGGCGAATACAATCAGGCACATCAGGCGATTTCCCTTTGTGTTTTTGCCACTTTACCCACTCAGGCACAGGCGTTCCATCGTCTCCAGTTGGGTTGCGCGCCTTCCATCCGTTAACATGCCGGACTTGGTTCGGGGGCTCCCATGGAATTGCTGCTGTATTTGCTGCTCGGCGCCTGTGCGGGTGTGCTTGCCGGACTGTTTGGCGTGGGCGGCGGGATCATCATCGTGCCGGTGCTGGTGTTCAGCTTCACCTTGCAGGGCTTCGACCCGCAGGTGCTGACCCACCTGGCCGTCGGCACTTCGCTTGCAACGATCATCTTTACCTCGGTGAATGCCGTGCGTGAGCATCACCGGCGTGGCGCGGTGCGTTGGCCGATATTTGTGTGGATGACCGTGGGTATCCTGATCGGCGCAGGCTTTGGCGCGCTGACCGCCGAGGCGATTTCCGGCCCTCACCTGCAAAAGATCATCGGTGTGTTTGCCTTGCTGGTGGCCGTGCAGCTTGCGCTGGAGGTCAAGCCCAGCCCCAGCCGAACGGTGCCGGGCAAGGCCGGCCTGACCCTGGCGGGTACGTTTATAGGCTGGGCCTCGGCGATCTTCGGCATCGGCGGCGGCTCGCTGACCGTGCCGTTCCTGACCTGGCGCAGCGTGCCGATGCAGCAGGCCGTGGCCACTTCATCCGCCTGTGGCCTGCCGATCGCGCTGGCCAGCGCATTGAGTTTCATGATTCTGGGCTGGCATGACCCGTTGTTGCCCGCTCATAGTCTAGGGTTCGTGTATTTGCCGGCGCTGTTGGGCATTGCCCTGACCAGCATGGTGTTTGCCCGCTTCGGCGCACGTCTGGCGCATCGGTTGTCACCGCGCTTGCTCAAGCGGTTGTTCGCCGGGCTGCTGTTCTGTGTCGGCATCAATTTTTTGCTTTAAACAACCTGAGTAATGCAGGCTTAATCGCGCCCGGGCATGGTCCGGTCGCTATAACGAATGATTAACGAGGAGTCGCAATGCTGCCTTACCCGCAGATCGACCCGGTGGCCCTGGCCATCGGTCCGCTGAAAATCCACTGGTACGGGCTGATGTACCTGGTCGGCATCGGCGGTGCCTGGTTTCTGGCCTCCCGACGCCTGAACCGTTTCGATCCGACCTGGACCAAGGAGAAACTCTCCGACCTGATTTTCTGGCTGTCGATGGGCGTGATTGTCGGCGGGCGCCTGGGGTATGTGCTGTTTTACGATCTTTCCGCCTACATCGCCAACCCGACGCTGATCTTCGAAGTGTGGAAGGGCGGCATGGCGTTCCACGGCGGCTTTATCGGCGTGATGATCGCCGCCTGGTGGTTCGGCCGACGCAATGGCAAGTCGTTCTTCCAACTGATGGACTTTATCGCACCGATGGTGCCGATCGGCCTGGGCGCCGGGCGTATCGGCAACTTCATCAATGCCGAATTGTGGGGCAAGCCGACCGACGTGCCATGGGCCATGGTCTTCCCGCCGTTCAGCGACCCGGCGCAACTGCCGCGCCATCCGTCGCAGCTCTACCAGTTCGCGTTGGAAGGCGTGGCCCTGTTCCTTATCCTGTATCTCTTTTCGCGCAAGCCACGGCCCACCATGGCGGTGTCGGGCATGTTCGCGTTGTTCTACGGGATCTTCCGCTTTGTCGTCGAGTTCGTGCGTGTGCCGGATGCGCAGTTGGGCTACCTGGCGTTCGGTTGGGTGACCATGGGCCAGATCCTCAGCCTGCCGATGATCCTCGGCGGCCTGGGCCTGCTGTGGTGGGCGTACAATCGCCCGCAAGCGATCAAGAACACCGCGCTTTAAATTCGAATGCCGAGGCTTTTGCTCCAGAGCCTCGGCTTCAACGATACGGGTACACACATGAAGCAATATCTCGAACTCCTGAACGACGTCGTGACCAACGGACTGACCAAGGGCGATCGCACCGGCACCGGCACCAAGGCCGTGTTCGCCCGTCAGTACCGGCATAACCTGGCCGACGGCTTCCCCCTGCTAACCACCAAGAAGCTTCATTTCAAAAGCATCGCCAACGAGCTGATCTGGATGTTGAGTGGCAATACCAACATCAAGTGGCTCAACGAAAACGGCGTAAAAATCTGGGACGAATGGGCCACCGAAGACGGCGACCTGGGCCCGGTGTACGGCGAGCAGTGGACCGCCTGGCCGACCAAGGACGGCGGCACGATCAACCAGATCGATTACATGGTGCACACGCTCAAGACCAACCCCAACAGCCGCCGCATCCTGTTCCACGGCTGGAACGTCGAGTACCTGCCGGACGAAACCAAAAGCCCGCAGGAAAACGCACGCAACGGCAAGCAGGCCTTGCCGCCGTGCCACCTGCTGTACCAGGCGTTCGTGCATGACGGTCACCTGTCGATGCAGCTGTACATCCGCAGCTCCGATGTGTTCCTCGGCTTGCCGTACAACACGGCCGCGCTGGCACTGCTCACCCACATGCTGGCCCAGCAATGCGACCTGATCCCCCACGAGATCATCGTCACCACCGGCGACACCCACGCCTACAGCAACCATATGGAACAGATCCGCACCCAACTGGCGCGTACGCCGAAGAAGCTGCCGGAACTGGTGATCAAGCGTAAGCCTGCGTCGATCTATGACTATAAGTTCGAAGACTTCGAGATCGTGGGCTACGACGCCGATCCAAGCATCAAGGCTGACGTGGCGATCTAAAGCCTAGCTCGGTTAAAACTGTGGGAGCTGGCTTGTGTGGGAGCGGGCTTGCTCGCGAATGCGGTGGGTCAGTCACCGAAGATGTCGACTGATCCACCGCATTCGCGAGCAAGCCCGCTCCCACATTTGAATTGGGTTTTCACCCCATTATTAGTCAGTGGCCGTGGCTTCTGCCCACGTGTGACGGCTCAGCTTCACTGGCCTGCACACTCCCGCTGACCTCCAGCCGCTGCAAAATCCCGCACTCCGGCCCGCCACCACAGCGCTGGCGCAGGTCCAGCAATTGTTCCTGCAACGCCAGCAGTCCGTCGATCCGCGCTTTCACATGGTGGATATGCTCATCGATCAACGCATTCACGCTTTCGCACTGGTCCTGGGGGCTGTCGCGTAGCCCGAGCAGGCTGCGGATTTCTTCCAGGGTCATGTCCAGGCTGCGGCAGTTGCGGATGAAGATCAGCCGTTCGGTGTGTGCCTGGGTGTATACGCGGTAGTTGGCGTCGGTGCGCGCCGGCGGCGGCAGCAGGGCTTCCTTCTCGTAGTAACGGATGGTTTCCACCGGGCAGTCGGTGAGTTTGGCCAGTTCGCCGATCTTCATCGCAGCAATCTCCAAATGGGTGCTTGACCCTATAGTGGCTACAGGGTCTTTACTTGGCAACAGGCACCTTTACGGACGCGACCTGATGAGCGATTCGATCCACACCCCGCACAAACACGACCACGACGAGAATAAGCTGACGCCTGTGCATAACCACGGCCACGGCGGCTCGTGCTGCTCCAGCACCCCGGCTCCTGCGGTGGTGCAACTGAGCGAAGCGCCCACCGCCGGCGCGCGCCTGAGCACGTTCCGCATCGAAGCCATGGACTGCCCCACCGAGCAGACGCTGATCCAGAACAAACTGGGCAAGCTCGCCGGCGTGCAGCAACTGGAATTCAACCTGATCAACCGCATCCTCGGCGTCACTCATGACTTGCCGAGCACCGCGCCGATCATCGACGCCATCAAATCCCTGGGCATGCAAGCCGATCCGCTTGAAGAGGGCGCGCCCGCCGCCATGCCTGTCGCCAAGAAACATTGGTGGCCGCTGGCGTTGTCCGGCGTCGGCGCACTCGGCGCTGAAGTGCTGCACTTCACCAACGCCGCGCCCACCTGGGGGATCGCAGTCGTAGCGCTGGTGTCGATCCTCAGCGGCGGCCTCACCACCTATAAAAAGGGCTGGATTGCCCTGAAAAACCTCAACCTGAACATCAATGCCCTGATGAGCATCGCCGTGACCGGCGCAATCCTGATCGGCCAGTGGCCGGAAGCGGCCATGGTGATGTTCCTGTTCACCGTGGCCGAATTGATCGAAGCCAAGTCCCTGGACCGTGCGCGCAACGCCATCAGTGGTTTGATGCAGATGACGCCGGAACAGGCCACCGTGCAACAGGCGGACGGTTCTTGGGTTGAAAAAGAGGTCAAAGGCATTGATCTCGGCGCGATTGTGCGGGTAAGGCCCGGCGAACGCATCGGCCTGGACGGCGAGGTCACCGCCGGCCAGTCCACCATCGACCAGGCGCCGATCACCGGTGAAAGCCTGCCGATTGAAAAGAGCGTGGGCGATAAAGTCTTCGCCGGTACCATCAACCAGGCCGGCGCCCTGGAATATAAAGTCATCGCGGCCGCCAACAACTCCACCCTGGCGCGCATCATTCACGCGGTGGAACAGGCCCAAGGCGCGCGGGCGCCGACCCAGCGTTTCGTCGACAGTTTCTCGAGAATCTATACCCCGGCCGTGTTCCTGTTCGCATTGGGCGTGGCGTTGATTCCACCCCTGTTCATGGCGGGCGCCTGGTTCGACTGGATCTACCGCGCCCTGGTGCTGCTGGTGGTCGCATGCCCCTGCGCCCTGGTGATTTCCACCCCGGTGACCATCGTCAGCGGCCTGGCGGCGGCGGCGCGCAAAGGCATCCTGATCAAGGGCGGCGTGTACCTGGAGGGCGGTTACAAGCTCGACTACCTGGCCCTGGACAAGACCGGCACCCTCACCCACGGCAAGCCGGTGCAAACCGATTACCTGGCGCTTTTCCCGAATGTGCAAGACAGCGCGCCCGCCCTGGCCGCCAGCCTGGCCGGGCGCTCCGACCATCCGGTGTCCCTGGCCATCGCCAATGCGGCTGTGGATAAAAACCTGCCGAGCCACGTTGTGGATAACTTCGAAGCCCTGCCCGGACGCGGCGTGCGCGGCGATATCAACGGTGAAACCTATCACTTGGGCAACCACCGCCTGGTGGAAGACCTGGGCCTGTGCTCGCCAGCGCTGGAAGAAAAGCTCTTTGCCCTGGAAAAACAAGGCAAGTCCGTGGTGCTGCTGCTCGACAAGTCCGGCCCGCTGGCGCTGTTCGCCGTGGCCGACACGGTCAAGGACAGCAGCCGTGAAGCCATCCGGCAACTGCACGAACTGGGCATCAAGACCCTGATGCTCACCGGCGACAACACCCACACCGCCCAAGCCATTGCGGCTCAGGTCGGCATCGACCAGGCCCAGGGCGACTTGTTGCCCACCGACAAGCTGCACGCCATCGAAGCCCTTTACAGCCAAGGCCGCCGCGTAGGCATGGTCGGCGACGGCATCAACGACGCCCCGGCGCTGGCTCGCGCCGAGATCGGCTTTGCCATGGCCGCCGCCGGTACCGACACCGCCATCGAGACCGCCGACGTCGCGCTGATGGACGATGATTTGCGCAAGATCCCGGCTTTCATTCGGCTCTCCCGGCAAACGTCGAGTATCCTCAAGCAGAACATCGCCCTGGCGTTGGTGATCAAGGCGGTTTTCCTGGTGGTCACCTTCCTTGGCATGGCGACCATGTGGATGGCGGTGTTCGCCGACATGGGCGTGGCCCTGCTGGTGGTGTTCAATGGCCTGCGCCTGTTGCGCAAATGACCGATGAGAGGGTGGTGTGCTGAGTGCTGAGCTGAAGGCGTTTTTCATGGTCGCCCGCCTGGGCAGCATTACCCAGGCGGCGAAGAAACTCGGCTTGAGCCAGCCCACGGTCACCACCCAGATCCGCAACCTGGAAAGCCAGTACGGCGTCGAGCTGTTCTACCGAGGCGGCCGCCGCCTCACCGTCAGCGACGACGGTGCGCGCCTGCTGCCGATGGTCAAGGCGCTGCTGCAGCAGGAAGCGGATATCGAGTTCTTCCTGCGCAACAATGGCCAGGTTCAGGGGGCATTGCGCATTGCCGCGACGGCGCCGTATTACATCCTTGACCTGGTCAAAGCCTTCCGCGAACGCCTGCCGCAAGTGGAGGTGTCGGTAGAGATCGGCAACTCTCAACAGGTGCTTGAAGCGTTGGACGATTACCGCGTCGATGTCGCCGCCTCGTCGCAACTGCTGGAAGACCCGCGCCTGGTTCGCCGCGTGTTGGGCACCGACCCGCTGGTGCTGGCGGTGCATCGCAACCATCCCCTGGCCAAGCTCGATCATGTGCCGCTGAGCGCGCTCGCCGGGCATACGTTGTTGATGCGCGAAGTGGGGTCCACCACGCGACGCCTGACTGAAGACATGTTGAAAGATGCCGGTGTGAGCTTCGGCCCGTTGTTGGAAATCGGCAGTCGAGAGTCGATCCGCGAGGCAGTATTGCGCAACATTGGCATCAGCATCATTGCGCGGCAGGAAGTGCCGCATGATCCGCAGTTGCGGGTGTTGACCCTGGAGAACGCGCCGCAGATTCCGGAGTATTTGTACTGCCTCAAGGAAAGAAAAAGTGCGCGGCTGCCGGCGGCTTTCCTCGGCCTGGCGCAAGAGATGTCGCCGCTCTGATTTTTTGGCTGGCATTGAGGGCCTCTTCGCGAGCAAGCCCGCTCCCACAGTTGACCGAGTTTACCTGAAGAAACCGGATCAAATGTGGGAGCGGGCTTGCTCGCGAAAACGGTAGACCAGACAACCAGTCTCTATAAGTCCTACACAAATCCACCAATACCACTATCACCCCCTTTTGCCTTCCTGCCACACCAGCGACGCATTGCCTGCCTAGCATGGCCCTCATCCGTTTGATGAGGTGCCCCATGAACACAGCCCTGACCCAACCCGGCGCGCCCATGAAGGTGCGCAGTATCCAGAAACGCTTCGGCGCGTTCACCGCGCTGGATAACGTCTCCCTGGACATCGCCGCCGGCGAGCTGGTGTGCCTGCTGGGGCCGTCCGGTTGCGGCAAGACCACCTTGCTGCGCTGCATCGCCGGCCTGGAGCGCCAGGACAGCGGTGAACTTTACCTGGGCAGCCGCGACATATCCCTGCTGCCGCCACAGGCGCGGGACTACGGCATTCTGTTCCAGTCCTACGCGTTGTTTCCCAACCTCACGGTCGAAGCAAACATCGCCTATGGCCTCACCGGCAGCGGCCGCGACGAAATGCGCAAGCGCGTCGGGCAGATGCTTGAACTGGTTGGCCTGCTCGGCAGCGAAAAGAAATACCCCGGCCAGCTGTCCGGCGGCCAGCAGCAACGCGTGGCGCTTGCCCGCGCGCTGGCGCCGGCGCCCTCATTGCTGTTGCTGGATGAGCCGATGTCGGCCCTCGACGCCCGCGTGCGCGAACATCTATGCACCGAGCTTCGCCAGCTGCAACGGCGTCTGGGCGTCACCACGCTGATGGTTACCCACAACCAGGACGAAGCCATGCTGATGGCCGACCGTATTGCCGTGATGAACAACGGCAGGGTCGAGCAATACGCTACGCCCCAGGAGATCTACGACCGCCCGGCCACGCCGTTCGTGGCGGAGTTTGTCGGCCAGGGCAACTGGCTGCCGTTCAGCCGCAGCAGCGCCAGCCATGCCCAGGTCGGCGGAATGAACATGCGCCTGGCCAATGATGCCGGCGTGGCCACGTCCGGCCGTCTGTTCTGCCGCCCCGAGGCCATCAACGTCAACCCGCCGGTGCATGAAGAAAACCTGTTCCCGGCCAAGGTCCGTGAGATCACCTTTCTCGGCAACCGCTGCCGCATGAGCTTTGAGCTGGAGCAATTGCCCGGCCATCCATTGCTGGCCGAGGTGGCGCCGCACGCTTTGCCGCGCCTGGGCGCCCAGGACATCTGGGTCGCTTTGCCGCCGAGCAGCCTGCAGGTGTTTGCCTGAGATGGCCGCTGTCATGACGTTGCCCGTGCCACGGCAGATGTCCCGTGCCGAGCTGGGTGATCGTATTTTCGTGGTCGGCGGCAAATGGCTGTGGCTGTGCCTGTTGGCGGTGGCGGTGTTGCTGCCATTGCTGGCAATCTTCTGGCGTGGTTTCAGTAGCGAAGCCGGGCAGGGCGGTGGCCTGGTCGCTGCGCAGGCATTGATTGCCAGCGCCAACTTCCACTGGCTGTTGGGCAATAGTCTGAAAGTTTCCCTCAGCGTGGCGGCTATTGTCGTACCGCTGGCTTACCTGTTTGCCTACGCCCTGCAACGCACCTTGATTCCCGGCAAGGCGATCTGGCGCGGTCTGTCATTGCTGCCGCTGATGGCGCCGTCGATGCTGCCGGGCATTGCGCTGGTCTATCTGTTCGGCAACCAGGGCCTGTTGCGCGGGTTGCTCTCGGAGAATATCTACGGCTTCTGGGGCATTGTGCTGGGTGAGGTGATCTACACCTTCCCACATGCCTTGATGATTCTGCTGTCGGCGCTGTCCCTGGCGGATGCGCGCCTGTTTGACGCTGCCTCAAGCATGGGCGCCAGCCCGGCCCGGGCGTTTCGCAGCATCACTTGGCCGGCTACGCGCCAGGCGGTGTTCGCCGCGTTTTGCCTGGTGTTCACCCTGACCATCACTGACTTCGGCGTGCCTGTGGTGGTGGGTGGCGATTATCAGGTGCTGGCGCTGGAAGCCTACAAGGCGGTGGTCGGCCAGCAGCAGTTCGGTCGCGGCGCCCTGATCGGCATGGTGTTGCTGCTGCCGGCGCTGTTCAGCTTTGGTGTGGATGCCTGGCTGCGCCGTCGTCAGGGCGATTCCATGAGTGGCCGCGCCCAGGTGTTCCAACCGGCACCATCCAGGGTGCGAGACGGTTGCTACCTGGCGATCGTGCTGCTGGTCTGCGCCGTGTTGCTGCTGGTGTTCGGCATGGCGGTGTATTCCTCGCTGGTGAAGTTCTGGCCGTACAACCTGTCGCTGTCGCTCAAGCATTACCAGTTCGAGGACACGGCGGGCGGCGGCTGGTTGGCCTATCGCAACAGCCTGACCCTGGCGGTGTGCACGGCGTTGATCGGCAGTGTGCTGATTTTCACCGGCGCGTACCTGATGGAAAAAACCAAGGGCCAGAAGGGTCTGAACCTGGCGCTGCGCCTGCTCACTTTTGTGCCGATGGCAGTGCCGGGGCTGGTGCTGGGCCTGGGCTACGTGTTCTTTTTCAACCTCAGCGGCAACCCGCTGCATGTGTTCTACGGGACCATGACCCTGCTGGTGGTGTGCACCATTGCGCACTATTTGACCACCGCGCAGATGACCGCGACCACCGCGTTGCGCCAGCTGGACGCCGAGTTCGAAGCCGCCGCGTTGTCCTTGAAAGCGCCACTGTACCGCCACTATTTGCGCGTCACCGTGCCGATCTGTCTGCCGGCGCTGCTGGATATCCTGCGTTACCTGTTTGTGTCGGCGATGACCACCGTGTCCGCCGCGATTTTTCTCTACAGCCCCGACACCATTCTCGCGGCCGTCGCCGTGTTGAACATGGACGACGCCGGCAATGTGGGCGGCGCGGCGGCCATGTCCACCCTGATCCTGTTCACCTCAGCCAGCGTTTCGCTGCTGCTGGCGTGGGCCTCACGTGGCGCGCTGCGTCGCTCCCAAGCCTGGCGCCAGACGGCGCCCGGTCAATAAACATCCCGAAGGAGGTGCTCCATGTTCAAGCCCCTGGCGCTGGTCGCTGCCGTACTCACCGCATTCAGCCTGAATGCCTTCGCCAAGACCGAACTCACCGTGTACACGGCCCTTGAAGCCGAGCAACTGAAGACCTACAAAAAGACCTTCGAACAGGCCAACCCGGATATCGAGATCAAGTGGGTGCGCGACTCCACCGGCATCATTACCGCCAAGCTGCTGGCCGAAAAAGACCGCCCCCAGGCCGACGTGGTGTGGGGCCTGGCCGCCTCCAGCCTGGCGATCCTCGACCAGCAGGGCATGCTCGATAGCTACGCACCGAAGGACCTGGACAAGATCGGCAAAAACTACCGCGACGCCGCCAACCCGCCGGCCTGGGTCGGCATGGACGTGTGGGCCGCGACCATCTGCTTCAACACCGTCGAAGCCGAAAAGCAGGGCCTGACCAAGCCCGTGAGCTGGCAAGACCTGACCAAGCCTGAGTACAAGGGCAAGATCGTCATGCCCAACCCGGCCTCGTCCGGCACCGGTTTCCTGGACGTCAGCGCCTGGCTGCAGACCTTTGGCGAAAAGCAGGGCTGGCAGTACATGGATGACCTGCACCAGAACATCGGCCAGTACGTTCACTCCGGCTCCAAACCGTGCAAGCTGGCGGCGTCGGGCGAGTTCCCGATCGGCATATCCTTCGAGTACCCGGCCGTGCAGTTGAAACGCCAGGGCGCGCCACTGGACATCATCCTGCCCAAGGAAGGCCTGGGTTGGGACATCGAAGCCACCGCCGTGATCAAGGGCACTGCCCACGCCGATGCCGCGAAAAAACTCGCCGACTTCTCCGCCAGCCCCGCCGCGATGGACCTTTACAAGGACAACTTTGCCGTCCTCGCCCAGCCGGGTATCGCCAAGCCGCAGACCGAATTGCCGGCTGACTACGAACAGCGTTTGATCAAGAACGACTTTGCCTGGGCGTCGAAGAACCGCGACAGCATCCTCACCGAATGGCGCAAGCGCTATGACGGTAAGTCGGAGAAGGTCGCCGGTCAGTAAATGCTCGGTTTGGGCTGATGGCCTCATCGCGGGCAAGCCCGGCTCCCACAGGGGAATGCATTCCAAAGGTGGGAGCTGGCTTGCCTGCGATGGCGGCCTCGAATTCAGGACACCACTTCATGACACACCACAGCGACTTGCTGATCATCGGCGCCGGTATCCTCGGGCTTTCCCACGCCTTCGCCGCCGCCAAACGCGGCCTCAAGGTCAAAGTCTTCGAACGCAGCGCCACACCGCTCGGCGCCTCGGTACGCAACTTCGGTCAGGCACTGGTGACCGGCCAACCACCGGGGCCGATGCTGGACCTGGCACGAGAAAGCCGCGGCATCTGGGGCCACTGGGCCCAGGCCGCGGGCCTGCAGCTCAAGCACAACGGTTCGTACCTGTTTGCCCGCACCGAAGCCGAAGAGCACTTACTGGAAGCTTTTTGCAGCGGGCGTGCGAAAGAACACGGCTACAACGTCGAACTGCTGCAAGGTCCAGCAATGAAGGCCCTGTACGGCGGCCAGTTCCGCCATCACCGCGCCGCGCTGCATGGCAAAGATGATCAGCAGCTGTATTCGCGCGAAGCGATCCCGGCGTTGATCAATTACCTGCGCACTGAGTTGAACGTCGAATTTCACTTCTCCACCTTGGTGCGCGGCGTCGAACCGGGCCAGGCGCACAGCACGGCGGGAAGTTTTCGCGGCGAGCAGATCATCGTCTGCTCCGGCCACGACTATCAGACCCTGCTGGCCGAAGCGCTCGCCGAGCTCAACCCGAGTGTCTGCCGCCTGCAAATGCTGCGCGCGCGGCCGGCGGTGAACCTGAACCTGCAACACGCCTTGCTCACCGGCTTGAGTTGCGTGCATTACGGCGCTTTTGCCGACCTGCCGGAAGCGGCGCCGGTACAGGCGCAGATCCTGCGTGAGACACCGCACCTGCAGGAACACGGCATTCACTTGTTGATCAGCCCGACGCCCCATGGCGAGCTGATCATCGGCGACTCCCATGATTACGGCCGCGATGCGTCGCCCTTCAACGCCGAGCAGGTCGATGACTGGATGATCGAACTGGCCGAGCAGACCCTCGGCTGCGCGGTTCAGGTGGTGGAGCGGTGGCAGGGTGTTTACGGCTCGCGCGGGCCGGGGCCGTTTTCGTTCCTGCGGGCAGCGCCCGGCGTGAGCGCGGCATTGATGCACACCGGTGTGGGCATGAGCGTAGGGCCGGCGCTGGCCGAGCGAAATATCCGCGCTTTGTGGGGCACTGCATGATGCACCCGGAACAGGCGATTGCCGACGTCTTCGGTTTGTACGAGCGGCACGGCGCGGCGGATTACATCGGCGAGCCGGTGTCGCAGATCGAGCACATGTCCCAGGCGGCGCAGTTGGCCATGGCCGAGGGCGTTGATGACGAAGTGATACTGGCGGCGTTTTTTCACGACATCGGGCATTTATGCGGGCAGGGCGGCGAAAACATGGGCGGTTACGGCGTGGTCAGCCATGAGCGCTTGGGCGCGGATTATTTGCGTCATGCAGGGTTCAGCGAACGCCTGGCCAGACTGGTGGAGTACCACGTGCAGGCCAAGCGTTATCTCACCTTCAGCCAGCCGGACTACTACGCTCGCCTGAGCGAAGCCAGCCGCCGCACCCTGGCTTATCAAGGCGCAGTGATGAGCGCCGAAGAGGCCCGAGCCTTCGAACAGGACCCGCTCTATGCGGTGAGCTTGCGCCTGCGCCATTGGGACGAGCAGGCGAAGGAGATGCACGTGCCTGTGCTCGACCTTGAACTGCTCAAGGCCAAGGCTAGGCAGGTGCTGGCGGCTTAGGTTTCGTCCAGGCGCCGGGCCAGGGCTTCGACCTGTTCCTGACGCTCGGCCTGGCTCAGCTTGGCGTGAGGGTTGAGGGACGACCATTGCGGATGGGCGCGAGCTTTGTGCAAAGCGTCGGGCAATTTGCCTTCGCGCCAGGTCTTGTCCTGGGGCGTGTCGACCTTGATGCTGTGCATCGCCGCATGCCCGCGCAGATTCAGGGCCTTGAGCAACTGGCGTTGGCGCAGGGCGAGCAGGCGCAAAACGCTGTCGTCGACGGTCAGTTCGCGCTGGCCCTTGATCTTGCCCAGCAGGCGCCCGCCGTAGCTGCGCGCGGTTTGCAGCGCGCCACCGGCAATCGCGCCGGCCAGGGCAGCGGCGCCCAGGGTCAGCCCGCCGACCAGTAAATCCACGCCGGCACCCGCCGCCGCGCCAGCGGCGATTCCGCCACCGACGCGCACGCCGAGCTGCTTGAGGGTTTCGGGGTTGAACAGGTCATCGCCCCAGCGCCCGTCCAACAGCGGCAAGTCGCTGGCGGCGGCGTCCTGGGGGCGGAAGCCGAACAGCTTGAGCAGCGCTTCGACACACTTTTGTTCACGTTGGCGCACGGCTTTGCGCAGGTCGCCGATGGCTTGCGGTTCATCTTCGGTGACCACGCTGCGTCGGCAGGCGGCGCAGTCGATCAGCAGTTCCGCGATGAGCCGTGCAGCGCTTTGCTGACGGGCCTGGCGTTGCGCTTGCTGGTCAAGAATCAAGCGCTCCAATTGCGGCCGCGCGGTTTCCAGCAGCAGGGCCAGGCTTTCATACAGCCGCCGCTCGCCGTCTTCCGGCGGCGCCACGCTGTCGAAGCGCACCAGCGCATGCAGGCCCAGGCGGGCCAGGGCTTCGCGCCAGTCGGGCTCGCGGTGGTCGTTGCTGCTGACGAAGTTGAGCACCGGCAGCAACGGCTTGCCGCAGCTGGCCAGCACTTGCAGCTCATCGCGGTACTTGGCCAGCACTGGTTCGCGGGCGTCGATCACATACAGCCCCGCATCGGACGCCAGCAGTTGGCGCAGCACCTTGGCTTCCTGTTCGAAACGCTGGCGTGCTTCGCTGCCCTCGAGGAAGCGCGCCAGGCGAGCCGGGCCGTCGAGGCGTTCGCCGGGGCGGTCCAGGCGCTCCAGATAGTCGAGCAGGGCGATGGCGTCTTCCAGGCCGGGCGTGTCGTACAGCTCCAATAAGGCTTCACCCTCCACCGACAACCGCGCACCTTCGACATGCCGGGTGGTGCTGGGGCGATGGGACACCTCGCCGAAGCCGACATCACGGGTCAGCGTGCGCAGCAGGGATGTCTTGCCCACATTGGTGTGGCCGACCACGGCGAGTTTCAGCGGTTTAGTCATGACCGGTCTCCAGCCAATTCAGCGGCGCGCAGTCGGCGAAGGGCAGTTCCAGTTGTTGCAGCGCGGCGTGCCAATCGCCGAGCCTCTCGGCGTCCAGCGCCTGGCCCGGCGGCGCTTGCAGCAGCCATACGCGGGTCGCGGTGGCGCTGCGCGCGAGTTCGGCGATCAGCGCCAGGCTGCCGCGATCCGGCGAGCGGCGCGGGTCGCAGGCGATGGCCAGGCGTGCGGGCGGAAAGCGCGTCAGTTGGTCCAGCAGTGTGTGGCGCGATTCGCGGCTGTCTAGGATGCCGGCGTTTTTTACGCCGGCTGGCAGTTTGGGTGGCCAGGTGTGCTGGTCGTCCAGTTCGATGGCGACCACCAGGGCGCCTTCGCTTTCCAGTTCGTTGACGCCACCGCTGACCTGATGCAGTTGTTGCGGCGCGGCATCGTTGACGCCCAGGCGTTCACTGCTCGGCATCAGGCGTTCGCGCAGTTGGCTGTAGCCGGGCAGGTTCAAGTCCAGGCGCAGGGCGGCGCGCCCGCGTTTCCAGCGCCACAGGCACAGCAGGGCGAGGATCAGGCGCGGCAGCAGGCCATACACCAGCAGCACGCCGACCAACCAGGCGGCCCAGGCCTGGCGCGCGCTCTCGATGTTCAGCGCGGAATCGCCGCTGGCGCGGATCATGTCGACGGTCGGCACGTTAAAGCCCAGCAACGCCGGCAGGGTGCCGAGCGCCTGGGTCACGGCGACGAAGGTGTCGGCGCCAAGAATGGTGGTTTCCCACACGAAGCCGTAGCGGCGGGTGGCAAGCAGCGTAAGAAGAATCAGCATGGCGCTGAGCAACGCCAGCAACCACAGGCTGTTGACCAGCACGCCCACGGCCCAGCGGTTGAGCTTCTGGCGCTGCAACAGCAGTAACAACGCCGGAGCCAGTTGCGCGGCCTTGGCGTCACGCGCAAGTTTTTCGCTGAGCCACAGCCACAGGCGCCCGAGGCTGGCGCTGTGCTCGCCGGCAAACAGCAGGCCCAGGGCCCAACTGATCAGCAGGAGCAGATTCAAACCGAGCAGGCTGCCCAAGGCCCAGAACACGTTCACTGGCGTCAGGCCATTGCCCATCGCGGCAAAGGCCAGTCCGGCGCCGCTGATCACCGCGACGATCGCCAGCAGCACCAGCGCCAGGCGCGCGCCTTGCAGCCAGCGGGTGAGGGCGCCTGTCAGGCCGTCGCGCTCGGCCAGGTGCAGGGCGCGGTGCTGGATGCGCGTGGGCAAGTCACCGCCGGCCGTGCGGGCCAGGCGGTTGGCTTCCAGGTCTTCAAGGGGCCCGGCGTGCTCTTCACGCAGGCGCACGGTTTCTGTCAGCCAGAGTGTGTGCAAGGGAGTCAGTGCAGTCACGCGCCTTCCTGTTGAGTCAATGAGGTTGGAGCATAACCGCTGGGTCGTGGCTCTGGTATTCTCGTCGGCATGAAAAAAACTCTCCCTCTCAGCCTGATCGCAGCCCTCGGTGAAAACCGCGTGATCGGCGTCGACAACAGCATGCCCTGGCATTTGCCGGGGGATTTCAAATATTTCAAGGCCACCACCTTGGGCAAGCCGATCATCATGGGGCGCAAGACCTGGGATTCCCTGGGCCGACCGTTGCCGGGGCGCTTGAACCTGGTGGTCAGCCGTCAGACCGGCCTGGTGCTGGAAGGTGCGCAAGTGTTTCCGTCACTGGAGGCCGCAGTGCAACGCGCCGAGGCCTGGGCGCTGGAGCAGGGCGTGGACGAGCTGATGCTGATCGGCGGTGCGCAGCTATATGCGCAGGGGTTGGAACACGCGGATCGCTTGTATTTGACGCGGGTCGCGTTGAGCCCGGAAGGGGATGCGTGGTTTCCGGAGTTTGATCGGAGCCAGTGGAAGCTGGTTTCAAATCTGGAGAACCCAGCTGAAGGCGATAAGCCAGCGTACAACTTTGAAGTCTGGGAAAAAATCTAACTTGTAGTGAGCGGGCTTGCCCCGCGCTGGGTGGCGAAGCCGCCCCAAACCCGGGCACCTCAGTTTTATCTGGAAAAACTCAGCGTCTGAGATGGGGCGGCTTCGCCACCCAGCGCGGGGCAAGCCCGCTCACTACTGTTATTGGCTTCAGGCCTGCGCTAACTCAGCATGCTCATCCGCATTCAACAGTTCCTTATCCGTCTGCCCCATGACCTGGCTGGTAATCGCCCCAGCCGTCATCGAACCGTTGACGTTCAACGCCGTGCGGCCCATGTCGATCAGCGGCTCCACGGAAATCAGCAGCGCCACCAGCGACACCGGCAGGCCCATGGCCGGCAGTACGATCAGCGCGGCGAATGTCGCTCCGCCGCCCACCCCGGCAACGCCGGCCGAACTCAGGGTCACTATCGCCACCAGGGTCGCGATCCACAGCGGGTCCAGCGGGTTGATGCCCACCGTCGGGGCGACCATCACTGCCAACATCGCAGGGTAAAGACCGGCGCAGCCGTTCTGGCCAATCGTCGCGCCAAACGAGGCGGCAAACCCGGCGATGGATTGCGGGATGCCCAGGCGGCGGGTCTGCGCTTCGATGCTCAGCGGGATCGCCGCCGCGCTGGAGCGGCTGGTGAAGGCAAAGGTCAGCACCGGCCATACCTTGCGGAAAAAGCGCAGCGGGTTGATCCCGGCCAGGGACAGTAGCAGGCCGTGCACCACGAACATCAGGCCCAGGGCCAGGTAAGACACCACCACAAAACTGCCGAGCTTGATGATGTCCTGCAGGTTGGAACCGGCGACCACTTTGGTCATCAGCGCCAGCACACCGTAGGGCGTGAGCTTCATCACCAGGCGCACCAGACGCATCACCCAGGCTTGCAGGGTGTCGATGGCGTTGAGCACTTTCTGGCCTTTTTCCACGTCATCCTTGAGCAGTTGCAGCGCGGCAACTCCCAGGAAGGCGGCGAAAATCACCACGCTGATGATCGAGGTCGGCTTCGCCCGCGCCAGGTCGGCGAACGGGTTGGCCGGCACGAACGACAGCAGCAGTTGCGGGACATTCAGGTTGGCCACCTTGCCGGCGTAATCGCTCTGGATCACTTGCAGGCGCGCCATTTCCTGGGTGCCGGCCACCAGGCCTTCGGCCGTAAGGCCGAACAGGTTGGTCAGGGCGATACCGATCAGCGCCGCGATGGCGGTGGTGAACAGCAACGTGCCTATGGTCAGGAAGCTGATCTTGCCCAGTGACGAGGCGTTATGCAGGCGCGCCACGGCGCTGAGGATCGAGGCGAACACCAGCGGGATCACGATCATCTGCAGCAATTGGACGTAGCCGTTACCCACCAGGTCGAACCAGCCGATGGAGGCTTTGAGCACCGGATGGCCGTCGCCGTAGATCGTGTGCAGAACCGCACCGAACACCACGCCAAGGACGAGGGCGAATAGCACCTTCTTGGCCAGGCTCCAGTTCGTGCGACGGGTTTGTGCCAGGCCCAGCAACAGGGCCACGAACACCAATAAGTTGAGAATCAGGGGCAGATTCATTGAAGCTCCGTTGAAAGGGCAGCCAATCGCGTGAGCCTGCGATTGCGAGCCGGGCAGCCTAACACTTTGAAATATATTGATTTAATATCAATGTGGAATGATGACTGTCGTTTTTGGAATAAGCATTTGGCGCTCAGGCACATGCCGCTGGCGCGATCACGATGCAAGCGGTCGCGCTCGGGCGGTAACTGTCACAGGGATTTGTTAGCGTCGATGTCTTTCACTCAGGGAGACAACGCCTATGAAGCTCGTGCCGAAACTACTAGCCGCCGCACTTTGCCTGGGACTCGCCAGCCAGGCGTTCGCCGCCACCGAGTTGAAACATTGGCCCGCGCCTGCCGCCAAGCAACTGAACGAAATGATCGCCGCCAACGCCAACAAGGGTAACTTTGCGGTGTTCGACATGGACAACACCAGCTACCGCTATGACCTCGAAGAGTCGCTGTTGCCCTACATGGAAAACAAAGGCCTGATCACCCGCGACAGCCTTGACCCGTCGCTCAAGCTGATGCCGTTCAAAGACACCGCCGACCATAAGGAGAGCCTGTTCAGTTACTACTATCGCCTCTGCGAAGTGGACGACATGGTCTGCTACCCTTGGGTCGCCCAAGTGTTTTCGGGGTTCACGCTCAAGGAGCTCAAGGTGCAGGTCGATGAGCTGATGGCCTCCGGCAAGCCCGTGCCGGTCAGCTACTTCGAAGGCGACGTGGTGAAAAAGTCTGAGGTGCAACCGCCAAAAGTCTTCACCGGCCAGGCCGAGCTGTACAACAAGCTGATGGAAAACGGCATCGAGGTGTACGTGATGACCGCCGCTTCGGAAGAGTTGGTGCGCATGGTCGCCGCTGATCCGAAGTACGGCTACAACGTCAAGCCCCAGAACGTGATCGGCGTGACCACCTTGCTCAAGGACCGCAAGACCGGTGAGCTGACCACTGCGCGTAAACAGATCACCGCCGGCAAATATGACGAGCAGGCCAACCTCGGCCTGGAACTCACGCCCTACCTGTGGACCCCGGCCACCTGGATGGCCGGCAAGCACGCGGCGATCCTGACCTACATCGACGAATGGAAAAAACCGGTACTGGTCGGTGGCGATACCCCGACCAGCGATGGTTATATGCTGTTTCACGATGTGGACGTGGCCAAGGGCGGCATCCACCTGTGGATCAACCGCAAGGACAAATACATGACGCAGCTTAACGGCATGATCGCCAAGCACGCGGCGGCTCAGGCCAAGGAAGGGTTGCAGGTGACGGCGGATAAGAACTGGGTGATCGTCAAGCCTGAGGAGATTCAGTAAGACCGAGTTGCCTGCTTCGCGAGCAAGCCCGCTCCCACATTCGACCGCATTCTCATGCTGGAACTCGGTCAACTGTGGGAGCGGGCTTGCCCGCGAAGGCGGCCGCAAGCGCACCACAAATCCCCAGTTAAAATAGATATCAATTGCGAACTAATCTCATCCTCTGCTAGCGTGCGCACTTCCTGACCTTCTCAAGGTAGTGCTGTGCTCTCCTGGAATTCGCAGATCGCGCGCCTGTTCGCGGAGCAGAAGAAAGCCCTCGAAGCTTTCGTCACCCGCCGCACCGGCAGCGCCCAGGTGGCCGCCGACCTGACCCAGGAATCCTTTCTGCGCCTGGCGCGCCTGGACTCCGGGGAGAAGATCGACAACCTCCCGGCCTTCCTCTTTACCATCGCCAGCAACCTGGTGCGCGATCATCAGCGCCAGGCTATCCGCCGCGAGCGCCTGGATGCAGGCGAGCCGAGTGAAGAACTGCCGTGCGGCAACCCCGGTGCCGACGAACAACTGGCTGCCTATCAGCAGGAACAGCTGATGCAGGATGCGATCCTGGCGTTGCCCGAAGCGACTCGGCAGATCTTCCTGCTCTATCATGTCGACGAACTTTCCTACCGCGAAATTGGTGAACGCCTGTCGATCACCCCGCGTAGCGTGGAATACCAACTGCGTCGCGCCTTGATTGAATGCCGCGCCTACATCAAGACGCGGCTCGCCTGCGGCACCCAAGGACGTCGGTCATGACCGCCACCCCCACTGCCGACGCGTTGTTCGAAGAAGCGTCCGGCTGGTATTTCCGTCTGCAAGCCGAGGACGTGACCTGCGCCGAGATGGACGCCTTCGCCCTCTGGCTCGGCCAAGGGCAGGGCCAGGACGATGCCTGGCAGGAAGTGCAGGCGATGCTCGGCGGTTTGCGGGAGCCAGCCCGGGTGATCCGCCGCGCCGAGCAGGCTGCCTGGCGCAAACCCGTCCGGCGCTGGGCGTGTGCCGCCGCCGTGTTGCTCGCGCTGGGGCTGACCGTGCAGAACACGCCTTGGCTCGACCGTCTGCGCGCGGACTACACCACCGGCACGGGCGAATCGCGCACGGTCCAATTGGCCGACGGCTCCCAGTTGCAGCTCAATACCGACAGCGCCATTCAAGTCCGCATAAACGGTGGTGAACGTCAGGTTCGCCTGTTGCGCGGCGAAGGTTTTTTCAGCGTGACTCAAGACCCGACGCGACCTTTCGTGGTTCAGTCCGGCGAGGGCTGGGTGAAGGTGGTGGGCACCCGGTTCAGTGTGGCGCGGCGTGACGGACAGACACGGGTGCAGGTGGCGCAGGGCAAGGTGCAGGTCAGTGCCGGCAGCGGTGAGCCGGTGTATCTGGAGCCGGGCCGCGCCGTTGAGTATCAGGGTCAGCGACTTAGTGATGCTCACGGATTCGATCCGGCCAGTGGCTTTGCCTGGCGTCAGCGGCAGTTGGTATTTCGTCAACAACCCCTGTCGGAGGTGGTCAGCGAATTGAACCGCTATTGGCCCGGTAAGACCCTGGTGCTGGGCGAAGCACTGCGCAATCGTGTGGTATCGGGTGTGTTTGAAATTGACAAACCCGACGCCGTGATTCAGGCGTTGGAATACACCCTCAACCTGCACGCCGAGCACTACACCCCGTATTTACTGGTGTTGCGCGAAGGCAACGCGTCCTGACGAAATTTTTTTGAAAATAGTTTCAGGGTTTTCCCGCAAGTCATCGTCCTTGATCACTGAGGCGTAAATAGTAAGCACTCTCAAGTAGTGCGGCGCCGATCACAGACTGTTTTGCACCGGGGAGCACCATCCATGGCACACCGATTCGCCGCACAGCCCTTGCTGGCGCTGGCCATTTCCATGGCCTGCGGCACCGCGCCGCTGTACTTGCAGGCCGCCGAGACCACACAGGCCCAGACCTACCGCTTCGATATTCCAGGACAGAACCTGGATGGTGCTCTGGCGGCATTTTCGGCGGTGACGCGGGTGCAGGTGCTGGTGTCAGGTGAGTTGACACAGGGGGTGATGTCACCGGGAGTGAAGGGTAGCCTTGGGCAGCGCGAAGCCTTGGGCAAACTGTTGAGTGGCACTGAACTGAGCGCGGCGTTTATCAATGCGGACACCGTCACCCTGGAAAAACGTGTGGACGCAGGCGGCGCCCTTGAAGTCGGCGCCACCACCATCAGCGCCGATCAGTTGGGCGTCACCACCGAGGGCAGCGGTTCCTATACCACTGGTGCGGTGACCCTGGGCCGGGGTGAGCAGAAACTCAAAGACATCCCGCAATCGGTCAGCGTCATGACCCGCAAACAGATGGATGATCAGAACACCACCAAACTCTCTGAAGTGGTCAAGCGCACCCCCGGCCTGACCGCGACCAAATCCCCTGGCCCGGGCATGTTCATTTTTTCCCGAGGCTTCGAGATCGGCACCCTGCAATACGACGGGGTGCCCATTCCACGTAACACCTACGCGTTGGGCAGCTACCTTACCGAGAACATGGCGATCTACGATCGTGTCGAAACCCTGCGCGGCCCTGCCGCCTTGCTGCAAGGCGCCAACAGCCCAGGCGGTACCATGAACCTGGTGCGCAAGCGCGGCCAGCATGCGCCGGCCGTGACCATCACCGCCAAGGCCGGCTCCTGGGACCATTACGGCACCCAGGTTGATGCCGGTGGCCCGCTGAATGCCGAAGGCACCTTACGCGGTCGCTTTGTGGCGGATTACGACACCACCAACTCGTTCGTCGACTATGCCGGCGGCTGGAATCAAACGGTTTATGCCGCCGTTGACTATGACTTCACGCCAGACACCACTGTGGGTGTTGGCATCAGCAACCAGAAGGGCCACTCGCGGCCCAACTTCATGTCGCTGCCCCGTTACGCCAATGGCAACGACATAGGCCTGCCGCGCTCGACGTTCGTGGGCGCCAGTTGGAACCGTGCGGTCAATAACCAGACCCAGGTGTTTGCCGACCTGGAGCATCGTTTCAACGATGACTGGAAAATTAAGGCCGCGCTGGTCGCCATGGATGAACACAACGACGCGACCTATCAGGCGACGTGGGACGCGATCCCCAGCCCAGGCACCACCGGCAACGTGCGTTACGTCGACTGGGTCACCGATTTCAATACCAAGAGCCGCGGCGCGGATGTGTATCTGAACGGCAAGTTCGAGGGCCTGGGTTTCCGGCAGGAAATAGTGCTGGGCGCTAACTATTCCAAGCTCACCACCGACGATCAGTGGGCGCGGGCGGCAACCGCCGGCGCGGATATTTTCAACATCGACCACAACCGGCCGCAGCGCGACAAATACCAGTTGTTCGCCCAGGGCAACGCATCGAAGAGCTGGTACGATATCCGCCAGAAAGGTGTCTACGGCACCTGGCGCGTGAAGTTGCTGGACCCACTGACTCTGATCGTCGGTGCCCGCGCCAGTGATTATGAATACGCCTACATTGGCCAGGACGGATCTCGCGGTGTGTACAACGCCCCTGAGAAAAGTACCACGCAAACCTCTGGCAAAGTCACGCCTTACGCTGGCCTGGTCTATGCCCTGAATGACCAATGGTCGGCCTATGCCAGCTACGCCGATGCCTTCGAGCCTCAGACCAACCTGACTACCTCCGGCTCGCTGCTCAAGCCTATCGAGGGCAAGAACTACGAGCTGGGCATCAAGGGTGAACTGGCCGACGGTCGACTCAACACCTCGTTTGCTATCTTCCGCTACGACCAGGAAAACCGAGGTGTCCAGGACCTGCAAGGGCCGATGAACTGCAATGGCTGGTACTGCTCGGTCGCCTCCGGCAAAGTCCGCAGCCAGGGTTTCGAAGCCACCTTGAGCGGTGAAGTGCTGCCAGGCCTGCAACTGGTCTCCAGCTACACCTACAACACCACCCAATTCCTCAAGGACAACACCTACGAAGGCAAGATTTTCAGCACCTGGACACCCAGGCATCAGCTCAAGGTCTGGGGTGATTACCAACTGCCGGGGGACTGGAACAACGTCAGCGTTGGCGCCGGCGTGACCGCGCAAAGCAGCACCGTCGCCTACGACCGCAATTTCAGCGTGCCGGGCAACGCGCTGTGGGATTCGCGAGTGGCCTACAGGATCAACCAGGAATTCGCCGTCGCGGCGAACCTGAACAATGTGTTCGACAAGAAGTACTACATCCCTGCGTACAACGCGACGTGGGGCAGTAACTACTACGGCGATCCGCGCAATGTGATGTTTACCCTCACATACACCCCGCAGTTCTAAGGCTAACGCCGACCATGTGGGAGCTGGCTTGCCTGCGATGCAGGCACCGCGGTGTGCCTGATACACCGAGTCGATCCCATCGCAGGCAAGCCAGCTCCCACATTTGATCTCCACTGTTTTGGGAGTTTTCTCCAGGCAAAAAAATGCCCCGCAGTTGGCGGGGCATTTTTATGGGCGACGTTTACAGACCGTCAAGCATCGCCTTGTTACGCACAGCACCCTTGTCGGCACTGGTCGCCAACAGCGCATAAGCCTTCAGCGCGGTCGTCACTTTACGCGGACGTTTTTCAACCGGCTTCCAACCCTTCTTATCCTGCTCGACCCGGCGTGCCGCCAGTTCTTCATCGCTGATCAACAGGTTGATCGAGCGGTTCGGAATGTCGATCAGCACCTTGTCGCCATCCTGCACCAGGCCAATCGCGCCGCCGGCAGCGGCTTCCGGCGAAGCGTGGCCGATGGACAGGCCCGAAGTACCGCCGGAGAAACGGCCATCGGTCAGCAGCGCGCAGGCTTTGCCCAAGCCTTTGGACTTCAGGTAAGACGTCGGGTAGAGCATCTCCTGCATGCCCGGGCCGCCTTTGGGGCCTTCGTAGCGGATGATCACGATGTCGCCTTCTTTGACTTCGTCGGCGAGGATGCCGCGTACCGAGCTGTCCTGGCTTTCGTAGATCTTGGCGCGACCTTCGAAGACATGGATGGATTCATCCACACCGGCGGTTTTGACCACGCAGCCGTCCAGGGCGATGTTGCCGTACAGCACGGCCAGGCCGCCTTCCTGGGAGTAGGCGTGCTCGACACTGCGGATGCAGCCGTTTTCACGGTCGTCGTCCAGGGTGTCCCAACGGGTCGACTGGCTGAATGCCGTCTGGGTCGGGATGCCGGCCGGGCCTGCCTTGAAGAAGGTGTGCACGGCTTCGTCGTCAGTCTGGGTGATATCCCACTTGGCGATGCCTTCGGCGAGGGACGTGCTGTGTACGGTCGGCAGGTCGGTGTGCAACAGGCCACCACGGGCCAGCGAGCCGAGGATCGAGAAGATCCCTCCGGCGCGGTGCACGTCTTCCATGTGGTACTTCTGGATGTTCGGCGCGACCTTGCACAACTGCGGCACATGACGGGACAGGCGGTCGATGTCGCGCAGGTCGAAATCTATCTCGGCTTCCTGGGCTGCGGCCAGCAAGTGCAGGATGGTGTTGGTGGAACCGCCCATGGCGATGTCCAGGGTCATGGCGTTTTCGAACGCCTTGAAGTTGGCGATGTTGCGCGGCAATACCGACTCATCGTTCTCGGTGTAGTAACGCTTGCACAACTCGACGATGGTGCGGCCGGCCTGCAGGAACAGCTGCTCGCGGTCGCTATGGGTGGCCAGTGTGGAACCGTTGCCCGGCAAGGCCAGGCCCAGGGCTTCCACCAGGCAGTTCATCGAGTTGGCGGTGAACATGCCGGAGCACGAACCGCAGGTCGGGCACGCGCTGCGCTCGTACTCCGCGACTTTCTCGTCGGAAGCGCTGGAGTCGGCGGCGATGACCATGGCGTCGACCAGGTCGAGGCCGTGGGAGGCGAGCTTGGTCTTGCCGGCTTCCATCGGGCCGCCGGAGACGAAGATCACCGGGATGTTCAGGCGCAGGGCGGCCATCAGCATGCCGGGGGTGATCTTGTCGCAGTTGGAGATGCACACGATGGCATCGGCGCAGTGGGCGTTGACCATGTACTCCACGGAGTCGGCGATGATCTCGCGGCTCGGCAGGGAATACAGCATGCCGTCATGGCCCATGGCGATGCCGTCGTCCACGGCGATGGTGTTGAATTCCTTGGCCACGCCGCCGGCGCGTTCGATCTCGCGGGCGACCAGTTGGCCCAGGTCCTTGAGGTGGACGTGGCCCGGTACGAACTGAGTGAACGAGTTGGCAATCGCGATGATCGGCTTCTTGAAGTCGTCATCCTTCATCCCCGTGGCACGCCACAATGCGCGCGCGCCGGCCATGTTGCGGCCGTGGGTGGATGTTTTCGAGCGGTAATCTGGCATGGAGCACTCCGGGCGGCTAATCGGTATCAAAAGGGAGTGAGCTTCTATTGACGTCTGGAACACTCAGAAAATGGCCGTGTGTCCGGAAGTTGCCGCTCGCGTCGCGGGATCGCCGCTTGCTTGGGCCTCGAGCTCATAAACCCGCCGGGGGATGACTGGCGATGAATAGGGCCGATTCTACACCGCTGGCGGCTGGAGGGAATGGGCGCATCCTCGAAGATAGCGGCTACGGGACGTGCGGGTGGCGCCGTGCCCATGAGTTCAACGCCAGGGCTGCAAGGCTCAGGATCAGAAAACACAGGCCCAGTGCAGTGCTCAACTGGTGAGTAAAGGTGCTGATAAACGCACTGATACAGCCGCCAGCAATAAACAGCACCGCCGCAACCGCGGACGCCGCCGTCCCCGCTTTGTCTGGAAACAGGCTCATGGCCCTGGAGTTCGAAATGGGCCGGGTGATGGTAGTGCCCGCCGTGCAGAGCAGCATGGGCAACAGCACGGTCTGGATTGATAAACCGAGCAGGTAGGCCAACAGCAGCATGACCACGCCAGAGATAGCGATCAGCACCAGACCGACTGCCATTTGGGTCGCCGCCTGCAGCCGTTTGTGCAGGAAACCTGCGCAGACGCCACCTACTACGTAGGCGCCGCCGTAGAGGAGCAAGGTCAATGAGTACTCATGTGGCGACAGCTTCAATTGATCCATGAAAATGAGCGGTGAAACGACGATGAATGAGAAATGGCACGCGAAAGTGATCGCGGAGATCGTGGCGTAGCTGGCGAAATGTCTATTGGCGAAGACCTTGGCGTAGGCCTTCAAAATACCCTGCTGGCTTGGCGCGGTTGGAGGCAAGCCGCCATGCAGTAACCTGTGAGCCATGATCAACGTTGCTGCACAGAGGGCGATAAATACGTAGAAGCTCGCTCGCCATCCCCAGTGCAGTTGCAACCACGCGCCCAGCAACGGGGAAATCGAAATGAAGATACCCCCTGCGGTGGCCATTGCGATGCGCAACCGTTCCTGTTCCCTGCCGAAAAAAAGATCCTGCACCAGCGCTTGGGACAGTATGAAACCGCCGCAGCCCATGGCCTGGATGACGCGGAAGAACAGGAATTGCGGCGTGTTCATGGCGGCCAGGCACCCGGCCGCACCAATGATTGCCACGGCCATGCTGGTCAGCAGCAGTTTTTTGCGGCCGATCCTGTCGGACAGCGGGCCGATCAGCAGCATCGAGCAGGAAAAGCCAATGGCGAACAGGCTGACGGATCGAGCGATATGGGAGGTCGAGGTGTGGAAGTGTTCAGCCAGTGCGGGAAAGGAAGGCAGTACTACGTCAAGCGGGAAGACACCCAGCAGGGTCATGGTCATCAGCCAGAAAACCATGAACGGTTTTTCAGCGAGTGTGGTTGCCTTCGACATGAGCCAGCCTCGGTTCCGTGAGGGGGTCGAGGATCGAGTCTGCAAAGCGGAAAGTCAAAGCTTGGGGCGGTATGACATTTCCTGAAAGCCTGTAGGAACCCGGAAGCCCCTACAGGGCGACAGCATCAGCTATTGGGCAACAACCGGCACGTAATGCTCTTGATATAGCGCGTCTCCACAATCGCCGGATGCACCGGATGATCCGGACCCTGGCCGCCACGCTCGAGCATCTGGATATTGCGGTCCAAATGGCGGGCGCTGGTCAGCAGGATGTTTTGCAGGTCATCTTCCGGCAAGTGCATCGAGCACGAAGCGCTGACCAGGATGCCGTCCTTGCTGAGCAGGCGCATGGCTTGTTCGTTGAGACGGCGGTAGGCGCCTTCGCCGTTTTTCATGTCTTTTTTGCGTTTGATGAAGGCCGGTGGGTCGGCGACGATCACGTCGAAGCGCTCTTCGCTGGCTTTCAGTTCTTTCAACGCTTCAAACACGTCGCCTTCGATGCAGGTCATCTTCTCGGCCACGCCGTTCAGCGCGGCGTTGCGCTCCACGCCGTCAAGGGCGAAGGCGGAGGCGTCGACGCAGAAGACTTCACTGGCGCCGAAAGCGGCGGCTTGCACGCCCCAGCCGCCGATGTAGCTGTACAGGTCAAGCACGCGCTTGCCCTTGGCATACGGGGCCAGGCGGGCGCGGTTCATGCGGTGGTCGTAGAACCAGCCGGTTTTCTGGCCCTGGATCACCGGGGCTTCGAACTTCACGCCGTTTTCTTCCAGCGCGACCCACTCCGGCACCAGGCCGAATACGGTTTCGACGTAGCGGTTGAGGCCTTCGGCGTCGCGCGCGGCGGAGTCGTTCTTGAACAGGATGCCGCTGGGCTTGAGCACTTGGGTCAGCGCGGCGATCACGTCTTCCTTGTGGGCTTCCATGGTCGCCGAGGCGATCTGCACCACCAGGATGTCACCGAAACGGTCGACCACCAGGCCTGGCAACAGGTCGGAGTCGCCGTAGACCAGACGGTAGAACGGCTTGTCGAACAGGCGGTCACGCAGGGACAGGGCAACGTTGAGGCGGTGCACCAGCAGCGACTTGTCCAGCGGCAACTTGATGTCGCGCGACAGCAGGCGGGCGCAGATCAGGTTGTTCGGGCTCATGGCCACGATGCCCAGGGTCTTGCCGCCGGCCGCTTCCAGGATAGCCTGGTCGCCCGCCTGGAAGCCGTGAAGCGGGGTGGCCGCCACGTCGATTTCGTTGCTGTAGACCCACAGGTGGCCGTTGCGCAAACGACGATCGGCATTGGCTTTGAGGCGCAGGCTTGGCAGGGACATGACGTCGCTCCGGAAAAAAGAGCGGGATTATAGCGCGTTGTGTAGGAATTGGCGGCGCCGCCGGACATGTGGGAGCGGGCTTGCTCGCGAAAGCGGTGTATCAGCGACTTATGTATCGACTGACACTCTGCATTCGCGAGCAAGCCCGCTCCCACATGGGGTCGCGTTTCAATCAGGTATTTGGATGCCAACCCAGTCGTCATACGAGGTAGAATCCCCACCTAGCCCAGAGTATCTAACTATGTCCCCAGAGCTTTCAGCCGAACAGATCCAACAGGCCCTGCAAGGCATCAGCGTGCCGCCCCAACCGCAAATCATGGTGGATTTGCAGATGGAGCAATACATGCCAGACCCGGACCTGGAAGTCATCGCGCGGTTGATCTCCCAGGATCCCGGCCTTTCCGGCGCACTGCTGAAGATCGTCAACTCGTCCTATTACGGGCTGAGCAACAAGATCGCCTCGATCCAGCGGGCGGTGAACCTGCTGGGCAGCCGGTCGGTCATCAACCTGATCAACGCGCTGTCGATCAAAGGCGAGATGAGCGACGACACAATCGTCACCCTCAATCGCTTCTGGGACACCGCCCAGGATGTGGCCATGACCTGCCTCACGCTCGCCAAGCGCACCGGCGCCCAGGCGGTGGACGAGGCCTACGCGTTGGGCTTGTTCCACGATTGCGGCGTGCCGCTCATGCTCAAGCGTTTTCCCAACTACATGGCAGTGCTCGAACAGGCTTATGCCAATGCCGGCCCCGACTGCCGCGTGGTGGACACCGAGAACAATGCGTTCAACACCAACCATGCTGTGGTGGGCTACTACACCGCCAAATCCTGGCGCCTGCCGGAGCATGTGACCGACGCCATCGCCAACCACCACAACGCCGTGGCGATTTTCAGCGATGAGTCGTCGCGCAATTCCCAGCTTAAAAACCTGCTGGCGATCCTGAAAATGGCCGAGCACATCTGTTCGTCCTGCCGCGTGCTGGGCAACCAGTCCGTCGATCATGAGTGGAATGCCGTTGGCCATCTGGTGCTGGATTACGTAGGCCTGTCGGACTACGACTTCGAGAGCCTGAAGTTGTCGATCCGCGAGCTGGGCGCGCGCTGACCCTTCCCTTCACGAGGTACACATGCCCGAGTTACCTGAAGTCGAAACCACCCGGCGCGGCATCGCACCGCACCTGGAAGGCCAACGCGTCAGCCGCGTGGTGGTGCGTGAGCGACGCCTGCGCTGGCCGATCCCGGACGACCTGGATGTGCGCCTGTCCGGGCAGCGCATCGTGCTGGTGGAACGGCGGGCCAAATATCTGCTGATCAATGCCGAAGTGGGCACTCTGATCAGCCACTTGGGCATGTCGGGCAACCTGCGCCTGGTTGAGGTCGGCATGCCGGCGGCCAAACATGAACATGTGGATATCGAACTCGAGTCCGGCCTGGCGCTGCGTTACACCGACCCTCGGCGTTTCGGCGCAATGCTGTGGAGCCAAGACCCGCACAACCACGCCCTGCTGATCCGCCTGGGGCCGGAGCCGTTGACTGACCTGTTTGACGGCGAGCGCTTGTTCCAGCTATCCCGTGGGCGGTCAATGGCGGTGAAGCCTTTCGTCATGGACAACGCGGTGGTGGTGGGCGTGGGCAATATCTATGCGACCGAGGCGTTGTTCGCAGCGGGGATTGACCCGCGTCGCGAGGCCGGCGGGATTTCGCGGGCGCGTTACTTGAAGCTGGCGATCGAGATCAAGCGCATCCTGGCCGCTGCCATCGAGCGCGGTGGCACCACGTTGCGTGACTTTATCGGTGGCGACGGGCAGCCGGGGTATTTCCAGCAGGAACTGTTCGTCTATGGTCGGGCGGGTGAGGCGTGCAAGGTCTGCGGGACCGAGTTGCGCAATGTGGTGCTGGGGCAGCGGGCGAGTGTGTTTTGCCCCAAGTGTCAGCGCTGACTACTGTGTGAGGGCTGATATCGCTTTCGCGAGCAAGCCCGCTCCCACATGTTGACCGCATTCTCATGTTGGAACTCGGTCAACTGTGGGAGCGGGCTTGCTCGCGAAGAGGCCCTTGCAGGCGCTGAAGAACCTCAGGCCTTACCGGTAATCTTGCGGTACTTCTCCATCAACTGCTCTTCGGTCTCCGGACGGGCTTCGTCCAACGGAATGCAATCCACCGGGCACACCTGCTGGCACTGGGGCTCGTCATAGTGGCCGACACACTGGGTGCACAGGTTGGGGTCGATCACGTAGATCTCTTCGCCTTGTGAAATCGCGGCGTTCGGGCACTCGGGTTCGCAGACGTCGCAATTGATGCAATCGTCGGTGATGATCAGGGACATGGAAACTCCTGCCAGGGCAGTCAGCCAAGGCATCTGAAAACTAATGCGCGCAATTGTGCCGCATTGGCGCCCGCAGTGCGAGCAGGCGCCGATCGAGCGGTCTTACTTCTTGAAGCGCAAGGTCAGCGCGTCCGCCACGGCCGGGTGCACGAACTTGGTGATATCTCCGCCCAAAGCGGCAATTTCGCGGACCAACGTCGAGGAAATGAACGAATAGCGCTCCGACGGCGTAAGGAACAGGCTTTCGACGTCCGGCGCCAGTTGGCGGTTCATATTGGCCAACTGGAATTCGTATTCGAAGTCCGACACCGCGCGCAGGCCGCGCAGGAACACATTGGCGTTCTGCTCTTTGGCGAAATGCGCCAGCAGCGTGGCAAAACCCACCACTTCCACGTTGGGCAGGTGTTTGGTGACCTCACGCGCCAGCTCCACGCGCTGTTCCAGGGGAAACAGCGGGTTTTTCTTGGGGCTGGCCGCGACCGCGATGATCACATGGTCGAACAAGCGAGAAGCACGTTCGACCAGATCGCCATGGCCTTTGGTAATCGGGTCGAAGGTTCCTGGGTACAACACTCGGTTCATCGCGTCGTCCTGGCGGAGTCCGTTGGGGAACCGGATGGTATCGCAGCCACCCCGGTCGGCCAAGTCGACTTATGTAGATACTTAAGCCGAATCATGGTTTTTTTCATGCCGTTTTCAGACGTTCGGCCAATGCTGTCGCCAGTTGGGCGCACATTCCATACACCGATAATTGGGGGTTGGCCCCAATGCTGGTGGGAAAGAGCGAGCCGTCGTGGATCGACAGGTTGCGCAACTGGTGATGGCGACCGAGGCTGTCGGCCACTGCGTTTTTCGGGTCTTCGCCCATGGCGCAACCGCCCATCACATGGGCGCTGCCCAGGCAGGTGCGGTGCAGTTCCAGGTTCAGGCCGTCGATCAGGCTGCGCGCTTCGGCCAGGGTTTTCACATAGCGCGCATCATGGTGCAGCGGCTTGACCGACTTGGCGCCCGCCGCGAACTGGATCTCGGCCATGCTCTGGAATGCACGGCGCAGTCCATCCCAGGCATAGTCCGACACTCGGTAGTCGAGCACCGGCGTGCCGTCGCCGCGCAGCTCCACGCTGCCGCCCGGGCTATCGGGGTGAAAGCCGTCGCGCAGCAGCGCCAGCATGGCGTGGGTATTGGGCAGTTGGCTCATATCCAGGGCATTCTGGTCGCCGTAGCCACCGAGCAAGGTACTGGCCAGCGCAGGGTGCAAGGGCGGGGCTTCCAGTTTGTATGACATTTTCCCGGTGGTGCCGTCTTGCCACTGGAAATGGTCGGAATAGATCGATTGTGGCGCGCCGTAGAACGGGTTGATGACCTCATCGAACAACCCGGCAGAGAAATTCACCAAGTGCAGGAAGGTGCGCATGCCCAGCCGCGAGTGCGGGTCCGGCGCGTTCGAGCGCATCAGCAGCGCGGGGCTGTTGATACCGCCGCCCGAGAGCACGTAGTGCTTGGCGGTGACCGTGATCTTGCGCCCGGTCGGCGCCACGCACAGGTTGTCCATGGCCACGCATTCCAGTCGGCTGATGGTGTCGCCGCTGTAGACGAGGCGTTCGGCGCGCGCCAGGTAGAGCAGCTCACCGCCGTTTTCCAGAGTGGACGGGATGGTGGTCACCAGCATCGATTGCTTGGCGTTGACCGGGCAGCCCATGCCGCAATAACCCAGGTTGAAACAGCCGCGCACATTGCGCGGGATCACATGCCAGCTGTAACCGAGCTTTTCGCAGCCTTTGCGGATCACATCGTTATTGGCGTTGGGCGGCAGGGCCCAGGGCGCGATGCCCAGGCGCTGCTCCATTTTTTCGAACCAGGGCGCCATTTCCGTGCTGCTGTGCCCCTTTACCGCGTATTCGCTGGCCCAGTGGGCGAGGGTAGCGTCGGGGGTGCGAAAGCTCGACGTCCAGTTGATCAACGTAGTGCCGCCCACCGCCCGGCCCTGCAGGATGGTAATCGCGCCGTCCTTGCTCATGCGGCCGATACCTTCCTGATACAGGCTGGTGTAGGCCTCGTCTTCGAGCAGCTTGAAATCGCTGCTGGTCTTGAGCGGGCCTTCTTCGATCAGCAGCACTTTATAGCCCGCTGCACTGAGGATTTCAGCGGTGGTGCCGCCGCCCGCGCCGCTGCCGATAATGACCACATCGGCTTCCAGGGTCAGGTCGTTGTCGAGGGCGGCGCCATTGTGGGTTTTCCAGCCACGGGCCATGCCGTCGCGGAACAGATCGGGTACGGGCATAGGAGTGCACTCTTATTTTTGTACGAAGTTGCAATCAATGTGGGAGCTGGTTATCAAGGCTAGATTTTCGGCGGCCCGGGGTAGCCGCAATGGGCCCACGCCGCCGGCTGGAAATACCAGGCCATGATCACCAGCTTGAGCAACGAGCCCTGGCCCATGCGCAGCAGGTTCAGGTAGCTGTTTTCCCAGCGGTGCAGGAAGTGGCGGATTTGCTCGCTGCTGGCGTTTTCCCAACTGCCCCAGATCCCGGTCAGCGGCCCACGGGTGATGCCCATGCCGAGCACATCGAACAACTGCTGGGTGAGCTTGAACATCTCCGGGGACAGGCGTTGCAGGCTGAAGTCGAGCTTTTTAAGCGTGTCTTCAATCCCGCTGGCGACGTCCTGGGCGCTGGCCACGCCTTCGAGCAATACCGGGATCACCGCGCGCAGGAACGGCAGGTCGCTGCTGCGCAACAAGGCAAAGCCGCTCGCCGGGGTGCTGCTGGAGCAGCCGCTGAGGCTGGCGCCAAGCCCGGCGGTGACCAGGAAGGCGCTGGCGCACAGGCCGATTTTCAAGACGCCGCGGCGCGACAGTGTGGGTGTTTCAGTCAGGCTTGGGTTCATTGTTATTGTTATCCCGTGGTGGCGGTTTCAGCGCACGAACAGTTTCTGGATCAGCTTCTGTATGGATGTGCCGTAGGGCGGGTAGATCAGTTTCGCCGCGTTCAGGCGTTGTTTCACCAGCACGCCCTTGGCTTTGCTGAAGGTCAGGAAACCTTCATGGCCGTGGTAGTGGCCCATGCCCGACGGGCCGATGCCGCCGAATGGCATATCGTCCTGAGCCACGTGCAGCAAGGTGTCGTTCAGGCACACGCCACCGGAATGGGTTTCGTGGAGCACGCGGTTTTGCTCGCCCTTGTCGTAGCCGAAGTAATACAGGGCCAGCGGGCGCGGTCGTTGGTTGATGTAGGCAAAAGCCTGGTCGATGCCGCGATAGGGCACGATCGGCAGCACCGGGCCGAAGATTTCGTCCTGCATCACGGTCATGTCGTCGCTGACATTCAGCAACAGGCTGTGAGCCATGCGCCGTGCCTGGCCCTGCTCGTACAGTGGAATCAAGGTGGCGCCTTTGTCGGTGGCGTCCTTGATGTAGGCATTGAGCCGAGCAAGCTGGCGTTCGTTGATGATGGCGGTGTAGTCCGGATTGTCGGCCAGGGTCGGATAAAACCCGCGAACAGCCTTGGCGTAGGCCTCGACAAAACCATCGACGCGCTCTTGCGGCACCAGCACGTAGTCCGGTGCCACGCAGGTCTGGCCAGCGTTCAAGGCTTTACCAAAGGCGATGCGCTCGGCGGCGTCCTTGAGCGGAACATCGGCGGACACGATGGCGGGCGACTTGCCGCCCAATTCCAGGGTGACCGGCGTGAGGTGTTCGGCCGCGGCACGCATCACCTGCTTGCCAATGCTGGTGGCGCCGGTAAACAGCAGGTGGTCGAAGGGCAACCTGGAAAAGGCCATGCCGACTTCGGCTTCACCGAGCACCACGCACACCAGGTCTTGGGGGAAGATCTTCGCCAACAGCGCCTTGAGCAGCTCGCCGGTGGCGGGGGTGGATTCGCTGAGCTTGAGCATCACCCGGTTGCCCGCCGCCAGCGCGCCGACCAGCGGGCCAATGGCCAGGTACAGCGGATAATTCCAGGGCACGATCACGCCAACCACGCCCAAGGGCTGGTAGATGACTTTGGCCGAAGCGGGTTGGAAGGCGATGCCTACCGCTCGCCGGGAAGGTTTCATCCAGCCCTTGAGGTGTTTGCCGGCATAGTGAATGCCATGCAGGCTGGGCATGAGTTCAGCGAACAGGGTTTCATCGGCGCTGCGATGGCTGAAGTCCTGGCTGATCGCATTGATCAGCGCCTGGCGCTCGTCGCTGAGCAAATCGCGCAGGGCCTTGAGCCATTGCTGGCGCTGAGCGGCCGACGGCATCGGGTTAGCGGCGTAGGCGCGACGTTGGGTGTCGAACAGGTCCTGGAGGTGATCCAGCGCCTGGGCATCTTGCAGGTAGGCAACGTTGGCAGACATGGCGGCGTTCCCGATTGTTATAGGTCTGCCTGGGTTTTTAGAGTCATTACTCTAATTTGTCAAATGTCATTACATCTGCCTGTGGATTTATCCCTACAAGAATAGGCCGTAAGATGTTCCATCACGTGTACAGAAGCTGATCCCCTATGGCACCACGAGTAAAGACCAGCGAGCGCATTGTGCAAACCAGCCTGGAGCTGTTTAACCAGCAGGGCGAGCGCAGCGTGAGCACCAACCACATTGCCGCCCACATGGAAATTTCGCCGGGCAACCTGTACTACCACTTCCCCAACAAGCAGGCGATCATCGCCGTGCTGTTTCGCGAATACGAAGCCCTGGTGGACACGTTCCTGCGCCCGCCCCAAGGCCGCGCGGTCACCGTCGAAGACAAGCGCTTCTACCTGCAAGCCTTGCTGGCCGGCATGTGGCGCTACCGCTTCCTGCACCGCGACCTTGAACATCTGCTGGAAAGCGACCCGGAGCTGGCCACCGGCTATCGGCGCTTTTCCCAGCGCTGCCTGACCCAGGGTGGCGCGATCTACCAAGGGTTTGTGGATGCGGGCATCCTCGACATGGACCCGGTGCAAACCGAGGCCCTGACCCTCAATGCCTGGATTATCCTTACCTCCTGGGTACGGTTCTTGTGCACCACCAATGAAAACTCCACGCATTTGAGCGCCGAGGCGATCAAGCGCGGGGTCTACCAAGTGCTTGTGCTGGAGGCCGGGTTTGTCACGCCCCAGGCCAAAGAAGCGGTGGACGCATTGTTCAAAGAATTTTACGTGCCGTTGAATCAGGCATTGGAAGAAGTGAAGTAGGACCTTTCCCGAATCTATTCATAGGAGTCCGTCATGCCGCTTGCCCAACTGATCAGTCCCCAGCAACTGGCCGAGCGCCAGAAGGCGGGCGGGGTGGTGATCCTGGATTGCCGTTTTGCCCTGGAAGACCCGGATTATGGGCGCTGCAGCTATGCCGAAGGGCATATCGAGGGCGCGCAGTACGCTGACCTTGAGCGCCACCTCAGTGGGCCGGTGATCAAGGGCGTGACCGGTCGCCATCCGTTGCCAGCGGCGGATACGTTGGTTGGGCAGTTGCGGGCCTGGGGCATCAGCGCCGACACCGAGGTGGTGCTGTATGACGACGGCCCTGGCGCTTATGCCGCCAGGGCCTGGTGGTTGCTGGCCTGGCTGGGCAAGCGTGATGGCGTGTTTATTCTCGATGGTGGGCTCAAGGCCTGGCATGCCGCGGGCTTCCCCCTGAGCCTGGATGCGCCGGTCGTTGAGCCTGGGACCTTCGCCGGTACGCCGGACAATGGCCTGCTTCTGGATGCCGAACACCTGCAAAAACGCCTGGGTCAGCCGGGACTGACGCTGATCGATGCACGCGCCCAGCCGCGTTTTCGTGGCGAAGTGGAGCCCATTGACCCGATTGCCGGGCATATCCCCGGTGCGCAATGTGCGGCGTTCAATGAAAACCTGGGCAGTGACGGCCGCTTTCTGCCGGCAGAGCAGCTCAAGCAGCGCTTTGCCGCCCAACTGCAGGACCGCTCGGCGGAGGAATTGGTGGCCTACTGCGGCTCGGGGGTGACGGCATGCCACAACTTGTTCGCCCTGAGTTTGGCGGGGTATCCGTTGGGCAAGTTGTATGCGGGGTCGTGGAGTGAGTGGATTAATGATCCACATCGGGCAATCGCGACTGGCGACTGAATATCGGACTGAAAACCCAATCAAATGTGGGAGCGGGCTTGCTCGCGAATGCGGAGGATCAGTCAATGAAGTGTTGGCTGACCCACCGCATTCGCGAGCAAGCCCGCTCCCACATGTTTAACCGTGTTGTGCCAGTAACCACTGGGGGATGCGGCGCTCAAGGTAGTAACTCGGGCGCTTGATTGACCCGTCGACAAAGCCCACATGCCCACCCTTGGCCAGCAATTCAAACTCAGTGCATTCCGACAGTTCACTCGCCTCGGGCAGGCTATGAGCAAACACAAACGGATCATCAGCCGCGTGGATGACCAGCGTCGGCGTGCGGATACCACCCAGGTAATAGCGGCTCGACGCGCGGCGGTAGTAGTCCTCGGCACTCAAGAAACCATGCAGTGGCGCGGTAACCCGGCCATCAAAATCCCAGAACGTACGCATCTTCTCCAGAGAGCCCAAGGCTTCCAGGGTTTTAAGCCCGTCTGCCTGGCCATTCTGTAGAAACCGGCTTTGCTTGACCCGGATGTACGCCAGCATTTCACGCATGAAGTGTTTCTGATAAACCCGCGAGAAACCCAGGTCAATGCGGTCCGCGCACTGGTCCAGGCGAAACGGCACCGACACCGCCGCCGCGCCTTGCAGCCCCGAGGTCTCGCCGGTTTCGCCCAAATGCTTGAGCAGCACATTGCCGCCCAGCGAATAGCCCACCGCATACAGCGGCGCCAACGGTCGCTTGGCCCGCAGATGGGCAATCGCAGCCGCCAGGTCTTCACTGGCGCCGGAGTGATAACTGCGAGCCAGCAGGTTCGGCTCCCCCGAACACCCGCGCCAGTTGAGCGCCGCGCTCGCCCAGCCTTGAGTGGCGAGGGCTTTTTGCAGGCCTGCTACATAGGGCGAGTTGGATGAGCCGGTCAGCCCGTGCAGTACCAGCACCAAAGGCGCATGCGCGTCGTGGGGGCCGTGCCAATCGAGGTCGAGGAAGTCGCCGTCGTCCAGCCACAGGCGTTCGCGTAGGCGTTCGATATGCGTGGTGGGGCGCCACAGCGGCCCCCACAGGGTTTGCAGGTGGGGGTTGCCGAGGCCGAAGGCGGGGGTGAACAGGTCGACGGAAGGCTTCATGAGACTCTCTGCGGCAGGCGCATTTAACTGTGGCGAGCGGGCTTGCCCCGCGTTGGGCTGCGCAGCAGCCCCAAAACCGGCAAAGGTGTTCTAACTGATTAAACGCGGTGTTCTTGATGGGGCTGCTGCGCAGCCCAACGCGGGGCAAGCCCGCTCGCCACAACACGCCCGCTCACCGACAACACGCAAAGAGGTCAGGCGATGTTGCGATGCCACAGTGCGTAATACACCCGCCCGGACTTCTGCTCCCGGTGCAGGCGCCATGCGCCCGGCAAGCCCAGCGTAGACGGTGCCGTCTCGCTTTCAGTGTAGATCCATGCATCCGGCGCCAGCCATTGGCGCTCTTCGAGCAGCGTGCAAACGGCGGGCAGCAGGTTCTGGTTGAACGGCGGGTCAAGGAACACCACGTCGTACTCGCTGGCCGCCTGGGTTTCCAGGTAGCGCAGCGCGTCGGCGGTTTGCACCTGGCCGTTGGTGCAACGCAAAGTGCCCAGGTGTTCCTTGAGGCTCGAGACGGCGACATTGCTCGCATCCAGCGCCTGGGCCTGGGATGCGCCACGGGACAGCGCTTCCAGGAACAAAGCGCCGCTGCCGGCGAACGGGTCCAGCACCTTGGCGCCGGCGATGTACGGCGCGAGCCAGTTGAACAGGGTTTCGCGCACGCGGTCCGGCGTCGGGCGCAGGCCTACGACGTCGGGGAAGCTCAGCTTGCGGCTGCCCCATTCGCCGCCAATGATGCGCAGTTGGCCCACACCGTTATGCACGTTGTGGACAGGTTTTTTCGGGCGAGATGAACTGGCCATTAATGCTCCGGAACCCCGAGCGGCTGCTCGGCGGGTTTATCTGTGGGGGGCGGTAGTGGCTTTTGCGCAATCGTCGGGCCGGCGGTCACGATGACCATCTTGTCGGCGCTCAAGTGTTTGTTCATTGCCGCCTTGACCTGCTCTACGGTCAGGGCCTGGGATTGTTTCATGAAATCTTCCAGATAGCTCAGCGGCAGATTATAGAAACCCATCGCGCCCAGCTGCCCGACGATATCGGCGTTGCTCGCGGTAGACAGCGGGAAGCTGCCGGCCAGCTCGCGCTTGGCGTCATCCAGCTCCTTCTGCGTCGGGCCGGTCTTGAGGTAGTCGGCCACGACCTCCTCGACCAGGCGCAGGGTGCCGCCGCTCATTTCGGCGCGGGTCTGCAGATTGATCATGAACGGGCCGCGCACCTGCATCGGTGAAAACCCGGAGTACACGCCGTAGGTCAGGCCGCGTTTTTCGCGCACTTCGCTCATCAGGCGGGTGCCGAAACCGCCGCCGCCGAGGATCTGGTTGCCCAGGGACAAGGCTGCGTAGTCCGGGTCGGCGCGGTCGATACCCAGTTGTGCGAACAACAGATGCGTCTGCTTGGACGGGAACTCGATATGGCTCAGGCCAGCCTTGGGCTCCGTCGGCGGTGCGATCTTCGCCAGGGCCGGGCCTTTGGGCAGCGAGGCAGAGACCTTGGCGGTCATGGCCTCGGCCTCGGCGCGGGTCAGGTCGCCCACTACGGCAATCACCGCGTTGCCCGCGGCATAAGCCTTGGCGTGGAAGGCCTGCAGCTGTGCCAGGGTAATCTTCGGAACGCTCTGCGGCGTGCCTTCGCTCGGGTGCGCGTAAGGATGATCACCGTACAGGCGCTTGAACAGCTCAAGGCTCGCCAGCTTGGCGGGGTTCTGCTTCTGGTACTCGAAACCGGCCAGGATCTGATTCTTGATTCGTGCCAGGGAGTCGGCGGGGAAGGTCGGCTTGCCGATCACCTGATCAAACAGCTTCAGGGCGGCGTCGCGTTTATCGCTGTCGCTGAGGCTGCGCAGGGAAACCAGCGCCATGTCGCGGTAGGCACCGTTGCCGAAGTCCGCGCCCAGGCCCTCGAAGTCACGGGCGATCTGGCTGACGTCCTTGCCCGGCACGCCTTCGTTGAGCATGGCGTTGGTCATCAACGCCAGGCCCGGTACGTTGCCGTCCTGGCTGCTGCCGGCGGCGAACAGGATGCGCACGTCAAACATCGGCAACTCATGGGCTTCGACGAACAGCACCTTGGCGCCTTCGGCGGTGGTCCAGGTTTGTACGTCGAGCTTGCGGTTGGTCGGCGCCTTGCCGTCCAGCTCCGCCAGGGACTGCAACGTCTTGCTCGACTCGGCTTTTTCCAGCGCCGTACTGGCCACTGATTCGCTCGGGCGCAGCAAATACACGGCACTGGCAGCGATCAAGGTGACAACGATCAGGCCGGGAAAGATCAGGCGGCTGCTTTTGCGATCACTCATGAGCGGTCTCCTGAGGCAATACATGGGCGACGCTGAGACGTTCGCGGGTGAAATAGGTGCGTGCGGCTTTCTGGATATCTTCCGGCGTCACGCTTTGCAGGTCAGCCAGCTCGGTGTCCATCAGTTTCCAGGACAGGCCGACGGTTTCCAGCGAGCCGATGGCCGTGGCCTGGCTGGTGATGGAATCACGCTGGTAGACCAGGCCGGCAATGACCTGGGCGCGGATGCGTTCCAGTTCTTCGGCGGTCGGCGGCTTGGCTTTCAACTCATCCAGCAGGCGCCACAGGCCGGCTTCGGCTTGGGCAACGGTTTTCTTCTTTTGCTGGTTGGGGGTGGCGGTGAGCATGAACAGCGTATCGCCACGGGTGTAGGCGTCGTAGTTGGTCGAAGCGGCGGAGACCAGCTCTTCACCGCGCTCCAGTTGCTCGGAGATACGCGCGCTGTAGCCGCCGTCCAACAAGGCCGAGATCAGGCGCAGGGCCTGCACCGAGCGTTTGTCTTCGACGGTGGCCAGGCCCGGTACGTTAAAGCCCAGGATCACGCTCGGCAGTTGGGTCTGCACATGCATCGTCAGCTGGCGCTGGCCGGGTTCGGCCAGCTCCATCGGGATCTTGGCCGGCGGTACGTCACGCTTGGGGATCGGGCCAAAGTAGCGCTGGGCCAGGTTTTTCACCTCGTCCGGGGTGACGTCGCCGACCACCACCAGGGTGGCGTTGTTCGGCACGTACCAGGATTGGTACCAGTGGCGCAGCTCTTCGACTTTCATGCGGTCCAGGTCGGCCATCCAGCCGATGGTCGGCGTGTGATAACCGCTGGCCGGAAAGGCCATGGCCTTGAAGCGCTCATAGGCCTTGGACATCGGGTTGTCGTCGGTGCGCAGGCGGCGCTCTTCCTTGATCACCTCGATCTCGCGGCTGAACTCGTCTGCCGGCAGACGCAGGCTGGCCATGCGGTCGGCTTCCAGCTCGAAGGCCACGCCCAGGCGGTCGCGGGCCAGCACCTGATAATAGGCGGTGTAGTCGTCGCTGGTGAATGCGTTCTCTTCGGCGCCCAGATCGCGCAGGATCAACGAGGCTTCGCCTGGGCCAACCTTGGCGCTGCCCTTGAACATCATGTGTTCCAGAGCGTGGGATAAACCGGTCTGGCCCGGGGTTTCGTAGCTCGAACCGACCTTGTACCAGACCTGGGACACCACCACCGGCGCGCGATGGTCTTCGCGCACGACCACCTTGAGGCCGTTGTCGAGGGTGAATTCATGGGTGGGTTGTGGGTCGGCAGCCAAAGCTGAAAGGGGCAGACAAACTGTGCTGAGCAGCAGGCCTGCGGCGCGGCGGGCTAGAGCATTCATTCGTTTTTTAACCTGTTGGGCTGCCCGCTTGGTCTTAGCGTCGGCGGGCGAGGAGGTGCTAGGATACTGGTCCGACTTAAGGACGGCCACTGCGGCGGTCTTGTTGAGGCCCTATTTTGGCCTTCAAAATGTTGCGCATGAACGAGCGGGCTTTAAAACAGTCTGTTACGCATCGAATTTTATTTACCGAAGCGCCCCTCGGCGCGTCGCTACCTTGAGATAGCCGTCTCCATGTTTGGTTCCAACGACGACAAGAAGACCCCAGCTGCGGCTGGCGAGAAAAAAGGCCTGTTCGGATGGCTGCGCAAAAAGCCGCAGGAAACCGTCGACGAACAGCCGCACGTTCAGCCCGAGCCGCCTGTTGAACAGGTTGCGGCAGAGCCCGTAATCGAAGCCGAACCGGTTGCCGAAACCCCGGCGCCGGTGGTGTTGCCAATGGCCGAACCGGTATTGCAGCCGCTCGTCGAGGCAGCTCCCGAGCCGGAGCCGGAGCACCAGCCGTGGCCGGACCTTCCGGTGGCTGAAGAGCCTGTCGCCTTCGTTGAGGACCTGCAGACAGAACAGGTGGCGCCGCCGATTCCCGCAGTGGTCGAGCCGGTCGATGTTGTTGTCGATCCAGCCGCTCCCGCCGTCATCGAGCCCGAACCTGTCGCCGCGGCTGCTGAAACCAGCAAAACCGGCTTCTTCGCCCGCCTCAAGCAAGGCCTGAGCAAGACCAGCGCCAGTATCGGCGAAGGCATGGCCAGCCTGTTCCTGGGCAAGAAAGTCATCGATGACGAACTGCTGGAAGACATCGAAACCCGCCTGCTCACCGCCGACGTGGGCGTCGAAGCCACCGCCGTGATCATCCAGAGCCTCACCCAGAAGGTTGCGCGCAAGCAACTGACCGACGCCGACGCCCTGTACAAATCCCTGCAGGCCGAGCTGGCCGCCATGCTCAAGCCGGTCGAAGCGCCGCTGGTGATCACCCCGAACAAGCCATTCGTGATCCTGGTGGTCGGCGTCAACGGCGCCGGCAAGACCACCACCATCGGCAAGCTGGCCAAGAAGCTGCAGTCCGAAGGCAAGAAAGTCATGCTGGCCGCCGGCGACACCTTCCGGGCCGCAGCGGTCGAGCAGTTGCAGGTCTGGGGCGAGCGCAACAAGATTCCGGTCATCGCCCAGCACACCGGCGCGGATTCCGCCTCGGTGATCTTCGATGCCGTGCAAGCTGCCAAGGCGCGCAATATCGATGTGCTGATCGCCGATACCGCCGGTCGCCTGCACACCAAAGACAACCTGATGGAAGAGCTGAAAAAAGTGCGTCGCGTGATCGGCAAGCTCGACGCCGATGCCCCGCACGAAGTGCTGCTGGTGCTGGATGCCGGCACCGGTCAGAACGCCATCAGCCAGGCCAAGCAATTCAACCAGACGGTACAACTCACCGGCCTGGCCTTGACCAAGCTCGACGGCACGGCCAAGGGCGGTGTGATCTTCGCCCTGGCCAAACAGTTCGGGTTGCCGATTCGTTATATCGGTGTCGGCGAAGGCATCGACGACCTGCGCACCTTTGAAGCCGAACCCTTTGTACAGGCACTGTTTGCCGAGCGGGAGCGTTCATGATTCGATTCGAACAGGTCGGTAAACGCTACGCCAACGGGCATGTGGGCTTGCATGAGCTGAGCTTTCGAGTGCGTCGCGGCGAATTTTTGTTTGTCACCGGTCACTCCGGCGCCGGCAAAAGCACCCTGTTGCGCCTGCTGCTGGCCATGGAACGCCCGACCACCGGCAAGTTGCTGCTGGCGGGCCAGGACTTGGCCACGATCAGCAATGCGCAGATTCCGTTCCTGCGCCGGCAGATCGGCGTGGTGTTCCAGAATCACCAGTTGCTGTTCGATCGCACGGTGTTCAACAACATTGCGTTGCCATTGCAGATTCTCGGGTTGTCCAAGGCCGAGATCGTCAAGCGCGTGGACTCGGCCTTGGAGCGCGTGGCGCTGTCGGACAAGACCGACCTCTACCCCGGCGACCTCTCCACCGGCCAGCAACAGCGCGTCGGCATTGCCCGCGCCATTGTCCACCGCCCGGCGCTGCTGCTGGCGGACGAGCCCACCGGCAACCTCGACCCGCGCCTGGCCGCCGAGATCATGGGCGTGTTCGAAGACATCAACCGCTTGGGCACCAGCGTGCTGATCGCCAGTCACGACCTGGCGCTGATCGCGCGCATGCGCCATCGCATGCTGACCCTGCAACGCGGCCGCCTGATCGGTGACGGGGAGGCCGGCGTATGAGTGCCACTCGCAGCCCTAAAGTCTCCGAGCGCGTGGCGCCGAAACCGGCCGATCCGCAACCGAAGAAGAAAAAACACGATCACGATGACGACGGCCCGGATTTCAGCACCTTGCTGCGCGCCTGGATCGAAAGCCATCGCGCCAGCCTGCTCGACAGCCTGCGCCGCCTGGGCAAGCAACCGATCGGCAGCTTTTTCACTTGCCTGGTGATGGCGGTGGCCTTGAGCCTGCCGATGGGCTTGTCGCTGTTGCTCAATAATGTCGAGCGCCTGGGCGGTTCCTGGCAGCGCGCGGCGCAGATCTCGCTGTACCTGAACCTGGATGCCAGCACCCAGCAAGGCGAAGCGCTGCGCGACGAGATCAAGAACATGCCGGGCGTGGCGGATGCCGAGTACGTCAGTCGCGACCAGGCCCTTGAGGAGTTCCAGCAGCAGTCCGGCCTGGGCGAGGCACTTAAAGAGCTGCCGCAGAACCCGCTGCCGGGCGTGGTGCTGGTGACGCCGAACGAAGTCGACAAGACCGCCCTGGAAGCCCTGCGACAAAAACTCGCAGCGCTGCCCAAGGTGCAACAAGCGCAACTTGATCTAATCTGGGTAGAGCGCCTGGCGGCGATCCTCAAGCTGGGCGACCGCTTTGTGTTCGGTTTGACGGTGCTGTTGGTGTCTGCATTACTTTTGGTGATAGGTAATACCATTCGTCTTCATATTGAAAACCGTCGCACCGAGATAGAAGTGATTAAACTGGTCGGCGGCACAGACAGCTATGTGCGTCGTCCTTTTCTGTACATGGGCGCGCTTTATGGCTTCGGTGCCGGGATTTTGTCCTGGGGCGTGCTGGCGTTTGGCCTTGATTGGCTGAACGACGCGGTGGTCGGGCTTGCCGGGCTCTACGGCAGCGATTTCGCGCTGGCCGGCGTGCCGGTTGGCGATGGTTTGAGCCTCTTGCTTGGCGCGGTATTGTTGGGGTATATCGGTGCCTGGATTGCGGTCGCACGGCATTTGCGTGAGCTGGCGCCGAAGTAATTAATGTCAGATTAATCCTGTTTTGTTTGTATTGGCCGTATTGGTGGTATAGGGAACTTGTCCTACGGTTCCCGGTCAATTTTCGCAGTGCTGAACTGCACGAGTTATGTGAGTCGGAGGTTTTTTCGTATGACCACTTCTTTGCAACCTGCTTATGCCCTGGTGCCGGGTGCGAACCTGGAAGCCTATGTGCACACGGTCAACAGCATTCCATTGCTGACGCCCGAGCAGGAGCGTGAACTGGCCGAGAGTCTCTACTATGAGCAGGATTTGGGGGCGGCTCGGCAGATGGTGCTCGCCCACCTGCGTTTTGTCGTACATATCGCCCGTAGCTATAGCGGCTACGGCCTGGCCCAGGCTGACCTGATCCAGGAAGGCAACGTCGGCCTGATGAAGGCTGTGAAACGTTTCAACCCTGAGATGGGTGTGCGCTTGGTGTCGTTTGCCGTGCACTGGATCAAGGCGGAAATCCACGAGTTCATCCTGCGCAACTGGCGCATCGTGAAAGTGGCGACCACCAAGGCCCAGCGCAAGTTGTTCTTCAACCTGCGCAGCCAGAAGAAACGCCTGGCGTGGCTGAATAACGAGGAAGTCCACCGCGTGGCCGAAAGCCTCGGCGTGGAGCCTCGTGAAGTGCGCGAGATGGAAAGCCGCCTGACCGGCCATGACATGGCCTTCGACCCGGCCGCTGAAGCGGACGACGACAGCGCCTTCCAATCGCCGGCCAACTACCTGGAAGACCACCGGTACGACCCGGCGCGTCAACTGGAAGACGCCGACTGGAGCGACAACTCCAATCACAACCTGCACGAAGCGCTGGAAGTGCTGGACGACCGCAGCCGTGACATCCTCTACCAGCGCTGGCTGGCGGAAGAAAAAGCCACGCTGCACGACCTGGCTCAGAAGTACAACGTGTCGGCCGAGCGAATTCGTCAGCTTGAGAAAAGCGCGATGAACAAGTTGAAACTCTCTATCGCCGCGTAACCATGTGGGAGCGGGCTTGCTCGCGAATGCGGAGTGTCAGTCACCTAAAATATTGACTGATGCTCCGCATTCGCGAGCAAGCCCGCTCCCACATTTGTTTTGCGGTGTGTCAGTCGGACCAAGGCGCTTTTCTGGAATTGTTCAGCTCCAGCAGGTAGCCATCGCCGCCGAGCTGGCTCATCTGCTGGCGAATCCACGCAGCTCGCCTTGCCACATAGGCCGTCGGATGGCTGGCACTCCACACCCTTGGGTTGGGCAACACGGCGGCCAGATAACTGGCCTGCTGCCGCGACAGCCCCTTGGCACTCACCCCAAAGTGATGCCGCGCCGCGGCCTCTGCGCCAAACACCCCGTCATCCCATTCGACGCTGTTGAGGTACACCTCAAGAATTCGCTGCTTGGGCCACAACACCTCGATCAACCCGGTGAACCAGGCCTCGAGGCCCTTGCGCAGATAACTGCGGCCGGCCCACAGGAACAGGTTCTTCGACACCTGCTGGCTCAACGTACTGGCGCCGCGAATCGAACCGCCGCGCTCGTTGTGCAGTATCGCCGCCTGGATCGCGCCGAAATCAAAGCCCCAGTGCTGCGGGAAGCGCTGGTCTTCACCGGCCATCACCGCCAGTTTGAGGTCATCGGAAATCTCGTCCCAGGACACCCAGTCGCGCTGCAGGTCAATGGGCTCGCCGTCGAACCAGGACTCGACCTTGCGCTCCACCATCAGCGCGGTGAAAGGCGGCGGGACGACGCGAAACAGCAACACCAGCAGCACACTGCCGATGGCAAACCATTTCACGACATTGAGAAAGCGTTTGAAGAGGAGACGCAGCATAGAGATGGCTTGGCCGAACCCGTTGAGCGGGCCATTATACAGACCCTGTCCCATGAGTCTGACCGGAGTTCCTCATGCTGCGTAGCTTTCTGATGCTGGCTGCCTTTTTTGGCTTTACCGGTGTCGCCCTTGGCGCCTTCGCCGCCCACGGCCTGAAAAACCGCCTGAGCGCCGAGTACCTGGCGATCTTCCACACCGGCGTGACTTACCAACTGGTGCATACCCTGGCGCTGTTTGGCGTGGCGTTGCTGGCGGCGCATATTCCCGGTCGCCTGGTGACCTGGGCAGGTCTATCGTTTGCGGTCGGTATCCTGTTGTTCTCCGGCAGCCTGTACGTGTTGACCATGACCGGGATCAGCAAGCTCGGGATCATCACGCCGTTTGGCGGGCTGGCGTTCCTGCTCGGCTGGTTCTTCCTCGGCCTGGCGGCATGGCGCCTGCAGGCGGCCTGACCAAGGGGCTTGGGTCATCAACCGTGATCAAGCTAGAATGCGGGCCCCTAAAAACGATGGCGGCCCGTGGCATGCGCATTCAGTTGAACGGCGAACCCCTTGAACTGCCCGACGGTGAAACCGTTGCGGCCCTGCTGACCCGCCTGGATTTGACCGGGCGTCGTGTCGCAGTGGAACTCAACCTGGATATCGTCCCGCGCAGCCAGCACGCAGGCACCGCGCTCAGCGAGGGTGACCAGGTCGAAGTGGTCCACGCCATTGGCGGCGGCTAGTCGCCTGCCCGAATTCTGCAGAACCTCACCCCAATTCGAGGATTTCCCATGAGCATCGTTCGTAGCGACAAGCCCTTCGTCCTGGCCGGTCGTACCTACCAGTCCCGTCTGCTGGTCGGCACCGGCAAATACCGCGACATGGAAGAAACCCGCCTGGCCATCGAGGCCTCGGGTGCCGAGATCGTCACCTTCGCCGTACGCCGCACCAACCTCGGCCAGATCGAGGGCGAGCCCAACCTGCTCGAAGTCCTGTCGCCGGACCGCTACACCTTCCTGCCGAATACCGCCGGTTGCTACGACGCCATCGAAGCCGTGCGCACCTGCCGCCTGGCCCGTGAGCTGCTCGACGGCCACAACCTGGTAAAGCTGGAAGTGCTGGCCGACCAGAAAACCCTGTTCCCCAACGTGATCGAAACCCTCAAGGCCGCCGAGACCCTGGTCAAGGAAGGCTTTGACGTGATGGTCTATACCAGCGATGACCCGATCATCGCGCGCCAACTGGCAGAAATCGGCTGCATCGCGGTGATGCCGTTGGCCGGCCTGATCGGTTCCGGCCTGGGCATCTGCAATCCGTACAACCTGCAGATCATCCTCGAAGAAGCCAAGATCCCGGTGCTGGTGGATGCGGGCGTAGGCACTGCCTCCGACGCCACAATCGCCATGGAACTGGGCTGCGACGCGGTGCTGATGAACTCGGCCATCGCTCATGCCCAGCAACCGATCATGATGGCCGAAGCCATGCAACACGCCATCGTCGCGGGCCGCCTGGCCTACCTCGCCGGGCGCATGCCGAAAAAACTCTACGCCAGCGCCTCTTCGCCGCTGGATGGTCTGATCAAGTAAGAGCCATTGATGACTGAATCAAACGAAACGCCGAACACCCTGGCAGCAGGCGACGAGTCCAAGCACCGCCGCATCAAGAGCTTTGTGATGCGCGCCGGTCGCATGACCGAGGGCCAGCAAAAGGGCCTGGAGCAAGGCACGCCGCTGTTCGTGCTGCCCCTGGCCGACGCGCCGGTGGACTACGATCAGGTCTTCGGCCGTTCGGCCCCGCGTTCCCTGGAAATCGGTTTCGGCATGGGCCACTCCTTGCTGGAGATGGCCGCCGCCGCGCCGGACCAGGACTTCATCGGTGTGGAAGTGCACCGCCCCGGCGTCGGCGCGCTGCTCAATGGCGTGCTGACCCAGGGCCTGACCAACCTGCGGGTTTACGACTGCGACGCGATCGAAGTGCTCAACCGCTGCATCGCCGATAACAGCCTCGACCGCCTGATGCTGTTCTTCCCCGATCCCTGGCACAAGGCCCGCCACCACAAGCGCCGCATCGTCCAGGCCTCCTTTGCCGAACTGGTGCGCAGCAAGCTCAAGGTGGGTGGCATCCTGCACATGGCCACCGACTGGGAACCGTATGCCGACTACATGCTGGAAGTGATGAACGTCGCCCCCGGCTACCGCAACCTGGCCGAAGACGGCAAATGCGTGCCGCGCCCGGCCGAGCGCCCGATCACCAAGTTCGAACGCCGCGGCGAGCGGTTGGGGCATGGGGTTTGGGATTTGAAGTTCGAGAAGGTTGACTGACAAGTCGGCAGGTTGGAATACGGTCAAAAATGTGGGAGCGGGCTTGCTCGCGAAAGCGGTGGATCAGTCGACATCTTAAGTGACTGACACTCCGCATTCGCGAGCAAGCCCGCTCCCACATTTGTATCCCTGCTGAATCCTAAATCAGCGGCGGTCCGCAACCACGCCAATCAACACCAGCACCACCACCAAAACCGGCGCCAAACTGTAGTTATTAAACTGGCTCAACCCCCGCACAATCCACGGCGTGGCGTAGATCAGCGCCGCGCCGCTGCCGATCATGCACAGCAGTGCCATCAACGGTACGCGCAAGGCGCCGGCGATACTGCCCAGGCGCGCTTCGACCCAGCCCTTGATGTCGGCACCGAACAGCACCAGCAAGCAGCCGACGAGGGCCAGGGAGATTTCCGACAGGTTGCTGCGGCTCCAGCGGGATACGGTGGCGAGCAGGTCGAGTACCAAATCCATTCGATTTCCTTAAAGAGCGTCAGCTCAAAAACGTCTGCAGCAGGTCATTGAGAAAGAGTTGCCCGCGGTCGGTCGCCGCCAGGCGTGAGGGTTCGACCTGCATCAGGCCACTTTGTTCTGCCTCGCGACGGCCTTCGTCAAGGGTCGACAGATCGAGACCCGTACGCTCGGCGTAGAGCCTGGCTTCGACGCCTTCGGTCAGGCGCAAAGCGTTCATCAGGAACTCGAACGGCAGCTCTTCGTTGGTCAGTTCTTTCGCGCCGGCCTGGAAGTTTTTAGCCGGGTTGAGGTAGTCCTTTGGCGCCCGCGTTTTCCAGGTGCGTACGATGCGTCCGTCGGGGTGGCTGAGCTTGCCATGGGCGCCGGCACCGATGCCGATGAAGTCGCCGAAACTCCAGTAGTTCAGGTTATGCCGCGCCGTACGACCCGGTTGGGCGTAGGCCGACACCTCGTATTGCGCGTAACCGTGTTCGGCGAGCAGCGCCTGGCCGGCTTCCTGGATATCCCACAGGGTGTCGTCTTCCGGCAGCGTTGGCGGCTGGTTCCAGAACACCGTATTGGGTTCCAGGGTCAACTGGTACCAGGACAAGTGCGTCGGCTTCAGCGCGATAGCCTGGCGCAGGTCGTCCAGCGCGTCGTCCAGGGACTGATCGGGCAAACCGTGCATCAAGTCCAGGTTGAAGTTGTCGAACCCGGCCTGGCGCGCCATGCCGGCGGCGCGTACGGCTTCATCGCCATTGTGGATGCGGCCCAGGGCTTGGAGTTTTTCCTGCTGGAAGCTCTGGATGCCGATCGACAGCCGGTTGATTCCCAACGCGCGATACGCCACGAACTTTTCCTGCTCGAACGTCCCGGGGTTGGCCTCCAGGGTGATCTCGATATCGCTGGCGAACGGGATACGCGACTCCACGCCCTTGAGCAGACGGCCCAGCGCCGCAGCGCTGAACAGGCTGGGCGTGCCGCCGCCGAAGAAGATCGAACTCAGCTCACGGCCGTAGACGGCGTGCAGGTCTTGATCGAGGTCTGCCAGCAGGGCGTCCACATACTCTTCTTCCGGCAGCACTTTGCTGGCGGTGTGAGAGTTGAAGTCGCAATACGGGCATTTGCGCACGCACCACGGGATGTGGATATACAGCGCCAGAGGCGGCAGCAGGGGCAACGCCGCCCGAGGTGTTTGCGCGCCACCGTGGATCAGCGGCTGCGCAGAGGTGTTCTGGATCATTTCAGGCTCAGGCGTTGGCGCAGCAAATCCATTGCGCGGGCGCGGTGGCTGATCCGGTTCTTGTCGGCCGGGCTCAGTTCGGCGCTCGAGACATTGCGCTCCGGCACCCAGAACAGCGGGTCATAGCCAAACCCATGCTCCCCGCTGGCGGCATGCAGGATGCGCCCGTGCCACAGGCCTTCGCACAGGATCGGCAACGGGTCATCGGCATGCCGCACCAGGGCCAGCACACACACGAACTGCGCGCCACGCAACGCGTCCGGCACGTCCTTGAGGGCGTCGAGCAGCTTGGCATTGTTGGCCGCATCGCCCTTGCCGTCGGCGTAGCGCGCCGAGTAAATGCCAGGCGCGCCGCCGAGAAAGTCCACGGCCAGGCCCGAGTCATCCGCCAGTGCCGGCAGGCCGGAGATGCGCGCGGCATTGCGTGCCTTGAGAATGGCGTTCTCGACGAACGACAGGCCGGTCTCTTCCGGTTCGACCTGGCTGAACTCGCCAATCGAGCGCAGGTGTACGGCTTCGCCGAGCATGGCCTGGAGTTCTTTGAGCTTGCCGGCGTTATGGCTGGCCAGTACGAGTTGGGTGAGGTTCATCGGTCGGCCGGAAACAGTTCTTGGTTGAATTGGAAACCGTGGGCTTTACCGCCGGTTTCAACATTGATGGTAAACGTCTTGTATTCGCGCTGCGTCACGGAGTAGGGCGCGAGGTAACTGATGCCGCCTTTCTCTTCGATTTGCTTGAACGTCAGAATCTCGCTCTTGCCGCCCAAGTCCTTGATGGTGCCGGTCACTTGGGCCGCGACCGGGGTGACGCCCTTGATCACCGTCACGTTGATCAAGCCCTTCTCCTTGCTGCGCACCACGCCGACTTTCTGGGCGGTTTCCGGCGGCAGGAAGCTTGAGGTGAAGGTGTTGTAGTGCACGGTGATATCACCGAAGTCTTTCTTGCGATTAGCGTCAATAGTGTCCGCCGCCATGGCGCTGGCGCCCAGGCACGCGGTCAGTAGAAAAATAGCCAAGCGACTCATGAACGTCCCTCTTGAAAATGATTAGACGGCAATTTTGTGGTCGGTCAGGCCAGGACTGCTGACCCGGTAGATACCGATTTCGCCCAACAGGTTGGGCCATAGCTTACTCGCCCAGCCGTGGCGGTGCTGTTGATCGACGGCAAGGCGGTTGATCACCTTGGCTTCACGCTCGCCACACAGGGCTTCGAAGTCTTCGAAGGTGCAAAAGTGAATGTTCGGCGTGTTGTACCAGGTGTAGGGCAGGAAGTCCGAGACCGGCATGCGGCCCTTGGTGGCCAGGTACCAGCGGCAACGCCAATGCCCGAAGTTGGGGAAGGTGATGATGCACTGACGGCCCACGCGCAGCATTTCGTCGAGTATGCGGTCCGGGTAGTGCACCGCTTGCAGGGCCTGGGTCATCACTACGATGTCGAAGCTGTTGCTGGCAAAATTGCCCAGGCCCTTGTCCAGGTCCTGCTCGATCACGTTGATGCCCTTGGCCACGCACTGGGCGATATTGTCCGGGTCGTTTTCCAGGCCGTAGCCGGTGACCTGCTTGTTGTCGCGCAGCCAGCTCAGCAGCTCGCCATCGCCGCAGCCCAGGTCGAGCACGCGGCTGCCGGCGGGGATCCAGTCTTGGATGATGTCCAGGTCGGCTCTCATGGCGTTCTCACACTGCTATTCGGTTCATGTAATTGCTGAAGGCCTGCAAGTAACGCGGGATCGGGATCAAGAAGGCGTCGTGGCCTTGCGGAGCATCGATTTCCAGGTAGCAGACGTCTTTTTTCGCCGCCATCAGGGCGTCCACCAGCTCGCGGGAGCGCGCCGGCGAAAAGCGCCAGTCGGTGGTGAAGGACATCACGCAGAACTTGGCCGTGGCGTGTTCGAAGGTTTTCGCCAGGTCGTCGTCGTGGTTCGCCGCCGGGTCGAAATAGTCCAGGGCCTTGGTCATCAGCAGGTAGGTGTTGGCGTCGAAACGCCCGGAGAACTCCTCGCCTTGATAACGCAGGTAGCTTTCCACCTGGAATTCGACGCTGTGGAAGTCGTAATTGAGCTTCTCGCTCTTGAGGCCACGGCCGAATTTTTCGCCCATGGAATCGTCGGACAGGTAGGTGATATGCCCGACCATCCGCGCCAGCATCAGGCCACGCTTGGGAATGACCCCGGCTTCCTGGAACGAGCCGCCGTGGAATTCAGGGTCGGTGAGGATGGCCTGGCGCGCCACTTCGTTGAAGGCAATGTTCTGCGCCGACAACTTGGGGGCCGAGGCGATGGCCAGGCAATGGCGCACGCGGTCCGGGTAAGTGATGGTCCATTGCAGCGCCTGCATGCCGCCCAGGCTGCCGCCGATCACCGCCGCCCACTGGTTGATGCCGAGCAGGTCGGCGAGACGCGCCTGGCTGTGTACCCAGTCTTCCACGGTCAGCACCGGGAAGTCGGCGCCGAACGGCTTGCCGGTTTCCGGGTTGAGGCTGCTGGGACCGGTGGAACCGTTGCAGCCGCCGAGGTTGTTCAGGCTGACCACAAAGAACCTGTTGGTGTCGATCGGCTTGCCGGGACCGATGCAGCTGTCCCACCAGCCGGGCTTGCGCTCGTCGACCGAGTGGAAACCGGCGGCGTGATGATGGCCGGACAGGGCGTGGCAGATCAGCACGGCGTTGCTCGCCGTGGCGTTCAGTTGGCCGTAGGTTTCATAGATCAGGTCGTAGGCGGGCAGCGAACGCCCGCAGGCCAGGGCCAGCGGTTCGCTGAAGTGCGCCACTTGGGGCACGACCAGTCCAACAGAATCGGGGGGAAAGGCAGTTGGCATCGACCCTGCTCTCGTTTAAATGAGGCGTAAGTCTAAAGAGCGGGGACCCCAGCGGCAAGCAAAGGCCTGCGGGGATTGTATTCAACACACAGAAACAAAATGTGGGAGCGGGCTTGCTCGCGAAGGCGGTGGGTCAGCCGACCTATTTATTGGCTGATAGTCCGCTTTCGCGAGCAAGCCCGCTCCCACATTTGATCCGCGTTAGATGAGCAAACGCAGGATTTCCGGCATCCCGGTCATCGCCGCCAGGTTGTTGATCACCAGCATGTCCAGCAACTTGAGCACCATGAACGCCAGGATCGGCGAGATGTCCAGGCCACCCAGGTTCGGCAGCAGGCGGCGGAACGGCGCCAGGGCCGGTTCGCAGATCTGGTTCACCAGCTCGGCGCCAGGGTTGTGGCTGCCCGGCGCGACCCAGGAAAGGATCACGCTGATGATCATGGCGAAGAAGAAGATCTTCAGGAACAGCGCGGTCACGCCGATGATCGCCCAGACCAGCAATTGGAGGAAGTTGCCGGTGGTGCCGTAGGTCAGCAGCAGAGTCAGGGCCATCAAGGCCAACTGCACCAGGATCGCCAGGACCAGCGACGACATGTCCAGGCCAAACAGGCTGGGGATGATCCGACGCAACGGCTTGAGCAGCGGCTGGGTGGCCTTGACGATGAACTGGCAGAGCGGGTTGTAGAAGTTGGCGCGTACCAGTTGCAGCACAAAGCGCAACAGCACGACCAGCAGGTACAGGCTGCCGAGGGTTTGCAGCACGTAGACGGCTGCGGTGTTCAAACCAATCATGTTGGCTCCTTATTTGCCCAGTTGTTCGGCGAGTTCGGCCGAGCGGTGCGCGGCGGCGGTCAGTGCTGTTTCGACCAGGGCTTCAAAGCCCCCGGCCTGGAACGATTCGATGGCCGCTTGTGTGGTGCCGCCGGGGGAGGTCACGCGGCGGCGCAGCTCGGCGGCGTCCACGTCGCTGGCGACCGCCATATGCGCGGCGCCCAGGGCAGTCTGTTCAGCCAGTTGCTCGGCAACGTCCTTGGGCAGGCCCAGTTTCACGCCGGCGGCGGTCATGGCCTCGATCAGCAGGAAGAAATAGGCCGGGCCGCTGCCGGATACGGCGGTGACCGCGTCCAGTTGCTGTTCCTGTTCCAGCCACAGGGCGATGCCCACGGCGCTCAGCAGCTCTTGCGCCTGGCCACGTTGTTCGGCGCTCACTTCGGCGGTGGCGTATAACCCGCTCACGCCTTGGCTGACCAGTGCCGGTGTATTAGGCATGCAGCGCACGATTGGCTGTGTACCCAGCCAGTTATTCAGGCTGGCGCAGGTGATGCCGGCAGCGATGGACACCACCAGTTGGTGCGGCTGCAGGCTCGGGCGCAGGCTTTCGCACACGGCCTTCATGGCCTGCGGTTTCACCGCCAGCACGATCACATCAACGCCCTGGATAGCCTCGGCATTGTCGGCGAAGGTTTCGATGCCGTGCTCGGCGCTGATGCGCGCGCGGGTGTCGGCGCCGGGGTCGCTGGCGCGGATCTGCGCCGCATCCAGGCCCTTGGCCCGTAGGCCACCGATCAGGCTGGCCGCCATGTTGCCGGCGCCGATAAAGGCAATACGCGTGTCGCTCATGACAGGTCCTTATTCAAATGGAAGTCAGCCATGTTCATGGCTGGCCGTAGTCGCGGGCGCCAAACAGGGCGGTACCGATCCGCACCCAGTTGGCGCCTTGGGCGATGGCCGACTCGAGATCGTGGCTCATGCCCATGGAAAGTGTGTCCAGCGCCAGATTCAAATCGGCCTGCAGCTCGCGTACGCGGGCGAACGCCGCATCTTGCGCGGCGCGATCCTCAGTCGGCTCGGGAATCGCCATCAGGCCGCGCAGCTTCAAGCGCGGCAGGGCGCTGATCGCCTTGGCCAAGGCCGGCAGGTCGGCGGGTGTGCAGCCGGACTTGCTGGCTTCGCCACTGACGTTGACCTGAATGCAGATATTCAGCGGCGGCAGGTCGGCCGGGCGTTGTTCGGACAGGCGTTCAGCGATTTTCAAGCGGTCCACGGAATGCACCCAGGCGAAATTCTCGGCGATAGCGCGCGTCTTGTTCGATTGAATGGGGCCGATGAAGTGCCAACTCAAGGGCAGGTCGGTTAATTCGGCTTGTTTGCCCAGGGCTTCCTGCAGGTAGTTCTCACCAAAGTCGCAGACGCCGGCGGCGTAGGCTTCGCGCACGGCCTGGGCGGGTTTGGTCTTGCTCACGGCCAGCAGGTGGATGCTGTTTGCGTCACGTTGCACGGCGTCGGCTGCGGCGCGGATGCGCTGGCTAACCAGGCCGATATTGTCTGCTATCGTCGACATTCAAGATGCGCCCGTGGATATGGAGTCCGCGGCATTCTACTGGAAATGGAAAGCCCTATGGATATCACTGAATTACTTACGGCCAGCGTGCGCCGTGGCGCCTCCGACCTGCATTTGTCGGCTGGCCTGGCGCCGATGCTGCGGGTCGATGGCGAGGTCTGGCCGCTGGAATGGCCGGCGCTCTCGCCCCCGCAAATTGCGGACTTGTTGAGCCCGTTACTCAATCGGCATCAACAAAAGGATTTCGAAACATCTCTTGATACGGATTTTGCCTTCGAGCTGCCCGGCGTGGCGCGGTTCCGGGTGAACGTGTTCCGGCAGGAGCGGGGGATGGGCGCGGTCTTTCGTACCATCCCCTCTGAGGTGCAGAGCCTGGAAAGCCTCGGCCTTGGCGAAGTATTCCAGCGCATCGCCCAGTTGCCCGGCGGGCTGGTATTGGTGACCGGGCCCACCGGTTCAGGCAAATCCACCACCCTGGCGGCCATGATCGATTTTCTCAATCAGCATCGGCGCCAGCACATCCTTACCCTCGAAGACCCCATCGAATTCATCCACACGCCCAAAACAGCGTTGATCAACCAACGCCAGGTACACCGCGACACCCATAGTTTTTCCAGCGCACTGCGCTCGGCGCTGCGAGAAGACCCGGATGTGATACTGATAGGCGAGCTGCGCGACCTGGAAACCATCCGCCTGGCGCTGACCGCCGCGGAGACCGGGCACCTGGTATTCGGCACTTTGCACACCCGCTCCGCGGCAAAGACCGTGGACCGGCTGGTGGACGTATTCCCGGCCGGGGAAAAGGCCATGGTCCGCTCGATGCTGGCGGAGTCGCTGCAGGCGGTGGTGTCCCAGGTGCTGGTGAAGAAAATCGGCGGCGGGCGGGTGGCGGCCCACGAAATCATGCTGGGCACGCCGGCCGTTCGCAATTTGATCCGTGAGGACAAGGTGGCGCAGCTGGTCTCGGCGATCCAGACCGGCGGCGCGTTGGGAATGAAGACGTTGGATATGAGCTTGAAGGCGCTGGTCGGGGAGGGCGTGATCAGTCGGGAAGAGGCGCGGGAGAAGGCGAGGGTGCCTGCCGATATTTAAAGCACACCGTGATCAGTGTGGGAGCTGGCTTGCCTGCGATGACGGTGTGTCAGCTTGCACAATATTGCCTGGCAGTCCGCTATCGCAGGCAAGCCAGCTCCCACATTGGACAGCATTCCAGATGGGGAGCCAGGTGCATTCAGATCAGCGCTGTACAACCCGCAGGTTGTTGTTCTGCTCTTTAGGCAGTACCCGCTTGGCAATCACGTAGTTCTTGTCCCAGAACGGCTTCTTCAGCGTATCGATGCTGACCGATTTGCCACGGCGCGGTGCGTGGATGAAACGGTCGTTGCCCAAGTAAATGGCAACGTGGTTGACCTGGCGGCTCTTCAACTTGAAGAACAGCAAGTCACCCGGCTTCAGGTCCTTGCGGTCAACTTTTTGCCCGTGGCCGGCGGCCATGGCGTTGGAAGTACGCGGCAAATCCACGGCAGCGACGTCGTTGAACGCATATTTCACCAGGCCACTGCAGTCGAACCCTTTACTTGGGCTGCTGCCGCCCCAACGATAAGGAGTACCGAGCACGTTGACGGCGCGGCTGAGGACGGTGCTGCTCTGCTTGGTGTTGACGGCCATCAGGGCTGGCGTTGCTTTACCGTGGGCCTTGCTCAGTTGAGTCGGGCGGTTCACGGTGGGCTTTACCGATTTGGCGGTGCCGGGGGTGCTGTGGACTTTAGGGGTGAAACCGTTAACGTTAGGAAGTCGTTGCTCACGATTGGTGGCGTGGGCGGCCAGTGGCATTAATAGGCAAATGGTTAGCCATGTCTTGAAAAATGGTCGCATTAGGCGTGGCTCATATAGGTTTGCGCGCAACTTTATAACAGCTTTTTGTGTCGTTCTCAGGCCGTTTGTCGACTGAACCTTGACGTTAAAATCAGGAAAAACGCGACAATCCGCCGCAATTGTCCTACACAAGTCAGGTGGCATAAGGCTTTCAGGGCAGGGACGATACCATTTGCCGTACGTCGGGCGCTCGTAAAAAAGTCACAAAGAAAGTGAAAAAATTTATCTATCGAGGCAAAAGAGGTACGCGATGAACACCTATCAGCAGATTGGTTCGCAGCAAGACACCCACAGCAAGGTGATCGGTTACCTGTTGTGGATTTTCGGTTTTACCGGCGCGCATCGCTTTTACTACGGCAAACCCGTCACCGGTACGATCTGGTTTTTTACCTTGGGCCTGTTGGGCATCGGCTGGCTGATCGACTTCTTCCTGATCCCGGCCATGGACCGTGAAGCGGACCTGCGTTTCACCGCCGGACCCATCGAGTACAACGTGGCCTGGATCCTGTTGGCGTTTCTGGGAGTGTTCGGCGTGCACCGCATGTACCAGGGCAAATGGATCACTGGCCTGATCTACCTGCTGACCGGTGGTTTGTTCCTGGTGGGGGTGCTGTATGACTTCTGGACGTTGAATACGCAGATTTCGATCCGCAATGCCGAGCGTAACGGCGGGCGCTGAATGTCTTAGGTCTGGTGAAGATCAAAATGTGGGAGCGGGCTTGCTCGCGAAAGCGGTGTATCAGGCAATGATGAATTAACTGACACTCCGCCTTCGCGAGCAAGCCCGCTCCCACATTTTACTGTGCCCACTTCAGACCGGCGTTAAGCCTGGTAGCTGACCCGTCCGTCGACGATGGTGTAGCGCACCGTCGCCGGCAGGCTATGCCCGATGAACGGGCAGTTTTCGCCCTTGGACAGCCAATGCTCCCCGGCAACGGTGGAGGCGGCCGGGTCGAACAACACCAGATCCGCCGCCGAACCCACCGCCAACTTGCCCGCCGGCAGGCGCAAGGCCTCGGCCGGGCCTGTGCTCAGGCGCGCCAGCAGTGTTGGCAAGTCCAGCAAGCCTTCTTCAACCAATGTCATCGCCAGCGGCAGCAGCAGTTCGACGCTGCTGATACCCGGCTCTGTCGCACCGAACGGCGCCAACTTGGCATCCCGCTCATGGGGCTGGTGATGGCTGGAAATCGCCGAGACCACGCCGGATTTGACCGCCGCGCGCAAACCTTCGCGGTCGGCACGGGTACGCAGCGGGGGCTGCACGTGGTACAGGCTGGAAAAGTCGATCAGCGCTTCATCCGTCAGGATCAACTGGTACAGGGCGACGTCCGCCGTCACCGGCAAGCCACGGGCCTGGGCCTGGGCGATCAGGGCAACGCCGCGAGCGCTGGTCAGTTGGCTGAAGTGCGCGCGCACCCCGCTTTGTTCCACCAGCAGCAGGTCACGGGCCAGGGCCACGGTTTCGGCGGTTTCCGGAATGCCCGGCAGGCCGAGGAAGCTGGCCACGGCGCCTTCATGGGCCAGGCCACCTTCGGCCAGATCGCGGTCCTGGGAATGGAAGATCACCGTCAGGTCGAAGGTGGCCGCGTATTCCAGGGCGCGGCACAAGGTCCGGGTGCTGCGAAAGCTCTCCAGGCCATTGCCGAACGCTACGCAACCGGCGTCGCGCAAGGCGATCAGTTCGGCCAGTTGTTCGCCTTCCAAACCTTTGCTCAGGGCGCCGATGGGGAACACTTTGCAATTGCCGGCTTCACGGGCGCGGTCGAGGATCAGCTCGGTCACGGCCGAGGTGTCCAGCACCGGCTTGGTATTCGGTGGGCAGCACAGGCTGGTCACGCCACCGGCGGCGGCGGCGCGGGTTTCGCTGATGATATTGCCCTTGCGGCTGTAACCCGGCTCGCGCAGGGCGACGTTCAGGTCCACCAGCCCAGGCGCGGCCACCAGGCCTTTGGCGTCGAGGGTCTCGCTGGGGCTGAAGCCTGCGGGCGCGGCGCCGATGGCGATGAGCTTGCCGGCTTCCAGGTGCAGATCGATAACTTGATCCAGGCCGCTGGCCGGATCGATGACGCGGGCGCCGAGGATGCTGAGCTTCACTGGGCGTTCTCCTGCTCGAATTGACGTTGCGCGGTCTGCCCGCTCATGGCCATGGACAACACCGCCATGCGCACGGCGATGCCGTAGGTCACCTGGTTGAGGATCACCGACTGGTTACCGTCGGCCACCGCCGACTCAATCTCCACGCCGCGGTTGATCGGGCCCGGGTGCATCACGATCGCGTCCGGCTTGGCGCCGGCCAGGCGTGCGGTGGTCAGGCCGAACAGGCGGTAGAACTCGCCTTCGCTCGGCAACAGGCCGCCGGCCATGCGTTCGCGTTGCAGGCGCAGCATGATCACTACGTCCACGTCCTTGAGGCCTGCGGTCATGTCGGTGTAGACCTTCACGCCGTACTGTTCGATACCGATCGGCAGCAGGGTCTTCGGTGCGATCACGCGGATGTCCGGGCAGCCCAGGGTTTTCAGGGCCAGCATGTTCGAGCGCGCCACCCGCGAATGCAGGATGTCGCCGACGATGGCCACCGAGAGGTTTTCAAAGCTGCCCTTGTGCCGACGGATGGTGAGCATGTCGAGCATGCCCTGGGTCGGGTGGGCGTGGCGGCCGTCGCCACCGTTGATGATCGCCACCTGCGGGCACACGTGCTCGGCGATGAAGTGCGCGGCGCCGGAATCGCCGTGGCGTACCACGAACATGTCGGCGGCCATGGCTTCCAGGTTGCGCAGGGTGTCGAGCAGGGTTTCGCCCTTGCTCGCCGACGAGGTGGACACGTTCAACGTGATCACGTCGGCCGACAAACGCTGGGCGGCCAGCTCAAAGGTGGTGCGGGTGCGGGTGGAGTTCTCGAAGAACACATTGCAGATGGTCTTGCCGCGCAGCAGCGGGACCTTCTTCACCGCGCGTCCACCGACCTCGAGGAACGAGTCGGCGGTGTCGAGGATCTCGGTGAGCAGCTCGCGGGGCAGGCCGTCGAGGGACAAGAAATGTTGCAACTGGCCCTGAGCATTGAGCTGCAGCGGGCGCTTGGCATCTAGAGGCGTCATCGCGGGGACTCTGTACAAGGCGGTTTAAGGGGCAAGGTCTTGCAGTTCGAGTTCGAGCGGCGTGGGACCGGACAATTTTACCCGCTGGTGGGCGGCAAGCGACAGAGTGGCGCCGACCACATCCGGGCTGATCGGCAATTCGCCGGCGTCCAGGTCCAGCAGGCACACCAGGGTCACACTGGCCGGGCGGCCGTAGTCGAACAGCTCGTTCAGGGCGGCGCGGATGGTGCGGCCGCTCATCAGCACGTCGTCGATCAGCACCAAGTGCTGGCCTTCGATCTCGAACGGCAGGGCCGAAGGGCGCACTTGCGGGTGCAGGCCGTTCTGGCTGAAGTCGTCGCGGTAGAAGGATACGTCGAGCGTGCCCAGCGGCGAATCACTGCCCAGTTCTTGCAGCAACGCCTGGGCGACCCACACACCGCCGGTACGAATGCCGATGAAACGTGGCTCGCTGATGGCGCGGTGTTGCAGATGGGCCCTGAGGCGCGTGGCCATCTGGCTGATCAGTTCGGCGGGGTTCGGCAAGCTCATGGTGGCTCCTTGTTAAGTGTGTAGGCACATGCTTGCTCACGAAAACTCATGGGTATCGTTCATCCAATATCCACGCGGTATCGTTAACGTTTTTCGCGGGCAAGCCCGCTCCCACAGGGTTGCGGCAAAGTCAGGATTCAAATAAAGCGGTGTTTTCGTCCAGCCAACCCTGCAACAACAGAGCGGCCGCGATGGCGTCCACGGGGTTGTCGCGGTAGCTGCCTTTCTGTCCGCCACGGTCGCGCCGCTCGCCCTTGGCTTCAAAGGTGGTGAGGCGTTCATCGTGGGTATAGAAGGGAATGTTGTAGCGGCCGTTGAGGCGGCGTGCGAATTTTTCAGCGCGCAGGCACATATCGCTGGGCGTGCCGTCCATGTTCAGCGGCAGGCCAACCACGACCGCGTCGGGTTTCCATTCTTTAATGAGGGCTTCAACCTGGTTCCAGTCCGGTATGCCGTTCTGGGCTTTCAAGGTACACAGCTCGCGGGCCTGGCCGGTGATCACCTGGCCGACCGCTACGCCGATCTGTTTGGTGCCGTAGTCAAAACCGAGGATCAGGCGTAAAGCCATCAGGCGTGCCCCGCCTGGCTGGTCAACAGGTTGAGGTTGACCCGCAGCGTGGCCGCCGCCGCTTCCAGGCGCAGCTCGCTGGAGGTGTTGAACAGGATATCGGCGTCAAACGGGCAGGTCAGCCACGCATTACTCGCCAGTTCGGCTTCCAACTGGCCCGCTTCCCAGCCGGCGTAGCCGAGGGTGATCACGCTCTGCTCGGGGCCCACGCCGTCGGCGATGGCGAACAACACGTCCTGGGAAGTGGACAGCGACACGCCTTCCAGATCAACCGTCGCCTGGAATTTCGGCCCGCTGGGGTGCAGCACAAAGCCACGATCGGTCTGCACCGGCCCGCCGAAGTAGATCGGCACGTGCTGGCAACTGGCCGGCGGATCGATTTCCGGACGCAATTGCTCAAGGATATCCGCCAGGCTCAGCTCCTGTGGACGGTTCACCACCAGCCCCATGGCACCATTGGCCGTGTGCTCGACGATGTAGGTCAAGGTCTGCGCAAAGTTCGGGTCGGCCATATGGGGCATGGCGATCAGGAATTGGTGCTTGAGGTAGGTCGGGCTGACATTTTTCATGTCCGCTAGTGTGGCGTTGGAGGGGCGAACTGACAAGTGTAGTGAGCGCGCACCACAAAGGGAGCGGTCAGTTGCTCGACAGCCGATCACCCTTGGCAAATTTCCAGGTGCGGATGATTTCCAGGCGGTCCACGTCGTTCAAATCGCCGGTAAACGGGGCAAACGGCGCGGCCAGGCGCACGATACGCTGGGCGGCCTGGTCCAGCAGAGGCTGGCCGGAAGATTCCAGCACCTGCACTTCATATAGCGTGCCGTCGCGGTTGATCGACACCAGCAGGCGCAGATTGCCGTAGATCTGTTGGCGCCGCGCTTCTTCGGGGTAGTTGAGGTTGCCGATGCGCTCGACCTTCTTGCGCCATTCATCCTTATACCAGGCGCCTTTGTCACGCATGGTCGAAGCAGCGTTCAGCCGGTAGATGCGCGGACGCTTGGCGTACAGTTGCTGTTCGTGGGCCAACTCGGCTTCCAGGCTGGAAATCTCGTCGGTCAGCGTCGAGCTGTCGAAGGTCGGAGCCGGCTTGACGGGCTCGGGTTTCGGTTCGGTCTTGGCCTTTTCGCGCTGGGTCGGGGCTTTTTGCGGCTTGGGTGCGACGGTGGTGACGGCGGCTTTGGGCGTGGCCTGCTTGACCTCCGGCTTGGGCGCCGGCGGCGGCGTGACTTTATTCACCTTGTTGTCCTGGAACGGCGCCACTTCGGTGGTCTTGGGCACGGCTTTTTTATCCAGCGTGCCGCTGCCCTGCTGATTGTCCTGGGCAAGAAAGTCAGCCTTTTCGGGCTTTTTTTCGCTTTTGAACGTGGCGAGGGTGATTTCCAGGGTTTTACTGATTTGCTTGGGCTCGACCATGGAGAACCCCACGCCGAGGATCAGGGCCAAGTGGATCAGTGCTGCCAGAAACAGGGTAAATCCGAGCCGATCAGCCGGGCGCACGCCGCGGTGGGAGAGTTCTGGGGGCAGATCGGACGGGAGTGTCATGACAAAAAAACCAACATCGCACGTTTCACAGGTGGCGCATGATAACGCAATGTTGGCGTGTGTCCGGCTGTTCTATGTCACTTGGCTTGCAGCTTGCGCTCAATGGCAGCCATCAACATTTCGCCGATGTTCGTGCCAAATGCATTGTCGATCTCGCGAATACAGGTCGGGCTGGTAACGTTGATTTCAGTCAGGTGCTCACCGATCACGTCCAGGCCGACAAACAGCAAGCCCTTTTCACGCAGGGTCGGGCCGACCTGGGAAGCGATCCAGCGATCCTTGTCCGACAATGGCCGCGCTTCACCACGGCCACCGGCCGCCAGGTTGCCGCGCGTCTCGCCGGCTGCCGGGATACGCGCCAGGCAGTAATCCACCGGTTCGCCGTCGATCATCAGGATGCGCTTGTCGCCGTCCTTGATCGCCGGCAGGTAGGCCTGGCCCATGATCTGCTGGGTGCCCAGGGCTGTGAGGGTTTCCAGGATTACTGATAGGTTCGGGTCGCCGGCGCGGTGCCGGAAAATCGAGGTGCCGCCCATGCCGTCCAGCGGCTTGAGGATCACATCACCGTGCTTGGCGGCGAACTCACGCAGCACGTCGGCGCGGCGGCTGACCACGGTCGGCGGCGTGCATTGCGGAAACAGCGTGGCGAACAGTTTTTCATTGCAGTCGCGCAGGCTCTGCGGCTTGTTGACGATCAGCACGCCGGCGCGCTCAGCCTGCTCCAGCAGGTAGGTGGAGTAGACGAATTCCATGTCGAACGGCGGGTCCTTGCGCATCAGGACCACGTCCAGGTCGCTCAGGGGGCTGTCGATTTCATCCGCAAGCTCGAACCACTTTTCAGGGTTGGCAAACACCTGCAGCGGGCGCATACGTGCACGGGCCTCGCCGTCACCCTGGTAAAGATCGCGCTGCTCCATATAGAACAACGTCCAGCCGCGAGCCTGGGCGGCCAGGAGCATGGCCAGCGAGCTGTCCTTTTTATAGGAGATGCTGGCGATAGGGTCCATGACAATGCCGACGCGAACGCTCATGGGGGATTTCCTCTAGCAAATGGGTGCGCATAAAAGTGGCGTCAGAGTGGCGCTGTGGCTGTTGTGGGTCAAGGAAAAACCACCTGGCCGGTTGCTCGATAGATTGCGCCCAAAGACTGTGCTAAAAAGACTGCCACGGCGCAGCAGCGCCTTGAATTCCAAGGCTTGCGGCGCTCATCCCGGGCAACATCAGGCAGTACACACGAAAAAACCGATTCGCTGTGGCGATGGCAGAGCAGATATGGAACAGCATTCCAACGCCTTGAGGGTGATGGTGATCGACGACTCGAAGACGATCCGCCGCACCGCTGAAACCCTGTTGAAAAACGTAGGGTGCGATGTCATCACGGCCATCGACGGTTTCGATGCCCTGGCCCGGATTGTCGACCATCACCCGCACATTATTTTTGTCGACATCATGATGCCGCGCCTGGATGGCTATCAGACCTGCGCATTGGTGAAGAACAACCCGGCGTTCAAATCGATCCCGGTGATCATGTTGTCTTCCAAGGACGGCCTGTTCGACAAGGCCAAGGGGCGTATCGTGGGTGTCGATCAGTTTTTGACCAAGCCGTTCAGCAAGGAAGAACTGCTGGGCGCGATCAAGGCCTATGTGCCAGGGTTCGCCGCAGTAGAACAAGCACACTGACGCCGCCCCACAAGGGCGGCGTCCACCTATGTAGTGGGGAAAACCATGGCACGTGTTCTGATCGTCGACGATTCGCCGACCGAAATGTACAAACTGACCGGTATGCTGGAAAAGCATGGCCACCAGGTCCTCAAGGCCGAAAACGGCGCGGATGGCGTGGCCCTTGCCCGTCTGGAAAAGCCCGACGCCGTGCTGATGGACATCGTGATGCCGGGTCTCAACGGCTTCCAGGCTACGCGCCAATTGTCCAAGGAGCCGGAAACCAACGGTATCCCGATCATCATCATCACCACCAAGGACCAGGAAACCGACAAGATCTGGGGCGCGCGCCAGGGCGCCAAGGATTACCTGACCAAACCTGTGGATGAAGAAACCCTGATCGCCACCCTGAATAAGGTGTTGGCTGGTTGACTGTTCGCCATCATGACCGAGTCGCACACCGCCTTCGAACTGCTGCTGGACATTGACCGCCGCTGCCGCCTGCTGGCCGCCGACCTGCCATCCCAGGAAGCTCGCCTGCAGCGTTGGAGCGGCATCGGCTTTCGTTTGGGCGAGCATTGGTATGTCGCGCCCATGGGTGAAGTGGCCGAAGTCCTGCATGAACCGCGTTGCACTTTGATGCCCGGAGTCAAGGCCTGGGTCAAGGGTGTGGCCAACCTGCGTGGGCGCTTGTTACCGGTGATGGACCTGGGCGGTTTCCTCGGCCTGGAGCTGTCCAAGGTGCGCAAACAACGGCGGGTATTGGTGGTGGAATATAACGATCTGTTTGTCGGGCTGCTGGTGGACGAGGTGGCGGGGATGCAACATTTTGCACAAGACGCGTTGCTGGCGAACGCCGCTCCCGGTGCGCCGTTCATTCAGGGCCGATTCGATGGCGACCCGCAGTGGCAGGTCTTCAGCCCCTTCGCCCTGGCCAAGGCCGCGGGTTTCATGGACGTTGCCGCATGACCACCGCGACCACCCCCAGGCCTCAGGCCGGCTCGCGCAGCCGCTCGCAGATCATCGTGCTGTTTATTGCACTGATCGTGTTCATCATGTTGCTGTTCGCCAACTTTGCGTACCTCAACACGCAGTCCACTTACGACAAACAGTACATCGGCCACGCCGGTGAGCTGCGCGTGCTGTCCCAGCGCATTGCCAAGAACGCCACCGAGGCCGCTACGGGCAAGGCCGCTGCGTTCAAGCTGTTGGCGGATGCGCGTAACGACTTCGCCCAGCGCTGGGGCTACCTGAAAAAAGGCGACCCGCAAACCGGCCTGCCCGCCGCGCCCGGCGCCGTGCGCGCCGAAATGCGCGCGGTGCAGACCGACTGGGAAGCGCTGCTGAAAAACACCGATGCGATCCTCGCCAGCGAACAGACGGTGCTGTCTTTGCATCAGGTGGCCGCGACGCTCGCCGAAACCGTGCCGCAATTGCAGATGGAATCGGAGAAGGTCGTCGACATCCTCCTGCAACGCGGCGCCCCGGCCAGCCAGGTGGCCCTGGCCCAGCGCCAATCGTTGTTGGCTGAACGTATCCTCGGCGCGGTGAACACCGTGCTCGCCGGCGACGAAACCGCCGTACAGGCCGCCGACGCGTTCGGCCGCGACGCCAACCGCTTCGGCGTGGTGCTCAACGGCATGCTCAACGGCAATCCAGGGCTGCGCATCACCCAAGTCGAAGACCGAGATGCCCGCGCGCGGCTGGGGGAAATCGCCGAGCTGTTCGAGTTTGTCTCCGGCTCCGTGGATGAAATCCTCGAAACCTCGCCGCAACTGTTCCAGGTGCGCGCCTCCGCGAGCAATATTTTCAACCTGTCGCAAACCCTACTCGATGAGGCCTCGCACCTGGCCACCGGGTTTGAAAACCTGGCCAGCGGGCGCAGCTTCGACACCATCGGCGGCTATGTGCTGGGCCTGCTGGCGTTGACCTCGATCATCCTGATCGGCCTGGTCATGGTGCGCGAAACCAACCGTCAGTTGCATGAAACCGCCGAAAAAAACGAGCGCAACCAGAACGCGATCATGCGTCTGCTGGACGAAATCGAAGACCTGGCCGACGGCGACCTCACGGTGACTGCCTCGGTGACCGAAGATTTCACCGGTACCATCGCCGACTCCATCAACTATTCCGTGGACCAACTGCGTGACCTGGTCGCCACCATCAACCTCACCGCCGGGCAAGTCGCCGGCGCGGTGCAGGATACCCAGGCCACCGCCATGCACCTGGCCCAGGCCTCGGAACACCAGGCCCAGCAGATCGCCGAAGCCTCCACCGCGATCAACCAGATGGCCCAGTCCATCGACCAGGTGTCGGCCAACGCCGCAGAATCCTCGGCGGTCGCGGAGCGCTCGGTGGAGATCGCCAACAAGGGCAATGAGGTGGTGCACAACACTATCCACGGCATGGACAACATTCGCGAGCAGATCCAGGACACCGCCAAGCGCATCAAGCGCCTGGGCGAGTCGTCCCAGGAGATTGGCGACATCGTCAGCCTGATCGATGACATTGCCGACCAGACCAACATCCTCGCCCTGAACGCCGCGATCCAGGCCAGCATGGCCGGCGATGCCGGGCGTGGCTTTGCGGTGGTTGCCGATGAAGTGCAGCGCCTGGCCGAGCGCTCATCGGCCGCAACCCGGCAGATCGAAACCCTGGTGCGGGCGATCCAGGCCGACACCAACGAAGCGGTAATCTCCATGGAGCAGACCACCACCGAAGTGGTGCGCGGCGCACGCCTGGCGCAGGATGCCGGGGTGGCGCTGGAAGAGATCGAAGGCGTGTCGAAAACCCTGGCGGCGCTGATCCAGAGTATCTCCAATGCGGCGCAGCAACAGACGTCTTCGGCGGGGCAGATTTCCCTGACCATGAATGTGATCCAGCAGATCACTACGCAGACGTCGTCGGGCTCTACGGCCACCGCTGAGAGCATCGGCAACCTGGCGAAGATGGCCAGCGAGTTGCGTAGGTCGGTGTCGGGTTTCACCCTCCCGCCGCCACAACGGGTCGATGATTGAAATGCGACCCAAAGAACACCACAGTCCAAATGTGGGAGCTGGCTTGCCTGCGATAGCGGTGGGTCAGCTACCTATATATCAACTGACAGACCGCCATCGCGGGCAAGCCAGCTCCCACATTAGATCTCCATTATTCCTGGCAGCATCTGCAACTCAAAAATTCTCACCGGAGTGAATATGGTTGATCGGCACGACTACGTGGCCCTCGAATGGATCAAGGACGACATTGCCGAAACCCTGAAACAGGCCCGGTCGGCGCTGGACGCGTATGCCCAAACCCCGGACGGCGACGCCATCGACGAGTGCCTGGCGTGCGTCCATCAAGTGCATGGCGCCTTGCAGATGGTCGAGTTCTACGGCGCGGCGCTGCTAGCCGAAGAAATTGAAGCACTCGCCGTGGCCCTGCAGGCCGAGCGCGTCGGCCAGCGCGACGAGAGCATCCGCCTGCTGCAACAAGCCCTCAACCAGCTGCCGCTGTATCTGGACCGCGTGCACAGTGCCCGCCGCGACTTGCCGCTGGTGGTGTTGCCGCTGCTCAACGACCTGCGCAGCGCGCGCGGCGAAAGCCTGCTGTCGGAGACCAGCCTGTTCAGCCCGCAATTGCTGACGATAGCCCCGCTGCCCGATGAAGCCCTGGCCCAACGCGCGGTGCCCGACCTGAAAGAGCAATTGCGCCAGTGGCACCACCTGTTGCAACAGGCGTTGGCGGGGCTGCTGCGAGAGGACCACGGCCCGAGCAACCTGGAAGACATGGCGCGGGTGTTCGCACGCCTTGAAGCCTTGTGCCAGGGCGCGCCGTTGTTGCCGCTGTGGCAAGTCGCCTCGGCACTGGTCGAAGGCATGCTCACCGGCGTGATCGCCAACAGCCCGGCGTTGCGCAGCCTGCTCAAGGCCAGCGACAAACAACTCAAGCGCCTGCTCGCCCAGGGTATCGACGGGGTCAACCAGCCGGCGCCGGATGAGTTGCTCAAGAGCTTGTTGTTCTACGTCGCCAAGGTCACCCGGCCGACACCGCGCATGCAAAGCCTCAAGGAACGCTACGGCCTGGACGAGGCCTTGCCCGACAGTGCCGTGGTAGACGCCGAACGCGCCCGCCTGGCTGGAGCCGATCGCAACGCCATGGGCTCAGTGCTGGGGGCTTTGTGTGAAGGACTGGTGCGGGTCAAAGAACGCCTCGACTTATTTGTACGCAGTGACCGCCAGCACACCGGCGACCTTGATGCGTTGCTGGCACCGTTGCGGCAGATCGCCGACACCCTGGCGGTGCTGGGCTTCGGCCAGCCGCGCAAAGTCATCATCGACCAGCTCGCGGTGGTGCTGAGCCTGGCCCAGGGCCAGCGCGAACCCAACGACGCCGTGTTGATGGACGTGGCGGGCGCGTTACTCTATGTCGAAGCCACGCTGGCGGGCATGGTCGGCACCGTCGAGCCGCAAAGCCGCGAAGAAAGCCGCCTGCCGACCACCGACCTGACCCAGATCCACCAATTGGTGATCCGCGAATCCTGCCAGTGCCTCAAGCAAGCCAAGGAGCTGGTGATCGACTGTGTCGAAGCGGACTGGGACCGCCAGCGCCTGGAATCCTTGCCGGAGCTGCTGAGCCAGGTGCGCGGCGCGCTTGCGATGATCCCGTTACCCCGCGCGGCGAGCCTGATGCGCGGTTGCACCGACTATGTCGACGAACAATTGATAGGCAACGACGCTGCGCCTTCGCAGCAGCACCTGGCGCATTTCGCCGATGTGATCAGCGGTTTGGAGTACTACCTCGAGCGCATGCTCCAAGACCCGGACGCTACCGGCGAACGGGTGCTGGAGCTGGCCACCCAAGGCCTGGCTGCGTTGGGCTACCTGCCCGCCGAAAAACCCTGGCGCCAGGCATTGGCTGCACCGGATGGCGTGCTTTCGGCCGAGGTCACGCCGAGCCAATCCCAGTTCGATGCGCTGGCCAGCCCGACGTCGCGCCTGAACCCGCCGGCCCTGCAACGCCCCGGTAGTTTGCTGCCGCCACCGGCTGATGAGGCGCCTATCGACGATGAACTGCGCGAAGTCTTTCTTGAAGAAACCGACGAAGTCCTTGAGGTGCTGCACCGCCACCTGCCCAACAGTGCCGACAAGACGGCTCAGGGTGAAATGCGCCGAGCGTTCCACACGCTCAAAGGCAGCGGCCGCATGGTGCGCGCCCTGGTATTGGCCGAGCTGGCCTGGGCCGTGGAAAACCTGCTCAACCGCGTGCTGGAACGCAGCGTGGTTCTCGGCGCCGAGGTGCAGCAGGTGCTGGATGAAGCGGTGGCCCTGCTGCCCGAACTGATCGCCGACTTTGCCGCCGACGCTCAACGCCAGCGCGACGAAGTCGACGCCCTGGCCGCCCGCGCCCATGCGCTGGCCAGCGGTACCCAAGCGCCGGCCGCCGAACCCCATGACCCGCTGTTGCTGGAGATCTTTCGCAACGAAGCCCAGAGCCACCTGGGCAGCCTTAACCACTTCCTGCAACAGGCCGCCGAGCATATGCCGCTGCAAGTCAGCGACGAACTGCAACGCGCCCTGCACACTCTCAAGGGCAGCGCCTACATGGCCGGTGTGCTGCCGATTGCCGAACTGGCGCGCCCGCTGGATCACCTGACCCGCGAGTACAAGGCCCATCGCCTGCCGCTGGACCTGGATGAAGTGGAGTTGCTGCTGGAAGCCGAAGGTCTGTTCCAGCGCGGGCTGCGTGACCTGGACGGTGACCCTCTGGCGCCGATCAAAGGTGCGCAAGACCTGATCAACCGCACCCAAGGCTTGCTCGATCACCAGCTTGAAGCACTGCTCGACGCACCGAACACCGGCCTGCGCATCAAGCGCGACCCGCACCTGATCGCCAACTTCCTGGCCCAGGGCATGGACATCCTGCTCGACGCCGAAAACCTGCTGCGCCGCTGGCAACAGCACCCCGGCGAGCGCCAGGAGCTCACCGCGCTGCTGGACGAGTTGACCACCCTGGGCGAGGGTGCGCATGCCGCGGACCTGCACGCGATCGACGCACTCTGCGAAGCCCTGCTCGACCTCTATGGCGCCGTGGAAGAGAGCAGCCTGGCCGTGAGCGAGCGGTTTTTCCACGAAGCCGAACAGGCCCATGAAGCGTTGATCAGCATGCTCGACCAACTGGCCGCCGGCCAGGAAGTTAGCCCGGCGCCGGCCCGTGTCGACGCCCTGCGCGAGCTGCTGGACGAAGCCCTCGATCCGTCGGCCACCGGCCTGATCAAAAGCGACGGCAACCGCGCGCTGAGCATTGCCGAGCTGGGCGCCGCCACACAGCAGTTGGCACGCGAAACGACGATTGACGACGAGATCGTCGAGATATTCCTCGAAGAAGCCGTGGACCTCCTCGACAGCGCTGGGCAGTCGCTCAAGCGCTGGTTATTGGAACCGGACAACGCCGCGCCGCTGTCGTCCTTGCAGCGCGACTTGCACACTCTCAAGGGTGGCGCGCGCATGGCCGAAATCGGGCCGGTCGGCGACCTGGCCCATGAGCTCGAATGCCTGTACGAAGGGCTGGTGGACCGGCGCTACAGTTACTGTGCCGAACTGTCCCTGTTGCTGATGGCGAGCCATGAGCGGCTGGCCTCGCAGCTTGATGACCTGCAACAGCATCAGCCCCTGGGCGATGCCGTCGAATTGATTGCCCAGCTGCGCGAATTTCGCCAGAGCAGCACACCCGCAGCGCCGGTCGAGGCCCCGCAGACGTCTGGCGCCGATCCTGAGCTGCTGGATATTTTCCTCGAGGAAGCCGCCGACATTCTCGACAGCTCGGGCAGCGCCTTGCTGCGCTGGCAGGCCGAGCCCGGCAACCGCCAGGAAGTCGAAACCCTGCTGCGCGACCTGCACACCCTCAAGGGCGGCGCGCGCATGGTCGAGATTGCGCCCATCGGCGACCTGGCCCATGAGCTGGAGTTTCTCTACGAGGGCCTGTCGGCCGGTTTGCTCGCACCGTCCGCCGAGCTGTTTGCGCTGCTGCAAGGCTGCCACGACCGCCTGGCGCAGATGATCGATGCCGTGGCGGACGGCCTGCCGGTCGGCTCGGTGGACACACTCATCGAGCGCATCAGAAGCCTGGTGCACCCAAGCGAAGAGCCGGTAACCCCGGTGGCGCTGCCGGCGGGCAAGGCGGAAACCGCCGTGGACCCGGCTGCCGATATGGTGAAGATCTCCGCCGAGCTGCTTGACGACCTGGTCAACCTGGCCGGCGAAACCTCGATCTTCCGCGGCCGTATCGAGCAGCAAGTCAACGATGCGCGTATTGCCTTGAGCGAAGTGGAAACCACCATCGAACGCATGCGCGACCAACTGCGCCGTCTCGACAGCGAAACCCAGGGCCGTCTCCTCAGTCGCCAGCAGGCCGAGGCCGAACGCCTGGGCTACGAAGAATTCGACCCGCTGGAAATGGACCGCCACTCGCAGTTGCAGCAGCTGTCCCGCGCGCTGTCGGAGTCGGCCTCCGACCTGCTCGACCTCAAGGACACCCTCGAACGTCGCAACGAAGATGCCCACGACCTGCTGCAGCAGCAGGCGCGCATCAACACCGCGTTGCAGGAAGGCCTGATGCGCACGCGCATGGTGCCGTTCGAACGCATGCTGCCGCGCCTCAAGCGCATCGTGCGACAGGTGGCGGGCGAGCTGGGCAAGGACGTGGAATTCATCGTCGGCAATGCCGAGGGCGAGATGGACCGCAACGTGCTGGAACGCATGGCGGCGCCGCTGGAGCACATGCTGCGTAATGCCGTCGACCATGGCCTGGAATCTCGCGATGTGCGTTTGGCGGCGGGTAAACCGGAGAAAGGCCGCATCACCCTGGACCTGACCCACGAAGGCGGCGATATCGTCTTCGACATGCGCGACGACGGTGCCGGGGTTCCGCTGGAAGCAGTGCGGCGCAAGGCGATCAAGCGCGGCCTGCTGGCCCCTCATCAAGAGATGAGCGACCGCGACGTGTTGCAGTTCATCCTGCAGCCGGGGTTCTCCACGGCAGAGAAGATCACCCAGATTTCCGGGCGCGGCGTGGGCATGGACGTGGTGCATGAAGAGGTGCGCCAGCTCGGTGGCTCAATGGTCATCGATTCGACGCCCGGCGCAGGCGTGCATTTTCGCATCCGCCTGCCGTTTACCGTGTCGGTCAACCGCGCGCTGATGGTGCAATGCGCGGAGGATCAATATGCGATCCCGCTCAACACCATCGAAGGCCTGGTTCGGGTACTGCCCCATGAGTTGGCCGGGCATTACCAGCAAGACCCGCCGCATTATGAATACGCTGGTCAGCGCTATGAGCTGTTCTATTTCGGCGACCTGCTGCACACCGTCAGCCGTCCGAAACTGCTGGGCCAGTACCAGCCGGTGCCGGTGCTGCTGGTGCAGTGCAATGAGCGGCGCGTGGCCATCCATGTGGATGCCATGGCCGGCACGCGGGAGATCGTGGTCAAGGGCCTGGGCCCGCAGTTTGCCGGCGTGCAGGGTTTGTCCGGCGCAACCATTTTGGGCGATGGCCGCGTGGTGCTGATCATCGATTTGCTGGCGCATATCCGCGCACGCCCGCCGGCCTTGCCCGCCCAGCTGATCGACGCGCCACTGGTCCTCAACGACCCGCTGAAAAAACGCCCGCTGCTGGTGCTGGTGGTGGACGATTCGGTCACCGTGCGCAAAGTCACCAGCCGCCTGCTGGAGCGCAATGGCATGAACGTGCTCACCGCCAAGGACGGCATCGACGCGCTCGCCGTGCTGGAAGAACACACGCCGGACCTGATGCTGCTCGACATCGAAATGCCGCGCATGGACGGCTTCGAAGTGGCCACCCAAGTGCGCAACGACCCGCGCCTGATGCGCCTGCCGATCATCATGATCACCTCACGCACCGGCCAGAAACACCGCGACCGCGCGATGGCCATTGGCGTGAACGACTACCTCGGCAAGCCGTATCAGGAATCGGTGCTGCTCGAAAGCATTGCCTACTGGAGCAAGTCCCATGCTTGACTACCGCGCCAGCCAACTCACCGGCCTGCTGCTGCCGTTGGCCGATCGGCACCTGATCCTGCCCAACGTCGCCATCGCCGAGCTGATCGACTTCCAGCGCGGCGAACCGGCCAGCGATGCGCCGCCATGGTATTTGCGGCAAGTGACCTGGCGTGATCGGCAGATCCCGCTGATCAGCTTCGAAGCGGTGTGTGGCGAAGCCAGCGTGACCGGCACCCGTTCACGGATCGTGGTGTTGAATGCGTTGGGTGGGCGGTCGACGTTGAAGTTTATTGCGCTGGTGATCCAGGGGATTCCGCGTTCGTACAAGCTCGACAGCGAGTTGAGTTATGTGGACGTGCCGCTGTGCCCGCTGGAACTGGCGGCGGTGCAGGTGGGGGAGCATGTGGCGAAGGTGCCGGACCTCATGGGGTTGGAAGCCTTGCTGGTCGAATCCGGATTGGCCTGAACACTCTTCTCAAATTCAGTGAGACCTACTGGGGGAGCTGGCTTGCCTGCGATAGCCATAGGTATCTACACATCTTTGTAGTGAGCGGGCTTGTCCCGCGCTGGGTGGCGAAGCCGCCCCAATAAATACGCCGCCGAGTTCCAGATAAATCCAAGTCGCCTGGTTTGGGGCCGCTTCGCAGCCCAGCGCGGGACAAGCCCGCTCACTACAGATGCTCGCATGCATTAAAAATAGATGTGTAGATACCTATGCTGCGATAGCGGTGGGTCAGTCACACATTAGCCAGCTGACCCACCGCCATCGCAGGCAAGCCAGCTCCCACACTGAATTGCGCTCGGCTCCAGCCCTCAATCAATCCGCGCAAACCGCTCAATCACCGGCTGCTCCCGATGCTCGGCCTGCCACAAGTCGTCGATCGTTCCCACGCTCTGCGTGGTAATGCATCCCGTGACGCTCCGCGTCACCCTTACGCGGGGCTCTGGTCGGGACGCGGAGCGTCCCAGGCGGCATTACCACGCAGAGCGTGGGAACGATCAAGGTGAGCGGGGGCTTCGGATTTTTCCTGCAAGATGTTGGGCAATGCATGAACTTGTTGCATTGAGTCAGCGCGCCTAGTCTTCGTCCCGTCATCGCAAAAAACGGTGACACGGACGTGCAAGTCCGACGAAACTGTTTAGGCGTACAAACGCCCAGCCAACCACGGGCGTTTTTTGTGCTCGCTGCTTTATGGCGGCTGCGCGCAGGAGGTCTTCGGACCTGCTGGGTGTCCTAAACAGGCCCGGTCTTGCACACCTGCGCACGGTCGCCACCCTCATTCGCGTGCAAGCGAACGGTGGCGCTCCTTACTTACTGTTTAGGAGCTTCATCATGGTCAAACCTACCCCCAATCCACCGCTTTTCACCGTCAACCCGCACCAAACCACCGAAACCTTGCTGGTCAACGCCAGCGAAACCCTGTCCTCCCTCAACGCACTCACCTGCAACCTGGCCTTCGACCTGGACGCTTCCCAGCGTGCAATCATGCTGGGGATTCAGCAAATGGCTGAGTTCGGACAATTGTTGGTCGACAGGGCGTTGGAGCAAGTCAGCCCGTCGCCGGAGGTGGTCCCAAAAAGGGACTGATCGGTCCCTTAATGGGACTGCTATCTAACAAACAACACAGGGCAAATGTGGGAGCGGGCTTGCTCGCGAATGCGGTGGGTCAGTAATAGTTGCATGGCCTGACACCCTGCCTTCGCGAGCAAGCCCGCTCCCACATTTTGATTGACGGCGGCACCACCTTGCCGGGAAATGCGGAGGACCTGTTGGCTAGCTATCAGTGGGGGTGACTGGGTCAACGTGCGGGGAGGGCGTCTTGGGCAATTGCGACGAGCCACGGAACACTTGCTCCCCCCATCGTAAAGATCCCCGCTCCACTGCCGATAGCGAGGGGAATTTTTCGACAGAAGTATCGACGCAATGTGGCTTTTGGATGGGTTTGCCTGGCTGTACAACCTCAACCGTTTTACCGGCACGCTCCTGATGTGGTTTGGGGTGCTGGTGCTCACGGCGGCTGTGACCATGAACGTGCAGTCCAACCGGGGGAAGCTGTGGGGCTTCATGATTGCCACCGCGGGCGCGGTGTTTATTCTGGTGTACCTCGAGAGCCTCAAGCTGATCGGTGCCGATAAGGCAATCAAAGGCGTTGTGAGCAATTTCGTGGTCATGACCCTGGGCGGTCTCGGGTCGGGTCTGCTGGCGGTGGCGATTTCCCAAGGACCCACACCGGAAGAGGATAAACAGGCTCGTGGGTTTATCCGTGATCGTCTGCTGGATGCGCTTGAGTACGCTTTTGTTTATGTCGCGATCTGCTCGTTCACCCTGTTCGCGGTCTGCCTGCCGCTCAACCTGCTGGGGTGGCCTCCGGTCGGCGAGCATGACCTGCTGAGCCTGCTGATTGTGTGTCTGGGTGCATTGTTGGGTTACGCGATAGCGTCCCGCCCCACTCGCTTGAGAAACTGGGAGCAAGTGGGTGCTGGCGCGCTGGTGGCGTTGCTCGTGCTGCTGTTACCGGTTTACGCGCAGGCGCTGTCAGGGCTGTGGGATTGGAGTTGGGCGGCCGTGTCGGGGTTGCACTTTTTTGCGGCGTTGGCGTTTTTCAGGACCCTATGGTTCCATCGCAGCGAATGGCGCAGGGTCTGAACGCCCCGTGTTAATTGAGTCATCATTAACCCAGGCGTAACAGTCCAACGTCCAGCTTGATTGATGGCCCCCTCAATCACTCCTAAGGTAAGCCCCACGACAGCAAACCCCGTGGAGCGACCATGACAATAACAATCACCCCCGACTCGCGCTGGACGAGGCGGCGCGACGAGAAACAGCGGCGGCTGGGGCTGGTCAGGCAGTTTGCAGACGGAGCGGTGCTGCCCAATGACAGAATCGTCGAGGCCCTTGAAGCGCTGATCCTCCCCGGCGACCGCGTGGTGCTGGAGGGCAACAACCAGAAGCAAGCCGACTTCCTTTCCCGCTCACTGGCCAAGGCCGACCCGGCCAAGCTCCACGATTTGCACATGATCATGCCCAGTGTCGGCCGCTCCGAACACCTGGACCTGTTTGAAAAGGGCATCGCACGCAAACTCGACTTCTCCTTCGCCGGCACCCAGTCCCTGCGCATCAGCCAATTGCTGGAAGACGGCCTGCTGGAAATCGGCGCGATCCACACCTACATCGAACTCTACGCGCGGTTGGTGGTGGACCTGATCCCCAACGTGGTGCTGTCCGCCGGTTTCATGGCCGACCGCGCCGGCAACATCTACACCGGCGCCAGTACCGAAGACACCCCGGCCCTGATCGAACCTGCCGCCTTCAGCGACGGCATCGTCATCGTGCAGGTCAACCAGTTGGTGGACGACGTGACGGACTTGCCCCGCGTCGATATTCCGGCGAGCTGGGTGGACTTTGTGGTGGTGGCCGACAAGCCGTTCTACATCGAGCCGCTGTTCACCCGCGACCCGCGCCACATCAAGCCGGTGCATGTGCTGATGGCGATGATGGCGATCCGTGGCATCTACGAAAAACACAAAGTGCAGTCGCTCAATCACGGCATCGGCTTCAACACGGCCGCCATCGAACTGATCCTGCCCACCTACGGCGAATCCCTGGGCCTGAAGGGCAAAATCTGCCGCAACTGGACCCTCAACCCGCACCCCACGCTGATCCCCGCCATTGAAAGCGGCTGGGTCGAAAGCGTGCATTGCTTCGGCACTGAGCTGGGCATGGAGAACTACATCGCCGCCCGCCCGGATGTGTTCTTCACCGGCCGCGATGGCTCGATGCGTTCCAACCGGATGTTCAGCCAACTCGCTGGCCAATACGCGGTGGACCTGTTTATCGGCGCCACCCTGCAAGTCGACGGCGACGGGCATTCCTCCACGGTAACCCGTGGTCGACTGGCCGGGTTCGGCGGTGCGCCGAACATGGGCCACGACCCACGCGGTCGGCGCCACGGTACGCCGGCCTGGCTGGATATGCGTCACGGCGACGCGCCCGAAGCGTTGTTGGAACGCGGCAAAAAACTCGTGGTGCAAATGGTTGAGACCTTCCAAGAAGGCGGAAAACCCACGTTCGTCGACACCCTCGACGCAGTGGAAGTGGCGCGCAAGAGTGGCATGCCCCTGGCGCCGATCATGATCTACGGCGACGACGTGACCCATCTGCTCACCGAAGAAGGCATCGCCTACCTGTACAAGGCGCGTTCGCTGGAGGAGCGCCAGGCGATGATCGCCGCTGTCGCCGGGGTGACCGCCATCGGCCTGCGCCACAACCCCAAGGACACCGCGCGCATGCGCCGTGAAGGCCTGATCGCCCTGCCCGAAGACTTGGGTATTCGCCGCACCGACGCCACCCGCGAGCTGTTGGCCGCCAAGAGCGTGGCCGATCTGGTGGAGTGGTCCGGTGGCCTGTACAACCCGCCCGCCAAATTCAGGAGCTGGTAAATGCGCGCACTTAAACTGCATGAACTCACCCTCGCGGATCGCCTGGCCGATCTAGCCGTTGATGCGCTGATCGATGAAGCGGACCTGTCGCCCAAACCTGCGCTGGTCGACCGGCGTGGCAACGGCGCCCATGACGATTTGCATTTGGGCCTGATGCACGCTTCGGCATTGTCGCTGTGGCCGATGTTCAAGCAAATGGCCGAGGCGGCGCTGGAATTCGGCGAAGTCGGCTTGCCCCTGCGCGAAGCCCTCGGCCGTCTCGGGCGCGAAGGTGAGCAGGCCATGCTCGCCACCACCGGCGGCGTAAACACCCATCGCGGCGCCATCTGGGCCCTCGGCTTGCTCACCGCTGCCGCCGCCCTGGACTCACGCAACGTCACGCTGAACGCAGCCCGGCTGGCCCTGCTCAATGACCGTTTTGCGCCACGGCCGATGAGCCACGGCGCTCAGGTCGCCCGACGCTATGGCGCACGCGGTGCCCGTGAAGAAGCTCAGCTTGGCTTCCCGTCGGTCATCCAGCGCGGCTTGCCGCAACTGCGCAAAAGCCGCCTGCAAAATGCTGGCGAACAGAACGCGCGCCTGGATGCCTTGCTCGCGATCATGACCGAGTTGGCCGACACCTGCGTGCTTTACCGCGCAGGCCCTGAAGGCTTACGGACGATGCAGCGCGGCGCCCAGGCGGTGCTGAATGCCGGCGGCAGTGCGACCCTTGCCGGTCGCCGCCACTTGCACGCACTCGACACCCAATTGCTGGCCCTGAATGCCTCCCCTGGCGGCGCCGCCGACCTGTTGGCCGCCTGCCTGTTTATCGACCGCCTCGACGGAGCGTTGTGATGGAAACCCTATCCTTTGAATTCCCCGCCGGGCAGCCGCCAAAAGGCCGTGCGCTGGTAGGTTGCGTCGGTTCAGGCGACCTGGAAGTGCTGCTGGAGCCGGGCACGCCAGGCACGCTGACGATCCAGGTGCAAACCTCGGTCAATGGCGCCGAACAGCGCTGGCAGCATCTGTTTCAACGCATCTTCCAGGAACAGACGCCACCGGCCTTGAACATTGATATCCACGATTTCGGTGCCACGCCCGGCGTGGTGCGCCTGCGCCTGGAGCAGGGTTTCGAGGAGATCGGCCATGACTGACTTGCTCGCCAAACACAGCTTCGTAGAACTCGGCGCGCGGCAACGGGCCAAGGCCTTGCTGGATGCCGGCTCCTACCGCGAATTGATCGACCCGTTCCAGCGCGTCATGTCGCCGTGGCTCAGCCGCCAGGGCGTAGTACCGCAGGCCGATGACGGCGTGGTGATTGCCAAGGGCAGCATCGACGGAAAACCTGCCGTCGTTGCCGCCATCGAAGGCAACTTCCAGGGTGGCAGCCTCGGCGAAGTGGGCGGCGCGAAAATCGCCGGCGCGTTGGAGCTGGCAGCCGAAGACAACCGCAAGGGCATCCCGACTCGCGCCGTGCTGCTGCTGGAAACCGGCGGCGTGCGCCTGCAGGAAGCCAACCTCGGCCTGGCCGCCATCGCGGATATCCACGCCGCGATTGTCGACTTGCGCCAGTACCAGCCGGTGATCGGCGTGGTGGCCGGCAGCGTCGGCTGCTTTGGCGGCATGTCCATCGCAGCGGGGTTGTGCAGTTACCTTGTGGTCACCCGCGAAGCACGCCTGGGCCTGAATGGCCCGCAAGTGATCGAGCAGGAAGCAGGACTGGAAGAATACGATTCGCGCGACCGGCCGTTCATCTGGAGCCTTACCGGTGGTGAGCAGCGCTTCAACAGCGGCCTGGCCGATCGTTATGTGGCGGACGATGTGGCCGAGATTCAGCAGACCGTCAGCGCGCTGTTGCAACAAGGCGTGCCCGCCGAGCAACGCAGCCGCCGAGCTGATTATTACCTGGCGCGCCTGGCCGAACTGGACGCTGCGCCACAGATCGACCCAGCGACGGTGCGCGCGTTGTATCAAGGAGAACGCCCATGAGAGGTTTGCACTGGTTCAACGCCTTGAGCGCCGGCGCGACGCCCGTTGCGGGCTTGCCGCACTCATTGAAAGTGGCCGATGGCGTGCTGGGCGAACACGCCGTGCGCTTTATCGCCGTGGTGACCGACGAGCACAACCGCTTCCCCCGGGCCCGCAACGGCGAGGTCGGCTTGCTGGAAGGCTGGGGCCTGGCCAAGGCCGTCGATGAAGCCATCGCACGAGGCGACAAACGCCCGATCATTGCCATCGTCGACGTGCCCAGCCAAGCCTACGGCCGTCGCGAAGAAGCCCTCGGTATTCACCAGGCCCTGGCCGCCGCCGCCGACAGCTACGCGCGCGCCCGACTGGCCGGGCACCCGGTGATCGCGCTGCTGGTGGGCAAGGCGATGTCCGGGGCGTTTCTCGCCCATGGCTACCAGGCCAATCGCCTGATTGCCCTGCGTGACCCCGGCGTGATGGTGCACGCGATGGGCAAGGCGTCGGCGGCGCGGGTGACCCTGCGCAGCGTCGAAGAGCTGGAGAACCTGGCCGCCAGCGTGCCGCCAATGGCCTATGACATCGACAGCTATGCCAGCCTTGGCTTGTTGTGGGAAACGCTGTCGGTCAGCCAGATCGAACAACCCACGCCGCAGGATCTGGCGCGCGTCAGCGATTGCCTGGTGAGCGCGATCAAGGACATCGACACGCCCGATTTGAGCGGCCGCCTCGGCGCAACCCATCGCGCCGCCTCCAGCCATGTGCGCCAACTGCTGCGGGAACAATGGTGAACGCCCACGACCTGCTCTGGGGCATGACCCCAGCGCACTTGCCCGCTGATGCGCCGGGGTGGGCACTGGGTGCGATTGGCACGGTGGTGGTGCGTCGCGCCGTGGTCGCGCCGGGTTTGGTCGCGGTGGGAGTGCGCGGGCGTTTGCGTGAGCAGCGCTTTGCGGCCGTGATGCCGATTGACGCCGTGCAGCGGCGAGTCGCACCGGAAGCGTTGTGCGACGTTGTCTCAACACGGGATCTACCGGCACTGCACGCCCTCGATCAGCTGCGACCCGTGTTGGCGCCGTTGAGCTGGGGTGTCACGGGTAGCGCGGGTTTTGAATTGGCCACGGGCATTGAAGCGCTGCATGCCCAAAGCGATCTGGATTTGATTCTTCGCATGCCCAAGCCGCTTGAGCGCAGTGATGCCCGCGACCTCCTGGCCACCCTGGACAAGGTCGTGTGCGTGGTGGATATGCAACTGCAAACACCGTTGGGCGCCGTTGCCTTGCGTGAATGGGCTGGTCCATCGCGCCGGGTGCTGTTGAAAACCGCCAGCGGTGCCCACCTGGTACTTGACCCTTGGCAGGCGGTGGCATGAGCAGCCTTTTGGTGTTCCCAGGGCAGGGCGCGCAACGGCCGGGCATGCTCAAGGGCTTGCCCGCCGAGGTGTTGGAGCAGGCCAGTGAGGCGCTGGGTGAAGACGTTCGCGCATTGGATTCAGCTGAAGCGCTCGCGAGCACCCGTGCGGTCCAACTCTGCCTGTTGATCGTCGGCGTGGCCCACGCGCGCCTGCTGCAACACACCCCGGATTACGTCGCGGGCCTGTCCATCGGGGCTTACCCGGCGGCGGTGATCGCCGGTGCGCTGGAGTTCACTGATGCGCTCAGGCTGGTCAGCCTGCGCGGCGAGCTGATGCAGCACGCTTATCCACACGGCTATGGCATGACCGCCCTGATCGGCCCGGCGTTATCCACCGTCGAAACGCTGCTGGCCGAAATCCACAGCCCCGAAACCCCGGTGTACCTGGCCAATATCAACGCCGATAACCAGACCGTCATCGCCGGCAGCGATGAAGCCATGCAGCGCGTCGCCAGCCGAGTGAAAGGCAACGGCGTTGCCAAGCGCCTGGCCGTCAGCGTGCCGTCCCATTGCGCGCTGCTGGAGCAACCGGCCCAGGCGCTGGCGCAGGCCTTCGTGCCGCTCAAGGCGCCACGTATCACCTACCTGAGCAGCACCCGCGCGCGGCCGATCCACAACCCCGAGCAACTGCGCGACGACCTGGCCTTCAACATGTGCCGCGTCGTCGATTGGCGCGGCACCGTGCAAAGCGCCGTTGAACGCGGCGTGCGCCTGCAAATCGAACTGCCCCCGGGCGCCGTGCTCACCGGCCTGTCACGGTGCGTGTTTGAACAAGGCACGGTGATCGCCTGCGAAGGCGCGCGCCTGGACACCTTGCAGGCCCTGCTGCAAGAGGAGGAGCGCCGCCACCGATAAAGCACCACCCAAGGCTTTCGAAGCACAAAAACAACAATTTCGATCGAGCACTTTGAGGACAACGACAATGATTATTTACGGTGTGGCGTTTCTGGCGTTCTGTACCTTGGCCGGCTTGTTTGTCGGCGAATTGCTGGGCAGGTGGATGGGCATCCCGGCCAACGTCGGCGGGGTGGGCATTGCCATGTTGCTGTTGATCGGCCTGGGCAGCTACCTCAGCAAGCGCGGGTGGTTTACCCGCAAGTCGGAGCCGGGTGTGAGTTTCTGGGCGGCGATTTATATCCCGATCGTGGTGGCGATGGCGGCGCAGCAAAACGTGTACGGCGCTATCAGTGGCGGCCCGATGGCGATTCTCGCGGGCACCTTGGCAGTGGTCCTGGGCTTTGCCCTGGTGCCGGTGCTGGTGCGCATCGGCAACCCTGAGCCTGACGCTGTTGTTCCCACCAAAGAAGCCGGGTGATCGCCATGTATGAATCGATGATGAAAGTGATCACCGGCTACGGCCTGATCAGTGGCTTTGCTGTGATCGGCCTGACCATGTGGGTCTCCTACTGGATCTCCGACACCTTCACTAAAGGCCGCTTGCACGGCTCGGCCATCGCCATCTTGCTGGGCCTGGCGCTGTCTTACGTCGGCGGTGCATTTACCGGTGGCTCAAAGGGTGTGGTGGATATTCCATTGTTGTCGGGCATCGGCCTGCTGGGTGGGGCGATGCTACGCGACTTTGCCATTGTGGCCACGGCGTTTGGCGTGAGTGTCGATGAGCTGAAACGGGCAGGGTACGTCGGCGTATTGGCCTTGTTTGTGGGCGTGGGCTCATCGTTCATCGCGGGCGTGGGGGTCGCCATGGCGTTCGGCTACACCGATGCCGTGAGCTTGACCACCATCGGCGCCGGCGCGGTGACTTACATCGTCGGCCCGGTGACCGGTGCGGCCATTGGTGCCAGTTCCGAAGTGATGGCGCTGTCCATTGCCGCGGGGTTGATCAAGGCTATTCTGGTGATGGTGATGACGCCGTTCGTGGCGCCGCTGATCGGCCTGAATAATCCGCGCAGTGCGGTGATTTTCGGTGGGCTCATGGGCACATCCAGTGGTGTGGCGGGAGGGCTGGCGGCGACTGATCCAAAGCTGGTGCCTTATGGGTGCCTGACGGCGGCGTTCTATACCGCGCTGGGGTGTTTGTTGGGGCCGTCGTTGTTGTTTCTGATCATGCGCGGGTTGGTGGGCTGATCTCAAATAAGCTAATGATCGTTCCCTCGCTCCGCGTGGGAGCGATCAGGATGGGCTGTGGCGATTGGCATACATCCGGCACTCCGCCAGCAACGCCAGCAAGTTCGGGTCGCGCTCCTTGGCCTTCAAGAACACCACGCCAATGTGCTGCTGCAACCGGTACCTGGGTTGCAGCGGTATCAGCTTCACGCGGTTCTCATACACCGCCGCAATCCGCCCCGGCAGCAGCGCATAACCCACGCCTGAACTGACCATGCTCAGCAGCGTGAAGATGTCGTTCACCTGCATCGCCACCTTGGGCTCAAAGCCCGCCTGATTGAACACCCGGTTGCCGTCCTGATGCGTGGCAAAGCCCTGGGTGAGGGTGATGAAGGTCGCGTCGCGCACGTCCGCCAGGTCGATTTGCTGTTCGCGGTCAAAGGGCGAGTTGGCCGGGGTGGCGAGGAAGATGTCATCGCTGAACAGCGCGATCTGTTCGCAGTCGGGGTCATTGGCGTGTTCATCCAGGGAGATGAGGATCGCGTCCACCTCCATGTTCTTGAGCTTGTAGAGCAGGTCGAAGTTGGAACCCAGGATCAGGTCGATGTTGAGTTCGCTGCGGCGGATTTTCAGGCCCATGATCAATTGAGGCACGGTCTTGACCGTCAGCGAGTACAGCGATCCGAGCTTGAAGCGTTCGGCGGAGAAGCCGGCGGCTTCGCGGGTGAGGCGCACGCTGTCGACCACGTCGGCCACCAGTTTCTGCGCGCGCTCTTCCAATACATAGGCGCTTTCCAGCGGCGTGAGGTTGCGCCCTTCGTGTTTGAACAGCGGGCAGCGCAGCGCATTTTCCAGGGAGTGGATGGCGCGGTGCACGCTGACGTTGCTGGTTTGCAGCTCAGCGGCGGCGCGCGCCAGGTTGCCGGTGCGCATGAACGCCAGGAAGATTTCCAGCTTCTTGAGGGTGAATTCTTCGTCGATCAGCATGGCCGTGGGCTCTTGTTCGAATGCGTTCGATTGTGCCCGTAAAACCTGCGGGCGTCCTCGGAACGTCATAAGCCGCTTGCACTCTTATGGCGAAGGCTGGAGGCTTGCCAGCCAACCCATATTGGTCACAGGAGGTCGGTTGCAGATGTACCACGGGGAACGATTCAACGCCTGGAGCCATTTGCTCGGTGCTGTCGCGGCGTGTATTGGCGTCGTGTGGATGTTGGTGGTGGCGAGCCTGGACGGCAGCCCCTGGAAAATCGTCAGCGTGGCGATCTATGGCGTTACGCTGATGGCGTTGTACAGCGCGTCGACCGTTTACCACAGCGTGCAGGGCCGGCGTAAAGCGATCATGCAGAAGGTCGATCATTTTTCGATCTACCTGCTGATTGCCGGCAGCTACACGCCGTTCTGCCTGGTGACACTGCGCGGGCCCTGGGGCTGGACGCTGTTCGGCATTGTGTGGGGGCTGGCGGTGATCGGCATCCTGCAAGAGATCAAGCCGCGCTCCGAGGCGCGCATCCTGTCGATCGTGATCTACGCGGTGATGGGCTGGATCGTGCTGGTGGCAATCAAGCCGCTGCTGGCCGCGCTGGGCACTGCGGGGTTTACCTGGCTGGCGGCGGGTGGGGTGTTGTACACCGTCGGCATCATCTTCTTTGCCCTGGAGGATCGCCTGCGGCATTCCCATGGGATCTGGCACTTGTTCGTGATCGGCGGCAGCCTACTGCATTTCGTGGCGATCATGCATTACGTGCTCTGACCCTGTGGGAGCAGGCGTTCCAGCCATTCACTGGCGCGGCTGCTGAAAATCTCCAGCAGATTAGCGAGCATATGCGGAGGTGGCTCGTTGGCGCGGGTCAGGGCATACAAGGTGATCGGCAGCGGTGGTGTGAGCGTGCGGATGCAGGTGGTCGCTGTCGATGCACCGAGCGCGGTGAAGGGGTCGATGACCGTCAGGCCGGCGCCGGACTCGACCATCGCGCGGGCCAGGGAATAGGTTTGCACCGAGATCGTGACCCGAGGCGGCGGAACAACGTTTTCCAGGTAGCTGTCGAGCTTGGCCGCCAGCGGGTCCGCGCTGGAAAGCCCAATCAACGGCGCGCCCGCCAACGCGGCCAATGGCAGCGGTGTGCTCACTTCGGTTTCTGGCCAATAACCCTTCGACGCCAACGCCACCAACACGCCATTGGCCAGCACTTGCGTGGTCAACCCCGGATGACCGGAAAAATTCAGCGTCAACGCCAGGTCGATCTCGCGCATCAACAGTTTTTGCACCAGCTCGCGGCTATGGTCGCTGGACAGCTCGCAGGTGATGTCCGGGTAGTCGCGCTTCCATTCCAGGATCGCCGGCGGCAGCAGCGACAGGGCCAACGCCGGGATCGCGCCGATGCGCACACTTTGCCCGGGGGCGCGGCGCAAGCTTTTGGCCAGGCGCCGCACACCTTGCAGGCTCTCGGTGACTTTCTCGACTTCTCTTTCCAGCGCCAGGGCTTCCGGGGTGGGCTGCAGCTTGCCACGTACGCGCAAAAACAGCGCAAAGCCCAGCTGCAATTCGGCATGCTGCAGCACCTTGGTCACTGCCGGTTGCGACACATGCAGCAATTGCGCCGCGGCGCTGACGGAGCCTGACTGGCGGATGGCCTGGAAGATCTCGATATGACGTAGGCGCATATATCCATAACCCTTGTTTATAGGTGGCTTACTTTTATTCATTATTCATGCGTTGTCACTTACCTCTAGTCTCGATTTGGTTTCATTAAATGTGAGAGACGTTGTGGCAAAGCATGTAAGTATCATTGGTGGCGGTGTCATTGGACTTGCAACCGCCTACGCGCTGGTGCGTGCAGGCATGGATGTCACGTTGGTCGAGGGGCAAGCCAGCCTGGGCAGTGCCAGCAGTTTCGCCAACGGCGGTCAGCTTTCCTACCGATATGTCACGCCGCTCGCTAATGCGGGCGTGCCACTGCAGACATTGGTCGGGCTGCTGCGGGGCGAGTCGCCGCTCAAGCTGAGACCGCGACTGGACCCCTCGCAGTGGCGTTGGCTGGCACAGTTCCTCGGCGCCTGTCGCACCTCGGTCAACCATGCGAACTCCGAACACCTTCTGCGCTTGGCGCTGCTGAGTCAGGAGACACTGCAAAGCTGGCGTCATGAGGACAGGCTGGAAGGGTTCGACTGGAAGCGCAACGGCAGGCTGCTGGCCTTTCGTTCTGCCGAGAGTTTTGAACAGGCTCGCCGCACAGTGCGCGACCCTTTGCAGCAACAGGTCGTGTCGGCCGAAGACTGTCGAAGGTTGGAGCCATCGCTGAATTCAGGCAATTTCATCGGGGGTATCTATAACCCTACCGAAGAGGTCGCCGATTGCCATGCGTTTTGCCAGCGCCTGGCGGAGCATCTCGAAGCTTCGGGAAAATGCCGGATGCTGCTTGGGCGCAAGGTCTTAAAGGTCCACGAGGCCTTTGGTACGGTGGTGGCTATTGAGCTTCAGGACGAAGTGCTGCCAGTCGAACATCTGATCCTGGCTGCGGGCCATAACAGTCAAAGCCTGTTGCCGACCATGCGTCTGCCGATCTACCCGCTCAAGGGCTATAGCCTGAGCGTACCGATCGAAGCGCAGCACACCGCACCGAGCATCAATATTACCGACTATGACCGCAAAGTCGTGTATGCACGCATTGGCGCACAACTGCGGATCGCCGCGATGGTCGACATTGTGGGTTACAACAGCGCACCGGAGCCCAAACGTCTGTCGGTAATAAAACGCTTGGCCCGACAGACTTTTCCTATGGCAGGCAACTATGACGCTGCCGTTGAATGGGCCGGCATGCGCCCGGCAACGCCCACCGGGTTGCCGCTGGTGGGACCTACGGCCTTTCGCAATCTCTGGCTTAACCTCGGCCATGGCGCACTGGGCTTTACCCTGGCGTGTGGCAGTGGGCAATTGCTGGCCGAAATGATCGACGCACAATCCACGTCCATCGACACTCGGGCGTTTTTGCCCAAAATTGCCTGACCTTCAGCGGAGCGGGGGCAGGGTTGTGGGTGTATAACCTTTTGTTATGGGTTGGCCTTCTTTAGTCATTATCGGTGGCCCGTCGCCTGCCTCTACGCTTGGACCTTCTTAATCGATGGCTGGGGGCTGGGATGGCCAGACAGGTTTGTATCATCGGCGGTGGGGTTGTCGGCCTGGCCAGTGCGTATGCGCTGGTGCGGGCTGGCCATGAGGTGGTGGTGATCGACGCACGCGAAACGCTGGGCAGTGAAACCAGTTTTGCCAATGGCGGGCAACTGTCGTATCGCTATGTCGCACCGCTGGCGGATGCCGGTGTGCCGCTGCAGGCCATTGGCTGGCTGCTGCGCGGTGACTCGCCGTTGAAGCTGCGTCCACGGCTCGACCCACGGCAATGGCGTTGGATGGCGGCCTTTATCGGCGCCTGCCGTGGCTCGGTGAACCAGCGCAATGCGGCCCACTTGCTGCGGCTGGCCTCTCTGAGCCAAGGCATCTTGCAGCAATGGCGCGAGGACGACTGCCTGGAGGGCTTCGACTGGCGGCGCAACGGCAAGCTGGTGACCTTTCGCAATGCCGACAGCTTTGAACGTGCGTGCAGCAAGGTCACCGCTGTGCGGCAACAGGTGCTGTCAGCCGCCGACTGCGCGCGGCTGGAGCCGACGCTGGCGGGCGCTGATTTTGTCGGCGGCATCTATACGCCCAACGAGGAAGTCGCGGATTGCCATGCCTTCTGCCAGCGGTTGGCGGCGCGGCTTGAAGCGTCCGGGCGCTGCCGCTTTGTGTTGGGGCGCAAAGTCACCGGTATTCGCCATGCAGAGGGGGCGGTGCAGGCTATCGAACTGGGCGGCGAAGTGATGCCGGTCGAGCACCTGGTATTGGCGGCGGGTCATCGCAGTGCCGAACTGGGGTTGCCGGGCCTGGCGCTGCCGCTTTACCCGCTCAAGGGCTATAGCTTGAGCGTGCCGATTGGCGCGCAGCACCAGGCGCCAAGCGTAAGCATCACCGACTACGACCGCAAGATTGTCTACGCACGGATCGGTGATCAGCTGCGGGTCGCGGCCATGGTAGATATTGTCGGCTTCGACGCTGGCCTTGAGCCCAAGCGCCTGGCTCTGATCAAACGCCAGGCTTTGGAGACTTTTCCTATGGCTGGCGATTATGACCGTGCGCTGGAATGGGCCGGTATGCGCCCGGCCACCCCGACCGGCGTGCCACTGATCGGCGCAAGCGCTTACCGCAACCTGTGGCTGAACCTCGGCCATGGCGCCTTGGGTTTTACCCTGGCCTGCGGCAGCGGCCAGTTGCTCGCCGAACTCATCGGCCAACGCAATCCTTCCATTGATCTGCAGGGCCTGACGCCCCGCTGCGCTTGAGCATCCACCATGACTATTACCCGCATCAGCAGCAATGAACGTCTCAGTGGGGCCGTGATTTTCAAGGACATGGTGTTCCTTTCGGGCCAGGTGCCGGGCGACGGCCGGGATGTGGCGACCCAGACCCGCGAAGTGCTGGCCAGGATCGACGCGCTGTTGGTCGAGGCGGGAAGCGACAAGGATCACCTGCTCAATGCGACCATTTACCTGAAGGACATCGGCAGCGGTTTCGCGCCGATGAACGACGTGTGGTCCGCGTGGCTGACGCCGGGGATGGCGCCAACACGCACCACCCTGCAAGCAGAGCTGGCGCGGCCCAGTGTACTGGTGGAAATCAGCGTGATTGCCGTACGTAAATAACTTCACAGACCTCGGAGAACAACCATGAAAACGCTCCTGTTGACCGGCTGCGCCCTTGGGCTTTTGTTGGGTGCCCAGGCCCAGGCGAATGAACCGGCGCTGGACGGCACGTTGAGCAAGATCGCCAACGCCAGGTCCATCACCCTGGGCTATCGTGATGCATCGGTGCCGTTTTCCTACGTGGGGGATCACAGCGGCAAACCCATGGGCTATTCGGTCGACTTGGCCAGCAGGATTGTCGAGCGTATCCAGCAGAAAACCGGGGTGGCGGACCTTGCGGTGAAATATAACCTGGTGACCTCCCAGACCCGTATTCCGTTGGTGCAGAACGGCACCGTCGACCTGGAATGCGGCTCCACCGGCGTGACCGCCGAGCGGCAGAAACAGGTGGCGTTTTCCTACGGGTTTATTTACGTGAAGGGGCAATTGCTGACGGCGAAGGACAGCGGCATCAAGGGCTTCGCCGACCTCAATGGCAAGAACGTGGTCACCACCGCCGGAACCACCAACGAACGATTTCTCAAAAGCTACAACGCCGAACACCAGGCCAATATGTTTGTCATCAGCGCCAAGGACCACGGCGAGGCATTCAAGATGCTCGAGACCGGCCGTGCGGTAGCGTTCTACATGGATGATGCGTTGCTCTACGGCGAGCGTGCCAAGGCCAGGGACCCGCATAATTGGGTAGTTGTGGGCGAGGAGCAGTCGCGGGAGATCTACAGCTGCATGGTGCGCAAGGGCGACCCGCAGTTCCTGGCAGTGGTCAACGAGACGCTCGGCGATCTGTACCGCAGTGGCGAGATCAACGGGATTTACCAGCGCTGGTTCGAACAGCCGATTCCGCCGAAGGGCTTGAACCTGGAATTCCCGATGACCAGCGAGTTGAAGGCGATTATTGCCAAACCGGTGAGCGATCCGGTGGAGTAATAACCACAATCCAAATGTGGGAGCGGGCTTGCTCGCGAATGCGGAGTGTCAGTCGATGCATATGTGACTGAACCACCGCATTCGCGAGCAAGCCCGCTCCCACATTTTTGATTGGGTTTGCAAGGCAAGGTTAGAAGTCGCCCCAGAGTTGTTGGGCGACCGCCAGCGCGACGACGGGCGCGGTTTCGGTACGCAATACTCTCGGGCCGAGGCGGGCGGCGTGGAAGCCGGCGCCTTGCGCGGTTTCAACTTCATTGTCCGTCAGCCCACCCTCAGGCCCGATCAGGAAGGCCAGGCTCGCGGGCTTGGCGTGGCTGACCATCGGCTCGGCCACCGGGTGCAGCACCAGTTTCAAATCCGCCTCGGTCTGCTTCAACCAGTCCGGCAGCAACAGCGGCGGATGAATCACCGGCACTGTCGAACGCCCGCATTGCTCGCACGCACTGATCGCCACCTGACGCCAGTGCTGCAGGCGTTTGTCGGCGCGCTCGTCCTTGAGGCGCACTTCGCAGCGCTCGCTGAAAATCGGCGTGATTGCGTTGACCCCCAGCTCCGTGGCTTTCTGGATCGCCCAATCCATGCGCTCGCCCCGCGACAAACCCTGCCCCAAGTGGATCTGCAGCGGTGATTCGGCCTGGCCTTTGAGGCTTTCCGTGAGTTGCACGGTGACGCGTTTTTTTCCGACCTCCAGCAATGCGCCACGAAACTCCTGGCCGGAGCCGTCGAACAATTGCACGGCGTCGCCTTCGGTCATGCGCAGCACGCGGCTGATGTAATGCGCCTGGGCTTCGGGCAACTCATGGTCGCCAAGGCTCAGCGGGGTGTCGGTGAAAAAGCGGGACAGTCTCATGTCTGTTCTCTGAAAATGTGCAGGGCGGACGCGGAGCGTCCAGGGCTGCATGCCCACGCAGAGCGTGGGAACGATCATACAAAACCTGTGGGAGCCGGGCTTGCCCGCGATAGCGGTGGGCCAGGCCCCCGATCAGTCGAATGAACCTGATCAGCCCGGATCGCGAAACCCTGGGTGAAAGTCCTTCGGTACCGCAACGCTGACGTTGCTGTTGGTCGCGATATCGATCCCCTCGCTGGCGACTTCGGCAAGAAAGTCGATCTGCTCCGGGGTAATCACGTACGGCGGCAGGAAGTACACCACGCTGCCCAACGGACGCAACAGCGCGCCGCGTTCCAGGGCGTGCTCGAACACCTTCAGGCCGCGCCGCTCCTGCCATGGGTAGGCGGTCTTGGTGGCTTTGTCCTGAACCATCTCGATGGCCAGGACCATGCCGGTCTGGCGCACTTCCGAGACGTGGGGGTGGTCCACCAGGTGCGCGGTGGCCGTGGCCATGCGTTGGGCCAGGGCCTTGTTGTTTTCGATGACGTTGTCTTCTTCGAAAATATCCAGGGTCGCCAGGGCCGCCGCGCACGCCAGCGGGTTGCCGGTGTAGCTGTGGGAATGCAGGAAGGCGCGCAGGGTCGGGTAGTCGTCGTAGAAGGCGTCGTACACGTCATCGGTGGTGACCACGGCTGCCAGCGGCAGATAACCGCCGGTAAGAGCTTTGGACAGGCACAGGAAGTCCGGGCGGATGCCGGCCTGTTCACAGGCGAACATGGTTCCGGTGCGGCCGAACCCCACGGCGATTTCATCGTGGATCAGGTGCACGCCATAGCGGTCGCAGGCCTCGCGCAGCAGCTTGAGGTACACCGGGTGGTACATGCGCATGCCGCCGGCGCCCTGGATCAGCGGCTCGACAATCACCGCGGCGACGCTGTCGTGGTGGTCCGCCAGGGTCTGCTCCATGGCCAGGAACATCGTGCGCGAGTGCTCTTCCCAGCTCATGCCCTCGGGGCGCAGGTAGCAATCCGGGCTGGGCACCTTGATGGTGTCGAGCAGCAGCGCCTTGTAGGTTTCGGTAAACAGCGGTACATCGCCTACCGACATCGCGGCGATGGTTTCGCCGTGGTAGCTGTTGGTCAGGGTGACGAAGCGCTTTTTGTTCGGCAGGCCGCGGTTGAGCCAATAGTGGAAGCTCATCTTCAGCGCGACTTCAATGCACGACGAACCATTGTCGGCATAGAAGCAGCGGGTCAGGCCTGCGGGCGTCATGGCCACCAGGCGCTCCGACAGCTCGATCACCGGCTGGTGGCTGAAACCGGCGAGAATCACGTGCTCCAACTGGTCGACCTGGTCCTTGATGCGCTGGTTGATACGCGGGTTTGCGTGGCCGAACACGTTGACCCACCAGGAACTGACGGCATCGAGGTAACGCTTGCCTTCGAAGTCTTCCAGCCATACGCCTTCACCGCGCTTGATCGGGATCAGCGGCAGTTGCTGGTGGTCTTTCATCTGGGTGCAGGGATGCCATAGCACCGCAAGGTCGCGTTGCATCCACTGGTCGTTCAAGCCCATCGGTGATCTCCTCGAAGCGGTCCTGCGGCCTGCGCAGGTAAAACAATCGCGCAAGCCTATGCAATGGACGCGTGTGTCACAAGCCATTACCTGTGAATTGGCGGTAAACACAGGACGGTCTGTCACGTTTCTCCTGGATAGTCCTTAATCCGATGTTAATTTACGCTTCATACCCTCAAGATCGTATTTCTCGATATTTCAAAGCGAAATTTTTCGCTTTAATTCGATAGGTAAATCGCTAGTCTTGGGCGCAGCTCTCACGGGATTTAAGTACATGCAGTTACGCAATTCACCGGCCCGCTATGGTTGGGTCAGTATTGTCTTGCACTGGGGTGTGGCCCTGGTGGTGTTTGGCTTGTTCGCCCTGGGCTTGTGGATGGTCGGTCTCGACTACTACAGCGCCTGGCGCAAGGAGGCACCGGACCTGCACAAGAGCATCGGCATTACGCTGTTCGCCGTCATGCTCGTGCGTATCGTCTGGCGCCTGCTCAGCCCGCCGCCTGCGCCGCTGGCCAGTTACAGCCGCATGACCCGCATTGGCGCTGCCTTTGGCCATGTGTTCCTGTATTTCGGGCTGTTTGCCGTGATGATCGCCGGTTACCTGATTTCCACCGCAGACGGTGTCGGTATCCCGGTGTTTGGCCTGTTTGAAATTCCTGCCCTGGTGTCCGGGCTACCGGACCAGGCAGACACCGCCGGCGTGGTGCACCTGTACCTCGCCTGGGTGTTGGTGGTCTTCGCCGGCTTGCACGGCGTGGCTGCGTTGAAACACCACTTTATCGATCGTGATGTGACCCTGACGCGAATGCTGGGGCGCAAAGCCTGATGTTCAACCTCGACTCACAAGGAATAGAAAGCATGTTGAAAAAGACCCTCGCTGCCCTGGCAATCGGTACCGCTCTGCTGTCGGCAGGCCAGGTAATGGCCGCCGACTACAAGATCGACAAAGAAGGCCAGCATGCCTTCATCGACTGGAAAATCAGCCACCTGGGCTACAGCTACATTCACGGTACCTTCAAGGATTGGGACGGCACCTTCAGTTGGGATTCGGCCAAGCCGGAAGCCAGCAAAATCGCAGTCGACGTGAAAACCGCCAGCCTGTGGTCCAACCACGCCGAACGTGACAAGCACATCGCCAGCAAAGACTTCATCGACGTGGCCAAGTTTGCCGACGCCAAGTTCGTGTCCACCGCGGTTAAATCCACCGGCGCCAAAACCGCTGACGTGACCGGCGACCTGACGTTCCACGGCGTGACCAAGCCTGTGACCTTCAAGGCTACCTTCAACGGTGAAGGCAAAGACCCATGGGGTGGCGAACGTGCCGGCTTCAACGCCAAGACCACGATCGACCTGAACGACTTCGGCGTGAAAGGCCCAGGCCCGACGTCGCAGACGGTTGACCTGGATATTTCGCTGGAAGGCGTGAAGCAGAAGTAATTTCTGCTGGTTGCTTGAAAAAACCAGCTCCCACAGAAAAGCTCATTTTATTTTGTGGAGTCAAAAAAAATGCCCCGTCTCGAAAGAGGCGGGGCATTCTTTATGGCGCTTTAAAACTCAGCGGTTACGTGTCAGCAACGCTGGTTTCTCACCCCGAGGACGGCCTGGCAGTTGATCCAGCTGCTCAGGTGTCGGGAAGCGATCAGCCTTCGACTCCTTGTGAATGATCTTCGGCGCCGGGCCACCGCGCGGGTTCTGCACGGCCGGCTCGGACAGCGGCTGGTCGTCGCGCGCCGGACGGCGGTTGTTGCTGCGCGAATCTTCGCGACGCGCCTGGCCGTCACGCGGTGCGCCGTTGCGCGGGCCGCTGCGTTTGGCAGGCGGGGTACCGGTGGTGCCGCCGCTGCTGTTGCGTGGACCGTTCTGGCGAGCGCCTTGTGGCTGACCGCCACGTGGAGCGGCTGCGCCTGTGCCTTGTGCCGGGGCACCTGGGCGACGGCCACGGCCTTGTGCCGGCTTGGCTTGTGGCACGTAGTCGACACGGTTACCGAAGTTGTCCACGTCGTCGTCAAGGAACTCGTCCGGGGCGCGGTCGGCTGAGGCGCGTGGCGGCTGGCTCGGCTGGCGCTGTTCGCGGGCCGGGGTGCCTTCACGTGGCTTTTGCTCGCGGGCCGGGCGTTCGCCACGGCTGCTGGTCGCGGTTTTTTCCTTGCCTTTGTCTTTACCCTTGTCGCGACGACCGCCGCCGCCACCGCCGCCGTTCGGGCCATCGCCCTTCGGACCGCGTGGGTTGCGCGGGTTACGCACGTCCGGACGCTCGCGCGCTTCAGGCTTCTCGGCCTCCACTGCGCTGGAATCGAAGCCCATCAGGTCGCCGTCGGCGATTTTCTGCTTGGTCATGCGCTCGATGCTTTTGAGCAGTTTTTCTTCGTCCGGTGCAACCAGGGAGATGGCTTCACCCGAACGACCGGCGCGGCCGGTACGGCCGATACGGTGCACGTAGTCTTCATCGACGTTCGGCAGCTCGAAGTTGACCACGTGTGGCAGTTGGTCGATATCCAGGCCGCGGGCGGCGATATCGGTGGCGACCAGGATGCGTACGGAACCGGCCTTGAAGTCGGCCAGGGCTTTGGTGCGCGCGTTCTGGCTCTTGTTGCCGTGGATGGCGACGGCGGTGAGGCCGTGCTTGTCCAGGTACTCGGCCAGGCGGTTGGCGCCGTGCTTGGTGCGGGTGAACACCAGCACCTGTTCCCAGGCACCGTGGGTGATCAAGTGCGCCAGCAGCGAGCGCTTGTGGCTGGCGGCCAGGCGGAACACGCGTTGCTCGATACGCTCGACCGTGGTGTTCGGCGGCGTGACTTCGATGCGTTCCGGGTTGTGCAACAGCTTGCCGGCCAGGGCGGTGATGTCCTGGGAGAACGTCGCCGAGAACAGCAGGTTCTGACGTTTGGCCGGCAGGCGGGCGAGGACCTTTTTCACGTCATGGACAAAGCCCATGTCGAGCATGCGGTCGGCTTCGTCCAGCACGAGGATTTCCACGTGGGACAAATCGACGCTGCCCTGGCCGCACAGGTCGAGCAAACGACCCGGGCACGCCACCAGCACGTCCACGCCTCGGGACATGGCCTGAACCTGTGGGTTCATGCCAACGCCGCCGAAGATGCAGGCACTGACGAACTTCAAGTCGCGGGCATACAGCTTGAAGCTGTCGTGCACTTGCGCGGCGAGTTCGCGGGTTGGGGTCAGGACCAGTACGCGCGGTTGGCGCGGGCCGTGACGCTGGGATTTGTCCGGATGACCGTTGGGGAACAACCGCTCCAGGATCGGAAGGGCGAAACCACCGGTTTTACCAGTACCTGTCTGCGCCGCGACCATCAGGTCGCGACCTTGCAACACGGCGGGAATGGCCCGCTGTTGCACCGGAGTAGGCTCGGTATAGCCCGCTGCCTCGATGGCGCGGACTAAAGCCTCGGAGAGACCGAGGGAAGCAAAGGACATGAGTAATCCTGTTTTAGTTAGGGCTTGGCCCAAAGGGATAATCTTGCCGGGCGTGAATGGCGCTTAGGGGAGCGCAATCCCGTCCGGTCCTGCTGCGTCTGGCGGGCACTCCACCGGCTCGCGCGGGCTGAAAGCTGCGCTGTAGCGGGGTTGGGTGCCTTTTTCAAGACCCGAGCGGCCGGGCGTGAGCCTGGCGGAAAGGCCGGAGTATAACAGAGCAATCACTGTGCGCTGCTTTCCTGCTGCTCAACGGTGTGTTCGAAGCCCCTGATTGCTTGGATTCCACCGTATTTGGCACTCAACGCGGTGTAGGCCGGCTCTTGTTTGAAGCGTTTAAGTTCGGCAGCGAAGCGTTGCACCAGCAAGTCCATGCCCGCGCCACGGCGTACGGCGAGGAACTGCTGCTGGCGGCTGAGCACTGCCGGCGCCTGGCTGACCTTGCCTTCCAGGCCCAATACCTTGATCACATGCTGGCCTACCCGGCGGTCGGTAATTACCAGATCGATGCGCGCGCGCATCATTTTTCCGAAGTTGGCTTCATGGCTGGGGGCCGCTTCGCGGTTGAACAGGCTTGAATCGCTGAATTGCGCACCGTACAGGTAGCCGGGCGACGTGCCGACAGTAAGACCGTGCAGATCTTCAAGGCCTTGCACGGGGTGGGGGCGATCATTGGCATAGAAGAGCACGAATTCCACCTCCGACAACGGTTCGCTGGGATATAGAAGCGTGGCGTCGCGCTCATGGCTGTGGAAAATATCCAGCGCCCCGTCGGCCTGGCCTTGCTCGAGCATCGCCAGGCAGCGCTTCCAGGGCAGGAATTGCCATTGCACCTCCACCCCCAGGCGCTGGAACACGATCACAGTGGTTTCGTAGTCCAGCCCTTGCATGGCGCCCTGTTCCTCATACACATAGGGCGCCCAGGGCTCGGTGACAATGCGCAATTTCTCGCCATGAGCGGCCAGGCTCAGGCAAGCAAAAAGGGCAGCGGTCGCAAGTTTCAGGATCACGGGCATGCCCTGAGGTTACGATGCCCCCGTGTTAAATAGAAGCTCTGGCACCGGCATTTGCGGGCAGCGCTATTTTGTTCCTGAGCTCATCAGGTGGTCGTAGATGGCGGTGCGGCGCTCGCCGAGGATCAGGCGCACCACTGGGTTGGCGAACCAGTGCTCCAATTGATGCGCGTCGACCGGGCATTTCTGGCGCTCTTCCTGGTTCTGCCGGGCTTTGTCCCACCAGACCGGGCCGCATGCCTGGTCAAACTCGTTTTCGTGTTCGTAGCAACCGTAGAGAATCTCACGGATAAATTGCTGCTGGCGCTTGGGCAGGGCCAGGGTGATCAGCTTGTACATCAGGCGCTGCGGGCGCGGTGGGCGCGGCAGGTGAGCGGACACCCTGCGGGTATCGGCCAATGCCTGGGCACTGACAGGGTCGCCGGCGTGCTTGGCGATCCACGCCTTGACCTTGGCACGGAACAGCTGTTTGCGGCTCCAGTAGTGATGAATCAGGTCCGGGCACTGGCGCACATTGACCTTGCGGTAGGCGGCGACCGACAGGCAGAACTCTTCCAGGGTGTAGGCACCGTTGGCCATCGGGAACAGTTCGTCCATCAGCTCGATCGATTGATCCAGCAGGTACGCGTCTTGGCGAGCCAGGCCCATGACGCCGGAGTTGAGCAACCACATGGTGTCGTCGGCCAAGCCCTTATCGGCCAGGTGCTTGGCCAGGGTCACATACAGCACGCTTTCGCGGTTATCGCCGTATTTGGCGTGGAAGGCGTTGCACAGCAGGGTGCCGGGGGCGACGCGTTCGAACAGCGCCATGGGCGAGTCGTGGAAAAACGTGTCGGTGTCGATCAGCAGCGCTTGTTCCGCCGTTTCGAGCACTTGGCGCAACAGCACGTGTTTGGTGCGGAAATGGTAACCGTGAGGCTCGCTCCAGCGTTGGCGCGTGGCTTGGTCCAGCGTATGGACCTGCACTGGCAAACCCTGGTAGGGCGCCGGGTTGTCGCTGAACACCTGGATGTCCAGCGGCAGGTCCTGTGCGCCGCCCAGGTGCGTCAGGGCGCTGGCAATGCTGAATACCGCTTCCTGATGGTAGGTCTCGGCGCCGAATACCAGGTAAACCAGCTGCGGGCGGGGAGTCGGGGGCGCTGTATTCATTTACTGCGGGCTTCCATTCCGGGAGGTTTGAATAAAAAAGCCCCCGTATGAACGAGGGCCTGGATGTTATTTGAACAACCTCAGCGCGGCAGCTTGAGATTGTTCCAGATGGCCAGGCTCGGTTCGGCCTGGTTCAGGGTATAGAAATGCAGGCCTGGCGCGCCACCTTGCAACAATTTTTCACACATCGTGCTGATGACCTGTTCGCCGAACGCCTGGATGCTCTTGACGTCGTCGCCATAGGCTTCCAATTGTTTGCGCACCCACCGCGGGATTTCGGCACCGCAGGCGTCGGAGAAACGCGCCAGCTTGCTGTAGTTGGTGATCGGCATGATGCCCGGCACGATCGGAATGTTCACACCCATGGCCTGTACACGCTCGACGAAATAGAAGTAGCTGTCGGCGTTGAAGAAGTATTGGGTGATGGCACTGTTGGCGCCGGCGTTGGCCTTGCGCACGAAGTTGCGCAGGTCGTCTTCGAAATTGCGCGCCTGGGGGTGCATCTCCGGGTAGGCCGCCACTTCGATATGGAAGTGATCGCCCGTCTCTTCGCGGATGAAGCTCACCAGGTCATTGGCGTAGCGCAGCTCACCGCTGGCCATGCCCATGCCGGACGGCAGGTCGCCACGCAGGGCAACGATGCGCTGGATGCCGGCGGCCTTGTATTGGGTGAGCAGGCCGCGCAGGTCGTCCTTGCTGTCGCCCACGCACGACAGGTGCGGAGCGGCGGGAACTTTGACTTGGCTTTCCAGCTGCAACACGGTGTTGATCGTGCGATCACGGGTCGAACCGCCGGCGCCGTAGGTGCAGGAAAAGAAGTCGGGGTTGTAGCTGGCCAACTGCGTGGCGGTCGCCATCAGTTTTTCATGCCCAGCATCGGTCTTGGTCGGGAAGAACTCGAAGCTGTAGCGACGGTCTTGGGACATGGTATTAACCCTATGAAACTCAGATACCGGAAACATGCTCCGATTTAATGTGGGAGCGGGCTTGCTCGCGAATGCGGTGTGTCAGTCATCGAATGCATTAACTGACACACCGCATTCGCGAGCAAGCCCGCTCCCACACAAGCCCGCCCCCACAAGGAGAACGGGCCGCAGGCAAATCAGTAGCGGTAAGCGTGCGGCTTGAACGGACCTTCAACGGTCACGCCGATGTAGTCGGCCTGGGTCTTGGTCAGTTGAGTCACGACGCCGCCGAAGCCGCGGACCATTTCCAGGGCCACTTCCTCGTCGAGTTTCTTGGGCAGTACTTCCACGGTCAGGCGCTCGGCTTTCTGGGCGGGCGACAGGTCGGCGTATTTCTGGCCGAACAGGAAAATCTGCGCCAGTACCTGGTTGGCGAACGAGCCGTCCATGATGCGGCTTGGGTGGCCGGTGGCGTTGCCCAGGTTAACCAGGCGGCCTTCGGCCAGCAGGATCAGGTAGTCGTCGTTCTGCGGATCAAAAGCGCCGCTACCGGTACGGTGAACCTTGTGTACCTGTGGCTTCACTTCTTCCCAGGCCCAGTTCTTGCGCATGAAAGCGGTGTCGATCTCGTTGTCGAAGTGGCCGATGTTGCAGACCACCGCGCGCTTCTTCAGGGCCTTGAGCATGTTCGCGTCGCAGACGTTCACGTTGCCGGTGGTGGTCACGATCAGGTCGATCTTGCCCAGCAGGGCCTTGTCGATGCTGCCTTCGGTGCCGTCGTTGATACCGTCGATGAACGGCGAAACCACTTCGAAACCGTCCATGCAGGCTTGCATGGCGCAGATCGGGTCAACTTCGGAGACCTTGACGATCATGCCTTCCTGGCGCAGGGACTGGGACGAGCCCTTGCCCACGTCACCGTAGCCGATCACCAGGGCTTGCTTGCCCGACAGCAGGTGGTCGGTACCACGCTTGATCGCATCGTTGAGGCTGTGACGGCAGCCGTACTTGTTGTCGTTCTTGCTCTTGGTCACCGAGTCGTTGACGTTGATGGCCGGGATTTTCAGCTCGCCCTTGGCCAGCATGTCCAGCAGGCGGTGTACGCCGGTGGTGGTTTCTTCGGTCACGCCGTGGACGCGGTCGAGGATCTGCGGGTACTTCTTGTGCAGCAACTCGGTCAGGTCACCGCCGTCGTCGAGGATCATGTTGGCGTCCCATGGTGCGCCATCCTTGAGGATGGTTTGCTCCAGGCACCACTCGTACTCTTCTTCGGTCTCGCCTTTCCAGGCGAATACCGGGATACCGGCGGCGGCGATGGCGGCAGCGGCCTGGTCTTGCGTCGAGAAAATGTTGCAGGACGACCAACGCACTTCGGCACCCAGGGCAACCAGGGTTTCGATCAGCACGGCCGTCTGGATGGTCATGTGGATGCAGCCCAGAATCTTCGCGCCCTTGAGCGGCTGTTCAGCGGCGTACTTGCGACGCAGGCCCATAAGGGCAGGCATTTCGGATTCGGCGATAAAGGTTTCGCGACGGCCCCAGGCGGCGAGGGACATGTCGGCGACTTTGTAGTCGTTGAATTCTGCAGGCGTAATTACAGCGCTCATGAAGAGCCTCCATTCGTAGTGTGCGAATGGGCGCCGTTGTGCGTTTAGTATCCAGGCCAGGGCAACCAGGCCGGACAACGCCCCATCCGAGCCTGACAGGCCAAGCCTGCTGCAGCGCCCCTCGGACAGGTGGCGGGAGAACGGTATCAATTGAAGATGACCGTTTTGAAACGGGGGCGATTATAGCCGTGTGCGCCAGACTTCCCAAGCCTTTCCGTCGGCCACATGAAGATCGCTCATGGCGTTGATAGGCAAAGGCTCATAGAGCTTGGCGCCGGGCTCTGCCATGATGTTGGCCATCATTTGGCAAGACGCTTTGGAGTGACCATGAACTTTCACACCCGTAAATGGGTAAAACCCGAAGACCTCAACCCCAACGGCACGCTGTTCGGTGGCAGCCTGCTGCGCTGGATCGACGAAGAAGCGGCCATCTACGCCATCGTCCAACTGGGCAACCAGCGCGTGGTGACCAAGTACATCTCCGAAATCAACTTTGTCAGCGCTTCGCGCCAGGGCGACATCATCGAGCTGGGCATCACCGCCACGGAGTTCGGCCGCACCTCCATCACCCTGACCTGTGAAGTGCGCAACAAAATCACCCGCAAAAGCATCCTCACTGTCGAGAAAATGGTGTTCGTCAACCTCGGCGAAGACGGTTTGCCGGCGCCCCACGGGCGTACCGAAATCAAGTACGTGAAAGACCAGTTCAAGGAAGACAGTCTTCCCGAGTAGTCATACAACGGTCCGATTTCTTTACCAAATCGTTCCGCATGGATCGTCGCGGGGTTCCCTCATCACTCAGGACCACACCCCTGTAGAGAGAACCCATGGATGAAAGTGTTTAATTCGTTCGCCAAGATTCAACCCCCCTTGAGCGAAGCTGCCCATTCCAAGGCCAATCCCGTTGTGAAGACGCCGTTGGTGGAGGGCGTGGGCGAGCGCAACCTGACGCTGTTGCGCGACAATCAGGGACGGGTGGAGGTGATCTTATCGGCCCCCCCCGTCAAGAGCCTGGTGCTCAGTGGGGGAGGGGCCAAGGGCATCGCTTTTTCGGGCGTGGTGCAGGCCCTTGAGGAGGCCGGAAAGCTGCAAGGCCTGCAATCGGCCTCAGGCTCATCTGCCGGGGCGATTTCGGCGGCGCTGATTGCCAGCGGGATGGGGGCTGCCGCGTTTGACCGGTTGTCGGACAGCATCGATCTGCCAAGCCTGCTCAATAGCAAGGACGCCGTAACGGCCTGGATGCAAGATGCCAGTACGGCACTTGGCAAACTCGCCGGCCACTTGCCCGGCCCCGTCGGCAATATTTCCCAGCTATTAATGACCTTACTGCCGCGCGTGCAGACTGAGGCCGCGCCCCTTGAAGACTTAATCCGCCAGGAGTCGCGCCAGTCGATTCTGGGTCATATCGCGCGCACCCTTCGAACGTCTCGGCCGCGCGAAGTCATGCGCATTGCCGACAAGCTGAGCGCCGGTGGCGCGCCGACGTTTGGGGATCTTGAGGTGTTGAGCCGGCATATTCCCCAAATCAAGCAACTCCATATCACCGGCACCGGGATGTTTGGCGGCCGCCCGCAGTTAGTGGTGTTCAACGCCAGCCTGACCCCGCAGATGGATATCGCCAGGGCCGCGCATATTTCCGGCGCGCTGCCGGTGGTGTTCAAGAGCCCGGTGGAGCAAGGTCATGGTTTCCAGGCGTCAGATGAAACCACCGCGTTCAAGGACGGTGGCTTGCTGCTCAATACGCCAGCCTCCGGCATGGTGGATCGGGCATTTCCCGATAGCCCCCTGAACAAATCCGAATCGTTGATCGTCAAGTTCGAGCCCCGCGCCACTGACGCGCCACCTCGCAGTGGGAGTTTCTTCAGTAGCGTGGCTGACCGGGCGACGGGTGTTGCGCACTCGGCCGCCGCGGCCTTGCAGGACAAAAAACTCGAAGCGTTCGCCGATCAGATTGTGACATTGCCCCTCAATACCGAAAAAGGCGACTTTCGTGGCCTGCTCACGGGCACGGTCAACTTCACGATGCAGGATGAACAGAAGCAGCTTTTGCAGGCGAAGGCGCGTCAGGCAGTAGAGACGCATTTGGAGCGGCGCACGACGGCACTTGAACATCACTCGTTCCGTTCACTGGATGACGCGGCTTTGGCCATGGATGATGAAATGCTCGCCAGTGTGCGCCCGACGTTGCAAAAAGACCCGGCGGCGGCGGATGTCCTGGCGTTTCGCGAAAACGCGCAGCAGGCGTTGGACACACTCAATGAGGCGATTGTCGCGGCCAACCAGTCACAGGACGCGCTGGCTTTCACGCCGAGCATTTTGTCGGCACTGCGTAATCTTGATGCCCTGGCCCGACGGCCTGAGCACATCGATTGGTTGGGGCGGCGCTTGAATCTCGCAGGTGAGCGCAACTTTCAGCAATTATTGCAAGCCGCGGCCCGACAGATCGCAGGCGGTGCACTGCCGATGTCCAAAGTTCTCGATGGCGCCGTCACCGAAATGAAGCTGCGTGATGTTGCAATGAAGGCTGAAAACTTCACGCGGGAGGTGATCTACCCCTCTTTGTTCCGAGCTGGCCAACCCCAGTCCAACGTTGAGTTGTTGCATCGTGCGGCTCAGGACCTGGCCTGGGCTGCGACACCCACCGAGTTCAACCGGGTACTCGATACCATCAGCGCCAATTACCGAGCGCGCAACAAACCGTGGGACAAGGCGTCCAGCGCCACCACCGTGGAAATGGCCAAGGCCTGGAAGCTGCAGGTTTAGTTGCCTGGCCACTGAACAGCCACTGTGGCGGCGTGTCGTAGCTACAGGCACCCCTTGGACTCTGGATGATCATGGCCACCGAAGAAGCAGGCAAAACCCCCAATCTGTCGCAGGAAGAGCAGCAGGACGTCGACAAGAACCAGCCGCCGCGCGCGGCTGTATTGCACGAAATCATCCGCACCCAGGGTGACCAGGAGCTGGAGCGCAGTGTCGCCGCCTTATGGTGGTCGGCATTGGCGGCCGGGCTGACCATGGGCCTGTCGCTGATGGCCATGGGGCTGCTCAACTCGCGCTTGCCGGACGCTGAAGGCTTCAAGGTGATTGCCAGCTTCGGTTACTGCGCGGGCTTTCTGGCGGTCATCCTTGCGCGCCAGCAACTGTTCACGGAAAACACGCTTACCGCGGTGCTGCCCGTGATGAGCAAGCCCACGCTGGGCAACGCCGGCCGGCTGTTGCGGTTATGGACAGTGGTGCTGGTGGGCAACCTGTGCGGTACCTTGCTGGTGGCTTATGTGATGTTGCACCTGCCGATCTTCGATACCAAGACCGACCTGGCCTTCCTCGAAATCGGGCGCAAGATCATGGAGAACGACAGCGGCCAGATGTTCGCCAAGGGCATTATTTCCGGCTGGATGATCGCCACCATGGTGTGGATGATCCCGTCCATGGAAAGCGCCAAGATGTTCATCATTATCCTGATCACCTACCTCATGGCGCTGGGAGACTTCACGCATATCGTGGTCGGCTCGGCGGAAGTGTCCTACCTGGTGTTTGCTGGCGAACTGCCATGGGAAGACTTCTGGCTGGTGTTTGCCGGGCCCACCCTGGCGGGCAATATCATCGGCGGCAGCTTTATCTTTGCGCTGATCAGCCATGCGCAGATTCGCAGCGAAAGCAGCCTGCCCGGCAAGAAGGCTGCGGACCCGAGGCATCCGCAGCCCATCAACAAGAATCAGTGAGCATCTGGCGCGGCCTGGGGCTCGTCCCGGGTCACGCGCTTGACCAGCTTGCCGATGCTCAACCCCTGCAACAGGATCGACGACAACACCACGATGTAGGTGATGCTCAACAGCAGGTCACGTTCCGGGCCCAGTGGCAAGGCCAGCGCCAAGGCCACCGACACGCCACCGCGCAAGCCACCCCAGGTCAGAATGCGGATGGTGCCGCGTGGCACCGTGCGCCAGCGACGCAGCAGCAGGATGGCCGGGGCGACCGTGAGCAGGCGCGACAGCAGGATCGCCACGGCCAGCAGGCTGGCGGCGAACACGTGCAGCCAGTTGAACGGCAACAGCAGCAGCTCCATGCCGATCAGCGCGAACAGCAGGGCGTTGAGCATGTCGTCGAGCAGTTCCCAGAAACCGTCGAGGTAGCGGCGGGTCATGTCGTTCATCGCCAGCTTGCGCCCCAGGTTGCCGATGATCAGGCCGGCCACCACCATCGCAATCGGCGCGGAGACGTGCAATTCAGTGGCCATCGCCGAGCCGCCGATCACCAGGGCGAGGGTCAGCATCACCTCGATCTGATGCTGTTCGATGCTTTTGATCATCAGGTACACCAGGTAGCCGATCAGGCCGCCGAATACCACGCCGCCAATGGCTTCATGGGCGAACAGCATGGCCGTGGCGCTCACGGTGGGGGTTTCACCCAGTTGCGCGATGCCCAGCAACACGGTGAACACCACCACGGCGGTGCCGTCGTTGAACAGCGATTCGCCGACGATGGTGGTTTTCAACGGCTTGGAGGCATTGGCGGTACGCAACACACCCAGCACCGCGATCGGGTCGGTGGGGGAAATCAGCGCGCCGAACAGCAGGCAGTAGAGGAAGCTGACGTGCCAGCCAAACAGGGCAAAGATGTAATACGCCAGGCTGCCGATGACCACGGTAGCGATCAATACGCCGAAGGTCGCCAGCAGGCCGATAGGCCAGCGGTAGCTGCGCAGGTCGTTCAGGTTGACGTGCAAGGCGCCGGCGAACAGCAGGAAGGAGAGCATCCAGTTCATCAGCAAATCGCCGAAGTCGATCTGGCCGATCAACTGCTGGATGCGTTCTTCCAGGCCTGGATAACCGAGAAAACTCAAGCCCTGCAGGATCAGGGAAAACACCAGGGCCGTCACCATCACGCCAATGGTGGGCGGCAGGCCGATAAAACGGAAGTTCACATAGGTGAGCAGGGTGGTGAGGCATATGAAGGCGGCGACAAGTTCAAGCATCCGGGGTCCTTGGGCGTTGGGTGGAGGAGTGTCAATGAGGGATGGAACGCAGGCGGCCCATGGGGTTGCCAGGCATTGGGCATTCGCGCGACAGAACCTTTGGGCTCGGTAAGGCTCCTGGCGGGTGGGTGCGGCCTGGCATTTTTAGTGCTAAAACTCAAATTGCTGTTTAAAAACCAAAAAAGGAATAAGTCATGACGGTTGCTTTCTGGTGCGTGTTGATCGCTATTTTTCTGCCTTACCTGTGCACAGGGGTCGCCAAGTTCAGCGGCGGTAAATTCCGCCCGCAACACAATCACGATCCACGGGCCTTCCTGGAGACACTCGAAGGGCTTGCCAAGCGAGCTCACAATGCCCAACTCAACAGCTTTGAAGTGACCCCGGCATTTGCAGCGGCTGTGATTATCGCGCATTTGGCAGGCACGGCCGAATTGGTCACCATCAATGTGCTGGCGGTGCTGTTTATCACCAGCCGCCTGCTGTACATCATCTGCTACCTGGCGGACTGGGCGATGCTGCGTTCAGCGGTGTGGTTCGTGGGAATGGCGCTGATTGCGAGTTTCTTCTTCGTGTCGATCTAGAGCCTGATGCATATCCCTGGTGGGAGCTGGCTTGCCTGCGATAGCCATAGGTGTTTACACATCTTTGTAGTGAGCGGGCTTGTCCCGCGCTGGGTGGCGAAGCCGCCCCAATAAATACGCCGCAGAGTTCCAGATAAATCCAAGTCGCCTGGTTTGGGGCGGCTTCGCCACCCAGCGCGGGACAAGCCCGCTCACTACAGGGAGATTTTTCAGGCTTTAAAAATTGTGTAGGTACCTATGCTGCGATAGCAGTGTGTCAGTCAGCATTGATGTTTGCTGACACTACGCGATCGCAGGCAAGCCAGCTCCCGCACTGATCTATATTGTTGTCAGGTTCCTGTCGGCGCATCCGGCACCTGCGGCAACGCCGCGCCTTTGGGCCACAGCATCCAGATTTGCCCTTGCTGCTTCATATTCCCCGCCAATTCGCCCGCTGCGGCACCGGTGCCCCAGAATAGATCCGCACGCACCTCACCCGTGATCGCACCACCGGTGTCCTGTGCCGCCACCGGTCGGGTGATCGGCGAACCGTCCGGCTTTGTGGTCGACAGCCACAACAGGCTGCCCAGCGGGATCACCTTGCGATCCACCGCCACGCTATAGCCGGCCGTCAGTGGCACGTTCAGTGAGCCGCGCGGCCCTTCGTTGCTATCGGGCCGCGCGCTGAAGAACACATAGCTGGGGTTGCTCGCCAGCAGTTCCGGAATACGCTGCGGATGCGCCTTGGCCCACGCGCTGATGGCGCCCATGGTCACGTCTTCCTTCTTCAACTCGCCTTGCTCCACCAGCCAGCGGCCAATCGGGCGGTAGGGGTAGCCGTTCTGGTCGCCATAACCGACGCGCAGTTGGCGCCCACCGGGCAGTTGAATGCGGCCAGAGCCTTGGATTTGCAGGAATTGCAGGTCCATCGGGTCGGTCAGCCAGGCAATCGGCTTGGCCGTGGAACCCTGGCCATTGATGGCGCTGGCATCGTCGTAGGGCTTGAGCACGCGACCTTCCAGGCGACCCCGCAGGCGCTTGCCCTTGAGCTCAGGGTAGATGCTTTCCAGGTTGACGATAATCAGGTCATCCGGCACGCCATACACCGGCACATTAGCTTTGGCGGTCTTGGTCAGGCTGCCGGGGTAGACCGGTTCGTAGTAACCGGTGATCAAGCCGTTCGGGGTGTTGTCGGCCGAGCGCAGGCCGAACACATCCAGGTGCTCCTTCAGGAACCCCCGCACGGCCACGGCATCACCAGGCACTGCGGCGGCGGCTGCGCAAGTTGTACCCCACACCGGGTCGGCCTTCAGGCGCTGGCAGGCGCTGCGCCAGGATTCGAAACCGGCCAGCAAGTCGCTGTCGGACACCGCCGGTAGGGCTTCCCATGGCGCGCTGACATAAGTGGCGACGGCGTGGGGCTTGGCGGTTTCATCTTTGGCTGTTTCTTTGCCCGCGTCACAGCCGGCCAGCAGCGCGATCATCGGCAGAGCCCACGCCAGGCGGCGGCTCCAGGGTTTCAAGGTGACATTCATACAAACATTTCCTGAAGCGATTGCCCGCGCCGCAGCGCTGTTGGGCAACCCTTATTAAAAATAGGGCTATTGGCCTTTAGAGGCAGGGCGGGGATACTGGCCGCCGTTTCCCGGACCTCGAAGCCACCATGACTTTTAAACGACTGACTGTTGTACTGCTGGCCTGCCTGGCACTGTCCGCCTGCGGCGGCGTTGACCCCAATTCGCCGCTGGGCCAGCGCAAGGCCATCTTCAAGCAGATGCTCAAGACCAATGAAGACCTGGGCGGCATGCTGCGTGGGCGTATCCCGTTCGACGGCGCCAGGTTCGCCGAAGGCGCGGTCAAGCTGGACGCGCTGTCCCATGAACCGTGGAAGCATTTCCCGAGCGTACGCGAAGACGATCACACCAGCGCCAAGGACGATGTGTGGCGCAAACAGGCGCAATTCCAGCAACTGGCGCGCGACCTGGAAGCGGCCACCGGTGAATTGGTGACCGCCAGCCGGATCCAGCCCTACAAGGCCAGCAACCTGGGCCCAGCGGTGCAGAAAGTCGAAGATGCCTGCAGCGCCTGCCATAAGCAATTCCGGGACCATTGACCGGCTTTACTGATCGAGCTCTTCCACCGCTTCCTGCAGCTCCTTGCGCGACTCGGCGAGCTTGTCCTTACGTTTGTTGATCTTTTCGGCGTCGCCTTTTTTCATGGCCTTGTCCAGGTCGGCCTGGCGGCGGCTGACTTCTTGCTTGGCGTCGAGCACCTTGTTTTCCCGTTCTTTCTTAAGGGACGCATCGGTGCAGTTGGCGGTGACTTCGCTCAGGGCTTTTTCCAGGCCGGCTTGTTGCGCGCTGTTGCCGTGAGCCTTGGCCTGTTCGATCTGGGTGCTGATGGCTTGGCGCTTGGCGGCGCAGCCGGTGAGTTGGGGCGCTTGCTCGGCAGCCAGCAGTGGCGTGGCTATGAAGCCTGCGAAGGTCAGCAAGGCAAAGGGGGCTAGAAATTTCATGTGGAGCTCCAAGGTCGCAATCTGATGGCCGGCTCGGGCTCAAAACCCGTCGATGCCGGCCACGCGTAATGTGTCTGCCAAGGCCTGTACCTGCGGGTCGCGGAAAAAGGCGCTCAATTGCGCTGCGCGGCCCGGGCCGATGCCATCGATGGCCAGCCAGGCTTGGGTGTCTCTGGCGACCAGCGTGTGCCAGTCACCTTCAAGGTTGTTGCGTGCCGCAGGCGGTACACCCAAGGCTTTGAGCCATTGGGCAAAGGGCCGTTGCCGCGCGCTTTGAAGGCTTTCGAGCACTCGCGCACGGCTGCGATCACCGAAGCCTTCAATGTTAGCAAGCTCTGCCGCATCCAGGGTCAACCAATCGAGAAAGCCTGCGATTAGACCGGCCTGGATCAAGACGTTCCAGGTCTCGCGGCCTATATGGGGTAACGCGAGGCCCTGGTTGCCGCTCAGCCAGGCGAGGCGCGCCAGCAATTGCTCTTCGCAGCCAGGGTCCAGTTGCCAGCAGCTCAAGGCATGAAAGTTTCGCGGGTCAGGTACCGGCAGATCTGCCCGGTGGGTATGTCGCAGGATGACCTCGTCCAGCCTGGGGATCACCTGACCCGCCAGGCTGATCGACACCTGGTCGCCAGGGCGGATATCCAGCGCTTGCCAGCGCTTCAATGAGCCGACGCTCACCCGGCTGATCGAGCGGTCATCCAACTTCACCGGCTCCAGCTCCAGCATGGGCGTGATGCGCCCGGTGCGGCCGACTTTGAATTGCACGTTGCGCACCAGTGCCAGTGCCTTGACCACCGGGTATTTCCAGGCGACCGCCCAGTAGGGCGCACTGACCTGCCAACGTTCGGCAGGCGCGTGTTGTGCCTGGTGCAGCACCACCCCATCGCTGGCGAAGGGCAGCGGGTGGTTGTACCAATAGGTGCGCCAATGCGCGGCTTCGGCGATGTCCCGAACGGGCTGGCTGTAGCGTTGGCTGTCGGTAAACCCCCAGCGTGCCAGGGTGGCCAGGCGCTCGGTAAACGACCCGGGCCCTTCAGGCCACGCCCAGACGAACAGGCCAATGCCGGCGGCGTCAGTGTCGCTCAGTCGCAGGCGGTTCATCAGCCCAGCCACTTTACTGCGGGCATTGAGCCCCCCACTGGCCGCTTGCACATGGTCGTCAAGGCGCCAATAGAGTTCGCCTTGCAGCACCAGGTCGATAGGTTCGGGCAACTGCTGGACAATCCCCGGAATATGGCGCGCGGAGGCCGACCAGTCGTGGCCCTTTACGCCGTCACCTCGGCTGATGACTTGGCGCAGGCGCCCCTTGCGATACACCAGGGTCACCGCAACACCGTCCACCTTGGGTTGGATCCAGACATCCTGGCGTGTACTTAACCAAGTGCCGACAGCCTGTTCGTCCAGCAATTTTTCCAGGCCAGTGTGGGCAACGGGGTGAGCCAAGGTGCCGCGTGAGCTCGCAAGCGGGCTGTCGGGCGTCGCAGAGGTTTCGGGAAAGCAATGGCGCCAGTGGGCCAAGCGCTGGCGGGCCTGGTCGTAGAGTTCATCGCCGATGGGGGACTGGCCAAGCCGGTGATAGCTGTCATCCCACTGGCGGATCTGCTCGGCGAGGGTGCCGAGTTGTGAGCGGGCTTCTTGCGGGCAATCTTCGGCCCATGCCCAGAGGGGCAACGCGCTGAGTAAAAGAGCAACCGGTAATCGCATCATGAGCATCCTTGCCCGGAAAGGGTGCCCAGCCTAAATGATTCACACGGCCACAAAAAAGCCCCGACAGCGCGGGGCTTTTTTGCCGGGTGTTTCAGAGCGATTACAGGCCTGCGGCAGTACGCAGGTCGTTGGCGCGGTCGGTTTTTTCCCAGGTAAACGTGGTGAAGGTGTCGTCGCCGACCGTCTTCTGTGCAGGGGTACGACCGAAGTGGCCGTAGGCTGCGGTTTCCTGATACATCGGGTGCAGCAGGTCGAGCATGGTGGTGATCGCGTAAGGACGCAGGTCGAAGATCTCACGCACCAGCTTCACGATCTTGTCATCGCTGATCTTGCCGGTGCCGAAGGTGTTCAGCGAGATCGACGTAGGCTGGGCCACACCGATAGCGTAGGAGACCTGGATCTCGCAGCGCTCGGCCAGGCCGGCGGCGACGATGTTCTTGGCCACGTAGCGACCGGCGTAGGCGGCGGAACGGTCAACCTTGGATGGGTCTTTGCCCGAGAACGCCCCACCGCCGTGACGGGCCATGCCGCCGTAGCTGTCGACGATGATCTTGCGACCGGTCAGGCCGCAGTCGCCCACCGGGCCGCCGATGATGAACTGGCCGGTCGGGTTAATATGGAACTGGGTGTCTTTGGTCAGCAGTTCGGCAGGCAGCACGTGCTTGACGATCAGCTCCATGACGCCTTCGCGCAGGTCGGCGTAGGACACGTCCGGGTTGTGCTGGGTCGACAGTACGACCGCGTCGATACCCACGACTTTGCCGCCGTCGTAACGGCAGGTCACCTGGGACTTGGCGTCCGGGCGCAGCCACGGCAACAGGCCGGATTTACGCGCTTCGGCCTGGCGTTGCACAAGCTGGTGCGAGAAGGTGATCGGCGCCGGCATCAGCACCTCGGTTTCGTTGCTGGCGTAGCCGAACATCAGGCCCTGGTCGCCGGCACCCTGGTCTTCCGGCTTGGCCCGGTCGACACCCTGGTTGATGTCGGGGGACTGCTTGCCGATGATGTTCATCACGCCGCAGGTCGCGCCGTCGAAGCCGACGTCGGAGCTGTTGTAGCCGATGTCGGTGATCACATCACGGACGATCTGCTCCAGGTCAACCCAGGCCGAAGTGGTGACTTCGCCGGCGATGATCGCTACACCGGTTTTCACCAGAGTCTCGCACGCCACGCGGGCGAACTTGTCCTGCGCAATGATGGCGTCCAGCACCGCGTCGGAAATCTGGTCGGCGATTTTGTCCGGATGCCCTTCAGACACGGACTCGGAGGTGAAAAGGGAGTATTCGCTCATCTCGATGTTTTCCTGATTTTACCGATGGTGAGTGTCGCCAGCCGGCCGCTGAAAATGGCGGACCTGGATCTGGAAACCATTACGTAAACCTACATAGAGGCTTTCCCCGGGAACGAGTCCCGCAGCGGTGGCCCAACGGGCCAGATCGTCCTGTTCAAAACCCAACCAGAGATCACCGCAGGCCTCCCTGGCCCAATTCTGGTTGTGGCTGCATAAATCCGTAACCAGCAGGCTACCGCCGGGGTGCAGCAGCCCGGCCATTTGCTTGAGGGCGTCGGCGGGTGCGGCGAAATGGTGCAAGACCATGTTCAGCACCACGCAGTGGGCCTTGATCGTGGTGCTGTCCAGCGCATCGGCCAACTGCAGGCTGACATTGCCCAGCGACTCGCGCTCACAGAGCTGGCGTGCCAGTTCGAGCATCGCCGGGCTGTTGTCCAGCGCAGTGACCTGATGGAAGCGCCGCGCCAGTTCCGGCAGGAATCCGCCATCGCCAGGGCCGACTTCCAGTGCCGTTGCCTCATCACTGAAGCTCAGCTTGTCCAGCAGCGCCAGTACACTGTCGCGGTATTGGGCAAGCCCGGCGATCAGGTCTTGTTGGGCACGAAACTTCTCGGCAACCCGTGCGAAAAAGTCTTGGCTGGCGGCGGCTCGCTGGCCGTGAACCTGGCCGATGCGCGCCTGTACCTCGCCCGGAAGGCTCAAGGCGTCCACTTCTTCGAGCAGGGCGGCGTGCAGCTTGCCGCCGAGCAGCTCGGTGTGGGGCAGGGCGCGACGGTAGAAAATCGCATTGCCTTCGCGGCGCGTGGCCACCAGGTCGGCCTGGGCCAACACCTTTAAGTGGTGACTCATGCCGGACTGGCCGATGGCGAAGATCTGCGCCAGCTCCAGTACACCGAAGGAATCGTTCGTCAGTGCGCGCAGTACGTTCAGACGCAACGGATCGCCGGCGGCCTTGCACAAGGCTGCCAGTTCATCGCCGTCGTCGGGGCGCAGTGAGGACATGGGTAGATTCATAAGGCCAGCAGTCTAGTGACGGGTGGATATCCCTGCAAGGGCAATATCAAAAAGTTTTGATATTGATCGATAAGTGGCGGTTATTAGCCGGCGCCATAACCTTTGGACGAACCGGCCAAAGGTTTCTGCAAGGGATTGGCGCCCAATGCACGGAAAAACCTCCACAAGTGACTATCTGTCATTGCCCGCAGGCGGTGGCTGAGGGAAAATGCCGGTCCTTTTTTCCGTTTCTTTTTAGCAAACCCCAGGAGATCAGCGATGCCCAGCCGTCGTGAGCGTGCCAACGCCATTCGTGCCCTCAGCATGGATGCCGTGCAAAAAGCCAACAGCGGCCATCCCGGTGCCCCGATGGGCATGGCGGATATCGCCGAGGTACTTTGGCGTGACTACCTGAAACACAACCCGAGCAATCCATCGTTCGCCGACCGTGACCGCTTCGTGCTGTCCAACGGCCACGGCTCGATGCTGATCTACTCGCTGCTGCACCTGACTGGCTACGACGTCACCATCGATGACCTCAAGAGCTTCCGCCAGCTGCACAGCCGCACTCCGGGCCACCCGGAATTCGGCTACACCCCAGGCGTCGAGACCACCACCGGTCCCCTGGGCCAAGGCCTGGCCAACGCGGTTGGCTTCGCACTGGCTGAAAAAGTCCTGGGCGCACAGTTCAACCGCCCCGGCCACGACATCGTCGACCACCACACCTACGTGTTCATGGGTGATGGCTGCATGATGGAAGGCATTTCTCACGAAGTCGCCTCCCTGGCCGGCACCCTGGGCCTGGGCAAGCTGATCGCCTTCTACGATGACAACGGCATCTCCATCGACGGCGAAGTCGAAGGCTGGTTCACCGATGACACGCCCAAGCGTTTCGAAGCCTACAACTGGCAGGTGATCCGCAACGTCGACGGCCACGATCCGGAAGAGATCAAGATCGCCATCGACACCGCGCGCAAGAGCGCGCAGCCGACCCTGATCTGCTGCAAGACCACCATCGGCTTCGGCTCGCCGAACAAACAAGGCAAGGAAGACTGCCACGGCGCCCCGCTGGGTGACGCGGAAATCGCCCTGACCCGTGAAGCGCTGAAGTGGAACCACGGCCCATTTGACATCCCGGCCGACATCTACGCCGAGTGGGATGCCAAGGAAAAAGGCCTGGCCGCCGAAGCCGAGTGGGACCAGCGTTTCGCTGCCTACTCCGCCGAATTCCCTGAGTTGGCCAACGAGCTGGTGCGTCGCCTGGCCGGTGACCTGCCTGCCGACTTCTCGGAAAAAGCCTCGGCCTACATCGCCGAAGTCGCGGCCAAGGGCGAGACCATCGCCAGCCGTAAAGCCAGCCAGAACACCCTGAACGCCTTTGGCCCGCTGCTGCCTGAGTTCCTCGGCGGTTCGGCCGACCTGGCCGGTTCCAACCTGACCCTGTGGAAAGGCTGCAAAGGCGTGACCGCTGAAGACGCCAGCGGCAACTACATGTACTACGGCGTGCGCGAGTTCGGCATGAGCGCCATCATGAACGGCGTGTCCCTGCACGGCGGCCTGGTGCCTTACGGCGCGACCTTCCTGATGTTCATGGAATACGCGCGCAACGCCGTGCGCATGGCCGCGCTGATGAAAAAACGCGTGATCCACGTGTACACCCACGACTCCATCGGCCTGGGCGAAGACGGCCCGACGCACCAGCCGGTCGAGCAATTGACCAGCCTGCGTACCACGCCGAACCTGGATTGCTGGCGTCCGGCCGACGCGGTGGAATCCGCCGTGGCCTGGAAGCACGCCATCGAGCGCAAGGACGGCCCTTCGGCGCTGATCTTCTCGCGCCAGAACCTGCAGCATCAGGTGCGCAGCGACGCGCAGATCGCCGACATCAGCCGTGGCGGCTACGTGCTCAAGGACTGCATCGGCGAGCCGGAACTGATCCTGATCTCCACCGGTTCCGAAGTGGGCCTGACCGTTCAGGCCTACGACAAGCTGACCGCCCAAGGCCGCAACGTACGCGTGGTGTCCATGCCATGCACCAGCGTGTTCGAAGCCCAGGATGCCGGCTACAAGCAATCGGTATTGCCGCTGCAGGTCAGCGCGCGTATCGCCATCGAAGCGGCGCACGCCGACTACTGGTACAAGTATGTGGGCCTGGAAGGTCGCGTGATCGGCATGACCACCTACGGTGAGTCGGCGCCGGCGCCAGCCTTGTTCGAAGAGTTCGGCTTTACCCTGGAAAACATTCTGGGTCAGGCTGAAGAACTGCTGGAAGACTAAGGCTGTAGATTGAGGTGGCTGTGCTGGCCTCTTCGCGAGCAAGCCCGCTCCCACATTTAACCGCGTACATCCATATGGAATGCGGTCGAATGTGGGAGCGGGCTTGCTCTGGGCGGCATTCCGACGAAGGCGGCGGCACATTCACCCCTTCACCCAAGTTGATCGAGAACCCCATGCCCCAACCGCGTCCCTACAAAGTTGCACTCAACGGCTACGGCCGCATTGGCCGTTGCGTCTTGCGTGCGCTGTTCGAGCGAGGGGCGGCGGCCGGGTTTGAAATTGTCGCGATCAACGACCTGGCCGACATGGCCAGCATCGAATACCTGACACGCTTTGACTCCACCCACGGCCGCTTCCCCGGCGAAGTGCGGGTCGAGGGCGATTGTCTGCACATTAATGGCAACTGCGTGCAGGTCTTGCGCAGTGCCGCCCCCGAAGGCATCGACTGGAAAGCACTGGGCGTCGACCTGGTGCTGGAGTGTTCCGGTGTCTACAACACCCGCGCCGATGGCCAGCGTTTTCTCGACGCAGGCGCACCGCGTGTGCTGTTTTCCCAGCCGATGGCCAGCGAGGCGGATGTCGACGCCACCATCGTCTACGGCATCAACCAGGATTGCCTGACCGGTGCTGAACTGCTGGTGTCCAACGCTTCGTGCACCACCAACTGCAGCGTGCCGTTGTTGCGCCTGCTGGACCAGGCGATCGGCATCGATTACGTGTCGATCACCACCATCCACTCGGCGATGAACGACCAGCCGGTAATCGACGCCTACCACCATGAAGACCTGCGCCGCACACGCTCGGCGTTCCAGTCGGTGATTCCAGTGTCCACCGGCCTGGCGCGCGGCATCGAACGACTGTTGCCGGAACTTGCCGGAAGAATCCAGGCCAAAGCCGTACGGGTACCGACGGTGAACGTGTCCTGCCTGGACATCACCTTGCAAACCGTGAGCGACACCGATGCGACCGAGGTCAACCGGATCCTGCGCGACGCCGCCACCCGCGGCCCGCTCAAAGGCTTGCTGGCCTACACCGAGTTGCCCCACGCCAGTTGCGATTTCAACCACGACCCGCATTCGGCGATTGTCGATGCCAGCCAGACCCGCGTTTCCGGCCCGAGGCTGGTGAACATCCTGGCCTGGTTCGACAACGAGTGGGGTTTTGCCAATCGAATGCTCGACGTTGCGGAACATTATCTGCATATCGCATCCAAACAACCTCAACAGTAATTCAGGAACTGCCACCCATGACCGTGTTGAAGATGACCGACCTCGATCTGCAAGGTAAGCGCGTACTGATTCGCGAAGACCTCAACGTCCCAGTCAAGGACGGTGTGGTGACCAGCGATGCGCGAATCCTGGCCTCGCTGCCGACCATCAAGCTGGCCCTGGAAAAAGGCGCGGCCGTGATGGTCTGCTCCCACTTGGGTCGCCCGACCGAAGGTGAGTTCAGCGCCGAAAACAGCCTCAAGCCTGTGGCCGACTACCTGAGCAAGGCCCTGGGCCGCGACGTGCCGCTGGTGGCCGATTACCTGGGCGGCGTCGACGTCAAGCCGGGCGATATCGTGCTGTTCGAAAACGTGCGCTTCAACAAGGGCGAGAAAAAGAACAGCGACGAACTGGCCCAACAATATGCTGCCCTGTGCGATGTGTTCGTGATGGACGCGTTCGGCACCGCCCACCGCGCCGAAGGCTCTACCCACGGCGTGGCCAAGTTCGCCAAGGTCGCCGCTGCAGGCCCACTGCTGGCCGCCGAACTGGACGCGCTGGGCAAGGCGCTGGGCGCACCGGCCCAACCGATGGCCGCCATCGTGGCCGGCTCAAAGGTCTCGACCAAGCTGGACGTACTCAACAGCCTGAGCCAGATCTGCAACCAACTGATCGTCGGCGGCGGCATCGCCAACACCTTCCTGGCCGCAGCCGGCCACCCGGTGGGCAAGTCCCTGTACGAGCCGGACCTGCTCGACACCGCCCGTGCCATCGCCGCGAAAGTCAGCGTGCCATTGCCGGTAGACGTTGTAGTCGCCAAGGAATTCGCCGAAAGCGCCGAAGCCACCGTCAAGCTGATCGCTGACGTAGCCGACGACGACATGATCCTGGACATCGGCCCGCAAACCGCGGCCAACTTCGCCGAACTGCTGAAGGCTTCCCAGACCATCCTGTGGAACGGCCCGGTCGGCGTATTCGAATTCGACCAGTTCGGCAACGGCACCAAAGTGCTGGCCAAGGCCATCGCCGACAGCTCGGCCTTCTCCATCGCCGGCGGCGGCGACACCCTGGCGGCCATCGATAAATATGGCGTTGCTGACCAGATCTCCTACATTTCTACCGGTGGCGGCGCATTCCTCGAATTCGTCGAAGGCAAAGTCCTGCCGGCCGTTGAAGTGCTGGAAACACGAGCCAAGGGCTAAGGCGCGTGATCCGGAAAAGGAGCATTCCCATGATCAAATCGTTGGCACTGGTGATCGCAGCGGGCCTGTTGGCCGGCTGCGGCAGCACGCCAAGCGCGGCGCCAGCGCCCGGGAAACCGGGGCCGGCGCCGGAAAAAAGCTGCTACCAGGCTGATTGGCAAGCTGAAACCATGCCGGTGATCAACAAGCGCATCGGCAACGAACGGCTGGAGAAATACGACTCCGCGCCAAACGGTCAGGAACAGGGTTGCCCTTGACGGGTCTGATCAACTAACCGACAGCAGCGGCGGCCTTGGGTCGCCCTGTGAGGATTGGCAATGAAAGGCGTTTTCGCCCTGGCAGCCCTGGCCTTGTTGGCCGGCTGCAGCAGCATGAACATGTTCAACAAGGCAGAGCCTGCCGACAAGTGGACCACCTGGACCTGCGACAGCAAGGCCGAGGTCAACTGGCGCTTTGCCAACCCGGCTAAATCCGAGGTGGAGGTTCGCCTCGGCGGTTCCGACCAGGTTTACCGCCTCAAACAGGACGTTGCCGCCTCGGGCGTGCTGTATGCCAACGACCAATTGGCGTTTCACACAAAAGGCGAGGAAGGCCTGGTTTACTGGGTGGCCACGGACGATTTGATCGGGCGCGGCTGCAAGGCCCAATAGTGAGATCAATGTAGATCCAAATGTGGGAGCGGGCTTGCTCGCGAATGCGGTAGGTCTGTCACGCATGTGTCAACTGACACAGCGCCTTCGCGAGCAAGCCCGCTCCCACAGTAGAACCGGTTCCAAAGTGACATAAGTTGTGAACCGGACACTGCAATAACGATTCAGCAAGCCAGGCACGCAAACCCTGACCTGCAATAACTTGAATAGCAGCCGCCGCTACGGCAGGCTTGCACGAATTAACGACCCTCGACCGGGAGAGACAACACAATGGCACTTATCAGCATGCGTCAAATGCTGGACCACGCAGCCGAGTTCGGCTACGGCGTCCCAGCCTTTAACGTCAACAACCTTGAGCAGATGCGCGCCATCATGGAAGCCGCTGACAAGACCGACTCCCCCGTGATCGTCCAGGCTTCGGCCGGCGCGCGCAAATACGCCGGCGCCCCGTTCCTGCGTCACCTGATCCTCGCCGCCATCGAAGAATTCCCGCACATCCCGGTGTGCATGCACCAGGACCACGGCACCAGCCCTGACGTGTGCCAGCGTTCCATCCAACTGGGCTTCAGCTCGGTGATGATGGACGGCTCCCTCGGCGAAGACGGCAAGACCCCCACCGACTACGACTACAACGTGCGCGTCACCCAACAAACCGTCGCCATGGCCCACGCCTGCGGCGTCTCGGTTGAAGGCGAGCTGGGCTGCCTGGGTTCCCTTGAAACCGGCATGGCCGGCGAAGAAGACGGCATCGGCGCCGAAGGCGTGCTGGATCACAGCCAAATGCTGACCGACCCCGAAGAAGCCGCCGACTTCGTGAAAAAAACCCAAGTCGACGCCCTGGCCATCGCCATCGGCACCAGCCACGGCGCCTACAAATTCACCAAGCCCCCAACCGGCGACGTACTGGCCATCGACCGCATCAAGGAAATCCACAAGCGCATCCCCAACACCCACCTGGTGATGCACGGTTCTTCCTCGGTCCCACAAGAGTGGCTGGCGATCATCAACCAGTACGGCGGCGACATTAAAGAAACCTACGGCGTGCCGGTTGAAGAAATCGTCGAAGGCATCAAGTACGGCGTGCGCAAGGTCAACATTGATACCGACCTGCGTTTGGCTTCGACCGGTGCGATGCGTCGGTTGATGGCGACCAACCCGAGTGAATTCGACCCGCGCAAATTCTTCGGCGCCACCGTGACCGCCATGCGTGATGTGTGCATCGCACGTTACGAAGCGTTCGGGACTGCCGGTAATGCTTCGAAGATCAAGCCGGTTTCGTTGGAAGCGATGTACCAGCGTTACCTGAAAGGTGAGTTGAACGCTAAGGTGAATTAAGCTTTCGGCGTTTAAAAAGAAGCCCGCAGCGATGCGGGCTTCTTTTTGCCTTGGGTTTGATCAGGCGGCGTGAGGCGTATCAAAACCACGATGTTCGATCACCCGAAACACATCGCTCACATCCTGCACCAGAATGCGCGCCGTATTGACCACATTATTCAAATCGCGCTCGGCAAAATCCGGCAGGCTGGAGCAGGCCATCAGGTTGAGGTGTTCGAGGGCGGCGTTGAGGCGTTCGCGCAGGCATGCGTGGAGGTCCCGCAATGGGGCGGCGCTGTCGATCAAAAGCACGGGGGTGTCGGTAGCGGTTTCGGTGCAAGGGTAAAAGCGGCGGGGTGGAAGTTGGTTGTTCATGGCAAATCCTTAACTCGAAAGAAGAATGGCCACCGTTTGCTGCGAAACAAATGGGGTGGCAGCTGTACGCGGGTTCGCAGACCGAGGAGTTAAGACCCGGCAGACCCGAAGGTCTCCCACGCACAGCCGCCATAACAAAGACGACCGTCGGCTGGGAGCCTGGGCTGTTTTTGACGGGTGCGGAATTAACTCTGTAGGGCTGCGAAACCCTATCGCCGATCACTGCCGGCGACGGGGCGAACTATAAGCGCCGCCCAGATTCACCGCAACGGCCCTGTAGGACGAACACCAGCCCCTCAGGCAAAGGAGATCCCCTGTGGGAGCCGGGCTTGCCCGCGATGACGGTGGGTCAGTCACCTGATTACATTGGCTGATACACCGCCATCGCGGCCTAGCTATCTATAACTTCCAACGGCTGAAAAATCCTTTTGTAGTGAGCGGGCTTGCCCCGCGCTGGGCTGCGAAGCAGCCCCAATAAAGACACCGTCGAACTTCAGGTAGATCTCGTTCGCCTGGGTTGGGGCTGCTTCGCAGCCCAGCGCGGGGCAAGCCCGCTCACTACAAGATATGTCGATATCCATGGACATCGCGGGCAGGCCCGACTGGCTCAGTTGATCGGTGGTGAATCATCCCTGCGCGGCCATGGGACGATGCCTACGGCTTATTCATCCGAGCAGCACCGAGGTCACGTGGGGCTTGAGAAAGAAGAGCGTTATAGCCGCTATCGTGAATTCGTCTACCAACCTGTCAGGGTTCACAGTTACGCCATCGCTCTGCGTTGTTCACAGTGCAGCTCATGACGCAATCGGAGAGTGAACTCATGAGGCTTTTTGAAAAGTCCGGTTATGTACTTGCAAGCCTTACGCTCGTGACATTAACCGCGTGTACCCAACAACCCCTTGTCGGACCAACCATGTGCCCCGCCCTTACCGCGATTGTGGAGCAGAAGGAAGACATGGGTTTCAGCTACATCTCCATCGCGCCGGGCAGCGGCTGGAACGGAGAGAACCCCTATGCAACAACGGGCTTGCCCAAGCGTCTCACATTCGTTTCCGCGGCGATCAGGACCGGTCAGGCCGGTCCCTTTGTCGCCTGTGATTATGAAGGCTCCGGACAGTTTGATTTTTTGCGCATGTCTCGACGCTTCACTTCGCCCCTTATACCGGGCGGGCCAAATTGGGACGGCGATGACTTTTGCAAACCGGCTTCCGGTTCGGTCGCCGATTGTCCATTTAGCAGTCGGTAAGAGCGAACGGAGCGAGAAAGTCGAGACCCCGGTCGAAGCTTTGTCTTAAAGCGTGGTGGGAAACATCGCTGAAGCCAATCAGCGTTTAATCGTGATCAATATCCAACTTCTCAAACGTCACTTTCGCTCCCTCGTTGGTGTTGCCGCTGTTGTCCTGCACATACACGCCCGCCTTGAAATACAGCGGCTTTGACGCCCACGCGGCGCCGATGCGCTCGTTCCATTCCTTGTCGGCGGCGTACACGGCGAGCAGTCCGGCTTTGTTCAGGTTGATCACGTAGGTGAAGCTTTTTTGCAGCGGCACATTGGACGCGATGGTGATCACGCGGCTTTCATCTTCATCCGGGCGCATGCGCACTTTGGCGACGATGTTGCCGGTCTGGGTCTTTTCCTTGAATTGGTATTCGAGCTTGATCAGCGGTTTCTGGCTGTCATAGGCATGGATCTGCCCGATCACGATCTTGCCGGTGGACGGCACCTGATTGACGGCCAAGGTGGCGCGCAGGAAGTTGTCTGCGTCCGGATAGGTCCAGTTGCGCAGGCGCCCGTCGGCATAGGTTTCGCGCAGTTCACTGCGTGGGTAAATGGCGTTTTCCGTACGGGTGCCGGTGACGGGCGTCCAGAATTGCACGTTGCTGCCTTCGGCCTGGAAATATTGGTCCTTGAAGCCGCTCATCAGCCTGGGGGTTTGGATGGTTGTGGGCGGGGAGCCGACGGGAATGCTGAGGTTCCAGGTGGATAGGTCGATCATGGCGTAGGCCTTTTTACAGAGGGGTGTAGGCATTGGCCGTTGGGCCAGACAGGTTCTTTATAGGTGGTGTTAACCAGATTGTTAAACGTCGGCTGGCAATTTATTGGCGTCAGCGAAGTGTCAAAAAGCCATGTTTCCCAGTATCCGTGGGCTTCAGGCACTGACCGTTAGTCGGCTTCCTGAAAATTGGCGCAATGATGGCACTGAGGTTACTTCTGATTTTTTGATGCCGGGGCTAGAGTGAGGCCTCAGTGTTTGTCCGGGTTTTACCCTAGAAGTGACCGGAGCAGCTCCTTAAGGAAGAGACGTAGCATGGAATGCGCTCCACACCACGGCGATGGCGATTCGGTTCTTTTGGTGGTCGATGACTACCCGGAAAACCTCATCAGCATGCGCGCGCTTTTACAGCGCGAAGATTGGCAGGTCATCACCGCAGGCTCAGGCCTGGAAGCGCTCGAATTATTGCTGGTGCACGAAGTCGACCTGGTGCTGCTGGATGTGATGATGCCCGGCATGGACGGCTTTGAAGTCGCGCGCTTCATGCGGGGCAGCCAGCGCACGCGGATGACGCCGATCATCTTTCTCAGCGCCGACGCCCAGTCGCCGGCCGCCGTGCTGGAAGGTTATGCCAGTGGCGCCATCGATTACCTGCTAAAGCCTTTCGACCCGCAGATTCTCAAGCCCAAGATCGAAGCGCTGCTGGAGCACCAGCGCAATCGCCGGGCTTTGCAGCGCTTGAGCCATGACCTGGAGTCGGCCCGGGCCTTCAATGCCTCGGTGCTCGACAACGCTTCCGAAGGCATCCTGGTGGTCAGCGATGCAGGCGTGATCGAGTACGCCAACCCGGCGATTTCACGGTTGCTCAATGCCACCGTGGACGAGTTGCAGCGCCAGCAATTCCTGAGTTTCCTGCAGAAGCCCCATGTGCCGGCCTGGCTGGAGTCGCAGATGTACGCCAGTTACCGCAAGGGTGAAACCTGGCGCCTGCATGATGCGATCCTGCGCACCCGCCGTGGCCAGCAGGTGCCGGTGGCGTTGTCCTGCGCGCCGCTGCCCGCCGAGCAAAGGGCCATGGTGGTGACGGTGCTGGACATGTCCGAGGTGCGCCACCTGCATCAGCAGTTGGAGTTCCAGGCGGTCACGGACCCCCTGACCGGGCTGCTGAACCGGCGCGGTTTTCACCAGGCGGTGGAGAACAGCTTGCTGCGCAGCGAGCGGGCCGAGCAGTCCCTGGTGTTGCTGTACCTGGACCTGGACGGCTTCAAGCGGGTCAACGATTCCCTGGGCCATGACGCCGGCGACCGGGTACTGCGCTGGGTGTCGGAGCAATTGCAGGGGTGCCTGCGCTCCTACGACATACTCGGCCGCATGGGTGGCGATGAATTTACCGCGCTGCTGGAGCTGGAGTTTCCTGAGCAGGCGGCGAAGATTGCGGAAAAACTGATCGAACGGGTGTCGATCTGCCAACAGGTGGATGGCCTGGATGTAATGCTCGGCGTCAGCATCGGCATCGCCACCTTTCCGGATTGCGGCGCGGATCTGAATGGCCTGCTGCGCGCGGCCGACATCGCCATGTACGAAGCCAAGCGTGCGGGCCGTCAGCAATATCGCTATTACGACCAGGAAATGAACGGCCGCGCCCGTTCACGCCTGATGCTCGAAGACAGCGTACGCACGGCGATACAGGACAAGGACTTCACCTTGGTGTTCCAGCCCCAGGTCTCGCTGGACGACGGGCGTCTGCGCGGCGTCGAAGCCTTGTTGCGCTGGCAGCATCCCAGTGTTGGCGATGTGCCGCCGGGGTTGTTTCTGCCCTTGCTGGAAGAGGCCCGCCTGATCAGCCAACTGAGCACCTGGATCTACCAGCAGGTCGCTGCCCAGCGCCAGGCCTGGCAAGCCATGTTCGATGACGAGCTGGTGTTGAGCATGAGCTTGAGCAGCAACCAGTTCTGTATGCCCAACCTGGCGAACCAACTGCAGCAGGTACTCGAACGACATGGGCTGCAAGGGCGCCAGTTGGAGGTGGAAATCAGCGAAGAAAGTTTGATGAACAACCTCGAGGAATCGACCAAGCAGCTCAAGTTGTTGCGTCAACTCGGCGTGCGTACCGCCCTCGACGATTTCGGCCTGGGCCACTGTTCCCTGGCGCATCTGCGTGACCTGGCCTTCGACACCCTCAAGCTCGACCCGCAGTTGGTCGCGCGCCTGCCAGGCTCTACGCGGGACGCGGTCATGGCGCGCAGCATTATCGAGCTGTGCGGGCATTTTGACGTGGCGGTGGTGGCTGAGGGCGTGCAAACCCAGGAGCAAGCGCAATGGCTCAAGGCCAATGGTTGCGCGTTTATGCAAGGCCCGTTGGCGGCGCAACCATTGATGGCCGATGAGGTGGCCGACTGGTCGCGCGCCCGACTGCGCTGAATTCGCTACACTGGCGCCCATCCGAACCTTGTTGCAGACCCCATGACCGCGCTGAAGTATCTCCAGGCCTATCCCGCAGCCCTCCAAGAGCAGGTACGCCAACTGATCGCCAAGGACCAGTTGGGTGCTTACCTTGAGCAACGTTACCCCGAACGCCACGCCGTGCAGAGTGACAAGGCCCTGTATGCCTACGCGCTGGCCTTGAAGCAGGAACACCTGCGCAATGCGCCGGCCATCGACAAAGTGCTGTTCGATAACCGCCTGGACCTGACTCATCGCGCCCTCGGCCTGCACACCACGATTTCGCGGGTACAGGGCGGCAACCTGAAATCCAAGAAAGAGATTCGCATCGCTGCGCTGTTCAAGGAAGCCGCGCCGCAGTTCCTGCGCATGATCGTGGTACACGAACTGGCGCATTTCAAGGAATCGGACCACAACAAGGCGTTCTACAAACTCTGTGAGCACATGATGCCGGGCTACCACCAGGTGGAATTCGACCTGCGTGTGTACCTCACTTATCGCGACCTGCAGGGCAAGCCCTGACCGCACAAGGCGACCGACCATGGATGTGAGCAAGACCAAGAGCAGCTTCTATCGCCGCCTGTACGTGGCGTACCTGATCGACAGCGGCCAGGCCAGCAGTGTGCCTGCACTCACCGACGCCACGGGCATGCCCCGGCGCACGGCGCAGGATACGATTGCGGCGTTGGCTGATTTGGATATCGTGTGTGAGTTCGAGCAGGAGGATGGCGCCCGCAACCATGCGGGGCATTATCGGATTCGCGATTGGGGGGCGATTGATCGGCGGTGGATCGAGGTGAACCTCGGGCAGATCAAGCAGGTGCTTGGCTATCCCTGAGGTCAGGTGGTGACTGATCCGGCGCTATCGCGGGCAAGCCCGGCTCCCACATTTTGACCGTGTGAACCCGATCCAATGTGGGAGCTGGCTTGCCTGCGAAGAGGCCCTCAAATACGCCGCATACCGATATGTGGAATGTCGTCCTCCAAGTATTCCTCACCCGCCACCACAAACCCATACCGCCCGTAATACCCCTGCAAATGCGCCTGGGCCGACAGGAATATCGGCGTATCCGGCCAGATCTCTTCAATCTGCTTGAGCGTCTCCTCCATCATCCGATGCCCCAGCCCGGTGCCGCGCGCCACCGGTGCCACGATCACCCGCCCGATCACCACATCGCCGCCCTGGGTTTCCGGATCCAGCAGGCGCAGGTAGGCCACCAGCGCGTCATCCTGCCAGGCCATCAGGTGGTGGGTATCGCCCGACAGGTCCTGCCCGTCGATGTCCTGGTAGACACATTTCTGCTCGACAACAAAGACCTGGTTGCGCAGGTGCAGGATGGCGTAAAGCTGCTCTTTGCCAAGATCAGCGTGATGTTTACAGACCCATTCAACCGTCATGGCGTGTTCCCTTGTCAATGTCTGCTGCCGATAGTAAGCGCAGCAGGCAACGCTGTCTAAATGAGCTATTTTTGTGAATGGCGTCAATTTGCCATCATTGAGTGCCTGCGTGACCGGTTTCTTTGTGTAATCTGAGCTACTGTTAGCCCCTCGGGCCCCACCCGAGCCCGCCTGCCAAGGACTTGAGCATGCCGCGATTCTCTCGTGCCGTTGCTTTGATTGGAGTGTTGCTGCTGGCCCAGCCGGCCTTTGCACAGCGTCTGCGGCTGGTAGCGGATGCATGGCCGCCCTTTACCGATGCCACCTTGATCAACGGCGGGCTGGCCACCGATATCGTCAGCACGGCCCTGGCCCGGGCGGGTTACGCCAGTGACTTCGAGCAGGTGCCCTGGGCACGCGCGCTGATGGGCGTGGGTGATGGGCGCTATGACGTGCTGGTCAATGCCTGGTACGACAACGCCCGCACGCAGTTGGGCGAGTTCTCCAGTGAGTACCTGCTCAACCGCGTGCGTTTCATCAAGCGTCGCGACGATCCCCTCCAGTTCCACAACCTTGAGCAACTGCACGACTACCCGATCGCCGTGGTACGCGGGTATGCCTATTCGGCGGCGTTTGATGGCGATGCGCAGTTGCAGAAAATTCCTGTGCACAACTTCGCCATGGCCGTGCGCATGCTGGCGGCGCAGCGGGTGCGGCTGACGGTGGAGGATGAATATGTGGCGCGTTACTACCTGTCACGCGAGTCCGCGCGGGTGCGCGATGCGGTGGAATTCCTGCCCACGCCGCTGAGCGAAAACAGCCTGCATATCCTGGTCAGCCTCAAGCACCCCGAGCATGCGCGGATCGTTGCCGGGTTTGACCGAGAGATTGCCAAAATGAAGGCGGACGGCAGTTATGCGCGGTTGATGAAGCAGCATGGGATGTAGTGTCCTTGCGGACCTCATCGCAGGCAAGCCAGCTCCCACATTTGACTGAGTACACAATCAAGTGGGAGCTGGCTTGCCTGCGATAGCGATTCAGGTCGCACTGGTATCTTTGATCAAATGCGCCGCCAGCGTGCGCAACGGCCCCAATTGCCGACAAATCAACGCCAACTGCGTCTGCACCAGCCGCTGCCCTTCGTCGATTTCATCCGGCATCTGCTCCAGATCCGCCGCCAGCGCTTCCTCGGCATCGCTCTGGATCGCAATCGGCTGTTTATTGGCCAACCCCGTGGCGATTTCATCGATGCTCGCCGCCAGGGAATTACCCGCGCCTTCGATCAGGTGCTCGCGCACTTCGGCCGGCAACTGGGTTTCGCGGTGTGCACCGAGCCCTGACAAATAGCTGAGCAAAGTGTGCGACAACACCAGGAAGCGGAAGCCCACGTCCGCCTCCTTACGGAAGTGCCCCGGTTCCATCAGCATGTTCGCCAGGGTCGTCGACAGCGCCGCATCGGCGTTGTGCGCGTTGCGCCGCGCCAGGCGATAGGCCAGGTCGTCGCGCTTGCCGGCGGCGTATTGCTGCATGATCTGGCGCAGGTAGATGCTGTTGCAGGTCAGGGTGTTGGCCAGCACTTTGTTCAGCCGTCGACCCTGCCAGTCGGGCAGGAACAGGAACACCGCCAGGCCCGCGATCAGGCTGCCCAGCAAGGTATCGAACAGCCGTGGCAGGAACAGCCCGTAGCCATCGCCCACCTGGTTGAAGCAGAACAGCACCATCAAGGTGATGGCGGCGGTGGCCAGGGTATAGCGGGTGGTGCGGTTGATAAAGAACACCAGCCCGGCGGCGATGGCGAACATCGACTGCACCAGCGGGCTTGGAAACAGGTCGAACAGCGCCCAGGCCACGGTGAGGCCGATGGCAGTGCCGATGATCCGCTGGCCAAGCTTGCGCCGCGTGGCGCCGTAGTTGGGCTGGCACACGAACAGCGTGGTGAGAATGATCCAGTAGCCCTGGGACGCATGGATCGCGTGCAGCATGCCGTAGCCGACGGTCAACGCCAGCGACAGGCGCAAGGCGTGGCGAAACAGCAACGACGTCGGCGTCATTTGGGTGCGCAGGCGCGTCCACATTTCCTTGAGGTTACGCGGGGCGCGGTCCAGCAGGTTGCTGTCGGTGGCGTCAGCCAGGGCGTCGGGGTTACTCGCGTCGCCGAGCAGGCGGTCCAGCGTGGACAGGTTGGCCGCCAGCGCGCGCAACGAACGCAGCAGGCCGCGCCAGGCCGGGTTGCTCTGGATGCGCAGGTGTTCCAGGGACGCGTTGAGGTCACCCAGGGCTTCGGCGAAGCTGTCGTCATAGATGAACGGCTGGCGCAGCTGGATCGATTCGCCCAGCGCCTGGCAAGCCTTGCCCTGTTGGCGCAGCAGGCGCTGGCAGCGGAACAGCACGTCGCTGTGGAAGAACGCGTCGGCGAGGGCGTTGTAGGGGTAGTGGGACGAACTGGCACGTTCGTGAATGTCCTGGGCGAGGAAGTACAGCTTCAGGTAGCGGCTGACTTTCGAGCCCGGCCGCCCATTGCCCACGCGATGCAGGATGATTTCCTTCGCCGCGTTGAGCGCCGCCACCACGCGGCCATTCTGCTGGGCCAGTTCCAGGCGGCGTGCTTCCACGTCCAACTGGCGGATCGGTTCAAACAGGGAAGACTTGAGCTTGAGATAACGCCCCAACTCGCGAAACAACCGCGCCAGGCTCTGCTGCACCGGCTGGTTGGAAAACAGCGCCTGCCACAGCACCGACAGCGCGCCGTACCAGGCGGCGCCGGCTACCAGCAGCAACGGTTCATGCCAGAAGTCGGAGACGGCGCCACCACGCTGGTCCACGCCGATCATGGTGTAAACCGACAGGATCAGCGTCGCCGACGCAATCGCGCCATAACGTTCGCCCAAGGCGCCGAGCATGGTCAGGCAGAAGGTGGCCAGGGCCAGGGAAATCGCGAAGATCCAGGGATAGGGGAACAGCAGCTCCACCGACAGCGCGGCAATGCTGAAACACACCAGCGTCACCGCCAGGGCGTTGAGGCGGCCTTGCCAGCTGTCATCGGTCTCGGCCAGGGCGCTGGCGATAATCCCCAGGAACAGCGGGATCAGCAGGGTCATTTCATCCTGATACCAGCACAGCACCATGCTGCCGGTCAGGGCGATGAACACCCGAATGCTGTAGCTGAATTTATCCAGTGCCCACAGGCGCCGCAGGGACTGCTTGAACGAGGTCGATGACATGAAGGCAGGAGTCTTCCGGAGCGATGCCGCTAAATTGAGCTATCAAGGACGCCACGGCAAGTGTGGTGATCACATCGTTGCGCAAAAAAGTCCCTGACACACCACAAAACAAATGTGGGAGCGGGCTTGCTCGCGAAAGCGGTGGGTCAGCCGGCTTATCCGGTGACTGACACACTGCATTCGCGAGCAAGCCCGCTCCCACAGTTTTGATTCGGTTTCGTCAGGCAAACTGCGCGGCCGCGTAGCCCGAAGCCCACGCCCACTGGAAGTTGAACCCGCCCAAATGACCGGTCACATCCAGCACTTCACCAATAAAGTACAGGCCAGGGCTTTTCAGCGATTCCATGGTCTTGGACGACACTTCCCGCGTGTCCACTCCACCCAGCGTCACCTCCGCCGTGCGATAGCCCTCGGTACCCGCCGGCACCAGTTGCCAGTTGCCGAGCTTGGCGGCGATATCGGCGATTTCGGCATGGGTGTATTGCTTCATCGGCTTGGACGCGAACCAGGTGTCCGCCAGCAGGTTGGCCATCTTCTTGGTGAAGATCTCCCCGAGCAGGGTCTTCAGCTCGCTGTTGGGACGTTCGGCCTGTTGCTGTTGCAACCAGGCGTGGGCGTCGTGGTCGGGCAGCAGGTTGATCGCCACCGTGTCGCCGGATTCCCAGTACGAGGAAATCTGCAGAATCGCCGGCCCGCTCAGGCCGCGATGGGTAAACAGGATGTTCTCGCGAAAGCTCTGGCCGTTGCAGCTGACCAGGCAATCCACAGAAGTCCCCGACAGCTCGCCGCACAGGTCCTTGAGTTGATCGGTGATGGTAAACGGCACCAGCCCGGCGCGGGTCGGCAGCAGTTCATGGCCGAACTGCTTGGCCACTTGATAGCCAAAACCGGTCGCGCCCAGGGTTGGAATCGACAAGCCGCCGGTGGCGATCACCAGGGACTCGCAGCGCAGCTCACCCAAGGTGGTCTGCAACTGGTAGCCGCCGTCGAGTTTGGCAATCGCCTGGACCGAGGTGTCCAGGTGCATCTGCACGCCGGTCTGGATGCACTCGTCGAGCAACAGGCCGAGGATGTCGCTGGACTTGTTGTCGCAGAACAGCTGGCCGATTTTCTTCTCGTGGTACGGCACGCCGTGCTTGGCCACCAGCCCGATAAAGTCCCACTGGGTATAGCGGGCCAGGGCGGATTTGCAGAAGTGCGCGTTGTGCGAGAGAAAGTTGGCAGGTTCGGTGTACATATTGGTGAAATTGCAGCGGCCACCGCCGGACATCAGGATCTTTTTGCCGGCCTTGTTCGCGTGGTCGATCAACATCACCTTGCGCCCACGCCCGGCGGCGGTCAGTGCGCACATCAAGCCTGCGGCGCCGGCGCCAATGATCACAACTTCGGTCGAGCGCACAGCAATGTCCTCACAAAATATCGATCTGAAATGCAATCAAATGTGGGAGCTGGCTTGCTCGCGAAAGCGGTGGATCAGTCAACTTATTCGGCGACTGACACACCGCATTCGCGAGCAAGCCCGCTCCCACATGTGATCTCCATTGAATCGGAGATATTTACAGGATCCGCACGCGCAACGAGCGGCCCTTGATCTTGCCGTCGTTCAAACGCTGCAGCGCCTGCTTGGCGATCCCGCGCTCCACGGCCACGAAGGCCTGGAAATCAAAGATCGCGATCTTGCCCACCTGGGCACCCGGAATGCCGGCGTCACCGGTCAATGCGCCAAGAATGTCGCCTGGACGAACCTTGTCCTTGCGGCCGGCGGCGATACACAGGGTGCTCATCTGCGGCAACAACGGACCGCCGCTTTGCGGCTTGAGGTTGTCCAACTGGTCCCAGTTCAGCGGCGACTTCTGCAGTTGCTCGATGGCCTGGGCACGGTGCGCTTCGGACGGGGCCACCAGGCTGATGGCGATGCCGGTCTCACCGGCACGACCGGTACGGCCGACGCGGTGGATGTGAATCTCGGAATCGCGGGCCAGTTCGACGTTGATCACCATGTCCAGCGAGTCGATGTCCAGGCCACGGGCGGCGACGTCGGTCGCAACCAGCACCGAGGTACTGCGGTTGGCGAACATCGCCAGCACCTGGTCACGGTCACGCTGTTCCAGGTCGCCATGCAGGCCGACGGCGGAAATGCCTTTGGATGTCAGGTGATCGACGGTTTCCTGCACTTGCTGCTTGGTAAAGCAGAACGCCACGCATGACGCCGGGCGGAAGTGCGCCAGTACCTTGGTCACGGCGTCCATGCGTTCTTCCGGCGAGATCTCGTAGAAACGCTGCTCGATCTGATCGTCGGAGTGGAACGCCTCGGCTTTCACCTGTTGCGGCGCGCGCATGAACTTGGAGGCCAGCTGCTTGATGCTCACCGGGTAGGTGGCCGAAAACAGCAGGGTCTGGCGGCGCGGCGGGGTCTTGCTGATGATGTCTTCGATGGCGTCGTAGAAGCCCATGTCGAGCATGCGGTCGGCTTCGTCGAGGATCAGCGTGTTCAAGCCGTCCAGTACCAGCGAACCCTTGCGCAGGTGCTGCTGGATACGACCCGGCGTGCCGACGATCACATGGGCGCCATGTTCCAGGGATGCGATCTGCGGGCCGAGGGAGACGCCGCCGCACAGGGTCAGCACCTTGATGTTGTCTTCGGCTCGGGCCAGGCGGCGGATTTCCTTGGCGACCTGGTCGGCCAGCTCGCGCGTCGGGCACATCACCAGCGCCTGGCAGCCGAAGTAGCGCGGGTTGATCGGGTTCAACAGGCCGATGCCGAACGCGGCGGTCTTGCCGCTGCCGGTCTTGGCCTGGGCAATCAGGTCCAGCCCCTTGAGGATCACCGGCAAGCTTTGCGCCTGGATCTGCGTCATCTCGACATAACCCAGCGAGTCGAGGTTAGCCAGCATGGCGGCGGACAGGGGCAAAGTATTAAAAGCGGTGGCGATGGTAGTCACGGGACTGGCTCTGCAAAACAAAATGTCGCGCAGTGTACCAGTCCCGTGGGAATTTCCCTGCAAGTTCTAGACGAGAAGCCTGTCAGTGCTCGATATGCTGGTCTGGGTTGACCACGCGTTTACCGTCTTTTGGCGACAGTTGCAGGAAGATCGCCGCCGCCAGCATCGCCATGATGCCCACGGTGAGAAAGGTCAGTTGGAACGCGCCGAGCACGCTTTCCACCCCATCGTTGCCTGCTTCAGCGGTAAACCCACCGAGCAGAGCACCGGCGCACGCCACGCCGAGGCTCAGCGACAACTGCGCCACCACCGAGAGCAAGCTGTTGCCGCTGCTGGCCTGGGCGTCGTCGAGGTCGATCAGGGTGACGGTGTTCATCGCTGTAAATTGCAGCGAGTTGATCGCCCCCAGCACCGCCAGCATGCCCAATAGCAGCGGGTAGGGCGTCTGTTCCGTGACCAGCCCCATGCTCGCCAGCATCAGGCCCAGCGCCAGGGTGTTGCCGGTCAGCACGACGCGGTAGCCGAGGCGTTCGATCAGCGGCCGCGCGACGGACTTGGCCACCATCGCCGCCGCCGCCAGGGGCAGCATGCTCATCCCGGCTTGCGACGGCGAATAGCCCAGCGCCACCTGCAACAGCAGCGGCACCAGGAACGGCAGGGCACCGCTGCCCAGTCGCGCAAACAGGTTGCCCAGGATGCCGACCGCAAAGGTGCGTGTCTTGAACAGCACCGGCGAGAACAACGCATGGTCGATATGCCCGGCGCGCAACCAATACGCCGCCAGGCACGCCAGCCCGCCGAACAGCAGCAACATCACCCGCAGGTGCGGCAGATGCAGTTCGCCCAGGCCTTCCATGGCGATGGTGATCAGCACCATCGCCGCGCCGAACAGCAGGAAGCCGACCCCGTCAAAGCGTGTGCGCTCGCTGCCGCGCAGGTCGGGGATGAATTTCCACACGGCGTAGCAGCCGATCATGCCCACCGGCAGGTTGATCAGGAAGATCCAGTGCCAGGTCAGGTATTGCACCATCCAGCCGCCCATCGTCGGGCCAAGCAACGGGCCGAGCAGGCCGGGGATGGTGATGAAACCCATGATGCGCACCAGTTCGGAACGGGGATACGCGCGTAACACCACCAGCCGCCCGACCGGCAGCATCAGCGCGCCACCCAGGCCCTGGACCACCCGTGCGCCCACCAGCATGCTCAAGCTGCTGGACAACGCGCACAGCAGCGAGCCAATGCTGAACAGCATGATTGCGCCAAAGAAGATTTTCTTGGTGCCGAAACGGTCGGCGATCCAGCCCGAGGCCGGGATCAGCAGCGCAACAGTGAGCATGTAGGCGATCACCACCCCTTGCATGCGCAGCGGGTTTTCCGCAAGGTCCCGGGCCATGGCGGGCAGTGCCGTGTTCAGGATCGTCCCGTCCAGCGACTGCATGAAGAAGGCAATCGCGACCACCCAGGGGAGCCAGCGGGCGGTCTTGGCATCGAGCGGGACGCGGTTCGGCATGGAAAAACCTATTTGTTAGCAGCCTATGTGTTGGCGATTATGCGTCATTCGTCGCGCCTTTTCCCACCAGGAAATCCAGCAGTTCGCGGTGTACCGCCACGGCGGCTTCGCTGGATTCGAGGTCAAGCAAGTGGCCCGTATGTTCAGCCACGGCAAAGCTGCTGCGGCCTACGTAGTGCTTGAACAGTTGCGCGTCGGCGGCGGGGGTGTACTCGTCCAGGGCGCCGTTGAGGAAGTGCACCGGTGTCTCGATCTGCCGCAGCGCCGGCAGGTAATTGCCATCGCCCAGCGCCAGCACCTGGTGGATATGAAAGCGCGCCTGGCGGTATTCGGTGGTGGCCATATTCGACAAATGCCGATGGTTGTTGCGCTTGAGCCGGGGCGACAAGTATTTGCCCACGGTCTCATTGAGCAAGTGGCCGACGGCGGACTTGTCATCCGCCTCAATCAGCACGCGCACGCGCTCCACATAGTCGAGCATCGCCTGGTTGAGGTTGGGCGCCAGGGCCATCACCACCGAGCTTTCGATGGAGGGCGGGTTGTGGGCCAGGGTCAGCAGCGTGGAGATACCGCCCCACGAAGCCGACACCAGGTGGTTGACCTGGAAGCGCTCCACCAGGGCGCGCAGGATCTGTACCTCGTCGTCCTTGGTCACCAGGTCCAGGTCAGCGTTGTGCTCGCGGGAATAGCCCGAGAACGGCAAGTCGAACAGCAGCACATTGAAGTGCTCGGCCAGGCATTTGCTGGTGCGGGCGAAGGAGCGCGTGGTGGACAGCGCACCGTTGACCATCAGCACGGTTTTGCGTTGCGGGTCGTGACCGAGTTGTTCGACGTGGACGTTGTAGTGCTTGAACAGCTTGTGGAGGACGAAACTTCCCTGATTCATCGCGATACTTCCTAGCGGCTGGCGGTCTGCTATTAACCGTTATAGCGAGGTTTTTTATGGGCGACAACAGGCTGTATGCAAGGTGGGAATGGGCGGTAGGACGAGGGGAAACAAGGCGTCTGAAACCAACACTGAACCCCTGTGGGAGCGGGCTTGCCCTAATGCCAGTCAGTTAAGCGCAATCCCCTGTGGGAGCGGGCTTGCTCGCGAAAGCGGTGGGTCAGTCAACAT